>OZ251705.1:0-974455 GCA_965244305.1 Candidatus Pelagibacterales bacterium | reverse complement strand
CTCATTGTTTTCTTTTCACCAAATCTTTGTCTAAATTTTTCTTGTTCGTCTTTGGTAAATTTCTTATCCACCAAATACATTTTTAATGATGCCCACAAAAGTGCACGGTCATAAACCTCTTGGTTAGATACTTCTAATTCATTTCCAGTTAATCTATTGATTAAGCCATCAATTTTTTTATCTATTTCGCTAAGCGTATAAGTACCTTGTCTATGATTAGCAAATTCGTTGTATTCTTTTGATTTTTCAAACCACATTAAAGATTTCATTCTTACCAAGAAATTAGGGTGGGAGCTCCATAACTGACCTTCATTTCTACCCAAAGACTCTAGTTCATCTAGTTGTTTTAAATAGGCAGAGAAATTAAAGTTAATATGCTTGTCACTTAATCCAGAGGCTAGTTTGAGCATGGCTCGCAACGAGGTTTGAATATTATCACACGCTATAAATCCAATACGATCAGAACTGATTTCGGCTGCTCTTGATAAGTTGAGTAAATTTAATTTTTCTATTCTTGAAGCGGCAGTAGAATGATGAGGATACATAGAATGTTGATAGTAATAGTGAGCTACTTCATGTGCCAAGACAAATTTTAATTCTTCTTTAGTCAAAAGCTCTACTAATTTAGAGGTAACCACGATATCTGGCTTATTACTAAATGGCATAGCACTGCACGAAGCATTTGCCTCAATATGATCTGCAGTTACAAAAAAATTAAAATTATTTTCTAATTTTAGTTTAGCAAAAATTTCATCAATACTTTTTGCTATATTAGGAAAAATTTCTTCAGATACTTTGATGGAGTGAGAAAGTAAATTAGATAAATATTTATTTTTTTCACTTTCATCTATTTTAGGTTTGCTAATATCAAATTCATTAGGATCGTCTTTGCTATATCTAAAGATATCAAGTGAGTTCATTAACAATTATATTTAGATCTTAGATTGGCAATTTTTTTAACCATTTCTTTGGCTCTGATTTTGGTTTGTTTATTAGAACTATTAGTCAGACCATTCCATTTAGAATACAGCTTTCTTAGTTCTTTACATTTTTCTTGATCAGTTAGTTCATCCGACAAACCTAACAATTGTTCATCAGAGCCTGATGAGTAATCACTAGTTTCAATTTTTCCTACAGAAGCTATTGTTTTGTTTTTCATTTGGTTGTACGTTTTTTGATCAATTTCTAATTTTTTAACAATTTTATTAAGCATCATGTCTTCTTCTTTAGAAAGCTCATCATCTGCGCTTACTACTTTTAATAGAAGGTCAACCAATTCGTATTTTTGCTCTTTTATCGCTTTATCATTTAATTCTTCAATTAAACCAGACACAGATATTTTTTTGGATTTTGCTTCTACGTAGGCTTCTTTTATAAACTTGCTTAATTTTTTTTTCTTTTCTTTAGCCTCTTTTTCTTCAAGATTGGTTGTTGATAAATTTGCCCATTCTTTAATTACGTTTAGTTCTTTTTGATCTAAATTCCCGTCGCTTGCGGCTATCGCCAGCGCTACTTTAATAGACAAATTTTCTATTTGTTCTCTATTAAAGAAATTCTCTAGGAAACCTACTTCAGTAAAAGTATGATCAATATCTGTGTTAGCTATATGACGTATTTTTGAGACTTGATCTTCAGAAAAACTTCCCCAGTCACTTTGTGCATCCACATCTGTAGCCACTAGAGAAAATCTAAGCTTTCTTTTTCCTTTAAATGGACCAGATATGTATTCAATTGGTATAAATTTAAAATGTGTAAATTCTTTAAAATGACCAAATGGTGAAGTGTTGATTTCTTCTGTTAGTCTTAAAAATCTAGTTGTTCCTTCCGTCCAGTCTGGAAGTACAGGGCAAGAGACGGGCATTACCTTTTCTTCACCTTCGTCATTCAAATAAACATCTTTAATGAATAAATTAAGTTTTATAGTGGGATCTGTTGGATGACTTACCCATCCCCTAAATTCAACTTTAAAAGAAGGCATTGGCCCTAGCTTTATTTCCTCTGGAAGTTTTGTTTTTGTTACTTTGATTTCAAGTTGAGGAATACTTGCTATCTCTTCCTGTAGGGCTTTTTTTTCATCTTTTTCTTTAATCACACTATAAAAAATCCAGATGATAATACCAACAATATAAATTATCCAAATATTTCCGTCTAACAAGTTAACCGTATTATTTGGAACTACTAAAGGCAGATTCATTTTATTCTATATCAAAATTTAAATCTTTTTTGAGTTCTTTGATACTCTGCGAGCCCATGGGTTTTAAGTCAGCTTCATATTTTTTCTTAGAATTAACATCTAAAAACTCAACATGAATAGTACCACTTTTATCGTAGCTATAAGTAACTTTAATAGGTTGACCTGCCGGTCTTCCTTTAGGTAGATCTAAATTTGATTGATGTATAACTGTTACAAACTCCTTATCTTTTTCAGGGCCTTCACTTTGTGTAACGCTACATTCAATCACGTCTTGTCCATCGTATAAAGTTTCAACCTCTACAGTTTTGGAACAAGGTAATTTAGTATCTCTTTCAATAATGATTTTGTTTGCAACTCCATGAATATTTCTCTCATGATCTTTGGCTACTACCAAAGTTCCTAAATAATGATTGCAAACATCTTCAAGTTCTATTTTATCTAAAGATTTTTTTTGTGCTGCATTGAGATCTTTTTTTGAAAGAAGTCCTGCGTAAATAGCAGCGCCGCTAGCAACTGCCTCGTCAACATTAACTCCTTTAACAGGATCTTTTTTCATTACTTTTTTGATTGTCTCAACAACACATGGAACCCTAGTACTGCCACCAACTAATAAGGTTTGTTTGATTTGTTCATGTGTACAATCAGCAGATTCTAAGGCATCTTCCATGAGCATTTTGATTTGCTCAAGGTATCTTTTGATTGCTTTTTCAAATTGAACTCTTGTGATCTCAATTTTAACAGGACCTTTTGGTCCATCCACCACATCACTTGCCTTATCTTTTACTGATAAAATTCTTTTGATTTTTTCAGCAATATCTTGATTTTTTTTGTCTTTTTCATTTAATCCAGTGCCTTTTTCTTTTTTGTATTTTTCGCTTAATAATTTTACGATTTCCCTGTCAAAATCAGTTCCACCAAGGTGCTTATCCCCTCTAGAGGTAATGACATCAACTGCTTTACCTTGGACTTTAGCAATTGTTACATCAAATGTTCCGCCACCAAGATCAAAAACTAAAATTCTTCCGCTCAAACTTGACCCAGGTAGATTTGCATAGTGAAGTATTGCAGCTGTTGGTTCATTGATTAATTCTAATACTTCAATACCAGCAAGCTTTGCTGCATCAATGGTAGCTGTTCTGGCTCTTTCAGCAAATAAAGCAGGAACTGTAATAACTGCTTTTTTAACTCCGGTAGTATAATCTTTTAATTTAGATAGAATTAAAGATGAAATTTGAGATGGTGTAAAATTTTTACTATTTTTTTCTCCCTCTACAAAAATTCCTTTAGTTGGATCAAAAACCACATCTTCATTTTCCATTTCTCTTTTAACTTCCACAGCAACGCGGTTTGGCTCCGCGATCGCCGCATCTTTAGCCTTATCTCCTACTAAAACTTTGTCATTTTTTCCAATGTAAACTACCGAAGGAGTTATTTTGCTATTAGTATCTGGATTAGCTAGCACCTCTGGATTTCCTAAGTCATCCAAAATTGCGATTGCTGAAAAGGTTGTGCCTAAATCTATACCAACTATTTTGCTCATTGTTTTTCCTCCTTAGAATAAACTTTAACTTCTGCTTTTTTTAAAATTCTCTTTTCTTTTTCAGTTATTCGTATTTCGTAACCAGGTTTAACAACGGAATGAATACAATTTACTTTATGATCGTCGTTTGTATCCACGGTTTCTAAAAGTGGTTCACAACCTTCTATTTCAGTAATTTTTTTATTAATCTCAGGGGAAAATTTTTCAATTGAATAGTTAGATAAGATTATTTCTAGTTTATCTTTAGTAGCTACCAAATAATCTTTAGCAATATTATTTTCCTCTTTTATTTTAATAAGAGCAGAATCTATAAAAGAAATAGAGTCTATTATGGATAAGAATAATGCTTTATTTTTATTAAGATCATAACCTTCTTTGTATTGAGCCAATTCTTTGGATTTTTCTTTAGCAAATGTTTCAAAAGTTTTTAATTGCTCAGATATTTCTTTTACTACTTCTTTTTGATCATTCAGAATTTTTTTCTGGTCTTTGTTCACGGAATCGTCAATGGCACTACTAAAACTAATAATATTTTCAATCAGATCATTTATTTTTTTGTTAGTTTCAGATGGAAATTCTATGAGAGTAAGACCATCTGGTTTTGCACTTTTAATTTTTTTGAGAAGAATAATAATCGTATAAAGAAAACCAATAATAATAATTACTAGCGTAGTTATTATAGCAGCTGTAATATAGATGCTCATAAATACAATAAATCACTTATGATAAAGATATTCAAACATATTATTTTTACTTTTTCCTTAATTATAATTATCTTTTCTCAACCTGTGCAGGCATTTCCTTTTGGTAAAATACCCTCCATGTTAAAAAACATATTTAAAAATAGCGATGAAGTAATTGATGTGGGTAAAAACCTTGGCAAAAATTCTGACAATGTTATTGATTTGAAACAAATTAAAAAGATAGATCAGGAAGCAGGAGCATCTTCAGCTAGCGCACATCCAATACAAATTAATGAGCTAGGGCAACAGACTAGTAACGCAAATATCTATCATTCAACAAAAATTAGCAAACTTCAAAAAATCTTTAAGGATCACGGAATTGACAATGTGGACAATTTATCTGATTTAGTTGATCTAGTTGATTTTAAAAATTCAAAAGAATCTTCATTTAAAAACTACATAAACCCAGCTTGGTTAGCCAGAGTAATTAGGGCATCAGATTATTTTAATAAACCAGCTGAAGAAAAAAGAAAAGTTTTATATTGTGGTTCTTATTATTCAGATTTTGTTTTTACTTTAATATTGGAAGAAAAGCATAAAGTAGCTTTTCTAACTAATCATATTTCAAAAAATAACTCTAAGAATACAATTCCTAAGCAAAAATTAATTGTTATTAAAGATCTAGATGAATATTCAATTTTCTCCACTCAGTTAGAAAAAAATAATAATTTTCCTAAACATTATTTTATTATTTATAAAAACCAAGGCTTTGATTATTATAATTATTTTCATGGCACAGAAAGTCCTGATTCTATTATTATGAAGGCCGAAAGAGGCCCTTTTCAAAATGGCAAGTGTTTCTTAGTTAATGAAAATGGTAATTTTGTTAAATAAAAAATCTTAATTTTTACTACCATTTTATTTTTATTAATAATAAACTTTTATTATGAATAAAGTTTTTTTAATAATTTTTATTCTTACTTTTGGGCTTGTGAACAAATCATATCCAAGTGAAGGATGTAGTAAGCTTACTCAATTTTCCTGGAAATATATTAATAGTTCAGGAACGCATGTATCAAAGGAATATGCTAAAGAAGCTCAATTTAATTTTAAAAGCACTTCAAGTGATGAGATAAAAATAACTAAATTAGTATTTTATACAATAGATCGGAAAGTTGTTAGAGAAAAAGACGTAAATTTATATATCAAACCTTTTGGAAAAAAGACCGCATATTTTTATGTAGCTGATATTAATTTAGATGTTGTGAAGACTGCCTCTTATTATTGTAGGTATGAAACTGAACCTGTCAAATATACTAACAAAGTAGCACAAAATAAAAAAACAAATTATTCAACAGAAAGTACAAGTAATGACTACAAACAGTATTGGTGGGTTTTGGTCATTTTAGCCTTGATTTCGTATCTAGTTTATACGCAAACTTCAAAAAATGTGAAAATTAGAAAGCTAAACAAAGTCACTAAATCTAGCGAGCAAGAAAAAAGCAATAATATTTTAATAAGATTTTTTAGAGGTGAGTTATCATTGCCAATATCTTATTGGCTGTGGCTAGGGGGATTAGGAGCAATTATGGGTGTTACAATTACTATAATGGAAAGAAATAGAACAAGTGATGAGGTAGTAGGCCTTATATCTTTACTGTTTATAGCTATTTATATTTTTTTATACATTGGAACCTGGAGAAGCGCAGAAAATTATAAGAAGGAAAAAATAAAAAATAAACTTGGTTATGGATGGGCCACAGCAGCTCAGTTTTTTATGGTCTTGGGCATTCTAAGATTTGTGGTTGAGATTGTAAAAGAATTTCAATGACAACTTTTGCAATAACGGTCCTTCCTTCAATTTTAATTTTTTTATACATTTATTTATCAGATAGATTTAGAGAGCCTAAAAAATTAATGTTTCAGGTCTTTCTATTAGGTGTCTTATTAATAATACCCGCAGGATACTTAAATCAATTTATTATTAAAACTTTTGAGAATAATGATCCTGTAAACAATGCTTTATTAATTGGTTTTTTTGCAGGAGGTTTAGTTGAAGAGATTCTTAAATTTTCTGTTCTTTATTATTTTGTTCTAAAAAAAAATGAATTTAATGAACCCATGGATGGTATAGTTTATGGTGTTCTTGTATCCTTAGGATTTGCTACACTTGAAAATATTGAATACGTATATTTACAATCAGAAAATTTAGGTTTTACTAGTTTAGAGATTGCGCAATTAAGAGCTTTTACTGCAGTTCCTCTTCACGGTTTAGTAGGTGTTATTATGGGATTTTATTTTGGTTTATTCGCCTTTACGGGCCAAAAGAAATATCAAGGTTATGCTTTAATTATTCCAATACTATTTCATGGTTCCTATAATTTTTTATTAAGCTTTAATTTTTTATATGCATGTTGGAGTGTTAATAATATTATTAGTTTTTGCTCTTAAACTTCATAAAAATTTAAAAGAACATCAATCCCTAAAGGTAGCTGAGGTAGAAAGGAAGATATTATAAATTAAAAAATGCACACAAGCAGTTGACCAATCTCATTAAATAATTATAAAATAGCAATAGTCCTGATTTAGAAACTAACTCTACTTGCTGGGACTTTAAACAAAACGCTAAAGGAGAAACAATGAAACAACAATCCAAAAAAACTACCATACAAATTATGTATGAAACAGTCATGGAACATGGTGGTCCACAAGGTCCCTTTTCCCAAACTGTGGTAAATGCTTATGAAGGCAAAGGTATCTACGCTGACGATCCAAAAGAAAACAAAGTGATCATTCAATTTACAAAGGAGGTTCTATGCCGTTTAAAAAAGTAACAGCTAAAGAATGGGAAGCAATGGGGCTTCCAACCGAAATATCAACCATTCATTTTGGAAATACTGAGTTACTTAAGAAATTAAAGGAGCAAAAGGAGAAAAAGGATAAGGAAAAAAATAACTTGAAAAAAAAATAATAAAAATATAGTCTCAAATTTGATCGACGAAGAGCTACACAGGATGTATCGCGTTGAAGATCAAGATTGAGGCTAAGCCTCCTTATTGTACTTCCATACATGCATAGTTTTTTGTCCTAACTTTAATTAGGAGAAAAGTATGTTGAATAAAGAAATAAAAATACCGACAAGTAAAGCATCTAAAATTATTAATGTGATGTTTGCCAGATTAGAACCCAAGGAAAAACAAAGAGTTCTAAATATGATAGATCTTTTTGTGACAAAGCATCTTGGCGTTCCCGAAAAGGATATCCCTTGGTTAAATCCAGCTAAAAAAAATATTGATGATTACATTCACGTCCTTGATTTAATGCGATTAGCTTATGCTAAATTAATCAATCAGGCTGAAAAAGATTTTATTCAAAATATTAATTAATGATTGAAAGGGTGGAGCCAATGATTAGACTAGATAAGCCAATGGACAAAATAACCGAAGTTCGCATTGAAGAAGTAAAAGACTTTGAAGAAAACAGACACTTTTGGCGGATATATTATACCAAGAATGAAAGAATTATTATTCTTGGAGAGTCAAGAGTGAAACCACAGCTAACTAGGGTGGTAGCCATATACAAATGAAAGAATATTTATTTTCACCATCAGAGTTAGATTATAAGCCAAAGTGTAAAAGATGTTTTTATTTGTTAAAAAAACACAAACTCTCCCTAGGTGATTTTCCTCCACCTGTATTTTCGAGTTTTGATGTTGTTCAAAAGAACTATTTTTTGAATAAAAATACTAGTGATGTTACTGATCAATTGCCATCAGGAAAATTTTTAACAGATCTTCCAGGAAGAATAATGTCATCAGATTTAAAGGATAATAAAGGTAGGTCTTATTCTTTATTTGGAGCCCCAGACTTAGTAGTTCAATTTGATCAAGGTGGTTATGGAATTATTGATTTTAAAACTACCAATTTATCAGAAACCAAGTCTGACAATTATAAATTTCAATTAGAAGCTTATGCACAAATTTTTGCCAATCCTGGCGCAACTAAGTCTAAAGTTACTCCTAAACTGGTACCAGTAACACATATGGGTATTGCGCAGTTTTTTCCTGAAAAAATTTTTTCTCACACCAAGGATGAGTGTGATTTAAAATTGAAAATGCTTTATTCTCCCCAGCCTAGAATTGAAAAAGAATTTAATAATTTAATTACCAATCTTATTGATTTGTTGGAAGAAACAGAGATTCCCAAACATGACGAAAATTGTAAATATTGTAAATTTGCCTTAAAAAATATTAAAGATTTTTCTGATTAATAATTTAATTTTTTTAAAAGATCTTTGGACATTTTTTTAACACAATTATTTACTAGATTAATAATTGTTACCCTTATTTATATTATCTGACATTGCTGGGAGTGATCATTGAGTAGGTTGTCTGATCCCACATACATTATTTTTAAAGCATTCATTAAACTAAACGAAGGAGCATAATATGATCGATAAAACTGTCGTTAAACCAGAGTATTTAGAATCTAGCTTGGGTGCTGTTCTGAAATATAGCTTTGATACTTATGAAGAATTGGAAGAATTCTTTTTAAAGCTCTTAGCTTCATTTAAGAAAACCAAGGTAAAAACCAAAGTGATTGGTAAATCCATTTTGATTTTTAAAAGTGACAATAAAAATAATAACTCATTATAGAAAGGGTTAACGCATGATGCAAAGAAGATGCGAATTTCTTCTTGAAAAAGAAGATGATCGCGGAATTTATACAGATATGTTATCCGAGGCAAAAGAGGGAGGATTTGCTTATTCAGAGTTTACTACTCCAAAACAAGGTCCTGACAAAGGAAATAAGCTGGAATATAGTATTCATATTTTTCCCCAACCCGAATTTACCATGTCATTTGATGAGTTATTAGAATTCTTAAAAAAACAAATACCAGAAGAGGATAATTTCCGAAGTGATAAATTAAGAAATTACTTAATAGAAAAGAATATTAAATATGAAATTAATACCTTCACTATTTCTTGCGTTTATGAATCACCGAAGGATAAAGACAAGTTAAACGCAGTTTTAAGAGAAACTGATCTTAGATTGAGTTAATGAAAGTATTATCAGTATTTTTATCAATACCACCTAGAAAGGAACCATGAAACAAATCATTGCACTTATCTCTTCTTACATTCTCACTTTTTCTTTTCCAGCCAATGCAGATCCGGTTCATGTGAAATGGATTAAAAACTTTGCTATGGTGAGCATTCCTGGGGAAATAACTCACGGAGATACCTTGCGCTTGGTGATGCGCAAGAATTCCTGTGATCAAGCTTGGATTTTGTTTAGCGCTTATACTTACAGCAAAAACCCTAAGATAGCAGAATTAGTGAATAAGAAAGTTCCCGTATCAGTAAATGGGTTGAAGGCAGATGCTTTGACATTATCCGTAAGACCTTTTTTAATGGGTTCTCTTGTTTTGTTTCAAATAGGACATGGATCCCTTAGTGATATTATCCCTATGCTCCATGCCTATCAGAATTATCAAATTACCATTACCGACAATGATCATTTCAAAGCTTCAGAATACTTTGATATCACCAGTAACACATGGGATGTAAGTGATGTTGAATCATCCATCAAGCAAGGACAAAGTCTTTGCATAGAGCATTCCGATGGCCCCACTTACGAACCAACCAAAACACTTTCCTAAATGGATAGAATCGTTACAGATTTTTTTAATTGGTGTGTTAAAATTTTAGAGTGGATTGGTGAAGTTACAGGCATGGGTTATGAGTTGGCAAATATCGTTATATTCGTTATTCTGCAACCTGCCTTAATTTTATTCTTTTTAATACTATGGTTAAGAGCAAAAAATAAAAAATGAAAAAACTAATCGCTGAATTTGCCAAAGATACCAAATTATTTTTCTTTGATGATAAGATTGATGAGCTTGTATCAACTTTTCCTAAAGGCATATCGGTGGTAATTAAAATAGATACCTTACAAGATAAGTTTATAGCTACACTATTCCCTAATCCAGATATCAATTCCAATGAGAGAAAGGTTTGGGAAGTTTAATTAAATATTTTTAGGAGCAAATAATAAGAAAAAATCTCTTCTGCTCATATTCTGTTTATTCCAGTCTAAGTTTTTACTTTCGTCTATTTCAAATTCCTCATCATCTATTCCTTCTAATAAAGTTTTTCCTATTGCTTTTGATATTAGAAAAAAAGCATACAGGGGACCAATCATGCTTAGCAAAGTTACTCGGTGAATTGTTTTTGCAGTAATGTCTGGAATGAATTTTTTAAGAGCTGTAGTAAATTGCTCATTATTTATCTGTTTTTTATGTCTTGCATAAATAAAAGGCATTAAATTTATTGCAAGGATTAATACTCCCGCTTCAATTCCACCTTTGGCTAGGTATTCACCATGATGAACATCAAGTAGATTTTCAAAATTTGATTGATTAATTTCATTAAGTTCATTCAATGTATAATTCCCATCCATGACTAAAGGATGGTTAACTTTTTCTGCAACTCCTTTGGGAACAATAATTGGTACATCTGGATATTTTCTTAACGTTTCTTCAATGTAGTTTACGTTTTCAGAAGCCTTGAGCTGAATACCGTAACTTTTACCAGAAAGAATATCTGTTTTTTTAATATCAACTATAGGATGGTTTGGATTTTCAAAAATTTCAGATCTATATTCATCATTATCACTATTTTCATGAGCATTTTCTAGAATTTCAAATAGTTTGCCTTGAATAGGTTTTTGCAAACCAGCTAATTGTTCTTTGTCATATGATTGTGCAAACTTAGCAATTTCTTCAAAGGTAGCATCAGGTCCTAGTTTTTTTGTGTATGACATTCTCCATGCATCTAAATATTTAGAACCGAAGAATCCTTTAAAAGCTTCTTCTTTATTTTCTAGCAATCTAGCAAGACACAGAGCAAATAGCAGATCACCTTTTATTATTTGTTCTTGGTTTTTCTTAAATGTAATAACAGCCCAAATATTCTTAGAGAGATTCTTAAGCTTGATACCAATATCTCCTATAACTTCAATTTGTGCTTTTGCTAAATTATAAGAGTGTTTAATAGCACTTGTTGCAACTGAGAATGTTTTTGTGAAAGATAAGTTTTTGATTTCGTCAAATTTATTTATTTCTTCAAAAGCTAACCAGAAAAATAATCCTAGAAAATTAGTTGCAAGAATTTCAGCTGGTACAAAAATACCTCCTGTAAATGAAAAAGCAAAACTTAAAAAAGTTTTCATTATCCAAAACACCGAAACCGTAACAATGCCAGTGGCAACTATTAATTTATAAAAGTTTTTAAATTCAATTTTAATGCCTACAGTTTTGGCAATTTCATATGCCATGTAAGCTTCTAAAGCTCTACAGATTGCAACGCCAATTCCCATTTGACCTGGAACAAAAGCTATAGCTCCATTTATTAACGCAATGATAGATATGATTTTATAGACTTGTTCTTCTTTTCTATTTTTTGAAACAAACTTTGTAATTTTTCCAATGTCAATATCATCTAAAATTAAGGTTTTAAGATGAGGAAAAAATTGAGTAGCAAGTTCATAACTTTTTACCCATTCAGTTGGTGATGTTAAATACCTTATTGAAGAATTTAAATAATCTTGAATTTTTTTAAAAACTGTTTGATTCTTCATTATTTAACAAAGATAGTATTATGTGGTTTAATATTTGTGAAGCATTAGTAATTATAACTCACAGACAAACTAGATATAGATTATTTTATTATTAGTAGGTTGGACGAATCTCATTAATGCTATACGTGAATAAATAAGGATTCGGTATTGCTACTTATGACCATGACAAAGCACATCTTTATTTTTGTAATTATTATGAGTTTATTCGCAACAAAACTATACGCCAAAGATCTTCCTCCGATGGATCCCAATATTTTGTATGGGAAATTAGACAATGGATTAACTTATTATATTCAAAAAAACACTACTCCTCCTAAAAAAATAGAATTAAACTTAGTTGTGAAAGCTGGATCCTTAATGGAAACAGACAAACAACGAGGTCTTGCTCATTTGTTAGAGCACATGGCTTTTAATGGATCGAAAAACTTTCCTAAAAATAGTATCGATGATTATTTTAATAGTATTGGCCTTTCTATAGGTAGGCATTTTAATGCCAGTACTGGCTTTGAGAATACCACCTATAAATTTGAAATCCCAACCGACAAACAAGGCGCGGTAGAAAAGGGGATTTATATTTTATCAGATATTGTCAGCAATCTAGACTTGTCAGATCAGGCATTTGAAAAAGAGAGAAAAATAGTAGAGGAAGAGTGGAGAAGAGATCTTGGAGTAGAAGATCGTCATTTTCAACAGGTGGGAAAAATATTATTTAACCATTCAAGATATTTTCATAGAAGACCAATCGGTAATATCGAAATCATTCGAAACTTTGCGTATGAGGAAGGAAGAAAGTTTTATCGAGATTGGTATCAACCAAGCTCCATGGCAGTATTTGCCGTAGGCGATATAGAACCAGCACAAATTGAGCAATATGTTAAGAAGTATTTTTCATCTTTACAAAACACCAAGCAAGTTTCTTTTCCTAGTTACTCCATACCTGATTTTGCCACTAATCAATTTGTTATTTTTAAAGATAAGAAAAAAGATTATTTAAGTTTTAGTATTTTGGAAAAAAGAGATTATCCAAAAATTAATACTTATGAAAACCAGCGCTTACATATCATTCATGAGCTTACTTTATTAATTTTCCAAAAGCGTTTACAAGAATTAACTCACAAAGATAATCCCATTATATTAGAAACAAATTTTACCTACGCAAAAGTCAGTCGTGATAATTTTTATCATTTTTGTTATGTTATTTTAGATGATGCCAAGATTTATGAGGGCATTGAGGAATTGCTAACAAGTATTGAAATAGCGAAACGTTTTGGATTTACCGAACAAGAACTTGAACGAGTTAAACAAGAATTGCTAACGAATTACGAACAAAATGTGAAAGAGTATAGCACTCGGAGTTCACGAAAGTACGTGAAGGAATATATTCGTCACTTTACGGAAGATGAAATGATTATAGGTTCTCCAGCACAGTATGAACTTGTTCAAGAAATCGTTCCAAATCTAACCTTACAAGATGTAAATCAATTTTTTCGTGAAGCTCTAAATGGAAAAAATCGTATAATTGAAATTTCTGCTCCGGAGCGAATTACTAATTTACCATCTGCAGCAGATATGGATAAGATGTTCGTTAATGTTCAATCCAAACAGTTGGTGCAAAATAGTTTTAAGATTAAGCAAAAAAAATTAATCACTAAAGAACTACAAGGCTCAGCAATTGTAAACAAGGAAATCAGTAAAGAACTAGGAATAACAAAAATTACCTTAGCCAATGGCGCAACAATTTATTTAAAACCTACTAAATTTAAAAAAGATTCTATTTTATTTAAAGCAAGAAGTTTTGGAGGACATTCAAAAGCAGATAGTCAGCAACTGTATTCTGCCAAATACCTAGATGATATTTTAGAAGTATCCAATTTAGGAGAATATAGTGTTACCGAACTTCAAAACGTATTGTCTTCAGAATATGTGAGCGTACGCCCAATGTTAGGTGCTGAATTTGAGGGTTTAGATGGTTCAGCTATTAGCAAATTCAAGGAAGAACTATTTCAATTAATTTATCTAAATTTTACTGATCGAAGAATTAGTGCATCGGTAGTTCATAATTATAAAAGAAAAGAATTAGAAAAATGGGAAAATCAAAAAAATCTTCCTGAGAATACCTTGCGACAAAAGTTTTCTGAAACACTTTTTCAACATCATCCTAGATATTTTTTTAAAACAGCTGAAGTCATTGAAAAAATTAATCTTCAAGATTTAGAAAAGGTTTACAAAGATCGTTTTGCTGATGTGAGTGATTTTTCATTTATTTTTGTTGGTGATTTTGATGTAGCAGAATTTGAACAGTTTGCTGCCAAGTATATCGGAAGTTTACCTGGAATCTTTCGTAAAGAAAGTTTTACTGATCATGGTATGCGCTTAAATAAGAAAAAAGAATTAGTGGAGGTTCGTGAATTAAAACCCGTAAAGTCTACTCAAGGTCGTTACTATAACCGAACTTTTACAAACAATGTAAAAAATAGACAGATCTGTGGAATCCTAGCAAGTATGCTTAGCGAAGTACTACATGATGAAATTAGAGAAAAAGAAAATTTAGTTTATTCTATCCAATCTAGTATTTTTGATATGTGGAAATATCCGGAAGAAGTTTTTGCTTTCACTATTTTTTATGAATCTAGTCCAAACAGCGTGGATATTATTAACAAAGCTATTGATGCCTTGTTAGTCAAAATAACTAAAGGAGATTTTGATAGCAAATTATTACAGGAAAAGAAATTAGAGCTCATTCAAGGTTATAAAAATAATATCAATAAAAATCATTTTTGGGCTTATGCGCTTAATGAATATATTCAAAACAAGGAACCTATGACCAATATCTTAAGTGTTGAATCCGTTGTGAATAGCATCACCAAGCAAGATATTATGCAATTAGCTAAGGAAATATTTAACGATAATTACATTCGTTATTCTTTTTATTCTCAAGGATGAGAATTGACAAAATTTTGATTTAATTGTTTAATTATCTATTAATGAAAAAAATTATAATAACTACTATCTTAATTTTATTCCCCTTTAGTAGTTTTGCACTCAATTTTAATCAAAATATAACAAAGTACATGGTCAACAACACAGGAGCTACATCCGATATTTATATTTTTAATAGATGTTCAGGAGTAGCAGGTTATTTATATTCCATGCTTAATAGAGAACCAGGAAAAGAAAATACTGCCAATATTTATTTAAGAGTTTCTACTTTAATGACAGATCGAGCAGCAATGCTATACAGCAAGCATAGCAAGGTAAATTACAACAAGTCTATAGATGAGAATATGAAAAGAGCAGCAAAAATGACAAGGTTGTATGCTGAGGATGCTAAAGAAATGTTTTATAAAAACGGTAGCTACATATCTGGAATAGTTAAAGATGATTTAAATTTTTGTATTGGTCTTGAAAAGGAGTTAAGAAAAAAATAATTTATATTGTGTCAACAACCAATAATGGCAAAAACCTTTAATAGCTTTAAAACTTTTATAAAAATAAAAAAACTCCCAATATTTCTAACTCTGCTCCTGATGCTTGGGGAGGTGGCGAGTGCACAGATTTATAAATGTGATTTTCTCTCTGGTGAAGTTGTAATTGATACAAAAGATAATGAAAGACTATTAAAGTCTGAAAATCCAGAAACTGGAAAATCTGAAAACCAAGATATGATCTATTCTGCTAATGGTAGTACTGGGAGAGTTACTTTTATTCCAAAAATTATATTTACACTTTCTAAAAAAACTTATGATGCTTATGTTTTTCAAAATTCAAAACCAGGGGATCAAAATTATTTTAAGATAGTTTTTTTTGACGATACTATTACCTTATCAAGCCCTAACACCATAGTTATAAAAACGTGGAATAAAAATCTGCCAGCATTTTTATATTTAGCTGACAGTCCAGACAAAGTAGATACAGGTAATTGTAAATAATTCATATTTTGTTAATATTACATATCCGTAATTTAGAAAAACTCTACTTGCTGCGGATTAAAATAAAACGCTAAAGGAGGAAATATGCCGTTCAAAAAAGTGACCGCAGAAGAATGGAAAGCAATGGGGCTTCCGACAGAAATTTCAGTAGTTCATTTTGGTAATACTGAGTTTGTGAAGAAAGCAAAAGAGCATCAGGAAAAGATAAATAAAGAAAAAGAACAAGAGCAAAAGCAAAAGCAAAAGCAAAGTAATAAGTAAGTACAACTGATCAATCTGGCACTTCAATAAATCAAAAAAAAACTTAAAATTAAAGCTTTATTGGTGTGTTATATTTTTTAAAATATTAACAATTAGCTCTATATATATAAATTTTTTAAATTTTATCTTTTGCTTTTTGCTCAAATATGAGAAGATAACTTCTTAATTCATCTAAAATGAGCTCTGAATATACAGTTTTAAAAATCGATAACACAAGCGAAGCGGATATAACACGTGAAGCCAAAGAAATACCAGGCAAAACAATTGTAATTCCTTACAAAAATTGGAAGGAAATAAATCATCCTTCAAAAGTATATCGAATTCCAATTGAATTTTGTTTTTTTAGAAAAGATAATGGAAGAATTAAAGATGATTTAAAAAGTATTGAAAAAGAAAAAGGTGTCTTGGCTGAAAGAGATCCGGAAACACAAAAAATTTTAAAAGATTTTCTTTTTAATTCTGATCAAAAAAAAAATGAAGAACTAAAAAAATATTTAGTTGAACAGGGACAAAGAGAGCCTGCAATAATTACTGCGGATGGTTTTTTAATAAATGGCAACAGAAGAAGGATGATCCTTGAAGAACTGTTCAATGAAACAGGAGATGATCGATATAAACAAATCGAAGTTTGTATACTGCCCGGAACTGGAAAGCCTGAAAGGCCAGATCCCTTAAGTATCGCTTTATTAGAAAATAGGCTCCAAAATTTTGAAGAAGGAAAATCCGAATATACAAACATGAACAAAGCTCTTAAGGCCAAAGATGATTTAAAACATACAAGGCTAGAAGCTTTGCTTAGAGATGACCCTAAATTTTATGACAAAGATCCAAAAAATTTTAAAAAAAAACAAGAAGAATTCCTAGATCGTTACTTAAGACCTCTTGAATTAATGGATCAATATTTGGAATTAAATAGAGTTCCTCAAAATTATCACTTGGTAAAAGATAGATGGGATGTATTTGCTGAAGCTTATAAATATGTCTCTAAAAAATTAAATGATAGAAATTTTTTAATTAGCAAAGAATTTCAAGATAGAGATAAAGCTAAAATTCTACAAGCTACTTTCAATATTATCAAATTAGACAATAAAAAATCACATCAAATAGATAAAAGAAGAGCAGAAATTGTTAGAGATATATTTAGAAAATTTGCAGGAAAAGAAACGAAAAATCAGTTACTAAAACTGGGCGAAATAGAAGTTGGAGCCCAGCACAGTGAGGATGTCATTGAAAGTTATAATGAGTGGCAAGAACATGAAGGTATTCAGGTACTTAATGCTTTAAAAGCCTTAAGAAATATATCTCAAAAAATTGATGAGAAAGAAACTCCACTAAGTCGATTAGAAGAGGCATTACAAAAATTAACTAATGAAAAAGTTTGGAGTCCAGATCTTTTAAGAACAATGTCGCTACCAGAAGCTGATAAGTGTAGAAAAGTAACAATAAAAATTCAATCGGCAACAAAAGCTCTTTATAGATTGTTTGAAAAATTTAAAGATAAAGAGGAAGCGCTACGAGAATTTGTAAAAGATCTAAATGAAAACAGAAAGTGATAGTTCAATTTAATCTTTTTGATCAAAATTTAGAAATTACTTTCAAGGAAGAGATCAAAAGTCTTGTCAAAATTCAATTATTAACTGTTCATAGTTTTAATAATAGAGATTCATCAATGTTAATTTTTGATAAGAAATTTGATTTTCAAGATACTTTGAATTTAAAACAATACTTAGAAGAAAATCAATACCAAATTTACTTGGATGAAACATTGCAAAATTTATTTGAAAATTTTTATCAAGAACAAAAAAAATTATCAGAAAAAATAAATATACTAAATGATCTTAAAAATAAATTTGATGAGAAAGATTTTACCAAATATATTTCATCTTTATCAAATGTAAAAAGACCTTTGCTTAAACATCAAGAAAAACCATCATATCATTTATACAAAGCCAAATGTGCAGCTAATTTTTCAGTTCCAGGTAGTGGAAAGACATCAGTAGTACTCTCGTATTATCAGAAATTAAAAGACGAAAATAAAATTGATGCCATTTTTGTCATAGGACCTAAAGTTTGCTTTAATTCATGGAATGATGAGTTTACTGATACTTTAGGCAGAGATGCAAAAATACATAAGTTAAGTGATATAAAGGCAAAAAGAAAAGTTTTCTATTTCAATCATTTAAATAGTGAATTAATAACCTGTCACTTTCAATTAGTTCCAAATGATAGTTCGGAATTAATAGAGTTTTGCAAAACAAATAGACTTTTACTGGTTATTGATGAAGCGCATAATATAAAAAAAATATCGGGTACCTGGGCATCCGCTATTTTAGCTCTTGGTCAAGTATGTGAACATAAAGTTGTGCTTACAGGGACACCAATGCCAAATCAACTAAGAGATTTTTTTAATTATTTAGATTTTCTCTATGGAAATGATAAAGTTTTATCAGATCACGATAAAAGACAAATCCAAATCTACGAAAAAAATAACCAAAATAAAGCTATTGAACTTTTAAGAGAAAAGATAAATCCTTTTTTTACAAGAGTTACCAAAAAAGACTTAAACTTATCTAAACCAAACTTCAACAAACCTATTTTTGTTGAAATGAATACAGTAGAAAAAAAAATTTATACTGCAATCTTGTCTCGTATAAGAGACTTTGAAGAAGAAAAGTTTCTTCAAAACATTGATTTTATAAACAAGTTAAGAAAGGCTAAAATTATTAGATTAATGCAATCTTGTTCTTATATAAAAAATTTTAAATTATCTTTAAATGAGGCAGAGTTGATCGAAGATATAGATTTTAGCGATATCGACAAAGAAGAAATAATTATTGATGACAACATAATGGAAATGATTGCTAATTATGATCGTCTAGAACAGCCTGCAAAATTAAAAAAATTAAAAGAAATGGTAAAAAACTTAGCTGAAAAAAATAAAAAAGTTTTAATTTGGTCAAATCATTTAAAAACCATAAGTTTAATATATTCGACTTTAATTGACGATGGTCATTTTGTTAAAATTATTATTGGCCAAACATCAGAAGATGAAAGAAAAAATATAAAAAAAGAATTTAATGACAAGAATTCATTACTAAATGTAATTGTTGCAAATCCAAAAGCATGTTCGGAGTCTATATCACTTCATAAAGCCTGTAATAATGCAATTTATTATGACCAAAATTACAATGCTGCTGAATTTTTACAATCTTTAGACAGAATTCACAGGGTAGGCGGTTCTGAACATACTCCAGTTTTTTATGATTTTTTGCAGTATGAAAATACTATAGAGCAAAAAATTTATAAAAAATTAAGAGAAAAAGCAGATAGACAAATGAAAGTTATAGAAAGTGAAAATCTTATTTTTAGTCCCGAGGAAACTGATGATTGGGAGGACCTGTATAATGAAATTACTAAATGAATTTTGAAATTTATAAAAATATTTTTTTCGAAAATATTTTGCTTTTATTTAAATTATCAAAAGTAAGTCCTGATAATGTTTTGAGTGTTAAAAATAATTATAATAGACAAAAAGAATATTTATTAGAAAATTTAAATTTTTTAATAAAATTAAATTTTATAGAAATAAATGAAAATAATATTAAATCTCCTAATATTGAAGAGAAAGATATTGGAGAAACATTAATAAATTTAATTTTAAAAAATCCTGAATATGGATCTTGCTTAAAAAATTATTTAATAAATTTTAAAAGTGAAAAAAATGAAAATCCTAGTTTTTCTCCTAGCAGATCTTATAATTATGAAACAAGTAATTTAAGAGATTTTCTTATTACTATTGGTTATATAAAAAACATTAACGATCAGTTTGTACTCTTAAAAAAAAAAATATTAGATAAATTTAAAACCTTAAAATTAAGCCCCGAAGCATTAGAAAAAAAACTACTTAATCAAAGAATTCTTGGTTTAAACGCTGAAAAAATTATCTTAGGCAAAGAAATATTGATCACTAAAAAACAGGGAATCCAAAAAAAACCGATTCATATTGCGCTTGAAGATGTAAGTGCAGGATATGATATTTTGAGCTTTAGAAAAGAAAATGATAAAATTAAAGAAATTTATATCGAGGTTAAGGCTGTATCATTATCTAATTACCAATTTCACCTGAGTGTATCTGAATATCAAACAGCACTAAAATTGAATCCTAATTATTTTGTTTATCTCTTACCAGTAGATTACAGCATGAAAGAAGGATTTGATTTAAAGAGTTTGGTAAAAATTAATAACATAAAAGAGAATATTTTTGAAAACAAAATTGAATGGAGCGTTGGATCAGATGGGTATCTCATTATAAAAAATTAATTTTGAATCTTGTAGTGCTGTGTAGTGATGCGGCTTGACTCGATTTGATAATAGCAAATAAGCATCGTAGATTCTTGATTAATTAGCAAAGTTTATTTTACCTTTAGTTACACAGATAAAAATTGTACGATTTTTTAAATGTTAATGGGACAGTATACGATATTAAATTATGATCTGGGAGTATCTGAGATGAGATGGGATATTATGTTTAGTCTCACATAATATCTACGATAAATTTTCTTTTTTTTTCTTTTTTTTCTTAAATTATTATGGGGTGTGGTTGACAACTATATGCGACGCAGCGTATGATTCATGTATTGTTAGATTTGTTTCTAGTGATAGCAGAACAAAGTTGCTTTGAACTTTGCCCCTTAAAGATATCGCCGGTTTCGGTGCGGATTTACTAACATTAATAATTTTAAATACTGCCACAGCTATGTGAGTTGTGCTGGTGTTTAAGCAACTGGAGATTTTTATGTTCAATAAAAATATAAATCCAGCTCAGCTGGTGAGGGGTTCAAATAAACTGGGAACTTCTTTTAATATACAAGCTTGTATATCCTTATTGAGACAACAAGCTCATAAACTACAACAGCAACGATCGATCCCTGGATTTGCTAAAGGTGGAATGTCCAAGATTGGTTCTTTGATGGATGCGCCGTTGATGCAATCCGTTCCTTCCTTAAATAGTTCCATCATCCGCAAGCTAAGAGTTAGCTACGCCAATGGTGGCTTTGTTGATGATGATTTACATCAGATTTTATATTTAATTTCGGTGTTAGAGGGAGGACATTTAAATCCTATGGAAGCAAAACTTTTGGAGGATTTATACGAAGACCTTCGTAAGATTCAGGGAGGTAATAAATAATGGCTAGCATCAAACAAATAGAAGCGAATAGACTGAATGGTAAGAAAGCTAAGGGCAAGAAAACCATTTGGGGAAAAATAAGAAGCTCGAAAAATGCTTTGAGGCATGGCTTGCATGCCGAAAGTATTTTGATCGTTGGAGAAAACAGACAAGAGTATGAAGAGTTCAAGCAAGGTTTGATTGAATACTATAATCCTTCTAATCAATTAGAGGAAGAAATGGTGTTTCAATTAATTTCCTTACAGTGGAGGATGCGTCGATCTCTTCGGATTGAGGCTGGTATTTATGGTGGCGAAGCACTGGATCGTCCTAACTTTGGTCATAATCTTCAAGGCTCGAATAAAATTCATGTGGATACTTTTACGAGCAACAACATTAACTATGTGCCAAAGCAAATAGAAGTTCCAGCCAATAGTTTTATCCGGGACTCCAATGGTGCTAGTGCCATTGTTAGCATCAATAGGATTGAAGCTAATTTGATGCATCGGTTTTATACTTTATTGGATCGCTACAAGACCATGAAGGAGGATCATGATGCCTAAGCAATATAAGAAGGGTAAGTCGAATAGACTTACCCACAAAACCAGCGTTTGGAGTTTGGTGGCCAAAGGTCGGTTTGGAGCATTTGAGGATTTAAGATCTATGAAAGCAAAAGAGAAATTACTTCGCTCGGTTGAAACGAAGCCAAATATCCCCAAGGAAATAAAGGCTTCCGAAGTTCAGTATGATGATCTTGGCGCTTATCAGGAGCAACAGCAGCTCAAGCGTCAGTTGGAATTAGATAAGATTCGTGTTGAGGAACAAAAAAAACGGGAGCAGCAACAACTGGAAGTCGAGCGCTTAAAGAAAGGTTTTGGCAAACCTCATTCTACTTATAGGGAAAGCGATTATATAAACTGGGTGGATCCTCATGAACCTATCAATAAAGGGAAATTAGGTTCTAGCCAAGGATGGAGAATAGATAAGAAACAATATGAATATTATTAATGATTGCTCTTACACAAACAATTTTCAACATCCGAGTCTTTTGCTATAATTAAGGTAGATCAGTTATGGCAAAAATTAAAAAAAATGGTGGTTGTCTTTGTGGAAAAGTAAGATTTAAAGTTCATGGAGAAATTGTAAAATCCGGGGTGTGCCACTGTAGATATTGCCAATTGCGAAGCGGAAGCGCATTCGGGGTTGGAGTGTGGTTTCATATGGAAGATTTAACCATCAATAAAAAAAAATTAAAGAGCTATCAGTTCATCACCGAAAATAAAAATAAATTTAAAACGTTTTTTTGTAATAACTGTGGAACAACATTATGTTGGACACTTAGTCATTTTCCTAAAAATATTGTTATAGCAGCAGGAGCATTTGATCCTCCTCATCAATGGATCAAAGCTCAAAGAGAAATCTTTTCTAGATCTAGAATGAAATTTGTATCTATTAAATGTGCCAATACATTTAAAACTTCACCTACCTACCAACCAAGAAAAAAAGATAAACCAAGACTTTCTGGAACATGGCAAAGCCTAAAGAATCACTAGATTTTCAAGATTTAAGTTTTCTGCTACTATTAGTGAATGCGAATAATTTTGTTTCTATTTTTGGTTGGCTTAGTTGGGACCGGTGCTGCATTTGCAAAATGTGTACAAGGGAATTGTGTTAATGGTGAAGGAACCTTTCATTATGCCAATGGTAAAAAATATATTGGTGGTTACAAAGATGGAATGCATCATGGCCAAGGTACTTATTTGTATCCAGATGGCAGCAAGTATAGTTGGCGAATTTCAATATCGAAGATATCACGGTAAAGGAAGCTACACCTATGCAGATGGTTCTGTTTATACTGGAGAATTTAAACAAGGTTTGATGCACGGCCAAGGTATTTTGACTTCTAAAAATGGATCGGTTCAAAAAGGAACTTGGGAAAACGGCAAATTCATTAAATAGTAGTTTTGACGTAACCGAAGTATACTTTAATTAAGCAATTACATAGTCATTGATTAAGGTTTGACAAAACTTTGAAAATCTTTTGCATACCCTTGAAGTTTTTGAGCTACCTTTAACCGTTGCTCAGGAGTTGTTCCATTGTGCAGTTCTGATAATTGTAGAACAACCATCTTCAAACATTTGTTTAGAATAAGTTGCATAATTTAGGTTAGGGGATTGTTGACTATTCATCCAAACTTTTTGTAAGGTTTCTGTAGGATCTGCTCCTTTCTGAATAAGCATTACTGCATTTATAGCATCAGCGTGCCTACGTTTTCTTTCTGGTAAAACTTGTTCTGCACTAAAGATACTTTTTTCTAGTCTTTTGGTCAGTTGTTTTTTTTGATCTGTCGTTAAGGATCCATAAAACATCTCTGCTCGGCTAATTGCTTTTTTTAATCTCTTTTCATTCACCACTTCACCTTTGGTACCTGGTCCAAAATTTTTAAGAAATTCCTTATCTTTTTTTATTTGATAATTATTCCAATGTTTCATTTGATCTGGAGATAAAGTTTTAGCAATGGGAACAAGTGCAGGAATAAGTTGTAGGGCAGCCTCATTGATTAAAACTCTTACCGTATCAATTTCTGTACAGAATTGAGCAGGGGTTAAATCTTGTAACACTAATTTTTCCCATAGCTTAAGTTTACTAATGTATTGCGGAAGATGATTATTTCGGTGCCATTCAAGCCAAGAATCTAGTTTAGGACGTACTAGTTTTTTTTGCTCGTCATTTAAATCAAAAACCGAATCCAATTCAAGAAGAGCAAGAAAAGGAAGACGATTATAGCTTAACGTAACAACGCTACATCCGCTAATTATTAAAAAAATTAAAATAATTAAAAACCTTTTAAAACTATTATTAATAAACATAATACAATATTATTATCGTGATTAATCATTTTTAAAGAATTTATCTTTAAAAGAAACCATAACTTAATAAAAAAATAGATATCCAATTATTAGATTTGATAACTTTCCCCCAATTCAATGCAGAACATTAACATAAATAACTTTTACAAGATTAGCTTTTAAATTAAGATATTAACTAAATGCGCAATCTGAATTTAATCAGTCTTGAAGGACGATACGATAATCATATTCATTGTTGTCCCCATATAAACAAGCGAAGTTTAAATATATACGATGCTATCAAGGATGCTGAAAAAGAAAAAATGGCTGCAATTGGCTTAATGGATAATTTTTCTATTACCACTGGATATGCTTCTTTAATGAAAGCGATATGCAAAAATTATAAAGTAAAAATATTTGGTGGGTTGATTATGGAACCTTACGCAGGAGGAGTGGACCCTGATAACCTTCAAGCATTAATTAAATATTCATATGGGGATTTTAGTCAGGTATTTAAATTTGTATCTTTTCCAACTCATCATACTAAATTTGTTGCTAGACAAGAAAAAAGAAGCAAAGAATATATTAAAAACTGTTTTTCAATTGGACATAAAAAAAACGTTAATAAAAAAATTCTAAAAATACTAGATATCATTGCAAAAAATAAATTAGTTTTAAATGTAGGGCATTTATCAGGATCTGAAAGTATCAATCTAGTTACATTAGCCAAAAATCATGGAGTAAACAAAATTTTAATACCTGCAAACCATTTATCTATAAATTCTATCAATCAATTAAATTTAATACCTGATATTTTTTTTGAATTTTCTTATTTTTTTATATCCAAGGCAACAAAAGTTCCATTGACCCATATAGATGGAGAGAAGCACGTTATTGATGGATTGGAAAAAAAAGAATTGTCCAATTTGATCAAGAAAGTTTCAAGTAAAAAAGTTATTTTATCTAGTGATTGTGGTGTTTCAATTCTACCAAAGCCAACCGTTGGTCTAAAATCCTTTATAAGAGAAGTATTAACATTAGGATTCACCCACAACGATATTGATAATATGACAATTAACAATCCAAAAAAGTTATTTTTTGGCTAAAATTAGCTTTGTAATAAAATATTGTGATATTTATTAAATTTTAATCTTTTGAGAAATTAACAAAATATATTTGAATACAACCTGGCATTTTAGTAATGTTATTCATGCTTGAGAACTATTGTATTTATTTTTATAGTTGCGTTTTTTAGTAGCTCCACTCTTTTATCTGCACCAAAAAAATTTACCACTGAAGAGGATTTTAAAGCAATTTATCAATCGATTGTTAAAATTGAAAGTATCGTTCCTGAAGATGCTAGAACAGCAAGAACGCTTGGAACGGAACGATTAGGTAATGGAGTGATCATTAATAATAATTATATTTTAACCATCGGCTACATAGTTGCAGAAGCCGAAACAATTAATATCACTATGGCTAATGGCAGTAAGGTTCCAGGAGAATTAGTTGGATATGATCATTCAACTGGATTTGGAATATTAAAAACTGTTCTACCTTCTAAATTGAAAGGATTAAGCATTGGCAACTCTGATCAAATTAGCAAGGAAGAAAAATTATTTGTTTTACCTTCCCTAAGCGCAGGTATGCCTTCGGTTGCTAATATGGTTTCAAGAAGATCCTTTGCAGGATGGTGGGAATATTTTTTAGATAAGCCGATATATACCTATCCCATGAACAGTTCATTTGCAGGCACACCTTTAGTGAACGAATATGGTGAAATTGTAGGCATAGGATCTTTATATGTGCAGGATGCAGTCCTTCCAGGTGTAGTATCGCCAGGAAATTTGTTTGTACCTATTAATGAATTAAAACCCATTTTAGATGATTTAATTAAAAATGGAAAACGAACTAAGAATATTAAGCCATACATGGGCTTAACATCCAATGATAGTTTAGGTTTTGTTACAGTGACTAGGGTAAATGAAAACGGCCCTGCTGCTAAAGCTGGTTTTTTAGAAAATGATACAATTTTAACAGTCAATAAAAAAACTATTTCTAATATTGAAGATTTTTATAAAACAGTTTGGTCCTTAGGCGGTCCTGGATCAAAACTTACATTTCAAATCCAGAGGGGAGAAAAAAAAATGGACTTAGAATTAACTACCATGGATAGAAATGATTTTTTAGTTAAACCAAAATATTATTAATTTAATGCAACTCTTAAAGTTGTTTTTGTTTTCTTATAGTATTTTATATTTTTCGGCATATAAGTCGATTCTGTGCTAAACAAATTTAAAAATCAAACGTTAGAAAGCCAAGGCATCATATTTATGGTGCTGTCACAATTTTTTTTTGCATCTAATGACTCATTTGTAAAATATATTTTATCTTTTCATAATAATGACATTAGTATTTTGGGAGAGGTGATATTTATAAGGGGTATCTTTGCTAGTTTGTTTATTGGTCTAATTTTATATGCAAAAAAACAGCTAGAAATTAAAAGAATGCTGGCATCTAGAGAATTATGGACGAGAGGTTTCATAGAAGGAATCTGTGCAGTCTTTTTCTTTCTTGGTCTTGCCACACTTCCTTTTGGTGACCTTTATGTTTTGTTAAATCTTGCTCCCATCATTATTACAGCAGCTGGTGCTATTCTTTTAAAAGAAACCGTGGGCTGGAGAAGATGGAGTGCTGTGATTTTAGGATTTATAGGCGTTGTTATTGTTATTAATCCGACAAAGTTAGAATTTGGTTATGCTTTTGTTTTTCCATTATTAGCAGCAATCTTAATTGCTTATAGAGATACTTATACTAGACAATTTAAAGATCGTTTCGAAAGTATCCAAATTGCCTTCGTCACTTGTCTTGTTGTAACGATTATATTTGGCTTGTATATGCTTCTGCATTTTGAACCAATAAGCTTAAATGAATTAATCTTCATAATGATTTCTGCTATTTTATTATCCTGTGGTTATATTTTTGCTGTAGCAACGATTAAGATCGCAACTATCTCGTCTACTTCTACTTTTAGATATACGGTAATTTTGTGGGGAATTATTTATGGTTATCTTTTTTTCAACGAAATCCCTTCGCTCAATATGATGATAGGATCATTCATAGTCGTAGCAAGTGGTTTGTTTATTATTTATAGACAAAAGAAAATTGGGATCATTTCTTAGTGGCCAGGAAAATCAATAAGCTTATAAGTTTTGTAACCTTTAGCTTGTAATTTTTTATTACCAGGTAAATCAAATAAATCGATCAAAAATAAAAATGCTGAGACCTTTGCTTTACATTTTTCAATCAATTTAGCTGCAGCAAGCGCAGTTCCTCCAGTTGCAATTAAATCATCAACTATAATTACAGAATCTTTTTTATTTAATGAAGATTTGTGTACTTGAATAGTATCTGTTCCATATTCTAACTTGAAAGATTGAGAAATGGTTGCTGCAGGAAGTTTGTTTTTTTTTCTGAGTAATATAAGAGGTTTTTTATTTGCATATGCTAGAGCAGATGCAAAAATAAAGCCTCTTGCTTCAATAGCTGCAATTTTTGTATGAGGAATTTTTTTCAAAATTGTTTGCATTTTCTTTATAGCAAATTGAAAAGCTTTTTTATCTTCAATAAGAGTTGTTACATCTCTAAATAAAATCCCTTTTTTTGGGTAATTGGGAATTGACCTAATATATTTTTCTAGATTCATTTAAATATCTTAATATAAGTAATATTAAAAAAAGTCATGAGCAAATTAGGAATAATTGGAGGAAGCGGTTTATACAGCATTGATGGTCTTGAAGAATCCAAATGGAGAAAAGTAAAAACTCCGTGGGGAGATCCTTCAGATGAAATTTTGCAGGCCAAACTTAAAGGAAAAGAAGTGTGTTTTTTACCAAGACACGCAAGAGGACATAAAATCAATCCTACCAATATTAACTTTCGAGCAAATATTGATGCTTTGAAACAATTAGGTGTAACCGATATAATTTCTGTTTCTGCCGTTGGTTCTTTAAAAGAAAATTTACAACCAGGTAAATTTGTACTGGTAGATCAATTTATCGATAGAACTTTTTCAAGAATAAAAACTTTTTTTGATAAAGAAATTGTTGCCCATGTTTCCATGGCAAAACCAACCAGCAATGGTTTAATTAATGCATGTGAAAAAGTTTTGAAAAAATTAGATATTCCTTTTCAAAAAGGCGGAACTTATCTCGTTATGGAAGGACCTCAGTTTTCATCATTAGCAGAATCTAATTTATATAGAAGCTGGGGTGCCGATGTTATTGGAATGACTAATATGCCAGAAGCAAAATTAGCAAGAGAAGCTGAAATTAGATATGCAACTGTTGCGATGGTAACAGATTTTGATTGTTGGCATCCTGATCATGATGATGTTTCTGTAGATACAGTGATCAAAACTCTACTCGGAAATGCCGAAAAGGCAAAACAGATGGTATCAGAAATTATTTTAAATTATGAAGAGGATATTGATTTAAAAGATCCTGCGAATAACTGCTTAGATGTTGCGATCATAACTGACAAAAAAATGTGGACGCCAGAAACAATTAACAAACTGAAAAATATTGCAGGAAGAGTCTTGAATAAATAATAATGAAAATAGATGGTAATCATTATCATACAATTTGGCTAGATCCCAATACTCAAAAAGTAAAAATTATTGACCAGACTTTATTACCTTTTCAATTTAAAATTATTGAAATGGAAAGTTTTGAGGATGTGGTATTTGCAATTAAATCTATGAAAGTTAGAGGAGCACCCTTGATAGGAGCTACAGCTGCTTATGGAATGTATTACGCTGCAATGGAAAATGACAATTTGCCTTTTTTAAAAATTAAAGCTGAAGAGCTAAAACAAACTAGGCCAACAGCGGTTAATTTATCTTGGGCTGTTAATAGAATATTAAAAAAAATATCCAATCAAAATAAAAATTGTAAGGAAATAATTTTAGAAGAGTGTGAAAAAATTTGTAGTGAAGATATAGCCATATCAGAGAATATTGGTTTAAATGGTTTAAAAATAATAGAACAAATTTATAACCAAAAAAACTTAAAGACAGTTAATATTTTGACCCATTGTAATGCAGGTTGGCTGGCCACAGTTGATTGGGGAACTGCTACCGCTCCTATCTACAAAGCCCATCAAAAAAAAATTCCCATTCATGTTTGGGTTGACGAAACTAGACCTAGGAACCAAGGTTCTTCTTTAACATCCTATGAATTAAACAATGAACAAGTGCCAAATACAATAATTGCAGATAATACAGGGGGATTGTTAATGCAAAATGGTAAAGTTGATTTATGTATTGTTGGAACGGACAGGGTATCGGCAAATGGAGATGTTGCTAATAAAATTGGTACTTATTTAAAAGCCTTAGCTGCTTATGACAATAACATACCTTTTTATGTAGCATTGCCAAGTACAACAATTGATTGGAATTTGTTTTCGGGAAAAGAAATTCCTATTGAAGAACGATCAGAAAAAGAATTAAGTGAAATCACAGGAGTAGATAAAAGCGGTAATTTACAAAAAATTAATATTTATCCAGAAGGTAGCAAGTCATTAAATTATGCATTTGATATTACTCCTGCAAAATATGTTACAGGATTTATAACAGAAAAAGGTATTTGCGATGCAAATACTGATGCTTTAAGAGAATTATTTTCCAAATGAGCGAAAAAATAAAAAAGAAGCAAATTATTCAATTTGCTAAAAAATTAAATTCATCTGGCTTATCTCCATTAAGATCGGGTAACATTTCAATTAGACATCAGTCTAAAGAAAAAAATGGATTTTTTATTACCCCATCAGGCCTCAGATATTCAGATTTAAAATCATCTGATATAGTTTTTGTTAGTTTAAAAGGAGTTTTTGATAAAAAAAAGAATGCCCCTTCTTCAGAGTGGCATTTTCATAGAGATATTTATAAAAATAAAAAAAATGTAAATGCAATTGTGCATAGTCATTCTAAATCATGTGTTACACTCGCGTGTATTAGGAAAAAAATACCAGCATTTAACTATATGGTTGCGGTGGCTGGAGGAATAGACATTAAATGTGCTAAATATGCAACTTTTGGAACTGTTCAGCTATCTAAAAATATTATTAAAGTTCTTCAAAATAGAACTGCTTGTTTAATAGAAAATCATGGTCAAGTAGCTGTGGGTAAAAATATTGATAGTGCTTTTGAATTGGCACTAGAAGTTGAAAATTTAGCGAGTCAGTATATAAATTGTTTAAGAATTGGCCGTCCTAAAATTTTGTCGAAATCTCTGATGAGCAAAGTTTTGGGAAAAATTAAAAATTATAAAAAGGAGAGATCTCAATGATCAAAGTTGGAGACCATATTACTTTAGATTTCTTGGGAGTAAAAAAAGAATATTCAGCCCAATTTTACGAAGATATTATCCATAAAATTGCAAAAGCTGCGAAGGTTGGAATTGTTAATATTTCTAAATACGAATTTACACCACAAGGTCTCACCATGATTGCTCTGCTAAAAGAAAGTCATATGAGTTTTCACACTTTTCCAGAAAATGGAATAATAAGTTTCGATTTTTTTACATGTGGACAAGTAAATCCAAATGTTTCTTTAGAGATTTTAAAAAAAGAAATTCAACATACAAGTGTGGTAAAAAAAGAATTTCCAAGAGATACTATTCATCATTATCTAGATATTTATAGCTCCGAAGGACTTAAAAAAAGTTATGTCGTCGAAGAATTTATTAAGAGCTTTAAATCAAAGCAGGGCCAGTTTATTGAAATTGTTAAATTAAGAGAATTTGGAAATGCATTATTTATTGATAATGAGCTACAAGTGGCTGAAAGGGACGAGGCTTTGTATTCTTCTACTTTTGTAAATTCATCGCTAAAAATATCTACAAGCAATAGTTCGGCAGCTATTATTGGAGGAGGGGATGGGGGTGTCGCAAGAGAGTGCATTAAAAATGGTTTTAATTACGTAGATTGGTTTGAGTTAGATCAAGAGGTTGTGGAAGCTTGTCAAAAATATTTACCGGAAGTTTTTAAAAATATAAATAAAAGTAACAACGTTAATTGTATTTGGGGCGATGCCTTTCAAAATATAATAAGTTGTGAAAACGAAAAGTATGATCACTTGTTTATTGATTTAAATGATGATCCTTATTGTATTAATCTTGCTGAAAAAAATATGAAAGAAATAAAAAGAATTGTAAAAAAAAATGGAGTTATTACAGCCCAAGTTGGATCTCAAAACAAAAAGCCCAAACAAGTAGAGGCATGGATGAATACGCTTAAAGAACACTTTGGCAATACAAAGATTTCTGAAATTTTTATTCCAAGTTTTGACTGTAATTGGAATTTCGTAAGTTCTTTAAACAAATAACATATGAAATTTAAAGTCGCTTGTGTGCAGTTAAGCTGTAACAATCAAGTAGAAGAAAATTTACAATCTATTTTGCAATATTCATCAGAGGCTATAGAGCAGGGCGCGGATTTTATTTTAACTCCTGAAAATTCTTCCATTTTTTCTGCTGATCATAAAGAATTGTTATCTAAATCAGAAGGTTTTGAAAAAAATAGTTTTATCGAGGAAATTAAATCTTTTTGCAAAGAAAAGAAAAAATGGTTTTTAATTGGTAGTGTTTCTATCAAAATCTCAAATCAGAAATTGGCAAACCGATCTATTTTGATTAATCCTAAAGGTGAGATTGTAAGTTGGTATGATAAAATACATATGTTTGATGTGGCTCTTTCAAAAGACGAGAAGTATTTTGAATCAGAAAAATTTTTAGCTGGCAAAGATATTGTCCACGCTGAACTTCCCTGGGGAATGTTAGGATTTTCCATATGCTATGATGTTCGTTTTCCTAAAATGTACAGGAAGCTTGCAAAGTTGGGTTGTTCTTATTTATCTGTTCCAGCCGCATTTACAAAGACAACAGGAGAAAAGCATTGGCATATATTGTTACAAGCTCGAGCTATTGAAAACTTTTGTTATATTTTTGCTCCTGCTCAAACAGGAACTCATTATAATAAAAGACAAACCTACGGACACTCTTTAATTATTTCTCCCGATGGAAAAATTCTAGCAGAAAAGAAAAGTGGAACAGGTTTTATAATTGCCGAGATAGATAGCGCCTTACCTTCACAACTAAGAGCCACTATTCCTAGTCTTAATTCTGATTAAGATTTAGCAACCACCTAGAGAAGTCCAATTAAACTTATCTTCATATCTTTCTAATTCGCTTTTGTAGGGTTTTGCAAAGAAACAACGGATCACTATAAAAAGCAATAAGCCTAATAAATAATAGGTCATATCAAAACATAACTTAACTAAACTATAAAAAAAAGTTTTTTTTTAACTAATAAGCTTTGTAGCTTTTTACTTCTTCAATATTTGAATGGGTAATACGATTGATTTCAGCCTTAATTTTAGCTCTATTATCATTTTCAATATAAACACTTCGTGCCAATTGAATAAATGTATCTGAAAAATCCTTTTGGCGCTCACACTCCCTTTTTCCTTCTTCTATATCCCATAGTTTTAAATTAATTGCTTTAAGCTTAGCAATTTGTTCATCCAATTCTTTACTAGGGCTGATGCATTGGGAATAAGTTGCTTGAAGACTGTTAAGTTCTTTCTGAATAATTATCTGCTTGGCAGGATCTGGTATTTTCATTTTTTTTATTTCTAAAATTGTTATTTTATCCATTAACTCACCAGCTGAAATTTCAGAAAGTATTTTATTTGTGGTATTCATTAATTTATTAGTTATTTTATTAGCACTTTATGTCAAATATTTTAATCATCAAGCATGGGTCCCTTGGAGATATTGTCCAAATCTCAGGGGTTTTGCAAGATATTAGAAATGATTGTAAAAATGATAAGATTTATATTCTCACGACCAAACCATATCAAACTCTTTTTGAAAAATGCCCACATATTGACGAAGTATTAGTAGACACAAGAAGGCCCAGATGGAATTTTTTTTATCTATATAATTTAATTTCCACAATCAGAAAATATTCTTTTTCTAGAGTGATTGATTTGCAAAACTCTTCAAGAACTGAATTTTATAGAAAGTATTTATTTGGTATTTTTAATTGGTCATCTTCTTATACAATTCTTAAATCCGATGAAACTAAAGAACAATTTGATGAGGACGGGGTCTTAGAAAGATTTGAAGTTCAGTTACAAAGATCATCAATTAAAACTACGCATACCTTAACACCTGATTTTTCTTGGGCAGTAGATAAAAATTTCTCTTTTAATATTAATAAGCCTTATGTTTTTATTTCTCCCTTTTCTTCCAATAAATTATTGAATAAACGATGGCCCTATTACCGTAATTTAGTGGATCTCATTAAGAAAGAGTATCCAGAATTAGAAATTGTAGTTGCTCCTGGCCCTGGAGAGTTAGACCAGGCTAAAGAATTGGGAGCTAGCGTTATACTTAGCGATGGTAAGCCAACTAATTTTTCACAATTAGCAAAAATTATTCAAGGAGCAAAATTGGTAATTGCTAATGATACAGGGCCTGCTCATATGGCAGCACATTTAGGTTGTGAAGGCGTTGTATTATTTGGATCCCATACCACACCACAAAAAGTAAGCATCGAAACAAAAAAATTTAAAGCAATTGTATCTAAAAATTTAAATGATCTTAGTGCAAAAACTGTTTTTGAAAAAATCAGATCTATATTAGGCAACTAATTTTATAAATCCTAAAAAAAATAATGGTATCTGTAGACCGAAATTAGTTATAATAGCTTTATCTTTGTGTAGAATGCCACTAAAGGTCCAACCAATTACTCCAAGACCATGAAAAAAAATATTTAGTGGATAAATATTTAGGTTAGTAAGTAGAATTCCCGTTAATACTAATGCTGTACTAATCCATTTTAGATATTGTTTGATAAATAACATAAGTCTCCTTGGTTAAATTAATTTGATGTATTTTTTAATTTGATCTTTCCACAAAAATTTTTGAGCTTGTTTATGAGCCTCTGTTCCCATTTTAATATAACGTTTGTTTTTAAGCATTTTAGTTAAAGCTTGATAAATTTTATCGTGATTGGTTCCATCGCATAAAAAGCCTGTTTTTCCCTCTTTAATAATGTCAGCTGCGCCACCTACTATCCCTCCGATGCAAGCGGTTTTAAACATTGATGCCTCTAAAAAAGAGATACCAAAACCTTCAACAGAACTTCCGTCTTCAATAGAAGGCATTAAAAATATATCCGCATGCTTAAGCAATGCATTTTTAAACCCCATGGGTACATCCTCTAAAAATACAATATGGTTGGTCAAATCCATATTTCTTGCAATATTTTTGAGATTTTCAGACTGCTCTCCTTGTCCAATAATTAAATATAAAAAATTGGGATAAAGAACTTGAAGATTTTTTAGTGACAAAATAACCGAATGAATACCTTTCCTTTTTTCCAGCCTAGTAACACTGATAAGTTTTGGATGCATAGATCCAAATAATTCTTTTGCCTGATCATCATATTTTTTTTCAATAGGATGAAGTGGATTAATACCTGGATTGATAATTTTAATTTTTGTAGCCGGAATTCCTTTATTAATAGCAAGTTTTTTAGTGAACTCTGAATTTGCAATAATAAATTTAGCTTTTTTTAAGCTTTGAACCATTCTTGTGTGTAACAAAGATCCTTTTTTGTGATTTATTTCTTTTCCATGAATTAAACAAAGTGTGGGAATTTGAAGGCAAATATTGTCAGATATTTTTTCAATACTTTTCCAGTGATCTGCAATTAATGCTCTAATATTTTTATTTTCCGTACAAAAAATTTGTACTTGATTATTTTTTCTATATTTCTTTATGAAATCAAAACCTTTTATTCTTTCAATCTGATAATTTTGTTTTTTATCAAAATCATAATCACCATCTATGGCATCAGCAAATACTTTAACTGGACCATGCTCAACTAGGTTTGCTGCAAGATCTGCCATCAAAGTTTGCATTCCTCCAACAGCAGGTGGAAAATTTCTTGTAGTTATGACAAACATTTTATTTCCATTTAATATTACATCCCATACTTGATATTTGTTCTTTCGGACCTTGTCCTGTAGAAGCTATTAATTTCATTGCCGATAATAATTCACTTTCTCCTTTCATATCAGGAATTAAATTATTTAATGCTCTTATTCTTCCTCGGTATTGTAGTTCACCATTTTTATTGTAACCAAAAAAATCAGGAGTACAAACCGCACCAAATGATTTTGCAATCTCTTGTGTTTCATCAATTAGGTAAGGAAAGGTAAAATTATATTTTTTGGAAAAGAGTTTCATATTTTCAAAACTATCTTCAGGATAATTCTTCACATCATTAGACATAATAGCTACTGTATGTATGCCAATTTTTTTGATTTCATTTGCTATTGTAACAGCTTCTTTAATAATAGCCTGAACGTAAGGACAGTGATTGCAGATAAACATTATTAAGGTTCCATGAGAACCTTTGATAGTTGATAAATTTATTTGCTTGTTATCTGTGGACAGAAGAGAAAAATCTTTAATTTTTTCTCCAAAGTTACAAAGCGGTGTTTTGGTTAAACTCATAATAGGATGAACATTTTATTTACTTAATACTATAAATTTTGTTATGAATGCACCATGATTTATTCTCTAGGAAATATTAAGGTTAAGATACATGGTAGAGTTTGGATTGCACCCTCTGCAGTGGTAACGGGTGATATAATTTTGAAAAATAACGTTAATATTTGGTATGGTGCAGTATTACGAGGAGACATTGAGACTATTAGCATAGATGAAGGAACTAATGTTCAAGATAATAGTGTTTTGCATACGGACAAAGATTGTCCGCTAACCATTGGAAAAGGAATAACAGTTGGTCATTCAGTTATTTTGCATGGCTGTACTATTGAAGACGACTCTTTGATCGGAATGGGGGCTACAATTTTAAATGGAGCTCATATTGGGAAAAATTCAATTATTGGAGCTAATTCGTTAATTACAGAAGGAAAAAAAATCCCCGAAAGATCTCTCGTAATGGGATCGCCTGGAAAAGTAGTTAGAGAAGTCACAGATAAAGAAATCCAAGATATAAAAGATAATGCAATGCGTTATATAAAAAATTCTTTAAGATACGAAACGGAAGCCAAAGAACAAAAAGATTAGGAATACAGTTTAATCATAATACATCCTAAAAAAATCAATATCGCAGATAAAATTCTAATAATTCCAAATTTTTCTTTTAGAAAAAAAACTCCATACAAAGAAGCAAGTAAAATACTACACTCTCTTAAGGCTGCAACTGAAGCAACTTTCGTTATACTAAAGGCATAAACCGCAGGATAATAAGAATATAAACTTAAAATACCAGCGATTATAATTGGTTTTATTTCTTTTTTGATTAAATCTAAATTAAATTTATGTTTTCTAAAAAATATAATGAAAGCTAAGTTAAAAACAATTCCATCTAAAGCAAAATAATAGGTAATGTACATTATAGGTTCAGAAATTCTTACACCTATTGCATCATTAATAGTGTAGGCAGCAATCGTTAATGCAACTAGAATTGCATAACCTAATCCAATAAAATTTATATTTTTAAATTTTTGGTTTGCAAAAACTAAAAGTAAAATTCCAAGACATATAGTCAAAACTGCAATTTCATTTTTTAAAGTTAACTCTTCATCAAAAACAAATGGAGTAATAAAAAGAATAAGTAGCGATGGTAAGCCTCGTGCGATAGGGTAGGCATAAGATAGATCTGATTTTTCATGCATGTAACATAAGAATAATTTGTAAAAAACGTGAATTATTAAAGTAGCTGCAAAAAAAGGATAAGCAGCTACGGGCAAAGGATCTAAAAAAAAGGTAATAGGAATTAAAATGATGCTACCCACTAAAGTTAAAGATCTTGTAAATAAAATTTTATCTTGCGATCTTTTAATAAGAATATTCCAGCTTACGTGACTAAAGGCAGATAATAAAATTAAGAAAAAAACAAAATTTGACAACGAAGTAATTAATATACGTTTTTTTTAGATGGAAACTTTCTGCTTTGCACTTCTTTAGAGTATTTTTCTACTGATTTTTGAATAGCTTTTCTAAGATTAAAATATTTTTTTACAAACTTTGGAGATTTTTCAAATAATCCAAGCATATCTTCAGTTACCAAGATTTGACCAGAGCAATGTTTTGAAGCTCCAATTCCAATTAATGGTATTTTAGATAATTTGGATAATCTGTTAGCCACTTTCTCTTTAACTGCTTCTAAAACAATTGCAGCCACCCCAATTTTTTGAAGTGTTACAAAATCCTTTACGATTTTTTCTTCTTCTTCATTTGTTTTACCTTTAACAGTAAATCCAGAACTTGTTTTGATTTGTTGAGGTAGAAGACCTATATGCCCAACTACTTGAATCTTGTTTTTTATAAGTGTCGATACTGTGCTTGCTATTTCAGAACCTCCTTCTAGTTTGATAGCATCACATTTTGTTTCTTGGATAATTTTTTTTGCATTTTTTAATGCTTGTTTTGGATTGCTATAAGTTCCAAAAGGCATATCGACTACCATGGCACTTTTTTTTATACCTTCACGTACTGACTTAGAGTGTTTAATGACAGTAGATAAGCTTAAGGATCTAGTATTACTATATCCATAATAAACCATAGCCATAGTATCCCCAATTAAAATCAGATCACAAAAAGGATCAATCAGCTCTGCCATAAACTTATTATAGGCAGTAAGACAAACTAGGGGTTTTTTCTTTAAAATAATTTTTTTCATTTTTTATAGTTTTGCTAAAAAGACTAAATACTTATATTTTATAGATTAGAAAATTAATAATGTTATTTTAGCTAATTTTTCTTGAATTAATTAATCAAAAGTTAAAACTTATTTTATGACCCATAAAGTAAAAATTGTTATTGGAATTATTTTGACTTTAATAATTACTTTGTTATCTCAAAAAATATCCCATTATATTGGAGAAAATTTATTAGGCTATAAAGTAAGCCCAATTTCTCCAGTCATTATAGCAATTGTCATTGGTATGATGTTAGGAAATTTTTTGCCTTGGTTTTTGAATATTGAAAAAGGATTTGAGTTTGTTGCTAAATTTATTTTAAGATTGGGAATAATTTTACTTGGAATTAGACTTAGCTTTAGTGAGCTGCTTGCTTTTGGAATCAAAGCAATTCCACTGGTTATAATTTGTATTATTGGAATTTTACTTATTATAAAATTTTTTATTAAATATTTAAAAGTTTCAGAAAAAATGTCTTATTTAATTTCAATTGGAACAGGAATTTGTGGAGCAACAGCTATTATTGCTACTGCTCCAGTTATCAATGCTAAAAAAGAAGAGGTAGCTTATGCCATCACCAATATTACTATTTTTGGAGTGATAGCGATGTTTTTTTATCCTTACCTTGCAAATTTTTTATTTCATGATCAATCTCTTCAAGTTGGTTTGTTTTTAGGAACGGCTATTCATGAAACTGCTCAAGTAGCAGCTTCAGGTTTGATATATGCAGACCAGTTTTCTAATCCAGAAGTTATCAATTCTTCAACTGTTACAAAGTTAGTGCGTAACAGTTTTTTAGTAATATTTATTCCTCTTGTGGCTCATTTTTACAATTCTAAAAATAATCCTGGTCAAAGTTATTCCATAGTAAAGATATTTCCTTTTTTTATATTAGGATTTATTTTGTTCGCGGTAATCAGAAGTATTGGTGATTATTATATTGTACAAAATGTAAGCACTATAATTGATAAGTCTTTATGGAAATTAATTATATCTACTATTAAAAATTATTCTGAAATATTTTTGACAATGGCTATGGCCGCTATGGGGCTACTGACGAATTTTAATGAACTTAAAAAACTGGGAGTTAAGCCCTTTTTAGTAGGATTGATAGCTGTAGTTTCTGCAGGGTTAATTAGCGCTACCTATATTCTTTTGTTTGTGTTCTAGATTATCTTTTAGTTTATGTTTTTGTTTGAGAGGTGAGGAATATAACAATCAATAATATCCCCTTTTTTAAAATCAGATTTTCCTGTGGGAAAAACTGCCCAAATATTAGAGTGTATGAAAGACCTTATTCTGAAAGATTCTTGTTTTTGAAGAACTTCCAGCTCTAGTTTTCCATTTTTAGAAGATGTTAATTTGCTTTTTACAAAACGAGTTATATCTTTTTTTTTATAGAATTTTTTTTTTAAAATAGCTTTTAAGGGTAGTTCGTCAGAAACCCCTAGTATTTGCATAATAAAAGGCTGAATAAAAAATCGAAAACAAGCTGCAGATGAAATTGGATTTCCTGGTAATCCAAATATAGCCTTAGAAGAATTTTTTATTCTGGCAAATAATATTGGCTTTCCTGGTCTAATAGAAACACCATTAAAAAAATTAGATAAAGTAAATTTTTTGATAGCACTAGGAACAAAATCAAATTTACCAGCAGACACGGCACCTGTAGTAATAATAATATCAATATTTGATTTTAATATTTTTTTTATACGATTAAACAAATATTGTTCTTGATGATCTTTTACAATTCCTCCGTTTTTAAAATTAAATAAAAAATTATAATCTAAAGCGTTAATATATTTACTATTAGAATTTCTAATTTTCCATGTAGGAATTATTTTATTATTAGAAATTTCATTACCAGTAGAAAAAAACAATATATTAGGTTTTTTTTTAACTTTTATTTTTTGAATCCCAAGAGTTTCTAAAGCTAGAATATGATTGGGCTGAATAATAGTTCCTTTTTTTATTATTAGATCATTTTTTTTATAATCAGATCCTTGATAACGAATGTGTAAATTTTTTTTTATATTACGATTAATTATAATATATTTTTTATCTTTTTTGCCTTGTTCAAATTTAATTTGCTCAATAGGTATAATGGTATCAAAAGTTTTTGGCAGGATTGCTCCTGTCATGATTTCTGCAGCCTCAAATGCATTTATTTTTTTTGTTAAGGGTTTATCCCCAGAAGCAATGCATCCTATTATTTTAAATTTTTTAGGATTATTTTTGCCTAAGCCTTTAGTATCTTTTGATCGGATAGCAAATCCATCAAAAGCTGCATTGTTAGCTGAAGGATATTGGGCAGGTGAGACAATGTTAGAAGATAGCACTCTATTTACTGCATTTTTGCTATTAATAGTTTCGTCTTTGATTGTAATAGAAGATTTTTTTAAAATTTGTAAGGCTTGTTTATAACTAATCATAATGTTTAATTATTTTTTTGGCTTGCTCTAGGTCTTCTTTGGTATTGATATTAAAAAAAGGATCATTCTTAGTAAATTTCATATCTACTGTTTGTACTCCATTTTTATTTGCCCAGAATTCCACTTTTCTATCACCCTTAATGATTAAATCTTGTTCTAATTGATCTAGCAACTCTAATGACCAAAGTCCAAAAATATTGTGCCTAGTTTGATTAGATTTTATAAAAAAAAGCTTACCATCTTTAGTATTAATATTTTTATAAAAATCGCTTAGTGTTTTCTTATTAAAAAAAGGAGTGTCTGATGGAAAAGTTGAAATCCATTTATATTTTTTTTTATTTTTATTTATCCATCTCATAGCAGTTAACACACCACCTAGTGGTCCTAAATCTTTTTCATCATCTTCAATTTTAGTAATTTTAGAAGAGCTCATAAAATCAATTCTGTTATTTGAAATGATGAGAACTTCATTAAATTCTGTTATGATTTCAGATAGTATATAATCGATCAATCTTTTATTGTTTAGCGTAACTTGTGATTTATCCTCGCCAAATCTTTTAGACTTTCCACCTGCTAGCACTACCCCTAAAATATTGTTATGATCCATAATGAAAATATAAAACATTACAATACGAATTAAAGAATATAATGGATTTAAAAATTTTAGAAATTGCTGCTCATAATGAGAATAACAAGGTTTTATCTCATCCCACCCACAGTTCTAAAAATAAAAACCGCATTTGCGGAGATGAAATGGAAATTAGTTTAATTTTAAAAAATGATGTTATTGTAGATATGGGGTATCAGTGCAAATCATGCGTTTATTGTCAAGCTTCCGTAAGTTTATTATCGCGAAAAATAAAAGAACAATCTCTAAATTCTATAAAAGAGTTTCTTGCAAATGCAGAGCATACTTTTGATAACGATGCTCCGACATTGAAAAATTATTGGAGAGATTTTAATCAAATCTTGGATAAAAAAAATTTAGCTAGAAAAGAATGCTTATTATTACCTTTGCGAACGGTTATGAAAGCATTGAACTCATAATATGAATTCAACTTATAAAGTTTACAAGTTTAGATCCAATCAGTCACAAGAAGTAGACGATTCTGTTTCAATTGAGGAGCCTCTTGAAATATCTATTAGATATAAGGATAAAGATAATTGGGTGTCACAGATTTTATCAATCACAATGCGTACTCCCGGTCATGATGAGGACTTGGTAAGAGGGTTTTTGTATAATGAGCAGATTGTTCAAAATATAAATCATATTCAATCTATAGAAAGTTTTGGTGATAAAGTTGGTCAGTATAATTTGCAAAATAAAATTTTGGCAACATTAAATAATTCTGAAAATATAAATATAACGAAAATCAAACGAGATTTTTTAACTAATTCCTCATGTGGTGTTTGCGGAAAGTCTTCTTTAGATGCACTTGAAATAATAAAAAAAGACAAAACACCTTCTATTAACCCAAAGTTAAATAAAGAAATAATTTTGCAATCTCCAAATTTATTGAGAGACCATCAGACAGAGTTTTCTAAAACTGGAGGAATTCATGCAAGTGGACTTTTTTCTAGTAATGGCAATTTGGTTGCCGTTAGAGAAGATGTGGGCAGACATAATGCTTTAGATAAATTAATAGGCCATATTCTTGATAATAAATTATTAAAACCAAATCATCAGTTTATCACATGCTCGGGAAGATTGAATTTTGAGTTAGTACAAAAAGTTTTGATGATTAATGTGGGGGTTATGATTGGTGTAGGTGCGCCAACAAGCCTGGCTATAGATTTGGCTAATAAGTTTGATATGACCTTGATTGGTTTTGTGAAAAAAGATAGTTTTAATATATATACCAATAAACAAAAAGTAGTTTTATAGAAAAAAAAGTGAGGGACGTTGTCTAAGAACATAAGTAACTTATCTGGAAAAATAGGTCTTAAAAACAATCTTTTTAAAAAGATTTCAGAAAATGTTCTTAGTGGTTCACCAAAAAATATTAGCGAGATAGCTCAAGAGTATAATTTGGGAGTATCGACACTTCATGGAGCTGAAAGTTTCTATGAATTTTTAAGACCCTCGCACAGAGAAAAGAAAGCTTTTGTTTGCAATGGAAGTGCTTGCATGTGCTCTGGAACGCAAGAACAACTTACCAAAACTCTTCAGGCCAAGTTAGGAGAAGATAAAGTTGGTAAAATGTTTTGTTTAGGACACTGTTATGAAAATCATGCTTTTCATTATGAAGGTGAAAATTATGCAGGCAAAGATATTGAAAAAATTGATCAAATCATTAAAGGCGAAAAAATTACTCAAGAAAAGTTTTTTTCTAAAAGTTATGCGACGACAAGTTTTTTAATGGACGATAAATTATCGACCAGTAAACAAGTGAAAGAACAATTAAATAAATTTTTACATTCAGATAAAAAAGAAATCATCCAATCGCTATTAAACTCTAATCTCACAGGAAGAGGTGGAGCTGGGTTTCCAACGGGAATGAAGTGGGATTTTTGCAGTAAGACTAAATCAGAAAAAAAATATGTAATTTGTAATGCAGACGAAGGAGATTCGGGAGCTTTTTCAGATCGATATCTTTTAGAAGATCAACCTCTCAAAGTTATTTTTGGAATGATTATTTGTGGTTATGTGATTGGAAGCGATGAGGGTGTTTTGTACATAAGAGGCGAATATCCAAAATCAATTGAAGCAATTAATGGGTGGATTAATCAATTAAAGAAAGAAGGTCTGCTAGGTAATAATATTTTAGGCACAGGTTTTTCTTTTGATTTATATATTTGTATTGGACAAGGAGCATATATTTGTGGAGAAGAAACTGCATTGATTGCATCAATTGAAGGTAGACGAGCTGAAGTAGATGTTCGACCACCATTTCCAGTCACAGAGGGATTGTATAAAAAACCAACAGTGGTAAATAATGTTGAGTCCCTTGCAGCTGCCACTGGAATTTTGTTAAATGGATCTGATAAATTTGCTGCGATTGGAAATAAAAAATCAGCTGGAACTAAATTAGTTTGTCTCGATAGTTTTTTTAACAATCCAGGTGTTTATGAGATTGATATGGGAACGCCAATGAGCAAAATATTTAATGAAATTGGTGGAGGCTACAAAGAACCAGTCAAAGCATTTCAAATTGGAGGTCCTTTAGGTGGAGTGGTACCATTAAGTGAAATTGATAATTTAAATTTAGACTTTCAAGAGTTCTCAGCAAAGGGATTTATGTTAGGGCACGCTAGTGTTGTTAGTATTCCTCAAAGCTTTCCGATGGTTGAATACATCCATCATTTATTTGAATTTTCAGCAGAAGAATCCTGCGGCAAATGTTTCCCTGGAAGACTTGGTTCTTACCGTGGAAAAGAGATGTTTGATCAAGTTAAGAGCAAAAAAGCTAAAATTCCTATGAATTTATTGAATGATTTGTTGGTAACTATGCAGAAAGGCTGTCTCTGTGCCCTATGTGGTGCAATACCAACACCTATTTCTAACATATTAAAATACTTCAGCGATGAAATGAAAAATGATATTAGGTTGGATAGTTAATGAGCACGGAAAAAAGAAAAATAGCTTATATCGATGGCAAACCCTACGAAATAGGGGATCATCATACTTCTATTCTTAAGTTTGTTAAAAGTTATTTGGGAGAACAGAAAGTTCCAACTTTATGTGACGATCCCAACTTAGCTCCATATGGGGCTTGTAGAGTTTGTTCTGTAGAAGTTGCTTTGGTGAAAGACGGACCAACAAAAGTTGTAGCATCGTGTCATACACCTGTCGCAGAAAATCAGCATATTTTTACTAATAATGAATCGCTCACCAAACTTAGAAAAAATATTGTTGAATTAGTTTTAACAGATCACCCAATGACCTGTTCAACTTGTGAAGTTAATAATAATTGCGAGCTTCAAACTGTTGCTAATCAGTTAGGAATTTCAGAGCATAGATATAACAATCCAAAACAACATAAAGGCATACCGAAAGACACATCTCATCAGTACATGAGAATGAATTTAGACAATTGTATTAATTGTGGAAGATGCGTTAGAGCTTGTGATGAGATACAAGGTTCGTTTGTTCTAACTATGACTGGTCGTGGTTTTGAGTCTAGAATTACCACTGACAATGATATGATGTTTGGAGACTCATCTTGTGTGTCATGTGGAGCGTGTGCTCATACTTGTCCAACAGATGCAATTTCAGATGTGTTCCAATCAAAATCAGTCGCTGTCGATAAAAAAGTTAGAACGACCTGTTCGTATTGCGGAGTAGGTTGTAACTTAGAGGCTTCTATCAAAGATAATAAAGTAGTGGCAATTGACACTCCAAAAGAAACTGAAGTGAACGCAGGTCATACTTGTATTAAAGGAAGATACGCATTTGGTTTTTATGATCATCCAGATCGATTGAAGACTCCATTAATAAAGAGAAATGGAAAATTTGAAAAAGCTACCTGGGATGAGGCTTATGATTTTATTAAACAAGAATTAAACCGAATTATCAAAACAAGTGGTCCTGATGCAATAGCTGGAATTTCCTCTGCTCGTTGCACTAATGAAGAAAATTATATTTTCCAAAAAATGATCCGAGCTGTTGTTGGTACTAACAATATCGACTGTTGTGCAAGAATTTGTCATTCTCCTACTGCTTGGGGAATGCAACAGACCTTTGGCACTGGTGCTGCTACCAATTCTACAGAAGACATTTATCATGCAGATTTATTTTTAGTCATAGGTGCTAATCCAACTAACGCACACCCGGTTACAGGAGCTAAAATTAAACAACAAGTGATGAAGGGAAAAAAATTAATTGTTTTAGATCCTATTACTACAGAACTTGCCAAACTAGCAGATTACCATATCAAATTAAGACCAGGTACTAACGTAGCTGTTTTAAATATGATGTTGCATTTCATCATTAAAGAAAAATTATATAATAAAGATTTCGTAAGAGACCGTACAGAAGGATTTGATAATTTTATTAAAGAAATCGAAAGACAAGACGTTGATACATTAGCTAAAATTGCAGGGGTAGATAAGCAACTAGTTAAAGAAGCTGCCATTGCTTATGCAACTGCTGGAAACTCGATGGAGTTTCATGGTCTTGGAGTAACAGAGCATGAGCAAGGTTCTAAAACTGTTATGTTAATTGCAGATCTTGCAATGATCACAGGAAATATTGGCAGGAAAGGAGTGGGAGTAAACCCATTAAGAGGTCAAAACAACGTCCAGGGTGCTGCGGATATGGGATGTCAACCACACCAAGGAGCTGGATATTTTGAAGTTTCTGATGAAAAAAATCAAAAATTCTATACTGAAAAATATGGCGTAACTCATCCTACAAATCCTGGATTAAAAATTCCTCAAATGTTTGATGCTGCTATTAATAAAAAAATTAAAGCAATTTGGATTATTGGGGAAGACATCGTTCAAACCGATCCTAATAGTGCACACGTTGTGGAAGCAATGAACTCACTGGAGTTACTTGTTGTGCAGGAAATATTTATGAGCGAAACTGCAAAACTTGCAACTGTTGTATTACCAGGGACTACTTTTTTAGAAAAAGACGGAACTTTTACTAATACAGAACGAAGAATTCAAAGAGTGAATGCAGCTGTTCCTCCATTACCAGGAACAAAACCAGATGGATTAATTGTAACTGATATGATGCAAAAATTTGGATTTGATCAACCATCGTATGATGCAGACTTAATGTTAAAAGAAATTGCTGACGTAGTTCCATTCTTTAAAGGTGTCACCAGAGAAAGACTTGGAAAATTTGGATTACAATGGCCAGTTCAAGAAGATGGAACAGATACCAAGATTCTTCATAAAGAAACTTTTAAATTAGGAAGAGGACGATTGAAAAATTTTGACTGGAAAGAGTCTTCTGAAATTGAAAATAATAAAAAAGAATACCCATTAATTTTAACAACTAGCAGGGTGTTACAGCACTATAATGCTGCGACGATGACTAGAAGAACAAAAAATATTAATATTGTAAGTGAAGATATTTTATTAGTGCATCCAAAAGATGCTGCAGATAGAGACTTGCATACAGGAGATATTGCACGACTGTATTCTGGAAGAGGACAAGTTGCTCTCAAAGTGGAAGTAACAGATAAGGTAAAAGAAGGTATTGTGTTTACCACGTTCCATTTTCCTGAACACATGGTGAATATGGTCACTGGACATGGTAAAGATGAAGAAACTATGTGTGCTGAATACAAAGTTTCTTCAGTTCAAATTCAAAGAATTTCCAATCAGTTCAAAACCGAAATAGAGTCTCAGATAGAGGCTAATTAAAAAAATAGCTTAGAATATTATAATTTTTACACATCTTTAAGTTGTGTATTTTTTAATTGAAAGTCTTTTACTTTCACCTATAAATTTTAGAAAAACTAATTGGGGGAGAAGATATGTTCAAAGCATATGTTAAAAGAATTCTTTCTACTTTTTCAGTAGTAGGACTTCTTTGTTCTATGGTCTTGCCACAAAATTCTTTTGCGGCTGAGACTCAATACTTTCCTGTAGCAAGTAGCCGAGTGGGTCCATATTCAGCAATGGGTACAGGATACTATGGAGCGCAAATTGACTACATGAATTACGTAAACATGACAGGTGGCGTTAACGGAGTTATGCTAACTTGGCAAGAGTGCGAAACTGAATACAACGCTGTGAAAACAGTAGAGTGTTATCAGCGACTTCTAACTAAAGACGGAAAAAAAATTGTAGTGTTTGATACTTTGGGAACACCAGGTGCATACGCTGTAATTAATCGTATGGCTAAAGACAATGTCGTGTTAGCTCAATACGGATACGGAAGAACTGATGGTGCCGATGGAAGAGTATGGCCATGGGTATTCAATGCCGCAAGTCATTACTGGTCACAAATTGCTGTGAAATTGCGATGGATGGCAGAAATTGAAGGTGGAGTTGCAAAAATGAAGGGTAAAAAAATTGTTCACCTTCATATTGACTCTGCATACGGACGTGAACCACTTCCAGCAATGAGAAAAATTACAAAAGAGTGGGGTATGAAATTAGTTGAAATTTCCATTCCACCTCCAGGACTTGAGCAACAATCTCAATGGTTGCAGATCAGAAAAGAAAAACCAAATTGGGTTACTTTCTGGGGTGCAGGTTCAGGAATGAATTCTACAGCTATGACAAATGCTGCGAGAATTAATTTTCCAAGAGAAAAAATGATGTATGTGACTTTCGGAGGTGCTGAGGAGGACATGGTTCCTGCTGGTGACTCTGCAAAAGGAACGTACGTTGTAGCAAATGCACTTCCAGGCAAAAACTTTCCTCTCGTGAAAGCTATTCAAGAGAAAGTTTATGGTGCTGGCAAAGGTAACATGGCAGATCCAAACCGAGTGGGTAGTGTTTACTACAACCGAGGTTTAGGTGCAGCAGTGATGTGGATTGAGGGTATGAGAAATGCTCAAAAGATGCATAACAAAGTCGGTAAATCTGTGTCGGGTGCTGAATTCAGAGATGGATATGAAGCGTTAAATATGTCTGATGCTCGTTTAGCTGAGATTGGCATTAAGGGAATGGTTGCCCCTTTTGCAATTTCTTGTGCAAACCACGAGGGTGCAGGTAAATTTGCGTTAATGCAATGGGATGGAAAAGCGTTCAAGCAAGTTAAAGATTGGACTGCTCCTCTAGATCCAAAGTATATCAGATCTTTGGTTGAAGAATCTGCAGCAAAATTTGCTAAAGAAAATAACATTACACCTAAAAAGTGTTCTTAAGGAATATTGATTAGGTAATTTTTTTTAGGAGGTGGTAAACAATTAAGTTTACACACCTCCTAAAAATATCTAAATTCTAAGTATCAAGAGGGGATCATAAAATATTCTAATGAGTAGCTCGAATATACTTGAGGTGAAAAATATTGAAGTTGTCTATGATGATGTCATTCTTGGACTTCATGACGTTTCACTTAAAGTTCCTAAAAATAAAATTGTAGCTTTGCTTGGTGCAAATGGTGCTGGAAAAAGTACCACGCTAAAATCCATATCAACTATGTTAGGTTCTGAAAGAGGGAAAGTTACTAAGGGTAGTATCGAGTACGACGGAACAGTTGTTAGCAAAGAAACTCCCTCAGAAATGGTAATGAAAGGGATGGTTCAAGTTCTCGAAGGAAGAAGATGTTTTGGTCACTTGACCGTTGAAGAAAATATTATGACTGGCGCTTACACTCGAAAACTGTCGAAAGGCGAAATGAGCGCGGAATTAGAAAAAATTTATACCTATTTTAATAGACTTAAAGATCGAAGAAAAAGCCAAGCAGGTTTTACATCAGGAGGAGAGCAACAAATGATTGCCGTAGCAAGAGCTATGATGGCTAAGCCAAAAATGTTATTATTAGATGAGCCTTCAATGGGATTAGCTCCACAATTAGTGGCTGAAATTTTTAATATTGTTAAAGAATTAAATCAAAAAGAAGGGGTTAGTATTTTGTTAGCTGAGCAAAATACCAATATTGCTCTTCGAAATGCAGATTATGGCTATATTATTGAATCAGGGCATGTGATGTTAGATGGTCCAGCGAGCAGTTTGTTAAATGATGAAAAAGTTAAAGAATTATATTTAGGAATTTCTAAAGGTAAACGTAAGAACTTTAGAGATTCATTGTACGAAGAAACAAAAAAAATATCTTAGATTATGAATACTAGAAAATTTAAAATCGGCGATCCAATTTTAGAAGTTCAAAATATTTCATTAAGTTTTGGTGGCGTTAAAGCCATCACCAATATTTCATTTAATATTTTAGAGCATGAAATTCGTGCTATCATCGGCCCGAATGGTGCAGGAAAAAGCTCAATGTTAAATTGTATTAATGGAATTTACAAACCTCAAGAAGGAAATATTCTTTTCAAAGGTCAAGTAATTGAAAATATTTCACCAAATAGTGTTGCAAGAATGGGTATTTCAAGAACATTTCAAAATTTAGCTCTTTTTAAAAGAATGTCAGTTCTTGATAATATTATGGTGGGTCGAAAACTTCATACCAAAAGTAATTTCTTTGAGGTTGCATTTCAACTTCCGAAGACTGTTCGTGAAGAAAAAATTAACCATGATAAATGTGTCGAAATTATTCATTTTTTAGAGATCGATGACATCATGCATACGCAGGTAGGCAAACTTCCTTATGGATTGCAAAAAAAAGTAGAATTAGGTCGTGCCCTAGCGACAGAAGCTCAGATTTTATTACTCGATGAGCCGATGGCAGGAATGAACGTTGAAGAAAAAAGAGATATGTGCCGATTTATTTTAAAAGTAAATGACCAGTTGGGTACAACGATAGTCCTGATTGAACATGATATGGGGGTAGTCATGGATATTTCAGACCGTGTGGTAGTGCTGGATTATGGAAAAAGTATCGGAGACGGACCTCCAGACGAAATTCGTTCTAACCAAAGAGTAATTGATGCCTATCTAGGAGTTGCACATGATTGATGAAATTCTGTTTTTTTTCGAAGTATTAGTAGGAGGTTTGCTTGCCGGAACGATGTATTCCCTAGTCGCTTTAGGATTTGTTCTTATTTATAAAGCATCTTCAACTTTTAATTTTGCACAAGGAGCGATGGTGTTCTTTGCTGTCCTTGCTTTTGTTGGTTTGATGGAATTTGGTATTCCGTTTGTGGTTGCATTCTTTATTACGATTATTGTAATGGTACTTGTGGGTCTTGCAACTGAAAGGTTGGTGCTTCGTCCATTAATGAATCAAAGTGAAGATACTTTATTGATGGCCACTATTGGTTTAGGTTTCGTTCTTGAAGGTTTAGCCCAAGCGATGTGGGGTGTTGAAGTTCGAAGATTAGATTTAGGTATTAAAGACAATCCGATGCCATGGATTGCAGATAATTTAAAACTTTTTGTCAGCGAATTAGATCTAGTTGCAGGAATGACAGCTGGTTTAATGATTTTAGGATTGTCGCTCTTGTTTAAGTATACAAAAATGGGTTTAGGTTTAAGAGCGGTTGCTGATGATGCTGGAGCCGCAAGTTCTATTGGAATTCCGTTGAAACACATTATGTTGTTAGTTTGGTCTGCAGCTGGAGTGGTGGCATTAGTTGCGGGTATGATGTGGGGAGCAAGAGCAGGAGTTCAATTTGCTCTTGTTGATTTAGCCTTAAAAGCTTTACCAGTATTAATTATTGGTGGTTTTTCTTCTATTCCAGGAGCAATCATTGGTGGATTGATTATAGGAGCAACAGAAAAAGTTTTAGAGGTTTATATCGGACCTTTCTTTGGAGGTGCGATTGAAGGATGGGCACCATATGTATTAGCAATTTTCTTTCTTCTTTATAGACCCGAAGGTCTGTTTGGAGAAAAAATTATTAGGAGAGTTTAGTTATGAGACCCGTGTTTATGACTTATACAAAAAAAGATATCATTGGCTTTATCGTTTTGATGACTTTAGGTTTTGTTGTTATTCCAACATTTGTAAGCGGAGGTTATTGGTACACTTCGATCTTAATTCCTTGGTTATGTTTGTCCTTAGCTTCAGTTGGCCAACAAATTGTGATGGGTTATGCAGGGCAGTTATCTTTAGGAGCTGCTGGATTTATGGCAGCAGGAGCTTTTGCATGCTTTAATTTAATATTAAGAGTACCTGATATCCCTTTTTTTGTTGCACTTATTTTATCTGGATTGGTAGCAGCTGCTTTTGGAATATTATTTGGTCTACCTAGCTTGAGAGTTAGAGGAATATATTTAATGGTGGCTACTTTAGCATCACAATTTTTCATCATTTGGATGATTGACAAATTTGGTTGGTTTAAAAACTACGATACTTCAGGAATTATTACAGCTCAAAATATTGAAATCATGGGCAAACAATACACCTCTCCAATAAACATGTACTTTGTCGTTCTTTTTGTCACGACCATCCTGACCTTACTTGCGATGAACATGGTTCGAGGAAGCTGCGGGAAGAAATTGGATGGCTGTCAGAGATATGGACATTGCCGCAGAATCTATGGGCGTATCCCTGTTAAAAACAAAACTTGAAGCCTTTGCGATCAGTGCTTTTTATTGCGGTGTTGCAGGCGCACTTTTTGCATTTACTTATTTAAAATCTTTAGAACCTGTAGCCTTTGATATTAAATTGTCATTCAAAGTTATGTTTATGGTGATCCTTGGAGGATTAGGTACCATCAATGGTGCTTTTATTGGAGGTGCTTTTATTTTGTTATTCCCCGTTGTTTTGAATGCGATTGGTAACAACGTATTTCACGGAATGATTGATGCAACAATTATTTCATCTATTGAACAAGTGGTATTTGGTGCGTTAATGATTATCTTTATGATTTACGAACCGCTCGGTATGTCTAAACTTTGGGATAATTTAAAACTTAAATTTAGCACTAAAGTTAAAAAATAAATATTTTACAAAACTTGAAATGATAAGAAAAATATTTTGTTTCTTCTTATTTATGTTGATACCTATTTTTTTTGCGAGCGCGGAAATCATTAAGTTACCTAATGTAGGAACTTATTCAGGTGAGATCAAAGATGGGAAGCCCCATGGTAAAGGGATATTAACGTATGAGGATGGTGAAAAATATAGCGGTGATTGGATTAACGGTATGCGAGAAGGAAAAGGCACGTTAATTTATATTGATGGATCCAAATACGATGGGAGAATTTAAAAATAATAAAATACATGGATATGGATCCTTTACTTCTTCAAGTGGCTCGAATTATACGGGAGAATATAAAGAAGGTAAAATGGATGGGCAAGGAACCTATACCTATCCGAATGGAAAAAAAATTATTGGCAAATGGTCCAACGATAGTCCTGTTCAATAGTTAACTTATAATAAACCAAATATATTAAGGCGTAACCCAGTAGGTCTTTGATCCATGATCCGTTAGCTCAATTTTTGCTCTTCGATGACCTTTAGATGCTAAGTACAACCACTCAAAAGAATGAATTTTACTTTCAATAATTGAAAAATTTTCATATCCAATTTCACTTTCTTCTATTGGCACATTTTTACCTTCAAATTCTTTAGGAATACCAGATGTTGGAATATCACTTTCTGTTCCAGGCGCATGAGATGCCAAATAACATTTTCTACTAATAACTTGCGTCTTTGCCCAGGCCTCTTTTGTTAGTTTCGTTTTTATAATGAATTGTTGCATGTACCGACTTGCTCGTACTTGGATTTTTTTTTGCTTATTATAAAAAAGAAAATAGATCTGATTATTTTTTTTTATAAATTCAATTTTTTCGGAACGAATATCGGTGTGAAATCGTAATACATTTCTCTCTTGAAATGCCCCACGCAAGAACTACAATTCTTGCATCGGGACCATGATAAGAGTTTAAGACGATAACTGGTAGTCTAAAATCCTCATTTCTATCGTGTACGCCTTTATTTAATAAAGCCCAGATTTCATCTAATATGAGATCTTTATTATTATAAAATCCAGGCTCAATTATAGTCACGTAATTTATTTTTTCGGTAATAATGTGATTAAACTAGATGTATCAAAACGGTTTCCACCATTTTTTTGAACTTCACCATAAAACTTATCTACAATTTCTGTAATTGGAAGATTTAGATCCGTTATTTTTTGCTTCTTCCATAGCGATAGACAAATCTTTTCTCATCCAATCCACGGCAAAACCATAATCAAATTTATCTGTAATCATTGTTTTGTATCTATTTTCCATTTGCCATGATTGTGCAGCTCCCTTAGAAATAACCTCCACAACATCTTCCATATTTAACCCAGCGTTTTGTCCAAATCGAATTGCCTCTGACAAACCTTGTACTAATCCTGCTATACAAATTTGATTTACCATTTTGGCAAGCTGACCGCTGAACCAGAAGAGCCTAGTAATTTAATTTTTTTTGCAGTAGTGATCTATTACTGGCTCAGCCTTGGCAAAATCAGATTGATCTCCACCAACCATTACCGTTAACTGCACCATTTTCAGCTCCCAGCTTGTCCACCTGATACAGGAGCATCTAAGAAACCAAACTTTCTTTTTTTGGCTTCGGCATTTTTAATTCTCTAGCAATTTTTGCAGAAGCTGTAGTGTTATCGATAAACACTGCTCCTTCTTTTACAGAGTGAAAAGCACCATGCTCTCCCGATTGTGACTTCTTTTAAATCATTGTCATTACCAACACAGGTAAATACAAAGTCAGAATCTTTGGCCGCTTCTTTTGGAGTAGCAGCATGTTTTCCTCCAAATTCTTTTACCCATTTTTCTGCTTTTGCAGCTAGTTCTATTATAAACCGTTACATCGTGCCCAGCTTTTGCTATATATCCTGCCATTGGATATCCCATGACACCCAGACCAATAAACGTTACTTTTTTTGACATTCTTATCTCCTTTATTATTTATGTTTAATTTTCAATTCGTTAAAAATAATTTTAGATTTCTTTTATTTGGTTTCATTTTGACATTTTGTTCTAGCTTTGGTCAAACTTTTTTTATTGGTATTTTTAATCCATTTATAAGGCAGGATTTAAGCCTTAGTCATTCTGAATTTGGAATGATTTATTCTTTAGCCACTTTGCTAAGTTCTTTTTCATTAATTTGGATAGGAAAAAAAATTGATGATTTCAAAATAATTTATTTTGCTATAGCTGTTTGTTTATTTTTATCTTTTGCAGCTTTTTTTCTTACATTAGTAACAAATATTATACTGTTATTCTTTGCTATTTATTTTTTACGATTATCAGGTCAAGGTTTAATGACACACACTGCAAGCACTTCTATGGCAAAGTTTTTTGATTTGAATAGAGGAAAAGCATTAAGTATTTCTTGGCTAGGATTGTCATTAGGCGAAGGTATCCTTCCTTATTTAGTTATTTTTTTTATGAAATTTGTTTCTTGGAAAATGATTTGGATGGGTCTATCAATTTTTTTATTGCTGCTTGGTTATTCCATTAGTTTTTTTTATTTTACAAACCTATCAGGATGGAACTACGGAGCAATCGGAAAACAAACCTATTGTTGATCATCAGATAAAAAATTGGACTAGAGCAGAAGTTTTAAAAGATAGTAAAGTTTTATTTTTTACTTACCAGCTGTGCTTGCTCCCGGCTTTTCTAACAACTGGAATTTTTATTAATCAAATTTATATTTTTGAAAGTAAAAATTGGTCGATGTTATTACTTGGCACAAGGATTTACCATGTATGCAATTGTAAGTGTCATTACTTTAGCTATTTCTGGATTTTTGATTGATAGATTTTCGGCCATAAAGGTTTTGCCTTTTTATTTGTTACCAACGATGTTTGCGTATGTGTTGGTTATTTTTAGTGGTTGGACATTAGTACCAATCACCATGATGATACTCATAGCTATGACCAACGGAACATCTAGTGTGCTGCTCACTTCTACTTGGTCTGAAATTTATGGAACTAAACACTTGGGAGGAATAAGATCTATTACAGTCTCGTTTTTTGTTTTTTCAACCGCTGTTGCACCAGTATTGTTTGGATATTTAATTGACCATCAATTTAGTATTAATCAAATATTTTCAATGATGTTAGGTTATCTGATCTTGGCTAATTTGTTATTTTTGTTTAAATTAAAGGATTACAAACCTGTAAAAATTGCTTGATTTTAAAGTTTAAAGTCATTAGAAGTCCTCAACTTTATGGCACGTGTAACAGTAGAAGATTGTTTAGAAGCAGTCGATAATCAATACGATCTAGTAATATTAGCAAAAGAGCGAACTCTGCAAATTGGTGCAGGGGATACAGCCTTTGGTTGAAGAAGATAATGATAAGAAAACAGTTATCTCTTTAAGAGAAATTGGTGATAAAAAAATTGATCCATTGAAACTCTAACTGAATGCAACGATTGATCGTGCTAGAGATCATCCAGAAGATGCAACTGAACAAGAAGATTTTGATGCTCCCGAGGGAGATGCTTTTGAAGAAATTTACAAAGGTGAAGTATCTAAATCAGGTCAGGCAATTCTTCCATCAAAAAGATCTAGAAAAGTACCAGCAGCCAATGCAGCTTCAGCGTCTGATGACGATGATGATAGCGATGATTCATCAGATGATATCATTGATGAAACGACTGAAGAAAAATCAGAGTAGTTTTACTTAAATTCTTTTAAAATTTTTTCTCTATGCTGGTCAAGATTAGGAATTTCTCCTCTTGTGGTCGTATCAGTATAAGAAGACATCTTGATAGGATTTCCAGCCATTTTAAATAATCCAATTTTATCATGATTGGCACTAACAATCATATTTCTAAATTGAATTTGTGGATTTTCAACAGCCTCTTTAATATTATTAATAGGACCACAAGGTATTTTTTTTTCAGTAAATATAGCCACCCATTCTTCTGTAGTTTTGTTTTGAAGTTTTGATTCAATGATTTTTTTTAATTCATCTATATTTTTATTTCTCGATTGATTGTCTTTAAATTTTTCTTGTTTAAAACAATCACATCCAAGTGTTGTACACATGCCTTCAAACAATTTATCATTTCCAGCCGCAATAATAATGTAGCTATTTTTAGTTCTGAAAGCTTCAAAAGGAGCAATAGAGGGATGTCTCGATCCCATCGGTTTTGGAATTTCGCCTTTTGATAAATATCTAGCTATAGCATTTTCTAAAATAGCAATTTGACAATCAAGCATAGAAACATCAATTTGCATGCCACGACCTGTTTTCTCTCTTTCGTATAATGCTGCATTGATTCCAATAGTCGTAAATAATCCTGCTGTAATATCTCCAATAGAAGTTCCCACACGTGTAGGCTCTGAGTTAGGCTGTCCGGTTACACTCATTAATCCACCCATACCTTGCACCACCATGTCATAAGCAGGAAGTTCTTTCATTGGACCTGTTTGACCAAACCCTGAAGCCGAAGCATAAATTAATCTAGGATATTTATCTTTCAGGCTGTTCCAACCATAACCCCATTTTTCAAGAGTTCCTGGTTTAAAATTTTCTACTAGTATGTCAGCTTTCTCTAAAATTTTTTCAAAAATTATTTTATCATCAGTATTTTTTAAATTTAGTGCGATGCTTTCTTTGCCTCTATTTAATGACATAAAATAAGCTGATTGATCTTCAATAAAAGGACCAAAACTTCTAGAGTCGTCACCAGTTTCTGGTGCTTCTACTTTAATTACACGAGCACCAAGATCAGATAAAACCATTGTACAATAAGGACCAACCAGCACTCTGGTTAAATCTAGTACTAACAATCCCTTTAATGGTCCATCAATCATAACTATAGATCTATCTATTATACAATTTAGCCTTATTTTTACAGAAAAATTAAGCTGTTTTAAAAACTAAGTAATTCAGATAAGTTTAATGTAATTAAATTAATTTAACAAAGGGACAAATAATGAAAATTTTAAGTAAAATAATTTTTGCATTAATTACATTGTCATTTTTAACGAGCGCGTCTTTTGCTGGCGGTCATAGCAAAACGGTGACGTGGAAAGCTTCTCACCAATTTCCAGGAGGAAAAGGAGATGCACGTGATGAAATGGTACAAATTATTGCTAAAGAAGTTGCTAAGGCAAATGTGGATTTTAAAATTCAAGTTTACCCAGGTCAATCTCTTTACAAAGCTATGGCACAATGGAAGCCTTTAGTTGACGGTCAATTAGATATGACCTCATTACCATTGGACTATGCAAATAAATTTCATCCTGAGTTTTCAATTACATTGATGCCAGGAATCGTAAAAAATCACGATCATGCCAAAAGAATAAACAAGTCTCCGTTTATGGATGATATTAGAAAAATCATTGAAGGTGCGGGAGCTATGGTTATTTCTGATGCATGGTTAGGTGGTGGATTTGCTACTAAAAAAGATTGCATAACTTCTCCATCTACTGTGAAAGGTCAAGTTATGAGAGCTGCAGGACCAATGTTTAATAAAATGTTGGAAGGTGCAGGCGCTTCAATTGCTTCAATGGCAAGTTCAGAAGTATATGCAGGACTGCAAACAGGAGTATTAACAGGAGTTAATACTAGCTCAGGAAGTTTCGTATCATTTAAAATATATGAACAAGTTAAATGTGCTACACCTCCAGGAAAATTCGGTTTATGGTTTATGTATGAACCAATTCTTGTATCTAAAAAATCTTTCAATGCTTTAAATGACAAGCAAAAGAAAGCTCTTTTAGCCGCTGGTAAAAAAGCTGAAGACTACATGTTTGGTCAAGTTGCTGCTTTAGATAAAAAAATGGAAGATACTTATAAAGCTAAAGGCGTAAAATTATCTTACATGACTGAGAAAGATTATAATGCTTGGTTGGAAATTGCTAAGAAAACATCATTTAAAGAGTTTTCAGAAAAAGTTCCAGCTGGAGCATCATTGATCAAAAAAGCTTTAGCAGTTAAGTAATTAACTAACTAATTTTCAAACCCCAGATTAAATAGTCTGGGGTTTGTTCTTATGACAAGTGTAGATAGTCAATTATGAATTCTTTTATAAAATTTGTTCATTCTATTTCAAGGTTTTGCGGAACGATTGCGACGATACTTTTGATTTCTGCTATTTTAGTTATCATTGATATGGTTGTAGAAAGGTATGTCTTTAACCTAACAACGTCTTGGCAAACGGAATATGTTATTTATTCTCTTGCAGGAGCTACTTTTGTGGGTAGTCCGTATGTATTATTAGAAAAAGGACATGTAAATGTAGAATTGTTACCTCACTATCTTGGTTATAAAGGTAAATTAGTCTTAGCTATAATTTGCTCAGTTTTATCATTAATATTTTGCAGTGTAATTTTTGTTTTAGCCTGCCACTTGTGGTTTGATGCTTATACAAATAATCATACAACTGGAACAATGTGGAATGCTCCACTTTGGAAGCTTTATATTTCTTTACCAATTGGATTTTTTGTCATGATTTTACAATATCTTGCAGATATTATTTCTTTAATTACAAAAAAAGAAATGCCTTTTCCGCCAGCCAAACTTGAGGAGATAATAGAATAATTATGGATCCAGCAATTATTGGTTTGTTAGTTACAGTTGTTACTATTGGTGTTTTTGCCTTAGGAATTCCAGTGGCTTTTGGTTTAGGTTTTGTAGCAATTACTTTCTTACTAAGCTTTGAAGGTTTAGGAATGACAAAAGTAATTGCAGATACTTTTTTAGAAGGCTTAATGGAGTTTACAATTGTTTCTATTCCAATGTTTATTGTGATGGGCATGGCAGTAGCATCTTCTCCTGCGGGAAAAGATTTGTATTCAGCTTTAGATAGATGGTTAAATAGAGTTCCTGGTGGTTTGGTTGTTTCAAATTTAGGAGCATGCGCTTTATTTGCCGCATTGAGCGGATCTTCTCCTGCAACTTGCGCAGCTATTGGTAAAATGGGTATTCCTGAAATGAGAGACAGGGGTTACTCTAAAGAAATTAGCGCTGGCACTATTGCTGCGGGTGGAACACTTGGAATTTTAATTCCTCCAAGTATTACCATGATTGTTTTTGGTATTTCTACAGAAACCTCTATAGGTCAATTATTTATGGCCGGAGTTTTTCCTGGAATTATGCTGACAGGTTTGTTTATGGCTTGGGCAATTTTCAAAACATGGAGAACAAATAAAGATGTTAATGCAACAACAGTTGCTTTTACATCATTTTTCTTGGAAAGAAAGATTTGAAATTCTTACCAAGAATATCTTCCATTCCTAGCAGTTGTAGTTGGAGTCCTTGTACGTTTTGTATGGCGGTATCGCAACTCCATCTGAAGCATCAGGTATTGGAGCTTTCTTATGTATAATTTTAGTTGCCGTTATTTATAAAATTTACAGTCCAACAAAACTTTGGAAAATTTTAAGAGGCTCTATGAAAGAAAGCGTGATGATCATGATGATTATTGCTTGTTCTTATTTGTTTAGTTTTACGCTTTCAAATTTATATGTAACTCAAACTATTGCTCAAGTGATGGCAGATCTTTCTGTTAATAAATGGGTTTTGTTATTTATTATAAATATTTTTTTATTAGTAGCTGGTTTTTTCTTACCACCAGTTGCTATTATTTTAATGACCACACCAATTTTACTTCCTATCATAGAAAGTGCTGGCTTTGATCCAATTTGGTTTGCAGTAGTTTTAACAATCAATATGGAGATAGGATTAATAACACCACCTGTGGGATTAAATTTATATGTGATTAAAGGAATATCTCCAGATATTAGTCTTCCAGAAATTTTGAGAGGCTCTTTACCTTTCATGTTATGCATGGTGCTTGCCATAGTTATTCTTTGTATATTTCCAGAAATTGCAACTTGGTTACCTAGATATTTATTAGGTAGTTAGAATGTTTTTAAAAAAAATAATTGATTCCATTGCCGACGCTGGCAAGGGTCTGCTAAAGAAAACTTTTTCTGAAAAAAGAAATGTAGAGAGTCTTTTAGAATTGTCTAATGATCTAATTTCGTACAAAGGAGTTGCTAGTGGCATTGCTATTGCAAGAGAAATATCTGAAATTTATAAAAATTTAAACAGAGAAGATAAAAAGAAATTTTTTAAAGCCATAGATGATAAATTAAAACCAAATATGGATTTGGTCGAGAAAAAATCTATTGAGTTTGTGAAAGATAAAAATAAAGAAATTCTAAAAAGTTTAGCCTCATTAGCAGAAGGAGATAGACAGGAGTTTATTAGACGAATGAATATGGCACCTAATGGAACAGCTTTTCTTGTTTCAATGAGAGAAGATTTATTAACTTTTTTAGCTGAAGATTCTTCCCTTACAGACTTAGACGATGACTTTAGACATTTGTTTAGATCTTGGTTTAATCCTGGATTTTTAAAATTAGAAAAAATCACCTGGGAAACTAAAGCTGCAATATTAGAAAGAATCATAAAATATGAAAAAGTTCATAAAATTAAAGATATGGATGATCTTAAAAGAAGATTGCAAGAAGATAGACGATTTTTTGCTTACTTTCATCCAGTTTTACATGACGAGCCTTTAATTTTTGTTCAAGTGGCATTTACAGAGGGTCTTGCAACTTCAATACAAGATATTATCAAACCCATTTCAGATAATAAAATTAAGCCAGATACTGCAACTTTTTACTCTATTAGTAATTGTCAACAAGGGTTGATGAATGTGACCTTGGGTAATTTTTTAATTAAAAGAGTAGTCTATGAAATACAACAAGAAAATCCTCAAATTAAAAATTTTGGAACTCTGTCACCACTTCCAGGGTTTGTAGATTGGTTTAATTATTTAGAGCCAACTTCATTAGTACAAATTTTAGGTGAAGACAATTTTTTAAAAATTAAATTTTTACATAATTCAGAAGTAAAAGTAGGAGATCCTAGAGTAGTAGAAAATAAAAAAATTATCAAAAAATTAGTAATTCACTATTTATTAAAAGAAAAACAAAATAATAGACCAATAAATGCAGTAACTAGGTTTCACTTGGGAAATGGCGCGAGTATTCAAGATGTAACTATCAATGCCAATGTTTCTGATTATGGATATAAAGAATCTTTTGGTGTAATGGTAAATTATGTTTATCATTTAGATAAATTAGAAAAAATACACGAAGATTATATTAGCCATAATAAAATTTCATATTCAGATAAAATAAAAAAATATGTCCAGGATTAATAGAACAGTATCTGTGGCTCCCATGATGGATTGCACAGATAGGCATGATAGATATTTTTTAAGATTAATAAGCAAACATGTTCTGCTTTATACGGAGATGGTTGCCACTGGAGCTGCCTTAAAGGGAGATCGTCAAAAAGTTTTAGGTTTTAGTAATTTTGAAAAGCCTTTAGCTTTGCAGGTAGGAGGATCTAATAAAAAAGATTTGGCAGAAGTTGCAAAAATAGCTGAAGATATGGGTTATGATGAAATAAATATTAATTTAGGCTGTCCTAGCAAAAAAGTTCAAAAAAATAAATTTGGTGCATGTTTGATTAAAGAACCAGATTTAGTTGCAGAATGTATAGCGGCAATGGTGCATGCTTGCAAAATTCCTGTAACTGCAAAAACTAGAATTGGATTTGATGATGTTGAAGACTTTGATTATCTTAACGCTTTTGTTCACAAAATTTCAAATGCAGGATGCAAAACAATTATTTTGCATGCACGAAAAGCAATTTTAAAAGGCTTGTCACCAAGAGAAAATTTAAAAATACCAAAATTAAATTATGATATGGTCTACAGAATAAAAAAAGAGAATCCTGATCTTGAAATTATAATTAATGGAGGAATTACAAAATCTGGTGAAATAAAAAATCACCTCAACCAAGTTGATGGCGTTATGATTGGGCGAGCTATTTATCAATCTCCATATTTTTTAGCAGAAATTGAAAGAGAGATTTTTGATAATTCAAATATTTTAACAAGAACAGAAATTGTAGAGGCTTTAGTAGGTTATGTGTCTGATGAAGTTAAAAAAGGAACTCGTGTTAATCAAGTTATGCGACATACAGTTGGGCTATACCACGGACAAAAGGGAGCAACACAGTGGAAAAGATATTTATCAGATAATATGATGGCAAGAGATTCTGATTTTCAAAAGGTAAATCATATATTAGAGATTGTTCAAAATAATGAAAAAGAAAAATTAATTAATTAATTATGAAAAAATTTGCTATACCTCAACCAGATCTGGTAACTTTACCAATTCTTGATTGTGATGAACTTTTTCCAGTCAGAAGAATTTATTGTATTGGAAGAAACTATGCCGAACATGCGATTGAGATGGGTTTTGATCCAAAAGAGGATCCCTTTTTTTTTCAAAAAAACTCTAACAATATAGATTTGAGCGGGACTTTTCCGTATCCATCTGAAAGCAACGATGTTCATCATGAAATCGAAATGTATTTTGCACTAAAAAGTGGTGGTTCAAATATTTTAGAAAAAGATGCTTATAAACATATTTTTGGTTTTGGGATTGGAATCGATATGACTAGAAGAGATTTGCAAGCTGTTAGTAAAAAAATGGGAAGACCCTGGGAAATAGGAAAGGCTTTTGAAAAATCTGCGCCTATGGGTCCTATCACTAAAATTGAAAAATGTGGAATGATGAAGAGTGGAAAGATATTCCTAAAAGTAAATGATGAGGTTCGCCAAAATGGGAATTTAAATATGATGATCTGGAAAATTGAAATGCAAATTGCACATTTATCAAGATTTTATGATATAGCTGCAGGAGATATTGTTATGACAGGCACTCCAGCAGGCGTTGGTCCCGTATTAAAAGGAGATATTCTTCAAGCTAATATAGAAAGACTAGGTAGTATTGAAGTTAAAGTTGTATAAACTTTTTATAAAATTTAAATTAAAAAATTATGTTTGATCTTCTTAGTTGGTCTCAATTATTAACTTTGATTTCTGTGCTGGCAGTTGCTGCAGCTATTTCAGGTTTTATAGCAGGGTTACTAGGAGTTGGTGGCGGTATCATAATGGTCCCAGCCTTGTATTACGCATTCACCGTAATGAATTTTGATATTGATACCAGAATGCACTTAGCTTTAGGAACATCTCTATCAATAATTATACCCACTTCAATTATGTCGGCAAAAACCCACATGAAATACAAAACTGTTGATTTTAATTTAATTAAGTCATTTGGTATTTTTATTGTTTTGGGTGTTGCGTTAGGAACTATTTTAGCCTCTAATTTAAAAACACCTCCTTTGATGTTATTTTTTTCTGTGTTTGCTTTTTTAGTAGGATTATTTTTTATTTTTTTAAGAGAAAAGATTGCAGAAAATCCTAGACCCGTTTCTCAATTTTTTAAAATTGTTATAGGTATATCATTGGGTTTTTTTGCAGTTCCACTTGGAATTGGAGGAGGTTCATTGGGGGTACCGGCTATGAGATTATTTGGCTATCCTATTAAAGTTGCTATCGGAACATCAGCCGCAATTGGTTTTTTAATTTCAATATTTGGAGCAACTAGCATGTCCTTTAGTGGCTTATATTTCGATACAGTTAATACTCCATTAAGTCTTGGGTATGTAAACCTTCCTGGTTTTTTAGTTTTTGTTCCGGTAACTATGTTAATGGCACCGATTGGAGCTAGACTTGTTCACTCAATTGACAAGGGAGTTCTTAGCAAGATCTTTGGAGTTTTTTTGCTCCTCATTGCCATCAGATCATTTTTTGAATATTTGAAATTTTAATTCTTAATATTAATTTTTTATCCACATCAAACAAATAATTTTTTTCGTTAGATTGAATATTAGTTTAAAAAAAGTGCTATTTATAAAGTTTAATAATTACAAACTTTGATTTATTATTGACAAATAAAAATCTTTTAATATTTTAAAGTTATTATGTCAGTCAAATCTATAGAAAAAACTTTATCCACCTTAGATTTTTTTATAAATTCTAAATCAAAAGATGGTCTTGCTTTAAAAGACATATGTGCTCATTTAGGTTTTAAAAAATCTGCTGCTCACCATATGTTGGCTACAATTTGTTCTAAGGGCTACCTATACCAAGATTTAAAATCAAAAAGATATTTTTTAGGTTCAAAAATAAAGTTATTTAGTCAATTGGTTTCTGAAGGAGATTCGGATTTTATAGATTTTGCATTTGAACATATTAAAAAAATTAATCAAATTACAGGGGAGGCTGTTCATCTAGCAGGGTTTGAGGGTACCCGGTTAATAACTCTTAAAATGATAGAATCTACGCATCCAGTAAGAGTTGATCATGGTTTTTTAAATAAAGATCATGCATTTCACGCGACTGCTTCAGGAAAAGCTATTCTTGCTCACATGAGTAAAGCTAATCAAGACAAAATCTTTAAAAGAAATAGAGTTCAGTTTACTAAAAATACAATTATTAACCAATCTGTTTTGTTAGCAGAGCTAGCCAAGATTAAAAAAAATGGTTTTTCAGTTGATGATGAGGAATTTCAAGAAGGAGTTTATTGTGTTGGTTATCCTATTTTTAATCAATATCATGAACCAATTGGTTCAGTTAGCTGTTCTTCCCCTAAATATAAAATACTGAATGACAAAAAGTATTTAGAAAAAATTAAAAATTCTACTCACCATGCCGCTATGGAAATTGGTAAGTATTTTAAACCAAAAAAAATAATCAAAACAACAAAAGGAGATAGACAGTATGCCGCCTAAAGAAAATAATATGATGGGACATAATTTAGAAATTCCAAAAGAAATGGGAGCCTGGGTATTAAATGATCCTGATAATATAGAAATTAAAAAAAAACCAGTTCCAGAACCAAAGGAGGATGAGGTTTTATTAAAAATAGATGCAGTTGCAATTTGCGCAACCGATTTAGAAATTATTAGTCACGGTAAGCCTGCTCAAATAGAAGGTCAAATGCCATTTAATAAAAATTACACACCGGGTCATGAAGCTATGGGTCGTGTTGTAAAATTGGGTGCGGCAGTAGATGATTTTAAAATAGGAGATCGTGTTGCTGTTGAAATTCATGCTGGTTGTGGAAGATGCGAGATGTGCGTTAAGGGTTGGTATACTTCTTGTTTGAATTATGGATTTGCTTCCAAAGGACATAAGGCAAATGGATTTACAACTGATGGTGCGTTTGCAGAATACATGACTAACCGAACTAGAACTTTAGTTAAAGTTCCTGATGAAATGTCAGATGAAGAAGCTACATTAGCAGTTACTGCTGGAACTAGTATGTACACATTGGACGTTATGGGAGGACTATTTGCTGGTCAGACCATGGTAATTATGGGTCCTGGTCCAATTGGACTTTGTGCGGTTGGCGTTGCATCGGCTTTAGGGGCAGAAGTTATTTTAACTGGAACAAGAGATAATAGATTAGATATTGGAAAAAAATTGGGAGCATCTCATGTTATCAATGTAAAAAATGATGATCCAATTAAAGTTGTCAAAGATCTAACGGGAGGTATAGGGGCACATTATGTTTTAGACTGTTCAGGTGCTCCAAATGCAGTAAATGACGCTTCTTCAATGATTAGACGAGGAGGAAAAATTGGTTTAGCTGCTTTTCCTTCTAAACCAGTCGAAGTTGATATTGCGAATTTAGTTAGAAATAATGCTTATATCTATGCTACTCGTGGAGAAGGAAAATCCGCTTGTCACAGAGCTATGGCCTTGATGGCTCAAAAACGCTTTGATGCAAAGTTAATTCACACTCATACATTTGCAATGAAAGATTTGCAGACGGGTTTAAAATATACCAGAGAGCGAATTGAAGACGCTATTAAAGTAGTTGTTCGAAATGATGATAGGTTAATCTAGATAATTTATGCTTCGATACGATAATTATTTTATTCCTAAAAGTTTAGCAGAGTATTTTGATCTGCTATTAGAAGTAAAAAATTATCGTATTGTTGCAGGATGTACAGATATCTTACCATGGGCTAGAGAAGGAAGAGCGGGCGATGTACATATAGAAAATATTATTGATATTACTAATATTAAAGAACTAGATCTTTTTGATATTCAAAAAGATAAAATTACTATCAGCGCAACCACAACATTTCAAAAATTATTTACCGACCCTCAAATTAGAAAAGATATTAAAATTCTACCACAAGTATCCGTTTGGTTTGCAGACGATCAAATTAGAGAACAGGCAACTATCGGAGGTAATTTGGTTAATGCTTCTCCCGCCGGAGATGGTGCTCCAGCATTTTTAACATTAAATGCAAATGCAATAATTAACGGCAGAAAAGATAAACAAATTTATGAAAGAAAGGTTCCTTTAGATAAATTTATATTGGGAAGAAACAAAGTTGATCTTCAAGGAAATGAAATTTTGACCGCAATTGAAATGGATAATACTAGCGGCTATGGAGCAAGTTTTGAAAAAGTTGGTCACAGAAGATCTTTGGTAATATCAACGGTGTGCGTAAGCTGTGTTGCAAAAACAGATGCTTCAGGAAAAATATTTGAAGATATTAGAATTGCTGTTGCAGGTGTGAGAGAAGTACCTTGCAGATTATCAAAAACAGAATCATTTCTAAAAGGAAAAAATATAAATGAGGATAATATTCTTGCAGCTTCTATGTTGGAATTAGATGTTATAAATTCTAGAAGTAGAAAAGAATATAGAAAAGAAGTTTTACAAAACTTTATTATTAGAGCAATTATCAAGTCAGTTTCAGAGAGAATAACTATCCAAGAAAATTATTTTGATTTAACAAAAGAAAAACAACCGGAGGGTCTTAGTGCATAAATTAAAAATTAATTTAGAAGTTAACGGTAGAAAAATAAATAAGGAAGTTAACTCTCATTATCGATTATTAGATTTTTTAAGAGAAGATCTAGATTTAACTGGTTCCAAGGAAGGCTGTGGAGCTGGTGAGTGTGGTACTTGCTCAGTTTTTGTTGATGGCAAATTAGTGAAAAGCTGCCTAATGCCAGTTGCAAAGGCTTCCGGAAAGAAAATTGAAACTATTGAACATCAAGGAACTCCTGATAACTTATCTACTCTTCAAAAGGCATTTTATCTAACAGGCGCTAGCCAGTGTGGATTCTGCATTCCAGGAATGGTTATGGCTGCAACTTCTACCTTGCGTAATAATCCTGATGCAAATATTGAGGAAATTAAAGAAGAAATGGGCGGTAATATTTGCCGTTGTACAGGATACCAGAAAATTTTTGATGCAGTTGAGTTAGCAAGGGATGTGATCTCAGGAAAATTAGATCCTAAATTATTAGAGCAATATTCCAAGCCAAAAGAGTCTTATCTAGGAGCGAATGTAAAAAGAATAGATGCTCCAAGTAAAGTTACAGGACGATTAAAATATGCTGCAGATATGAAAATGCCAAATATGCTTCATATGCAAGTATTTAGAAGTACCAAACCACATGCAAAAATTAAAAAATTAGATTTAACTAAAGCCAAACAAGTTCCAGGTGTTGAGACTATTGTTACCTGTGATGATGTTCCAGGGATAGATAATTTTGGTGTATTTATTGAAGATCAGCCAGTTCTTGCTAGAGATAAGGTTAGATATGTTGGAGAGGCAATTGCAGCAGTAGCAGCAGATACTCTTGAGGCTGCTAAGGAAGCTATTTCTAAAATTGAAATTGAATACGAAGATTTGCCAGCGCTTTTTGATTCTGAAGAGGCATTAAAAGATAAAATTTTAATTCATGAGCATTATAAAACAAACCTAGTTAAACACATTCCAATAAGAAAAGGGAACGTGGAAGAAGGGTTTGCTAAAGCAGATTTGATTGTAGAGGAAAAATTTTCAACCCAAGCTGTTGAGCATGCATATTTAGAGCCAATGGCAGGAGTAGGATATGTAGATTCGGACGGTACGTTAGTAATTGTTTCTCCTAGTCAAAATATTACTCATCATAGACATATGATGGCTAAGATTATGAATTTACCAATTCACAAAGTTAGATTTATTATGTCTCCAGTTGGCGGTGGCTTTGGTGGAAAAGAAGATATGATCTACCAAGGTATGTTAGCTTTGTGTGCAATGAAAACTAGGTTGCCAGTTAAATATGTCATGACTAGAGAAGAAGATATTATCTCTACAGCAAAAAGACATCCAAGCAGAACAACTTATAAAATTGGATTAACAAAAGAAGGAAAAATAACAGCAGTTCAAATTAAAATGATAGCCGACGGAGGAGCTTATGGATGTTCAACTGAAGGTGTCATGCGTAAGGCCGCAATTTTAGGTGCGGGCCCTTATAGAATAGATAATTTGCAAATGGACACAATGGGAGTTTATACCAACAATACACCAAGCGGAGCATTTAGAAGCTTTGGTGCGTTACAAACTGAATTTGCAACCGAATCCATCTTAGATATTTGCGCAGAAAAATTAAAGATGGATCCTTTTGAGTTGAGAAGAAAAAATATGTTTGTTGCTGGTGACTTAACTCATACTAAACAAAAATTAAATTCAGCAAGTATAGGTACTGTTTTAAATGAGCTTGAAACCTTAGCGAATTGGGAAAAGGGAGCTCCAAATTCAAGAGGCCACATAAGAAAAGATCTAAATAGCAATGACAATCGAGAGTCATGTTTTTTGGGAGCAAGATTAAATGACAAATCTAGATTATCTGGAGGGGTCAAATAATGAGCTTAACTAAAAAAAGAGGAAGAGGAATGGCCGCTGCTTGGTATGGAATTGCGAGAACTGCCGCAATGGATCAAGCGGGTGCTTGGGCTGAAATAGATGATGGTGGTACAGCAAAAGTATTAACAGGAGTTACTGAGATCGGAGAAGGAATTTTAACAGTTTTAGCACAAGTAGCAGCTGACGAACTAGGTATTAAACCTGAGCAGGTAACAATTGGAGACAATGATACTTCAAGAAGTCCAGAAGCAGCCCATGCTGGTGCAACAAGACAAACCTATATGATTGGAAATGCTGTTGCTATGGCATGTAGAGATGCAAGAGACAGACTATTTTCAGAAATTGCAAAAGAGTGGAATGTTGAAAAAGAAATTTTACAAGCTCATGATGGAGAGATATGGGCAAATGGAACTAATTATAAAATGCCCATGTCTGATGCTGTTAAAATTTGTAAAAAAAAATATGGAGTAGTTCCTGTGGGAAGTGGAAATTATACCTCTCATCATACAGGATTAGATCCAGTTGACGGATCCGGCAGGCCTTGGCAGGCTTATGTGTTTGGCGGTCAAGTAGCAGAAGTAGAAGTTGATACAGCAACGGGTGAAGTTCAAATTTTAGGTATTTGGGCTTGTCATGATGTCGGCAAAGCCATAAATCCAAAAGGTGTTGAAGGTCAAATTGAAGGTGGAGTAGTGCAGGCTGTAGGTCAAGCTTTAATGGAAGATTATCAGCAGGTAGAAGGTCATACTACTACAGGAAGTTTTGCAAAATATATTTTACCTACATCTTTAGATGTTCCAAAAGTGACATCTAAAATTGTAGAAGATCCAGATCCATTAAGTCCTTTAGGTGCAAAAGGTATTGGTGAACCAGCTATGGTTCCCACTGCTCCAGCAATCATGAATGCAATTTATGATGCGATTGGTGTCAGAATACAGTCTTTGCCAGCTACACCTGAAAAAATTCTAAGGGCTTTGGATGAAAAAAAAAGGAAGTCTAATGGAAAATCTATTAATTAGTTTTTTCATATAACTATAACAAACATGGGGGAAAACATGAAAATAACAAAAACAATAACTTCGGCTTTAGCGGCTTTATCGCTACTGTTGGGGTCGCAGTCTATAGCTGCAGAGAAGTTTCCAACGAAGCCTATCGAAATGACAGTGCTTTTTGGTGGAACTGCAAAAACAGTAGGACAGTTAGTTGCGCAAGGATTAGAGTCTAATCTTGCAACTCCTGTTGTTCCAGTATCAAGACCAGGTGGTGGTGGAGCTGTTGGATATAAGTATATTCAATCTAAAGCAGCATCTGGATATGATATTGTGTGGAATTCAAACTCTGTAAGCACAACTTATCACGGTGGAATGGTACCTTTTGATCATAAAGCATTTGATCCAATCGCAGCATTAAGCGTTGAGGTTCCGGTGTTAGCTGTAAAAGCTGGTACTTTTAAAGATGTTAAGGCTTTGGCTGATTATGCTAAGAAAAATCCAGGAAAATTAAAAGTGGGTATTAGCGGTAAAGGATCTTTTACTCATTTAACTTCTGCAATTATCTTTGATGCAATGGGTGTTAAAGTAAATTACATTTCATATGGACAAGGAAAAGCTCCAACTGAATTATTAGCGGGCAGAATTGATGCTGCTGTTCAGTGGCCTGGACAATTTAGATCTTTTGATAAGGCTGGTCAGTTGAAAGTATTAGCTGCAACTAGTCCAAAAAGAATTGCATCTGATCCAAACGTTCCAACAATGCAAGAACTTGGTTACAAAAATGTTGATGTGACTATGTGGAGAGGTATTGCTGCTAAAAAAGGAACTCCTAAAGATCAAATCCAAGCGATTGAAGCTGCAGCTGCTAAGGTTGCAACTAGTCCATCGTTTGTTGCTGCATCTAAAAAAATTGGTTTTGAGATCAATTATTTAGATTCAAAAGCATTTGCTAAAAAAATTGCAGATGACGACAGGCAGATTGGAAAATTAATGAAAGATCTTGGTTTGAAAAAATAAATAGAAACTAAGATTTATAATCATGATTAGAGAAAGCAAGTTCTACTTATTTTTAGGATTAGGTGTGCTTGCTTTCTCATTTATTTGGTTATTCCTAGTTTTCACACAAATTGAAGGAAATTTAGGGTTTCCAGGAAACACACCAAGAACCATACCTTTTTTTCTCGGATGCTGTATGGCGATATTAGGAATTATTTTTCTTTATCAATATTATTTAGGATACAGACCGAAAGTCTCTATCGAAGGAATTAAAAATAATGAGTTTAAAAATGTTTTCATTTGTGTAGTAATTTTTTTAGCCTATTCACTTTTATTGGAATATTTAGGATTTTTAATTTCAACTCCTATTATTTTATTTGTATTAAGCAGATTTGTTTTAAAAGAAAGAAATTGGAAGTTTAATATTTTATTTCCATTAATTATTACTGGCTCTATTTATTTTATTTTTATTACATTATTACATTCAACATTGCCTAGAGGCGTACTTTTTTAAAAATTTCATGATTGAATCCTTAACAGCAGCTTTGCAACTTACTACTACGCTTGAAGTTTTTATTGCTATCATTCTTGGTTCTTTTGTTGGAATTGTTTTTGGAGCCATTCCTGGCTTAACATATTCTATGGCACTTGCTTTAATGCTTCCTTTTACTTTTTCTATGGAACCTGCAACTGGATTGTCGTTGCTTCTGGCAACCTATATTGGAGGGATGACAGGTGGTTCTATCTCGGCAATTTTAATTGGAATTCCTGGAACACCATCCGCAGCAGCAACAGTAGTTGATGGTTATGCGATGGCTAAAAAAGGAGAGGCTAGTCTTGCTCTTGGAGCCGCAGTTATAGTTTCTACCATCGGTGGTTTACTAAGCTTGATTGTAATGATTTTGTTGGTTGATTTTATCTCAAAATTTGCAATTAACTTTGGTCCAGCTGAGATTTTTATGTTGGTTTTGTTCGGTTTTTCAACGATCTGTGGACTTGCAGAACGTTCACTATTTAGAGGTTTAGTGGCAGGGGTTATGGGTTTGATGTTAATGACAATTGGACTGGATGAGCTTGAGGGCACATCTAGATTAACTTTTGGAAACGTTCAAATGTTGCAAGGTGTAAATTTACTTGTGGCAATGATTGGTTTATTTGCAGTTCCTCATATTTTAGAAGTGTTTCATGAAAAATTAAACAATGAAGATAAAGAAAATTTTAATATTGGTGAAGTAAAAACTACATTACCAGGTTTTGCATTTATAAAAAAATATTTCAACTTAATGTTAAGATGTACCGGTCTAGGAACTTCCATTGGGGCCATCCCAGGATCTGGAGGACCTATTGCAGCCTTTTTGGCATACGCTCATGCAAAAAATTCTGAAAAAGATGAAAAAGAAAAAGAAAATTTTGGCAAGGGAAATATTGCAGGAGTAGTTGCCCCAGAAACCGCAAACAATGCAGTTACAGGTGGAGCTATGGTTCCTCTTTTATCTTTAGGGATACCAGGAGATCCAGCTACAGCAATCATCTTAGGTGGATTATTAATACATGGAATTATACCAGGTCCAATGCTTTTTATTGAAAATGCCCCAGCGGTTTACTCAATATATATAGCTATAGTTTTTTCTTATATTGCAGTTTTTTTTATGCAGGTAAATTTTATTAAATATATTGTTAAAATTTTGAAAGTGAAGCCTCATCATTTGGCTTGCGGAATATTAGTAATGGTAGTTGTAGGCTCTTATGTTATTAGAAATTCTTTTTTAGACGTTAATATAATGATAATTATGGGCTTGATTGGATATTTTTTTAATCGAATCCAAATACCTATCACTCCAATTGTTTTAGGTTTAGTTTTGGGTGACACACTTGAGTCTAATTACAGAACTGCTATGTCTTTATCATCTGGAGATATAACAATTTTCTTTAGTTCGGTTACAACAATTTTATTTTTTTCACTTATTGTTTTAACAATTGCACTACAGGTTAAAACAAGAGTCCTAGATATTAAAAAACAAAAAAAATTAGCACAAAGAGGAGAGTCATGAACAAAACACAAGTAGCCGAAAGAGCAAAAATTATATCTCAAAATAATAATAATATTGAAGAGTGTTTATCTAAGAATAAACTTCCTCATAATGTAGATGTTACTTTATCTGAAGGTTTAATCCTTGCTTTGTTAAAACAAGGGGTAAGAAAATATTTTGCAATTTTTGGACATGGTTCTACTGATTTTGCTGAGGTCTTGAGAATTTATGAAGAATACGGTGTTACGAAAACATATAATTTTAAAAATGAAATTGAGATGGCTCATGCAGCTACAGCCTTAAGCTGGCAATATCATGAAATACCTGCAGTAGTAACCTCAATCGGTCCAGGAGCCTTACAAGCTATGGCAGGTTCATTGGCAGCAAGTTCGAATGGGGTTGGTGTTTATCATATATATGGTGATGAGACGACGTATGGCGAAGGTTTTAATATGCAACAAATTCCTAAAAATGAGCAGGATTTGTATGGAAAGATAACTGCCCTGATGTCAGAATCGTATGTATTTCACACTCCCGAAGCATTGAGAGAGGGAATGAGAAGAGGTTATTTAAAAACCAAACATCCAAATAAAGCTGGTCCTTTCTATTGCTTGTTACCTATTAATACACAGCCAAAAATTATAAAGGGTTTAAATTTAGTTACACTTCCATCAAGTAATAAATTTACTTTAACTAATGAATTGAATGAAAATAGTTTAAAAAATTTTCATAAGCTAGCATCGTCTAATGCAAAAATTGTCATTAAAGTTGGAGGGGGAGGAAGAAATTTTTCTAATCAAATTACTAAACTTTCAGAACAATTATCTGCCCCAGTAGTCTTGTCTCCAGGAAGTTTGGGAGTTTTAAAAGATAATCATCCAAATAATATGCATGTTGGTGGTAGTAAAGGTTCTATCTCAGGAAACTTTGCGATGTCTGGTGCTGAGCTATTGATATCAATTGGTTCAAGATCTGTTTGTCAGTCTGATTGTTCAGGAATTGGTTACCCAAATGTAAAAAATGTAATCAACATTAATGCTGATCTTGCTGACATGCTTCATTATAATAATACGCTTGGTCTGAATGGTGACATCGGTATTATTTTGGATCAGATTAATAACTCCTTGTCTAATGAGATAATTAATGACAAAGCTGATAGAGATCAGTGGTTAGACCAATGTGTTAAACAAAAGAAAGCTTGGGTTTCTTTTAAACAAAAAATTTATGATAATGAAATTTTGAAAGACGACTCTTTTAATAGAGAAGTGCTGACACAACCGGCTGCAATTAAAATTGCATGTGATTTTGCAAAATCAAATAACTGCATTAAATTTTTTGATGCAGGAGATGTTCAAGCTAACGGTTTTCAAATTGCAGAAGATGATGCACCTTTCCAAACCTTCACTGAAACTGGGGCTTCATACATGGGATTTTCTCCAAGCGCTATTCTTGCTTCAGCGATCGCTGATAAGCCCACTTATCCAATTAGCTTTGTTGGAGATGGTTCTTTTATGATGAATCCACAAGTTTTGATTGATGCAGTCTATTTTGGATTAAAAGGTATGGTTATTATTTTTGATAATAGAAGAATGGCTGCAATTACAGGACTGCAACATGCTCAATACAGTAAAGAATTTAAAACAAATGATGGGGTAGCGGTAGATTATGTATCTATGGCAAACTCTGTTAGCGGTGTTAAGGGTTTTTTTGCTGGTTATAACAAAAATGATTTTAATAAAGCTTTAAGTGAAGCTTATCAATACAAGGGATTATCGGTAATTCATGTGCCAGTTTATAGCGGAACCCATGAATTAGGAGGAATGGGTGCTTACGGCTCTTGGAATGTTGGAAATTGGTGTGAAGATGTACAAGATAAATATTTTAAACAAAAAATTTAAGGAGAAATGATGTACAGCAAAATGGGAAATTTTATTAATGGTTCTTGGAATAACAATTCCAAAGAAAAAATTGATGTTATCAATCCGTTTAACGAAGAAGTTTTGGGTCAAATTCCAGTTTCAACAGAAGCAGACTTAGATGCAGCTTTAGAGTCTGCGCACAAATCAATGCAATCATGGAAAGAAACTTCACCATGGGACCGTTCTAAAATTATTAAACAAATAGCTAATTTAATAAGGGAAAGAGCTGACGAAATTGCAAAAACCATGACCCTAGAGACAGGAAAACCATTAGCAGAGGCTAAAGGTGAAACTATGGCTGCTGCTGATCAGTTTGAGTGGTACTCAGAAGAAACTAAAAGAATATATGGTCAAATTATTCAGCCAAGAACACAAGACGTAAGGTTACAAGTTCGTTATGAGCCGGTGGGCGTTGTTGCCGCCTTTAGTGCTTGGAATTTTCCTATTTTGTTACCAGCGAGAAAAGTTGCTGCTTCGATTGCAGCAGGTTGTTCAATTATTCTTAAACCAGCCAGTGAAACACCTGGAACATGCATGCATATGATACAAGCTTGTAAAGACGCTGGTATTCCTAATGGTGTTGTAAATTTTGTTACAGGAAAGTCGTCATTTATTTCAAAATACTTAATCAAATCCCCAATTGTAAAAAAAGTTTCTTTAACAGGATCAGTTGAAGTAGGAAAAGAAATCTTAAAATTAGCTGCCGATGGAATAAAAAAAATTTCAATGGAGTTAGGTGGGCACGCTCCTGTTTTGGTATTAAATGATGCTGACGTAAATATAGCCGCAGTCACTTCATCTAATACAAAATTTAGAAATGCTGGACAGGTTTGTATTTCACCGACTAGATTTATTGTACAGGATAAAATTTATGATCAATATTGCGACGAATTTGTAAAAAATACAAAAAAATTAAAATTAGGTAATGGTTTAGAGGAAGGAACTAATGTCGGTCCAATGGCAAACTTGAGAGGATTAGAGCATGTAGATCAATTAGTTCAAGATGCCACCAAAAAAGGAGCAAACCTTTTAACAGGTGGTAAGCGTAGTAAGGATTTTAATAAAGGCTATTTTTATGAGCCAACAGTTATGAACGATGTTCCGGATAACGCAGACATTATGCAAATCGAACCTTTTGGACCAGTAGCTCCAATAGTAAAATTTCATGATTTGGAGGAAGGATTTGCTAAGGCCAATAATACCAACTTTGGTTTAGCTGGATATGTATTTACGTCTTCGTTAAAAAATGCACATCTTGCTTCTGAAAAATTAGAAGTTGGAATGGTAGGTGTAAATGATATGTTGTTGGCATCTGCAGAAATTCCTTTTGGTGGTATCAAAGAATCAGGATTTGGTAGAGAAGGTGGATCTTTGGGAATATTAGATTATTTAGTTCCTAAATATACAAAATTTAAAATTTATTAATTAATGAAAAAAAAGAAAATAAAAGAAATAGGTTTGGATAGAGGATTAACCAATTATGGAGACCCAGAATTTTCTTCTTATTTAAGAAGGTCGTTTGCCAAATCAATGGGTTACACAAATAAAACTTTAAAAAAACCTATTGTTGGAATTGTTAACACATCAAGTGGTTTAAATAGCTGTCATAGGCATTTTCCTGAAATGATAATAGCTCTTAAACGAGGAATTGAGTCCGAGGGTTGTATGGCAGTCGATTTTCCAGTTATTTCTCTTGGAGAAATAAATCTTTCACCAACCAGTATGATGTTTAGAAATTTAATGTCCATGGATGTTGAAGAAATGATTAGAGCCCAACCAGTTGATGTAGTTATTCTTTTAGGCGGTTGTGACAAAACTTTGCCTGCAATGATTATGGGGGCAATTTCAGCAGGAAAACCATTTTTAGTTATGCCAGCTGGCCCAATGATTACTAATAAATTTGAGAATGAAAGACTAGGTGCATGCACTGATTGCCGAAGATATTGGTCAAAATTTAGATCTGGAGAGGTATCAGAATCAAAAATTGGCGAAATTGAAAATAAATTAGCATCCAGTGCAGGAACTTGCGCGGTTATGGGAACTGCAAGTACGATAGCATGTATTGTCGAATCCATGGGGCTATGTTTACCTAATGCTTCATGTGTTCCAGCGGTGTTTTCTGAGAGGTTAAAGCTTGCGGAAGAGACTGGAAATATAGCATCAAAAATCGCTTTAAAAAAAATTAAGAAAATTAAAAAAGTTACTGAAAATGATATCTATAATGGATTAGTAACGCTTCTGGGTTTGGGCGGTTCTACTAATGCTATTATTCATTTAACGGCCATTGCGGGAAGAGCTAATGTAAAAGTGGATCTAAAAAAATTTAATCAAATAAGCGAAAAAGTTCCTGTGCTAGTTAATCTTAAGCCTACAGGAACAAATTATATGGAAGATTTTTATTACGCAGGAGGCATGAATGCTTTTTTAAAAGAAATGAAACCTTTTTTAAAAACTAATACATATAATATTGAAGGAAAGTCTATAGCTAGCATAATTAAAGAAAAATCAAATTCATTTCACGACATAAATGTCATCCGTACAAGAAAAGATCCATTTGAAAAAAAAGGTGGTCTAGTAGCATTGTTTGGAAATATTTGCCCCAATGGCGCAATTTTAAAAAGATCTGCAGCAGATAAATCTTTATTTGAAAAAACCGGTACCGCTTATGTGTTTGATGATATTAAAGTAATGTCTGATCAAATTGATAATCCTAAGTTAAATATTTCTAAAGATGATTTTTTAGTCCTTAAAAATATTGGGCCCAAAACTGTCTATGGAATGCCAGAAGCTGGATATTTGCCAATTCCTAAAAAACTTTTGAAACAAGGTGTGAAAGATATGATACGAATATCTGATGGTAGAATGAGCGGAACTGCGTTTGGAACTATTATTTTGCACATGTCGCCAGAGGCTTCCGTAAAAGGTCCGTTTGCAGCTGTTCAAACTGGAGATCAAATAAAACTTAGTGTTAAAAATAAAACTCTAAATCTTTTAATTTCCAATAAAGAGTTAGAGAACAGAATGAGTAAACTAACAAGTAAAGAACCTAAGATAACTAGAGGGTATCAAAAGTTATATTATGATACGGTTTTACAAGCAGATGAAGGTTGTGATTTTAATTTTTTACAATATAAGAATAAATAATGAATTTGAAAACATTTGCACCAATTGGTTTTTTAATATTAGCAATTGCAGCTATAGTTTTACCGAAAGATATTTTTACAGCAGTAATAGTTTTTTTAATGATTCTAAGTGGGGTGGTAACTATTTTTAGTAACATTGATATTTTTGGTGACGACGAAAGGGATAAATAATTTATGAATATTTTAGCAGTTACAACTTCTTACAGTTTCGAACTTACTTTAATTTGTATGATTGCAGCTAGTTTGTATTTTTTGTTAGAAAGATACAAGCTTTCAGACAAATACAAAAGGGTATCAACTTTAGCATTTTTGACTGTTGCTCTAGCTATTGTCGAGTATCTTGGAATGAGAGATTTTTTTGATTTACAAAACTTAAACTCTGCGGATGTAAATTTTCCAACAGAATATAGGTATTTGACATGGGTTATCTCTACACCTTTAATGCTTTATACGTTCTTTGTTCTTTCCGGTTTTAATAATATTTACAAAAAAACTGCCATTATTACTTTGCTTTTAAACTTCACTATGATCATAGCTGGTTTCTTCTCTGAAATATCTTTTTCAAGAAATTTAGCAAGTTTGGATTTTACCTTGATTATGTTTGCCATTGGTTTTTCTGCATGGCTAGGTATTGTCTATATTTATAATTTTGTGCTCCCATCGTACTTGAGCAAAGTAAAATCTAGTGAGCAAAAATATTTACAAAGCTGTCTCGGATCGCTCGCAAAAATTGTTACTTTTAGCTGGTTAATTTATCCAATTGGACTAGTTATTTCTTTTTACGATCCTTCATTAGAAACGTCTTTAATGAGAGAGCTAATATATAACTTAGGAGATCTATTTAATAAAATAGGTTTCGTTGTTATTTGTTATTTTTGCGCTATCAAGCTATCTAAATTAAGGAATTAAAACTGAAGGTCCTGTAAGAATTCTTGCAGCTAAGTCTTCGTGAGCTTTTCTTGCATCAGCCAAAGAGTATTTTTTAAATATACTAGCTTTTACTTTTCCAGACAAAATCGCATCAAATACCATTTTTGCTGAAAGCTCTAGCTCTTCTCTTGTAGCGGTGTACGGCATAACTGAAGGTCTGGTAATAAATATTGCTTTAGGAGCAAGATGTTTTTTAGGATCAATGGAGCTTACTACTCCCGATGCATTACCAAATGTTAACAAAGTACCCCTAACTTTGATCGCAGCAACAGATCCTTCAAATGTTTTTAAACCGACGCCATCGTATACAGCATCAGCACCTTTACCGTTGGTAATTTCCATAACTTTTTTTGCAAAATCTTCTTTGGAGTAGTTGATAACATGATGGCAGCCATTTTTTTTCGCGATCTCAATTTTCTCGTCAGATCCAACAGTGCCAATAATTGTGCATCCTATGGCTCTTGCCCATTGACAGAATAATTGTCCAACCCCACCAGCTGCAGCATGAAAAAGAATAGTATCAGTTTTTTTTACTGCATAAGCTCTATGCAAAAGATATTCACAAGTCATGCCCTTTAAAGTAATAGATGCGGCGATTTCGTCAGAAACACCATCTGGAACTTTTACCAATTTTTCTTGTGGCATAATTTGCTTTTCAGCATAAGCTCCGATTGGCATACAAGCATGAGAAACTCGATCACCAACTTTTAACATGGTAACCGCTGTACCAATTTCTTCCACAACACCACATGCCTCAAGTCCAATACCACTAGGAAGTGGAATGGGATAAACACCTGTTCTGTGATAAACATCAATAAAGTTAAGGCCTATAGCCTTATTATTAACAAGTACTTCGTTAGGATTGAGCTTGGGAAGATCAATATTTTTATATTGTAATACTTCTGGGCCGCCGAATTGTTCTATTTGAATTGATTTAACCATAAAGCTTTGTAGTTACCTTTATTTAAAATTTCAATCTTTAATTTTTGGTAAATTTTTTAACTCTTTAGTAAAAATATATTTTTCAAAAAAAGAACTATATTTTTGATATATCTTAAAAGTTAACAAAGATAATAATAGCCCAAATATAATTCTTGCAAAAATAACACTTGAATAATGCCCACCAACCGCAAGCATTAAAATTGTATCTTCTATCATTGCATGTACCAAGTTGAGCATGGACACGGAAAGAAAAACACTTTGTTTATCTATTTTTCCTGTTCTTACCTCTTTGATTAAAATACCACCTCCAAATTGAAGGCCAATAATCATACCAACAATAATAATATTCATTGCATCTTTTCCTATTCCAAATAATTTTAATGGAGGGACTAAAATTTTTTTTAAAAAATTTTCAACTCCTATTTCTTTAAGAATTTGTAAAATAGTGACCATGATAATTACTATTAGTAATACGTAAGATAGATTTATTGCTTGGTCTTGAATCCAATAAAAAAAACCTTCTCTAAGTGGTTCAATTGTAAATAGAGTGGAATAAGGCTCTTGTAGAAAATTAAAATACTTATAAATATGATGCATAATAAGACAGGTAAGGAAAGCTGAAAGTATTCGAAATACGAAAGTATAAATAAAAGAGATCCCAGCAGACTTTGAAATAGCGCATTCTATGAGCAAATTGTGACAAATTAAAATTGCAGTTGTCAAAATTGTTATTTGAGCAACAGTAACTTCTAATCCTGGTATTAAATTAATTAGCAATACTAAAGCTGCATAAATATTAACAATAAAAGCCGTTACCCAGACAATCCCTAATTCGGGTGGTAGGCCTATGATACTCATAAAAGGAGCAAATATTTTCGAAATCATTGTTATGGCCCCAATTATTTCTAATAATTTAATTATAAAAACAAAGGGAATTAAAATTTTAAATAAAGGAGTGGCAACATCTAAAATTTCTAAAATTAATAATTTACAAAAATTCTTCATTTTCTTTTATTTAAGGCTACATTTTTTAGTTAAGTAAATAATTAAAACAATTATAACACTTAAATGAATAATAGAATTATTTTAATTACTGGATCTAATAGAGGAATTGGTAATGCAGTTGGTTTAGAACTGTGCAAGCTTGGACACACTGTAATTTTTACGGCAAGAAATATTAATACTTTAGATGTCACAAAAACTCATTGTATTGAAAAAGGCTATAAAGCAGATTTTTATGAATTAGATGTAAGCAAAGCAGAATCTGTCCAATTGTTGCAAATAAATTTGATAAAAAAGTATGATGTTATTGATACATTAATTAATAATGCAGGAATTCTTATAGATAGAGATGAGAGCATTTGTCCAATCCCTGAAAAAAAGACTATGTCTGTTGATCAGCTTAATCAAAGTATTCAAACTAATCTAATTGGACCCATTATGATGATACGAGAGTTTTCAGATATGTTAAAAAATAGTAAAAATGGAATTATTGTTAATTTTAGTTCTATTTTAGGATCATTGTCAGAAATGTCATCAGGTATGCCATCTTATAGAATTACAAAAACTGCTTTAAATGCAGTTACTAAAATTTGTGAAAGTGAATTACAAGGAATCAAGGTTAATTCTGTTCATCCCGGTTGGGTACAAACAGACATGGGAGGAGAGCATGCTTCTTTAACAATTGAACAGGCTGTGCCAGGAATTGTTTGGGCCGCAACCTTAGATAAAAATGGACCTAGTGGAAAATTTTTTTTTAATAAAAAGGAAATTTCTTGGTAATATTTTATAAAAATTTAGCTAAAATTTTTGGTATTTGTTCTTTAAAGGCAAAATATCCCTTAGTTGAAAATTGCCAACAAAACTTATCATAATCTCTGACCTCATACTTTATTGAAAAGTTTTCTTTTAATTTATTAATATAATCATGTTCATAACCAATAGTAATGTAAGGAAAAATTATTTGTTCAATATTTTTTTCTGATATTATTTTTTGAATATCTTCTTTGGTTTGAACATAAATTTCTGAGTTAAGTTTATTTTTTATTTCCTGTCGAAGGTCGTAATTTATTTTATTTTTAAATTCTAAAACTTGATTAGAATAATTTTGATTTTTTAATATTAAATTAAAATCTATCAGTCCGTAAATACAATCTTTTTTAACAGAAGCCTCATTTAATAAAGAAGAGTCTAAATTATGAAATAAAAATAAGGACTTTTTTGGAGAGATATTATCATATTCAATTTCTTTAATAATATAATTTGTATTTTCAATTTTTGAATTAGCCTTCTCATTTAAATGTAAATTATTATATTTTTTTGAAGAAAATTTATTGATATTCCATTCCGTTGCCAGATAATGTTTACCTTTGGTGTGTAATCCCGCAACCCATCTCCAGCTTAATGTATTAGAAGCAGGATCTCCATCGAGCAAATGTTTTAAAAAAAAGTCAGCACCTAGTTGCCATGGCAAGTTCAGAGTAAATATCCAAATGCTTGCAAACCACATCCGGGTATGATTGTGCAAGTATCCGTGTTTTTTTAGCTCAATTGCCCAATCATTAAAACATGAGATGGATGTTTTGCCATTTATTGCATTTTGATAATTTAGTTTTTTTGTTTCTGCCGTAAGTTCTGAAAGATCTTGAGTATAATCTTGCCAAACTTGAGGTCTCATTTCTAACCAACCTTTCCAATAGGTTCTCCACAAAACCTCTTGAATAAATTTTTCAATTTTTTTAAATGAAAATTTTCTATAAGCAGACTGAATTACTTCGCATTCATTAATGACTCGGTGGGAAATATATTTAGATAAATTACTCGTGTTGTTTCTATTTGCAGGACCGTAATCAAAATTTCTTTCAACACCGTATAAACCAAGATTATTTTCAGCAAATTGTTCCAAATGGTTTAAAGCTTCGTTTCTAATATTCATTTTTTAAAACACCGTGACAAGTTTTATGAAGAATGGAGTGAAGATACACAAGGTGATCAAAGTCTTTATTGTATCCACCTCCTAATACTCCACATAAGGGAACTTTATTTTTATAGAAATTTTTAATTACCATCTTTTCTCTCTTTATAATTCCTTCTGTTGAAATGTTTAATTTTCCCAGCTTATCATCTTTATGAACATCAACGCCCGCAACGTAAAATACAAAATTAAAATTCATTTTATTGACAATCTCTAAACTTTTGGACACGGTATTTAGGTATTCCTCATCAGTAATATCATTAGGTAGTTCAATATCTTTATCACTTCTTTGTTTAATAAGAGGGTAATTTTTTTTTGAGTGGATACTCAGTGTATAAACCTGGTTGTTATTTTCAAAAATTTTTGCAGTTCCATCACCTTGGTGAACGTCTAGGTCGTAAATAAGAATTTTTTTTACTGCATGTTTATCTAGCAAATTATAGGTTGCCACAGCCACATCATTAAAAACACAATATCCATTTCCAGAATCTGAGAAAGCATGATGAGAACCCCCAGCAGTATTGCATGCTAATTTATATTTAAGTGCAAGTTCCGCTGCCAAAACTGTTCCACCTGTTGCCATATAGGATCTTCTTCTAACGCTTGGAACCATTGGAAAACCAAGTTTTCGCTCCTCTTCTTTAGACAGACTAAGGTTGTCGATTTTCTCTATGTACTCCATTTGGTGGGCTTTAATTAAATCATTATGCTTGGCTGGTTCTGGAATATGCAAATTTTCATTATTTAAAATTTTTTCTTTTTTTAAATGATTAAATAATTCGCCAAATTTTTTTATTGGAAAGCGATGATCATCCCCAATTTGCGCTACGTAATCAGGATGATTAACTATTGGAAGCATCTCATTATGATTTTGATGGTATTGTTAATTAACTCTTTCAAAAATATTAAATAATAGTTCAGAAACATGCTTAGCATCTCTTTTTGAGAAATCGAATATTTGCTGTCTACAGCTAGTACCATTAGCAACCACTGTGTCTTCTGGGTATTTATTTATAGTAGGAATTAAAGATAGATTGGCCATTTTTTTTGAAATTTCAAAATTTTTAGAATTATAGCCAAAAGATCCTGCCATTCCACAACAGCTACTATCGATTGCCTCATGTTTAATTTCAAGAACTTTTAGCAATTCAAGCAAACCTTTAAAACGATCTTGCGATTTTTGATGACAGTGACCATGGACTAACACATTTTTTTTATAAGAATAAGAATTTACTTTATTACCTTGTTTAATTTGTTCTAAAATAAATTCCTCTATTAGGTAGAATTTATTTTGCAATTGATCACGATTGTGAATTCCTTTGATAGATTTAAATTCATCATTAAAAGTTAAAAGACATGATGGTTCAATACCAACTACCGGCAGTTGAGTATATCCGTTGTTGCTTAAATAGTTTGTGAATCGATTCATTTCATATTTGGCCTTATCCATTTGACCAAAAGAAATATATGTTCTTCCACAACAAAGTGGCCTTGTTAAATTAGAATCATCAAAGCTTGGAATAATTGCTTGATAGCCAAATTTATTAAGAACTTTAATGGCATACATAATATTTTTAATTTCAAAATTAATATTAAAAGTATCTGCAAGTAGAATAACTTTGTTATTTTGTAGTGGCTGTGTTTTGTAAATTTCTTTTAATGGAGAGATATCTTGCACAACAGGCATTTGTCTTTTGGTGGAAAATCCAAATAGTTCTATAACTTTATCAAGTAAGGGAATATTTTTAATTGTATTAAAGATCGGAGCTACAATTTTTAATAACCAGATTAGCTTAGGCATATCCGATATAATTTTATCTTTAATATTCATAGTAAACTTTTTGTAGTAATGAGATAAAAATTCACTTTTCATTTTTGCCATGTCGACACTCATTGGACATTCTCTTTGACAAGCTTTGCAGCTCACACAAAGTTCCATGGTTTCAAACATTTCTTTTGAGGCAAAGGAGCCTTCTGGTAATTGATTAGACAAAGCTAGTCGAAGCGTATTCGCTCTACCACGCACTAAATCTTTTTCTTCTTTGGTAACTCGGTAGGAAGGACACATTACACCTGAGTCTAATTTTCTACATGCTCCATTGTTATTGCACATTTCTACAGCATCAGAAAATTGTCCCCACGCTGACCAGTCATAGTGAGTAGTGATATTTTCTGCTTTGTACCCTGGCTTATAACGCATCAAAGATCTATCATCCGATTTAAAAGGTCTTACTATTTTTCCAGGGTTTAAAAGGCCTTTTGGATCAAAAGTGTCTTTAATTTCCTCAAATGCACTGACTATTTTTTTTCCAAACATCATTTCATGAAATTCTGATCTGACAATTCCATCTCCATGTTCTCCAGAATGAGAGCCTTTATATTGCTTTACTAATGCAAAAGCTTCTTCTGCAATAGACTTCATATTTCTTACATCTTCTTCTGTTTTCATATTTAGCACTGGCCTTACATGCAAAGTACCAACTGAGGCGTGAGCATAAAACATGCCGCTAGTATTATATTTTTTAAAAATTTCTTTTAATTTTGAGGTGTAGTCATCAAGATGCTCAAGAGTAACTGCGCAGTCTTCGATAAAAGCTACTGCTTTTTTATCTCCTTTCATAGACATTAGAATATTTAGCCCTGCTTTTCTAATCTCAAAAATAGCTTTTTGATCTTGCAGGTTTTCGTGAGCTGCAAAATGATTATTAGAGTTGTCTGTTTTTACAAGGGACTCAAGATCTTTTAGTTTTTGTCTTGCAAGATTAAGATCATCATCAATAAACTCAACCATCAATACAGCTTCAGGATCTCCTTTAATGTATTTATTAATTTCACCAGCATAAAGAGGAATAGCTTTAGCTAAATCTATTAAATTTTTATCCAACAACTCGACTGTTGTAGGTTTTAGCTTAACCATTTCTTTCGTTAATGCCATTGCTTCATTAAATTTTTGAAAAAAACAAACCCCTAATACTTTTTGCTTAGGAATTTCCCATAATTTTAATTTAATTTTTTTAAAGAGAGATAATGTTCCCTCTGATCCAACGAGAATGTTAGAGGTGTTAAAGCCATTTGGATTAATGAGATCAATATTATATCCACCAACTCTTCGTTGCGTAATAGGAAAATGTAAATCAATTTCTTCTTTTGTTTTTTCTTTGATATCTAAAAATTTTTTAATAATTTGATATTGTCTGTTTTGATTATTAGTAATCTCAAGATAGTTTTTATTAATATCTTCAAAAGCATGTATCGTTCCATCGTCTAAAATAGCTTCAACAGCTAAAACATTATTTACCATATTGCCATAGTAAAGAGATCTAGAACCACAACTATTATTTCCCGTCATTCCTCCAATAGTAGCTCTGCTACTAGTAGAAACATCGACAGGGTACCAAAGACCATGTGGTTTGAGATAAGCATTTAATTGATCAAGAACAATTCCAGGTTCAACCCAAACAGTTTTTTCTTCCTTATTAAAATCTAAAATTTTGTTTTGATGTTTTGAATAATCAAGCACAATAGACTCACCCACGGTTTGACCACATTGTGAACTGCCGCCACCTCGCGCTAATAAAGGTATGTGATTTTTTTGTGAGTACTCCATGATTTGGAGTACATCGTTGGTATCTACAGGTAGAACTACTCCCACAGGCTTAACTTGATATAAAGAAGAGTCGGTACTGTACCTTCCTCTAGAAAATTCATCAAATAGCACTTTGCCTTTTACTTGGCCTTGTATTTCTTTGGCAATTCTTTGAATTTGATTTTCGTTAATGCTCATGAATAGTTATTCTTAACACTATTTTTTATTTTGATAAATTAAAGTTCCATATTTTTTCATCGAACTTTCGGATAATGTTAATCCTAAACCAGGATCTTTATTTAAAGTGAGCCAACCATTTTTAATTTCTGGAGGATTAGAAAATAGTTCTGCCTGCAATGGATCTCTTTCTGGATCAGGAAATGACTCTACTATACGACCTGCAGGAGTAGAGGCAACGAGTTGAGCATGAATATAGCAGTCATGGTGAGGCGCAACATCAACATGATTTAATTCACAAAGTGCCGCTAATTTTTTTCCATGGGTAAAGCCACCAAACATTGTTACATCAAATTGCAGTATTTGAATTGCATTTTCCTCTAATAAAGATCTGCATCCATAGCTAGTGATTTCACTTTCACCACCTGAAATAGGGATGGAAGTACGAGTTGATAAAATTTTAGTTTGTCTACGATCATCTTCCCATCTAAGTGGCTCTTCTAACCAAGTGGGTTTTAATGGTTCTAATAATTTACAAGCTTCAATGGCTGTTTTTAAATTCCATGCTCGGTTTACATCAACCATCAAGTCGCGATCAGGCCCGATAACTTCTCTGATTATTTCCATTCGTTTTATATCTTCTGCTAAACTTAGACCACCAACTTTTCCTTTGAATCCTTGATGGCCTTCAGCAACTAATTTTGTAATTTCGTCTTTAAGCTGGATATTATCCTTACCATCTTGGTAGTACGCACATGTAACATAGCAAGGAACTTTATCTCGGTATCCTCCAAATAATTGATACAAAGGTAACCCAGCTTTTTTTCCTATGATATCCCAACAGGCAATATCAATTGCAGATGAAATTCTAATTAAAGCCTCTCTGCTCCATTTTTTTTCATTAGCAATTCTAGTGTCGGTTAAATTAAAAATAGTATTATAAATTTTTTCTGGTTGAAAAGGATTCATTCCAATTACAAAATCTGCAAGACCATTACTAAAAGGTCTTAAAATTGGAGCGATATCTGTGTAACTGGTTGCTAATCCAAAACCTTCAATGCCACTTTTAGTTTTTAATTTTACTAAAAGTTCATTGGCATTTGGGACAGTAAAATGACTTACCCAAAAAGGCTTTGTTTGCTCTGGTCCTTTAAGAGCATAAATTTCTAGGGTTTCAATAATATCCATAAGATTAATCTAATAGTAATTTATTAGTTGTTTAAAGGAAAATACAGGTTTATTTAAATTTGCCTAAGATCAAGAAACAGCTTATATACGCGTATGGCAAAATCAAACTCATTTAAAGCAGGTCGTCATTTTTTACAAATTCCAGGGCCTACTAATATTCCAGACCGTGTACTACGAGCTATGGATAGAGCAGTAATTGACCATCGTGGTCCGGCTTTTGGTGAACTATCTAAAGGTGTATTAGAAAAATTAAAATCAGTATTCAAAACATCTTCCCCTGTAATTATGTATCCAGGTTCTGGAACAGGAGCGTGGGAAGCAGCAATTGTAAATACTCTAAATGTTGGTGATAAAGTATTATTTTTTGAAACAGGAGAATTTTCAGTCCGTTGGTATGACCAAGCTAAAAAATTAAATATCGATGCAGAAATAGTCCCGGGTGATTGGAGACATGGCGTTGACCCTAAAATAGTTGCTCAGAAATTATCAGAGGATAAAGATAAAAAAATTAAAGCAGTTTGTGTTCTTCATAATGAAACTTCAGCTGGTATCGTAAATAATATTGCAGAAATTAGAAAAGCAATTGATTCTGTAAATCATCCCGCTTTATTTATGGTTGATGTGATTTCATCTCTTGCATCAATTGATTATCGACATGATGAATGGAAAGTTGATGTAACTGTAGGTGGATCGCAAAAGGGTTTATTACTTCCGCCAGGACTTTCATTTAATGCTATCAGTCAAAAAGCATTAGAAGCATCAAAGCAAGCTAAAATGTCAAAACATTATTGGGATTGGCAGGCGATGTTAGAAAATAATAAAAATGGTTATTATCCTTATACTCCTGCAACTACATTGATCTATGGATTGGATGAAGCGTTAAATATGTTGATGGAAGAAGGATTGGATAATGTGTTTGCAAGACATGCGCGTTTGGCAGAAGCTACCAGACAAGCTGTAAAGGCCTGGGGTTTAGAAATATTATGTAAAAATCCTGCTGAGTATTCGAATACCTTAACTACCGTATTAGTTCCAGAAGGACATGATGCTGATAACTTAAGAAAAGTTATTTTAGATGAATTTGATATGTCACTAGGTGCGAGCTTTAATAAAGTAAAAGGAAAGGTATTTAGAATTGGACATTTAGGAGATTTGAATGAGATTATGCTAATGGGCGTATTAGCAGGCGTTGAGATGGGATTAGGTAGAGCAAAAATTCCTTTTAAAGCGGGCGGTATTATGGCTGCTCTTCAGTATTTATCTAAATAATATTTATTAGATTTTTTTCTTATAATTGTCTAAAATGTTTTAAAATTAATATGGGGGACAATTATGAAGATAACTAAACTATGTGCTGTCTTGGCATCATTATGCGTGATGTCATGGTCTGCACAAGCACTTGAACTAAAATTTGGTCATGTGGGAAAACCAGGCTCACTATTTGCCGAGTCTGTTGAAAACTTCGCAAAAATAGCAAATGCTAAACTAGGTAGCAAAGCCAAAGTCGTAGTTTATGGCTCATCCCAACTTGGAGATGACAAAGCTGGAATGCAAAAATTAAAACTTGGTACAGTAGATATGTGGTTACCATCTTCAGTGATGGCATCAATTCATGATGAATTTGGTGTATTTGATATGCCATTTATCATTAAAGACAGAAACCACATGAAAGCAGTGGAGTCTAAAGTTTTACCTACAATTGCTAAAAACTTGGATGCTAAAACTGGATACCAGTTTATTGGTGTTTGGGAAAACGGATTTAGACATATAACAAATAATGTCAGACCAATTAATGTACCTGCAGACTTAAAAGGTATTAAGTTGAGAACGCCTAAGTCTAAATGGAGATTAAAAATGTTCCAATCTTACGGAGCGAACCCAACTCCTATGGCATTTTCAGAAGTATTTACTGCGTTAAAAACAGGAACTATGGATGGACAAGAAAATCCATACGCTCAAATTGCTAGCGCTAAATTCCAAGAGGTGCAAAAATACCTATCTATCACAAGTCACGTGTATACACCGGCTTATGTAGCGGTACATAAATCACACTACAGTAAACTACCGGCTGATGTTCGAAAAATCTTAGAAGCTGCAGCAAAAGAAAACCAAGCTTTTGTTTATAAACGTGCTGCTGATTTAGAGAACTCTTTATTGGATGTAATTAAAAAAGCAGGCGTGAAAGTAAATACTGCTAATAACGCTGCTTTTGTTAAAGCTAGTAAAGATGTTTATGACCAATTTTCTTCTGAAGTAAAAACAGGAGCTGCTTTGGTTAAAGATATTTTAGCATTATCTAAATAAATTACGAATAAATTTTAATGGCCTCATTTATTTATGGGGCCATTAATGAATGTGATGGAAAATTTTAGAAAATCATACGACGTCTTTTTGCAATACCTCATGTTTATAATGATGATTGCTTTGGCAATCACAGTTGTATTTGGGGTAATTTTCAGATGGAGTGGTCAAGCTTTAGTTTGGTATGATGAGGTAGCCTCAGTTCAATTAGCCTGGTTAACTTATTATGGCTCTGCCTACGCAGCCTTGAAAGGATCTCATATTGGAGTTCCTAGTATTTTAAAATCCTTTCCTATTCCAATCAGAAAAGTTTTTTTTATTGTTTCTAAGATAGTAATTTACAGTTTTTTTACTTTAATGACCTATTATGGTTTAATCGTTATGAATCTCATTCATGGTGAAACTTTAACCACATTAGAGTGGGTTCCCCAATCATTAGTACAGTCAGTCATTCCCGTGGGATCTTTTTTATTTATGTTGTCTGAAACATTGAGACTTAAAGAAGATTATCAAAGTGTTATGGGACAAGGAGAGCACCAATCATGATAGTTCTATCGATGTTTGTTGTTTTACTTTTGCTACTAAGTATTAATGTACCCATCGCAATAGGTCTTGCAGTTACCACTGTTGTGGCCATGGTAATAAAGCAAGGAACAGACTTTTTAATTGATACTGCAATTGTAATGTATGTGGGAGCGACAAATTTCCCATTAATTGCAATCCCATTATTTATCCTAGCAGGCGCAATCATGAACACCTCAGGAATTTCTAGACGTTTGATTGCTTTTGCTTCTGCTTTAGTTGGGTTTATTAAAGGTGGATTGAGTATGATTAATGTTGCAACTTCAATGTTTTTTGCTGAAATTTCTGGTTCTGCTGTTGCTGATGTTGCTGCCCTAGGATCTATTTTAATTCCTGCCATGAAGAAAAAAGGATATCCAGCTGCTTTCGCAGCTGCAATTACTTCTTCGTCTGCTTCTTTGGCAATTATTATTCCACCTTCCATCCCAATGATTTTATATGCTGTTATGGCTCAAACTTCTGTAGTTCAACTATTTGTTGCTGGTATTATTCCGGGAATTATAGGGGGATTTGGATTGATGCTTGTTTGTTATATATATGCAAAAAGAAAAAATCTTCCAATCGAAGAAAAATTTAATTTATCAAATCTAAAAAGAACAGGAAAAGATGCGGCATTAGCTTTTGTCCTTCCGGTAATTATTTTAGGAGGTATTTTTGGAGGTTTTGTTACAGCAACAGAAGGCGCTGGTTTAGCAGTGGTTGCCGCTTGTGTTATTGGAGCGGTGTATAGAGAACTTAATTTTAAACAATTTTTTGAAGCTACGACGGAAGGAGCGTCTCAAACAGCTATTGTAATGTTATTAGTTGCTGCATCAGTTTTAATTGGTGAATTCTTAACTATAGAACAGGTTCCTCAAGGAGTTGCAAACTCCATTACAAGTATAACAAACAATAAATATTTAATTTTAGCAATTCTAAATGTTTTTTTATTAATTATTGGACTATTTCTTCATTCAGCAGCAGCTATAATTTTAGTTGTTCCTATTGTTATGCCTTTAGTTAATGCAGCAGGCATTGACCCAATTCATTTTGGAATTATTGTAACATTAAATTTAGCGATAGGTCAGCAAACACCTCCTGTAGCTAGCGTGTTAGTGACCGCATGTTCAGTTGCGAAAGCGGATATTTGGGAAGTTTCCAAAGTTAATATTATGTTTATAGCAGTATTGTTTGCTGTGCTCATGCTGGTGACATATGTTCCATTTATTCCAATGAGTTTAGTAGAATATTTTTATAGGTGATCATGACTGATCTTGTTCAAACAAAACAAATTAATGAGCATGTTTTGGAGGTTTCTTTAAATAGACCTGAGAAATTAAATGCTTTGACAAAACCTATGTGGAAAAAACTAGGTTCTATCTTTAAAGATTTGGCATCTAAAAAAAATAAACACATTGCGTTGTGTTGTGCTACGAGGCAAAGGATGGAAAATCATTTTCTCCAGGAAATGATATTGGAGAGTTTGAAAAAACAAGGTCAAATAGCAAGCTTAGCCAAAGAATATGGTGTTCATTTACATGGAACTTTAGCTGCAATTCAAGAGTGTCCTATTCCAACTATAGCTTTAATTGAAGGTCTTTGTGTTGGCGGAGGATTTGAAATTGCAGCATGTTGTGATTTAAGAATTTGTGGAAACTCTTCAAGATTTGGTGTTCCAATAAAAAGACTTGGATTAACCATGGCTCCAAGAGAGTTGCAGGCGTTATTGCAATTAGTTGGACGATCAACAACCATGGAAATTTTATTGGAAGGTAAGAATATTTAATTCAGAAGAAGCTTATCACAAAAGGAATGGTTAATAGAGTAGTTCCCGATCAAGATGTAGAAAAAGAGGCTTATGCATACAGCAGAACGTATTTGTGATGGCGCTCCCTTAGTTGCAAGATGGCATAAAGCTATTTGCAGATGAGTTATTAGCTACAGAAACTAAAATATCGAATAAATTAAATAATCTTGGTTATAAATGTTACGACACAAAAGATTTTCAAATTGGATACAAATCCTTTTTAACTAAAACAAAACCTAAACTTTAAAAATAAGTAAAATGCCAGGTCCAATCCATGGCAGTGAAAGTGTTAGAGCTTAGCACAAATTATGGCAGGACCAACTTGTGGATTGATGCTAGCAGATCTTGGTGCGGAAGTTATTAAAATCGAAAAAATTCCTGGTGGTGACGATACCAGAAGATTTTTGCCTCCCGATATAAATGGAGAAGCTGCTGCCTTTATGCAAATGAATAGAAATAAAAAAGGTATAGCACTTGATTTAAAACAAAAAGAAGGTGTTGAAGTGTTTAAACGATTAGTCAAAGCAGGCAGATGTTGTTATTGAGAATTTTAGAAAAGGTACATTAGAAAAACTTAGGAATTGGATATGAGGAGTTAAAAAAAATTAATCCTCGTATAATTTTATGTGAAATTTCAGGTTACGGTAGAACAGGTCCTTACGCTGATAAAGGCGGCTTTGATTTGGTTGCACAGGGAATGAGTGGATTAATGAGTATTACTGGAGAAAGTAAAGATAGACCCCCTATGAAAGTAGGAGCGCCCCTTACTGATATTACAGCTGGAATTTTAGGGGCAACAGGAGTGTTAGCTGCATTAGTTGCTAGAGAAAAAACTGGAGTAGGACAGAAAGTGGATACTTCATTATATGAGGCAGGGATCGTTCATACCTATTGGCAATCTGCTATTGCTTCAGCTACTGGAATTTCACCGGGACCTTTGGGATCAGCTCATCCTATGACAGCACCCTATCAAGCTTTTAAAACCAAAGACAAATGGATTACGATTGGTGCCTCCAACCAAAATAATTGGTTGAACTTATTAGATGCTTTAGGAAGAAAAGATTTACAAGAAAATTCAAAAGTTTAATAATAATGCAAATCGAATGAAACATCTTCCAGAACTTGGTTGAAATTTTAAAACAAGAATTAGAAAAAAAAACATCTGCTGAATGGTTAAGAATTATTTGATGAAAAAGGTCTTACCTTGTGGACCTATTAATTCTGTAACAGAAATGTTTGAAGATCCGCAAACTATTGCAACGAAAAATGATCGTAGATGTAAAAAATAAAAAAGCAGGATCTTTCAAGGCTATTGGAATGCCAATTAAATTTTCAGATACTAAAGTTGATGATACTAAAGAATCCCCTGTATTTGGTCAGCATACTACTGGAAGTTTTGTTAAACATACGGTTTTGACGAAAGAGAAGTAAATTGAAGACTTGCTTGAAAAAAAAATAATTAATTAGTTTCTTTTATCTGATTTACCTTTAGATAATTTAACTAGGATATTTTTTGATATTTTTGATCATTTTTTTATAAAAACTTTTTTCAATATCAATGTTCATTTTTTGAGAAATTCGAATTAAATAGAAAAAAGATATCTGCTATTTCATCTGCTACTTTTTCTTTATCTACTTTTTTTAGGTCAGATTCTTTTAACCACTGAAAAATCTCAACTAATTCAGAAGCTTCTACGGATAAAGCCATAGAAAGATTTTTAGGGGAATGGAATTGATCCCAATCTCTAGCTTTTACAAAGCTTTTAATTTTCTGATTAATTTTCTTTAAATCCATTATAAAATAGTTATGTAATTTAGCTGATATGTTCAAAATACATAAAAAATTTGAGAAAACCACTCATTACATTACTGATTTAAAATTATGCCAGGTAAGATTACAAGATAATTCTAAGTTTCCTTGGATTATGCTGATACCAAAAAGAAAAGGCGCATCGTCAGATTTTAGATCTCAAGTAAAAAAGATCAAATTCAGCTGCTAGATGAGATTCAATACTGCAGCAAGATGATGAAGAAGCATTTTAGATGTAATAATTTAAATGTAGAAAAAGTAGGTAATATTGTACCTCAATTACATATTCATATTGATTGCCAAGGCATAAAAAAGATCCGACTTGGCCATCTATCCGATTTGGGTTATTAAAGGAAAGCCCTATACCAAAACTGAGCTAGCTAAGATTTTGAGTTAAACTTAAAAAAAATTATCTAAATGCTTGAGTTATAGGCACGGATTTCATGCTGGAAACTTTGCTGATGTATTTAAACATTGTTTATTAGTGTATTTACTAAATAAATTAAAACAAAATAAACCTTTCACTTTTATTGATCCTTTTGCTGCTGCTGGAACTTATTTTCTCGAAGATAAGTTTATGCAAAAAAATAAAGAATACTTAAATGGAATTATTAAAGTATTAAATGCCAACATTTCAGATCAGGTTGTTAATCAATATGTAGATTTAGTTAAAAAAGTTAATTCAGAAAAAAATAAACATTCTATCAATATTTATCCAGGGTCCTGCTTATTATCTTCTTTAGTATTAGATAGAGAAGATAAAATATATTTATCAGAGTTACACAATAATGAATTTGAGATTTTACAAAAATAATTTTAGCCAATGATTCAAGAATTACTAGTAGAAAAAAAAGATGCATATGCCTACTTTGAATGCAACTGATTAGTTCTTATGAAGGAACTAAATTAGTTTTAATTGATCCATGCTTATGAAGTGAAAACATGAATATGAAAAAGTCACCAAACTTATCAAGCATAACGCAAAACAATTTCCAAATGTCTGTTATATGGTTTGGTATCCCATTGTTAGATGTCTGATAAGACAAATGTTATTTATTCGATCAACATGCTTAAAACTTAAACATAAACAATACCACTCATATTAAAATTGAATTAAAAAATTCTATTTCTTCGTATGCAAGGAACTGGTTTTTTTATTATTAATGCTCCAAGTGAAATGAAGCAGGATGTGAACTAAGAGTCTTGCATGTATTATTAGAATATTCTTAAAGATCAATAATAAACCAAGCACAAATACAGTATGATGTTTTTTAAAAAATTATTTTCTAAATAGCAATTTAGAACTAAAGATTGATGATGGTGGTAGAGCTGCAGCTGGATTTAAGGGAAAAGCAGGGGACTGCGTAGTTCAGATCCATCTGCTATTGCAACAGGGATTAACTATGAAGAAGTTTATGAAGATCTTATATAAAGCGAATGAAGCTTTTAGATTAAATTCAAAAACAAAACTTAGCTAGAAGCTTAAAGCAAAAAAATGATACTCCAAGAACTGGAACACATAGAGTAGTTGTTAAAAAATATTTAGAACAATTAGGATGGAAATGGACACCTACTATGTTTGTTGGCCAGGGCTGTAAAGTTCATTTAAAAAAAGATGAATTACCCATGTGGTACGTTAATCGTTTCCTGCTCCAAACATATGACGGTCGTAAAAGATGGAGTGCTTGCATGATACTTATGATTGCTCTAGGAATGGAACGCGTTGTGTTTATGGATATTGGACTAAAGGTTATTAGATTTTCTGGTCGTATTCGCCAATTTTGCCTGTTTTTTGCAATAAATTATCAATAAAATCAAAGATCTTCTTCTTACGCTCATCTGAGGCTGGACTTTCAGTTACTACTACTAAAGAGGGCTTGTTTGAGGATGCTCTTATCAAGACCCCAAGATCCATCTTCTAGAGAAAATCTAACACCATTTACTGTTAAAACATCTGTAATTAGATTGACCGTCAATTTTAGTGTTATTTTGTTTTAATTCTTCTACTTGTTTTACTAAATCTTCTACTACTTTATATTTTTCCTCATCTTTACAAAAAGGAGCCATAGTTGGTGTTTGATAAGTTTTAGGAAGTTCATTAATAATTTCATTCATTTTTTTATTTTGATTATCAAGTAAGTGACAAACTTGAATTGCAGAGTTTATTCCATCATCATAACCATAACCTAAAGGTTGATTAAAAAAGAAGTGACCACTTTTTTCAAATCCAGCTAATGCTTTTTCTTTATTTACTTTTCGTTTGATATGCGAATGACCTGTTTTCCAATAAATAGTTTCACAATTATTTTCTTTTAAAATTGTATCATGAGAAAATAATCCTGTAGATTTTACATCTACAATAAATTTACAATTTTTATGTTTTGGAGCAAGATTTCTTGCAATTAGTAGTCCAATTTTATCTGAAAATATTTCTTCACCTAAGATTGTCAATCACTCCAACTCTATCTCCATCACCATCAAAACCAAAGCCAACATCTGCATTATTTTCTTTCACAGCTTTTGCAATGGCATGAAGCATTTCAAGATCTTCTGGATTAGGATTGTATTTGGGAAAAGTAAAATCTAAATTACAATCAAGCTCAATTACATCACAGCCTATACCTCGTAAAATATCTGGAGCAAATATTCCAGCGGTACCATTTCCACAAGCTACCACTGCTTTGATTTTTTTCTTGAATTTTATTTTTAGAAATTAAATTATTAATATAAACTTCTTTAAAGCCTTCAATTTTTTTATAAGTACCTTTATGCTAATTTAAATTTTTGATTAAGAACAATATCTTTTAGTTCAGCCATTTCTTCTGGAGCATGAGTTAAGGCTTTTTCAATTCCCATTTTAACACCTGTCCAGCCATTTTCATTATGACTTGCAGTTACCATGGCAACTGCATCTGCATTTAATTCAAATTGAGCAAAATAAACCATTGGTGATAGGGATAAGTCCGACATCTTCCACTAGCACATCCTGCTTGCATTAGATCCATCAATTAATGATTTTTTAATTTCTTCACTGTAAGATCTGTAGTCATGGCCAACAATGACTCTTGGATTGTCTTTTAGTTCGGCTTACAATTTGAGTTCCAAGACCTATTCCTAGGTGTTTTATTCCTTCAAGGTTAATATCATCGGGGTATAACCATCTAGCATCGTATTCTCGGAAGCCATTTTGGTTAACAAGCTACTGAAAAATTGTTCATAAAATTATTTTCCAATGTTTATAGTAATTTATTTCACACGCATAACTTTCTTATGGATTTTTAGTTTTGTTCGATATATGTTCTATTGATCAACTATAACTAATGGTATATCAGTGTTTCTGAACCACAACATATAGTTGTTTTTACATAAAAATTTAATAATTGGGAGATTATGCAAGAAAATTTGGCTCTGGCAATAAAGAATGCTGTTGAAAGCAATAGCTGCTGATATCATTAAGACAATCCAATGAGAATCTACAGGATTTAAAGCGTCCAGATCTATTTTCATTAACAAATGAGACGGAACTTTTTCAAAATGAAAAAGGAATCACCATTCAGAATTGATCGAAGCAAAGATTCGAAATTAACTAACTTTGGAAAAGCAACTTTAACAGACAGATATCTAAATGAAGGTGAGTCTTATCAAGATTTATTTGCAAGAGTAGCAAGCACTTACGCAGACGATAATCTTACACGGTCAGAGAATTTATAACTACATAAGTAATTTATGGTTTATGCCATCAACTCCTGTTTTGTCGAATGCAGGAACGGAAAGAGGACTTGCCAATTTCATGTTTTTTAAATGAAGCATCTGATTCTTTAACTGGAATTGTAGATCTTATGGAGCGAGAATGTTTGGCTTGCTGCAAAAGGTGGTGGTATCGGAAGTTATTGGGGAAATTTACGTTCGATCGGAGAGCAAGTTGGAAGAGTAGGAAAAACTTCTGGCATTATGCCTTTCATTAAAGTGATGGACTCTCTTAACACTTGCAATTAGTCAAGGATCTTTACGACGTGGATCAGCAGCTTGTTATTTGCCAATTGATCATCCTGAAATTGAAGAATTTATTGAAATGAGAAGACCAACTGGTGGAGATCCAAATAGAAGAGCTTTAAATTTACATCATGGTGTTTTAGTTTCAGATGCTTTTATGCGAGCAGTTGAAACAGATGAGCAGTGGGCACTAAAAAGTCCATCATGATGGAACTGTTCAATCACGTATCTCAGCAAGAAATTTATGGATTAGACTTACTTAACTGCAAGAGTAGAAACAGGTGAGCCATACATTGTGTTCATTGATACAGTAAACAGAATGATCCCAGCAACATCACAAACTTGCAGGTCTTAACAGTGAAGACATCAAATCTTTGTAGTGAAATTACACTTCCAACAGGAATTGATAAAGCTGGAAGAGACAGAACTGCAGTTTGTTGTTTGTCATCATTAAATCTAGAAACTTATGATGAGTGGAAAGATGATCCAAATTAATGATCAAAGATGTAATGAGATTTTTAGATAATGTGTTAACTGATTTTATCACAAGAGCTCCAGAATCTTTTAAAGATGCAACTTATGCAGCAATGAGAGAAAGAAGTGTAGGTCTTGGTGTAATGGGATTTCATTCTTTCTTGCAAAAACATTCTATTCCAATTGAATCCGTAATGGCAAAAGTTTGGAATAACAAAATGTTCAAACATATTGATAAAGAAGTGAATGAATGCTTCTAAAATTTTAGCAGAGGAAAGAGGACGCATGCCCTGACGCTGCTGATTATGGAATTATGGAAAGATTTTCTAATAAAACTGCGATTGCTCCAACAGCTTCTATTTCTATTATTTGTGGAGGTGCATCTCCTGGAATTGAGCCAGTAGCTGCTAATAGCTATACGCATAAAACTCTTATCTGGTTCATTTAACGTCAGAAACAGATATTTAAAAGAACTATTGGCTAAACATGGCAAAGATACAGATGAAGTATGGTCATCTATTACCACTAACCAAGGTTCTATTATGCACTTAGATTTTTTAAGTAGATCATGAAAAAGATGTGTTTAAAACTGCTTTTGAAATTGACCAGAGATGGTTAATTGATCATTCAGCAGATAGAACGCCGTATATTTCTCAAGCACAATCATTAAACGTATTTCTTACCTGCCGATGTTCACAAGCGAGATCTTACATCAAGTTCATTTCCAAGCTTGGAAGAAAGGATTGAAGAGTTTGTATTACTGCAGATCGAAATCAATTCAGCGTGCCGAAGTAGTTAATCAAACAGTAGCAGCGTCTCACAAGGCACCACCAGCGACAGCTGGAGCTGAGCCTGCCAATTATGAGGAGTGTTTATCATGTCAGTAGCCCCAAAAATCGGAGTCAAGCAAAACCAATAATTAGCGCAAAGTTATTGTGACAGAAGCAAGGTTTGTTAAAAGAAAAAATTGTATACAAGCCTTTTAGGTACCCATGGTGTTATGATGCTTGGTTAACACAACAAAGAATTCACTGGTTGCCAGAGGAAGTACCATTAGCGGAGGATGTGAGAGATTGGCAAAAAAAATTATTACCTCATGAAAAAAATCTTTTAACTCAAATTTTTAGATTTTTTACGCAAGCCGATGTTGAAGTAAATAATTGTTATTTAAGACATTACACTACAGTATTTCAAACCAACGGAAGTGTTAATGATGATGACAGCATTTGCATCCATGGAAACAGTGCATGTGGCAGCTTATTCTCATTTGCTTGATACAATCGGAATGCCAGAAACAGAATATTCTGCATTTCTTAAAGTATAAAGAGATGAAAGATAAGTATGACTACATGCAAAACTTTAACATGAATGACAAAAGAGAAATTGCTAAAACAGTTGCGGTATTTAGTGCTTTTACAGAAGGTCTTGCAGTTGTTTGCTAGTTTTGCAATTTTATTAAACTTTCCACGATTTCAATAAAATGAAAGGAATGGGCCAGATTGTTACTTGGTCTGTGAGAGATGAGACACTTCATTGCAATTCTATGATTAAAATTTTCAATACATTTTGTGATGAAAATCCAGGATTGTTAGATGATAGCTTAAAAAAAGAAATTTATGACGCTTGTTCTACTATTGTTGAGCATGAAGATGCTTTTATTGATCTTGCTTTTGAAATGGGAGATATTGAAGGTTTAAAAGCTGAACAGGTCAAAAACATACATTCAGATGGATTGCAAATAGAAGACTTAGCACAACTTCGGCTTAAACGATCTTTATGAGGTGAAAGAAAATCCACTCACATGGCTAGATGATATGTTGAATGGAGTGGAGCACATGAACTTTTTTGAAGGTAGAGCTACAGAGTATTCTAAAGCTTCAACAAAAGGTTCTTGGGTGGAAGCTTTTGATTTTACAAAATAATTTTATTTATTTTTATTATCATCTAAAAATTATTGGACAAATTAATAGGTTTAAAAAACCCTTATGGCGATTTTGTGTTAAGCCATATTAATGAAAAACAAGCTTAACCATTTTCTTGAAGTTGGGGTTTTTTGCGGTGTGACAGCGCGAAATGTTTGTGAGTTATTAAATAACAAAAACCAAGGTCAATTTTAAATATTACGGAATAGATTTATTTGGTTCAGAAAAAATAAGCAAAGATAGATGAAATTGAGCCAAAATTTTTACAAGAATCAGAAATTTTCCAACCCATCTAAAAAATATTTATTATAATTATATTAAAAAAGAAAATTTAAATTCACTGGAAAGTGTAACCAATTTTTTAAATAAATTTAAAAAAAATATTACCTTGATGAAAGGTGACTCTACAGATTAAATTTACAACAAAATCCCTTTAGATGATTATTGATTATGTCTTTTTAGACGGAGGCCATAGCTACGATACGGTTATAAGTGACTTACAATATTCTTACTAAAGGTTTAAAAAAAAAATCTGTCATATTGTGTGATGATTACTCAGATAAATTTTGTATATTTGAAGTAAAGAAAGCAATTGATGATTTTGCAAAAAAAAACTCTTTAAATATCAAAACCTTTAGCTAATCGGTTTGCTGAAATTTCATTAAATTTTTAAATAAATATTTAATAGTTTGCTAGAGGCATCTTAGAGATTAGATCAAAAATTTTTTTTAGATCGAAAATATTAGACTCATACTTAGTTTGACCGTCTAAACCAATCAGCACAATATCAGATGAAAAGTTATGATTTAAGAAAAAATATTCTATTTTATTTTTAATTATTTTATCCTCTTCTTTTTTGAGAAAATTTTTTATTTGTAAATAATTTTTATGATTATCTCTTATTAATAATAATCTTTTTTTCCAAAGAAATTTTTTTAAATCTAAATTATTATCCAATTTTTCTATAAGGGGAACCTGTGTATTTAGACAAAGGTCGAATTAGCTTGTTAGAGGAAAATTGTTCCATGATATGAGCACACCAACCTGTAATTCTAGAGACAATAAAAATTGGAGTAAAGAAATCAATATCAAAACCCATGAGATAATAAGTGGGTCCTGCTGGAAAATCTAAATTCGGTTTGATATTTTTTTCACGAAGCATTGTATGCTTCTAAAATTTTTGAAATTTCAGGTAAGCTTCAGTCATTTTTATAGTAGGCTGCTGTTTTATAATAGTATTCTGTCATTGTAGGTACGCGAGAGTCACCATTTCTGATATACTCTGTGGCCAAATCCCATGATTAAGTCTTTATTTTTAATTTTATTTAGTATGAACTGCTTCAGCATTTATCAGGTGATCCAACTTCTTTTAGCATGTGAGCGACAGCTTCGTTTGCTCCTCCGTGCAATGGACCTTTTAGACTTGCAATAGCACCTAGTCACAGCTCCGTGCATGTCAGATAAACTGCTAGCAATTACTCTTGAGGTAAATGTAGAGGCATTAAAACTATGCTCTGCATATAAAGTCATGGATACGTCAAAGGCTTTAACAACTTCTGGACTTGGAACTTGTTCCAAAGCACATATGAAAAAAATTTTCGCAAAATCCTAAATTTTAGATCTGGGTCAATTATTTCTTGGCCTTTTCTAGACTCTAAAATCTGCAGCAACCGCAGTAGAGATTTGAGCAAATAATCTTATTGCATTTCGCTTATATTTGCTTCTTTTGAATTATCCGCAGTATCAGGATCCTCTAATCCCATGTGGCTTACAGAGGTTCTGGTAGTATCCATGGGGTGGGAGTTTTTAGGATAATTTTTTATAATATGTTTTTAACGTTTGTGAAATAGTTGCCTATTTGTTCGTTCTTCTGGACTCAAATTCTTGTTAACTGATTCAGCATTTGGAAGTTCACCATTTAAAATGAAGGTAGGCAACTTCTTCAAATTTACAATTGTTTAGCTAAGATCTTGAACAGCGTAACCTCTATACGTAAGTGAATTAATATCTGGCATAACTTCTGAGACTTTGGTTTCATCCGATATTACACCTACTAAGCCCTTTTTTTATTTCGTCACTCATTTATTCGTGACCTTTCGTTCCAAAATTAAATACAGATTGATCGAAATGCACCATATTTTTCATAATCAACTAGCTCGTATAATCTTTTTCTAGTCTGCATTTTGTTCAATTACATTATTTTGATGACCTTCTTCAAAAATTTGTCTTAATCCATCTTCCACATTTTTCATGAGCTAAGCCGTTGAGTGGTAACAGGATAAATAACTAAATTATAACCAAGATTTTCTAACTCAGTAGCGGTTAACAATTTTGATTTTCCAAATTCAGTCATATTTGCAAAGAAGATACACATTAATTGTTCTTTCTAAATTCTTCAAATTCTGTCTCATCTTTTAAGTGCTTCAGGAAAAATCAATGTCAGCTCCTGCATCGACATATGCTTGAGCTCGTAGCAATAGTTTTTTCTAAACCTTCCACAGCATTCGCATCTGTTCTGGCTATGATTTGAAAGTTAGGATCTTTTTTAGCTTTAACAGCAGCTTTAATTTTTTTTACCATTTCTTGAGATTGATACAAGATCTTTATTATCTAAGATGACCGCATCGTTTTGGATTCAGTTTGATCTTCAATATGACACCCTGCATATTCCTAATGACTTTCAATAGTTTCTATTGTTCTTGAAACATTCATAGCTTCACCAAATCCAGTATCAATATCTATAATAGTAGGTAGATTTGTTACACGAGCAATTTGGTGTGATTGAGTTGAAACATCATGCAAGGTAGTAAGGCCTATATCTGGCATACCTAAGATCATTTGCCGTAACTCCTCCAGATACATAAATTCCATCATAGCCTATTTCTTCAATTAGTTTGGCTACTAAAGCATTATAAGCTCCTGGAAATCTTAATAATTTTTTTGATTTTAGTTGATTTAGTAAAATCTTGTCTTTTTTCTAGAGGCTTGTTTTTTTACAAAATGCATAAGTCACTGTCTTATAAATGTTTTTTTTACAGATTCCCAAAAACTTTTTTAAATATTTAAGTATTTTACTGTGTTATTGGCTGCTATTTCATTGAATGCTTTCGATTAAATAATCATTGATAAATTTGATTCGTAATTTCTTTTCAGTATAACCACCTTTAACTAGAATAAATTTAATTTTAGCAGCTTTTGCTGCCTCAGCATCAGTTTCGCTATCACCAATCATAATTGATTGCTCAATGGGAATATTTAAAATTTCAAGTATAGATGTGATGTGTTGTGGATTTGGCTTTCTGATAATTAAAAGTATCTGCTCCTGCTATAAAATCAAAATAATCATAAAGCTTAATCTCTTTTAATAATTTAATAGTTAAGGTGTTCCATCTTATTAGTGCAAACAGCTAGATGAATTTTTTTACTCTTTGCACCAATCTAGAATAATCAATAACTCCATTGATTAATTTTGGATGTATTTGAAATATTAGCAGCATAAAAATCTATAAAATCTTTAGTCATGGCCTTATGTGTGTTTTCATCAATTTTGTTACTTTGATGTGTTAAGACGTCCTTGAGAATCTATTGATTTTACAAGCATTTGACTGCAGCACCTCTTCCAGCCAAAATATCTAACTATCTTCTAATGGTTTTTTTTCATAACCATATTTTTCGCATTACATGATTATGTGCGGCCATTAAGATCTGGAGCTGTTTCTACTAAAGTTCCGTCCAAGATCAAAAAGAATTGCTTTATTTGTCATTTATCAAGAGTTTTAGTGGGCAATAATTTGTGAGTTAAGATATTATTTCATTATTATATTAAGCATTAACAAATGGCAAATAATCTTCAAATTTTAATTCTTAGCAGCTGGGAAAGGAACCAGAATGTATTCAGATATGCCAAAGGTTTTACATAAAGTTATAGGTATACCTATGATAGAGCATGTTATCTCCAAAGCCTATTCAGTTTAAAACCTAAATCAATCACAGTTCTCATTAATAAAAATTTACTTTTTCTTAGAAAAAAAATATTCAAATTTGAAATTTTTAGTACAAGAACCACAATTAGGAACTGGACATGCGGTTAAAATTTTTCAAAAACAAAATAAAAATAGAAGTGCTAAGTTATTAGTTTTGTACGCTGATAATCCATTAATAAATGATTAATGATTTAAAAAAAATTAAAAATGCAGCTTAATAAAAACGATGTTGTTATTTTAGGGTTTAAAGAAATTAACAATAGCTTCTTATGGTATTATTGTTCAAAATAAAGAAGGTTCTGTAGATCAAATAGTTGAATTTAAAGATGCATCCAGTAGAGCAAAAAAAAATAGATATTTGTAATTCTGGTATTATTGCTCTTAAGCTCAAAAGTCATTAAATCTATATCTAATAAGATTGAAAATAATAATATAAAAAAAGAGTATTATCTTACTGATATTGTAAAGTTATCAAAAAAGTATAATTATAAAATTAAGCTAGTTACTGCAGCTGATTCAAAAACTGCACTTGGAATTAATAATATGAGCGAACTAGGAATTGCTGAAAAAATTATGCAAAATCAACTTAGAACAAAAGCATTCAAAAAAGGCGTCAGCATGATTGATCCTGATACAGTGTACTTGTCTCCCGATACTTCTTTTGGCAAGAATGTAGTAATAGAGCCTTTTGTGATAATAGGACCTAAAGTTAAAATTGGAAATGGTGTAGTAATTCGATCTTTTTCACATTTAGAAGGTTCGGTCATAAAAAACAATGTTGTTATAGGACCATATGCAAGAATAAGACCTGGCACTATATTGGAAAATGACTAGCAAAGGTCGGAAATTTTGTAGAAATAAAAAATTCAAAAATTAGATAAAAATTCCAAAAGTTAACCATCTTTCATATATAGGCGATACTGATGTATGGGCGAAGGCTGTTAATGTAGGAGCAGGAACCATTACATGTAATTATGATGGAGTTAAAAAATTCAAAACAAAAATAAAATCAAAAGCTTTCATAGGTTCGAATTCATCTTTGGTGGCGCCAGTCACAATCGGAAAGGGAAGTGTTGTTGGTGCTGGCTCGGTTATTACAAAAAATGTGAGCGATAATAGTTTGGCTCTAACTAGATCAGGTCAAAAAAATTTTAAATTAAAAAAGAGAAAAAAATAAATGTGTGGAATTATTGGTATTACTAGTGAAAGGCCGGTTCTAAGTAATATTATAAACTCATTAAAAAAATTAGAGTACCGAGGTTACGATTCTGCAGGTATAGCAACCTTAGTTCAGATAATGTAATTGATGAAGTTAAGTGTGAGGGGAGAGTCATCAAAGCTTAGAAAAAATTTGTTCAAAAAAATCTTTAAAAGGAATTAGTTGGCATAGGACATGTTAGATGGGCAACTCATGGAGTTCCCAATGAGAGTCAATGCTCATCCACATTCGTCTGAAATTGTTTCCGTTGTACACAATGGAATTATAGAAAATTCAACAATATTAAAAAAATGTCTTAGAAAAAAAAGGTTATAAATTTAAATCTCAAACAGATACTGAAGTTATAACTCATTTTACTGACAGAAAATTTAAAAAAAAACAAACTTAGTTGTCTGCTATTCAAAAAACTCTTAGAAAAGCTTCATGGGAGTTATGCGTTTAGCAATTCTTTTTAAGAACAATCAGGATTTAATTGTTGGAGCTAGAAGAGGATCTCCTTTAGCAGTGGGTTATGGACAGTAATGAAAATTATTCTAGGATCAGATTCCTATGCATTAAAATCTATGACTAATAAAATTTCATATTTAGATGATGGTGATATTTGTATATGTAAAAAAAGACCAAGTCGAATTTTATAATTCAATAATGGAAAAAAAATTAATAAAAAAATACTTAGACTCTCTCAGACAAAATTAGATGATTATGAAAAAGGAAACTTTCAGACTTTTATGCAAAAAGAAATTTTTGAACAGCCTATCACTATCAAGGCCTGTATTAATGAATTTATAGATAGTCATTAGAGATGAAATAAATATTTATAATTTTCCTTGGGATTTAAAATCAGATTGATTCAATTATGTTTAATTGGTTGTGGGACAGCTTATCATGCTTGTATGATGGCCAAATATTGGCTTGATGAATTTGACTAACTATTGATGTGTCAATCGATATAGCTTCTGAATTTAGATATAAAAATAATAAATTTAAAAAAAATAATCTTATATATTTTTATTTCTCAGTCTGGTGAGACAGCTGATACTTACGCAGCCCTTAGAACTTATGTAAAAAAAATAAAATGAAAACTTTAAGTATTGTAAATGTTAGTAGAAAGTTCAATAGCTAGAGAATCTTCGAATTTTGTGTTACCTATTTATTGCGGATCCAGAAATAGGAGTTGCTTCGACAAAAGCATTTGTTGGACAAATGTTAGTAGCTATATATTTTTGACATTAAAAATTGGTCTTTTGTAAGAAAAGATATTTCAAAAAAGTGATTATAGAGTTAAAAATTAAAACATTAAAAAAATTACCTAAATTTAATTAAAAATACTTTAGGCGTAGAGTCTGACATTCGAAGATAATAGCTAATTTTTTTGCTAGATGCAAAAGGTTCTATGTTTTTAGGAAGAGGTTTTGTCATATCCAATTGCTATGGAAGGTGCATTGAAGTTAAAAGAATTATGTTATGTTCATGCAGAAGGTTATCCCGCAGGGGAAATGAAGCATGGTCCATTAGCCTTGATAGAGGATGGCATTCCAGTGGTGGTCTTGGCGCCAAGAGATAAATACTATGAAAAAACCTTATCGAATATGCAAGAAGTTATATCCAGAGGTGCAAAGGTTTTATTGATAAGCAATAAAAGCAAAGACGAAATTAGTAGCGAGAATGTTTGGAAAAAAATTGATGTTGAACAAACTTCTGAAGATCTCTTACCTTTTTTACTGACCTTGCCTCTTCAAATGTTGGCTTTGCATGCTGCAAAATATAAAGGTTGCGATATAGATAAACCACAGAAATTTGGCAAAATCTGTTACTGTTGAATAAAACACTTGTTGAGAGAGTCAACAATGTTTATATACTCCTAGTTGTATCCTGGCTCATGTTTTCTATCTTCCTTAGTTTTGGATCAAGAAGATTCAATCTGTTTATCAGAACTACATAATAATGAATTCGAGATTTTAAAAAATAATTTTAAACAAGACTCAAGAATTACTATAGAAAAAAAAGATGCATATGCCTTTCTTGATTCAATGATTAGTTCTTATGAAGGAGCTAAATTAGTTTTAATTGATCCATCTTATGAAGTTAAAACAGAATATGAAAAAGTCACCAAGCTCATCAAGCATAATACAAAACAATTTCCAAATGTCTGTTATATGATTTGGTATCCCATTTTAGAGTCTGATAAGACAAATTTATTTATCGATCAAATGTTAAAACTTAACATCAACAATACCACTCATATTAAAATTGAATTAAAAAATTTATTTCTTCGTATGCAAGGAACTGGATTTTTTATTATCAACGCTCCAAGTGATATGAAGGAGGAAGTGAATAAGAGTCTTGATGTTTTGCTAAATATTCTTAAAGATAATAACAAACCAAGCTCTATACAGTATGATGTTTTTTAAAAAATTATTTTCTAAAAGCAATTTAGAACTAAAGATTGATGATGGTGGAAGAGCCGCTGCTGGATTTAAGGGAAAAGCAGGAGACTGCGTAGTCAGATCCATCTCTATTGCAACAGGAATAAAATATACAGAAGTTTACGAAGACCTTTATAAAGCTAATGAAGAATTTAGAACAACTTCCAGAACTAAACTTGCAAGAAGTTTAAAGCAAAAAAATGATAGTCCACGAACCGGAACGCATAGAGTAGTTCTTAAAAATTATTTAAAAAAATTAGGTTGGAAATGGACACCTACTATGTTTGTGGGGCAGGGCTGTAAAGTTCATTTAAAAAAAGAAGAATTACCTATGGGTACTTTAATCGTTTCCTGCTCCAAACATGTGACTGTTGTTAAAGACGGTGTTTTGCATGATACTTATGACTGCTCAAGAAATGGTACGAGATGTGTTTATGGATATTGGACTAGAGATTATTAGATTTTCTGGTCGTATTCGCCAATTTTTCCGGTTTTTTGCAGCAAATCATCAATAAAATCAAAGATTTTTTTCTTACGCTCATCTGAGGTTGGACTTTCAGTTACTACTACTAAAGAGGGTTTGTTTGAGGAAGCTCTTATTAAACCCCAAGATCCATCCTCCAAAGAAAACCTAACACCATTTACTGTTAAAACATTTGTAATAGATTGATTGTCAATTTTAGTGTTATTTTGTTTTAATTTTTCTACTTGTATAACTAAATCTTCTACTACTTTATATTTTTCCTCATCTTTACAAAAAGGTGCCATAGTTGGTGTTTGATAAGTTTTAGGAAGTTCATTAATAATTTCATTCATTTTTTTATTTTGATTATCAAGTAAGTGACAAACTTGAATTGCAGAATTTATTCCATCATCATAACCATAACCTAAAGGTTGATTAAAAAAGAAGTGACCACTTTTTTCAAATCCAGCTAATGCTTTTTCCTTATTTACTTTTCGTTTGATATGCGAATGACCTGTTTTCCAATATATAGTTTCACAATTATTGTCTTTTAAAATTGTATCATGAGAAAATAATCCTGTAGATTTTACATCTACAATAAACTTAGAATTTTTATATTTTGGTGCAAGATTTCTTGCAATTAGTAGTCCAATTTTATCTGAAAATATTTCTTCACCAAGATTGTCAATCACTCCAACTCTATCTCCATCACCATCAAAACCAAAGCCAACATCTGCATTATTTTCTTTCACAGCTTTTGCAATTGCATGAAGCATTTCCAAGATCTTCTGGATTAGGATTGTATTTGGGAAAAGTAAAATCTAAGTTACAATCAAGTTCAATTACCTCGCAGCCTATACCACGTAATATTTGTGGAGCAAATATTCCAGCGGTACCATTTCCACAAGCCACCACTGCTTTAATCTTTTTCTTAATTTTATTTTTGGATATTAAATGATTAATATAAACTTCTTTAAATCCTTTAATTTCTTTGTAAGAACCCTTATCTAATTTAAATTTTTGATTAAGAACTATATCTTTAAGTTCTGCCATTTCTTCTGGTGCATGAGTTAAAGCTTTTTCAATTCCCATTTTAACACCCGTCCAACCATTTTCGTTATGACTTGCAGTAACCATGGCAACTGCATCTGCATTTAACTCAAATTGAGCAAAATAAACCATAGGAGAAAGAGACAAGCCCACATCTTCCACAGCGCATCCTGCTTGCATTAGACCATCTATTAGTGATTTTTTAATATCTTCGCTGTAAGATCTATAATCATGTCCCACAACTACTCTTGGATTTTTTTTAGTTCTGCTTACAATTTGAGTCCCCAAACCAATTCCAAGATGTTTTATTCCTTCAAGGTTAATATCATCAGGATATAACCATCTAGCATCGTATTCTCTGAAGCCATTTTGATTAACAACTAAGGGTAAACTGTTCATAAAATAATTTTCAATGTTTATAGTAATTTATTTCAGTCTCATAACATTCTTATGGATTTTTATTTTTGTTCGATATATGTTCTCTTGATCAGCTATAACTAATGGTATATCAGTGTTTCTGAACCACAACATATAGTTGTTTACACAAAAAACTTAATAATTGGGAGATTATGCAAGATAATTTGGCTCTGGCAATAAAAAATGCTGTTGAAAGCAAAACTTCAGACATCATCAAAAAATCTAATGAGAATCTGCAGGATTTAAAGAGACCTGATTTATTCTCATTAAGTAGCGAAACTGAACTTTTTCAAAATGAAAAAGGAATCACAATTAAGATTGATAGAAGCAAAGATTCTAACTTAACTAATTTTGGTAAAGCGACTTTATCCGATAGATATTTAAACGAAGGTGAGTCTTATCAAGATTTGTTTGCAAGAGTTGCAAGTACTTATGCTGATGACAATCTTCATGCTCAAAGAATTTATAACTACATAAGTAATTTATGGTTTATGCCATCAACCCCTGTTTTGTCTAATGCCGGAACTGAAAGGGGTTTGCCAATTTCTTGTTTTTTAAATGAAGCATCTGATTCTTTAACTGGAATTGTTGATCTTTGGAGCGAGAACGTTTGGCTTGCTGCAAAGGGTGGCGGAATCGGAAGCTATTGGGGAAATTTACGTTCAATAGGAGAGCAAGTTGGAAGAGTTGGAAAAACTTCAGGCATTATGCCTTTTATTAAAGTGATGGACTCTCTTACACTTGCAATTAGTCAAGGATCTTTAAGAAGAGGTTCTGCAGCTTGTTACTTGCCAATTGATCATCCTGAGATTGAAGAATTTATTGAAATGAGAAGACCTACTGGAGGCGATCCAAACCGTAGAGCTTTGAATTTACATCATGGTGTTTTAGTTTCTGACGCCTTTATGAGAGCGGTAGAAATGGATGAACAATGGCCTTTAAAAAGTCCTCATGATGGAACTGTTCAATCAAAAATATCTGCAAGAAACTTATGGATTAGGCTTTTAACTGCAAGAGTTGAAACAGGCGAGCCTTACATTGTGTTCATTGATACTGTAAATAGAATGATCCCAGAGCATCATAAGCTTGCAGGTCTTACAGTAAAAACATCAAACCTATGTAGCGAAATTACTCTTCCTACAGGAATTGATAAAGCCGGAAGAGACAGAACTGCAGTTTGTTGTTTATCATCTTTAAATCTTGAAACTTATGACGAGTGGAAAGACGATCCAAATATGATCGAAGATGTTATGAGATTTTTAGATAACGTTTTAACTGATTTTATTACAAGAGCGCCAGACTCTTTTTCAGATGCAACCTATGCAGCAATGAGAGAAAGAAGTGTTGGTCTTGGTGTAATGGGATTTCATTCGTTCTTACAAAAACATTCTATTCCTATCGAGTCTGTAATGGCAAAGGTTTGGAACAACAAAATGTTTAAACAAATTGATAAAGAAGTGAATGCTGCCTCTAAAAAATTAGCTGAAGAAAGAGGACCATGCCCAGACGCTGCTGATTATGGAATTATGGAGAGATTTTCTAATAAAACAGCTATTGCTCCAACTGCTTCCATTTCTATCATTTGTGGAGGTGCCTCTCCCGGAATTGAGCCTGTGGCAGCTAATAGCTATACTCATAAAACTCTTTCAGGATCATTTAACGTCAGAAACAGATATTTAAAAGAGCTGTTGGCTAAATACGATAAAGATACAGATGAGGTTTGGTCATCAATTACCACCAACCAAGGCTCTGTTATGCATTTAGATTTTTTAGCAGATCATGAAAAGGATGTGTTTAAAACTGCATTTGAAATTGATCAGAGATGGTTAATAGATCATTCAGCAGATAGAACGCCGTACATTTCTCAAGCTCAATCTTTAAATGTTTTCTTACCAGCCGATGTTCACAAAAGAGATTTACATCAAATTCATTTTCAAGCTTGGAAGAAAGGTTTGAAGAGCCTGTATTATTGCAGATCAAAATCAATTCAACGTGCCGAAGTAGTTAATCAAACAGTAGCAGCGTCTCACAAGGCACCACCAGCGACAGCTGGAGCTGAGCCTGCCAATTATGAGGAGTGTTTATCATGTCAGTAGCCCCAAAAATGGAGTCAAGCAAACCAATAATTAGTGCAAATTATTGTACAGAAGAAGGTCTGCTAAAAGAAAAAATTGTATACAAGCCTTTTAGGTACCCATGGTGCTACGATGCTTGGTTAACACAACAAAGAATTCATTGGCTACCAGAAGAAGTACCTTTAGCTGAGGATGTTAGAGACTGGCAAAAAAAATTGTTACCTCATGAAAAAAATCTTTTAACTCAAATTTTTAGATTTTTTACGCAAGCCGATGTTGAAGTGAATAATTGTTATTTAAGACATTACACAACAGTTTTTAAACCAACGGAAGTGTTAATGATGATGACAGCTTTTGCATCCATGGAAACAGTTCATGTGGCAGCTTATTCTCATTTGCTTGATACAATCGGAATGCCAGAAACAGAATATTCTGCCTTCTTAAAGTATAAAGAGATGAAAGATAAGTATGACTATATGCAAAACTTTAACATGAATGACAAAAGAGAAATTGCAAAAACGGTTGCAGTATTTAGTGCTTTTACAGAAGGTCTTCAGTTGTTTGCTAGTTTTGCAATTTTATTAAACTTCCCACGTTTCAATAAAATGAAGGGAATGGGTCAGATTGTTACCTGGTCTGTGAGAGATGAGACCCTTCATTGCAACTCTATGATTAAAATTTTCAACACATTTTGTGATGAAAATCCAGGATTGTTAGATGATAGCTTAAAAAAAGAAATTTATGATGCTTGTTCTACTATTGTTGAGCACGAAGATGCTTTTATTGATCTTGCTTTTGAAATGGGAGATATTGAAGGTTTAAAAGCTGAACAGGTAAAAAAATACATCAGATGGATTGCTAATAGAAGATTAGCACAGCTTAGGCTTAACGACCTATATGAGGTGAAAGAAAACCCACTTACTTGGCTAGATGATATGCTAAATGGAGTGGAACACATGAACTTTTTTGAAGGTAGAGCTACAGAGTATTCTAAAGCTTCAACAAAAGGTTCGTGGGTAGAGGCTTTCGATTTTACAAAGTAAGCAGATAGCTAAAAATTCGCCATCGGCATTTTTGATATTAGATTAAATATTTTTTTAAGATCTAATTTATTTGATTGGTGCTTTACTAGGCCATCTAACCCAATCAAGGTAATGTTGCTAGTTAGGTTTTGATTCAAAATAAAGTATTCTATTTTGTTTTTATCTAATTGTTGTTTATTTTTTTTTAGCTCTTCTTTAATAAGATTTAATTCAATCAGGTTATCTCTAATCAGAAGTAACCTTTTTTTCCAAAGAAACTTACTTAAATCTAGTGCGTTATCCAATTGTTCTATGTGGTGACCCTGTGTATTTGGACAGAGGACGAATTAATTTGTTAGATGAAAACTGTTCCATTATATGTGCGCACCAACCTGTAATTCTTGAGACAATAAAAATTGGAGTAAAGAAATCAATATCAAACCCCATTAAATAATAGGTGGGTCCTGCAGGAAAATCCAAGTTTGGTTTTATATTTTTTTCTCTAAACATTGTATCCTCTAAAATTTTTGAAATTTTAGGAAGCTTCTCATTTTTGTAATAAGCTGCAGTTTTGTAATAATATTCTGTCATTGTTGGAACTCTTGAATCACCATTTCTGTAAACTCTGTGACCAAATCCCATGATTAATTCTTTGTTCTTAATTTTATTTAAAATAAACTTTTCAGCATTTTCTGGTTCTTTTACTTCCATAAGCATATGAGCTACAGCTTCATTGGCGCCTCCATGCAAAGGTCCTTTGAGACTGGCAATTCCTCCTACCACAGCGCCATGCATGTCTGACAAACTACTGGTGATAACTCTTGAGGTAAAAGTAGAAGCATTGAAACTATGCTCTGCATATAAAGTCATAGATACATCAAACGCCTTAATTACTTCAGGGCTAGGTATAGTTCCAAAGCACATGTTAAAAAAATTTTCACAAAAACCAAGTTTTGGATCTGGTTCAATTATTTCCTGTCCTTTTCTAACTCTAAAATTTGCAGCAACCGCCGTTGATATTTGAGCTAACAATCTCATAGATTTCCTTATATTTGCTGCAACAGAGTTGTCCGCAGTATCAGGATCCTCTAAACCCATGTGGCTCACAGAAGTTCTTGTTGTATCCATGGGGTGAGCGTTCTTAGGATAGTTTTTAATAATATTTTTTAAGTTCTCACTTATTTTTCTATTAGATCGTTCTTCTTGCTCAAATTTAGCTAGCTGTTCAGAATTAGGAAGTTCGCTATTTAAAAGAAGGTAGGCAACTTGTTCAAATTTACACTGTTTAGCAAGATCTTGAACCGCGTAGCCTCTATACGTTAGTGAATTAATATCTGGCATAACCTCTGAGACTTTGGTTTCGTCCGATATTACACCCACCAATCCTTTTTTTATTTCGTCACTCATTTATTCGTGACCTTTCGTCCCAAAATTAAAGACTGATTGATCAAATTCACCATATTTTTCATAATCTACTAGTTCGTATAATCTTTTTCTGGTTTGCATTTTGTTAATCACATTATTTTGATGACCTTCTTCAAAAATTTGTCTCAATCCATCCTCCACATTTTTCATGGCTAACCTTTGCGTGGTAACGGGGTAAATAACTATATTATAACCAAGATTTTCTAACTCAGTAGCGGTTAACAATTTTGATTTTCCAAATTCAGTCATATTTGAAAGAAGATACACATCAATTTTCTTTCTAAATTCTTCAAATTCTTTCTCATCTTTTAATGCTTCAGGAAAAACAATGTCAGCTCCTGCATCTACATATGCTTGAGCCCGTGCAATAGTTTTTTCTAAACCTTCCACAGCATTCGCATCTGTTCTGGCTATTATTTGAAAGTTAGGATCTTTTTTAGCTTTAACAGCAGCTTTAATTTTTTTTACCATTTCTTGAGTTGATACAAGATCTTTATTATCTAGATGACCGCATCTTTTTGGATTCATTTGATCTTCAATATGACACCCTGCAATTCCAAGACTTTCAATTGTTTCTATAGTTCTTGAAACATTCATTGCTTCACCAAATCCAGTATCAATATCTATAATAGTAGGTAGATTTGTTACACGAGCAATTTGGTGTGATTTAGTTGAAACATCATGCAAGGTAGTAAGGCCTATATCTGGCATACCAAGATCGTTTGCCGTAACTCCTCCAGATACATAAATTCCGTCATAGCCTATTTCCTCGATTAGTTTGGCTACTAAAGCATTATAAGCTCCTGGAAATCTTAATAATTTTTTTGATTTTAGTTTATTTATAAAATCTTGTCTTTTTTCTATTGGCTGTTTTTTTACAAAATGCATAAGTCTGTCTTATAAATGTTTTTTTTAAGATTCCCAAAAACTTTTTTAAATATTTAATATTTTCTGTGTTATTGGCTGTATTTCAGTGAAGCTTTCGATTAAATAATCATTGTAAATTTGATTGTAATTTTTTTCAGTATAACCCCCTTTAACTAAAATAAATTTAATTTTAGCAGCTTTTGCAGCTTCAGCGTCTGTTTCGCTATCACCTACCATAATTGATTGGTCTATTGGGACTCCCAAGATTTCAAGAATAGATGTTAAATGTTGTGGATTTGGCTTTCTGTAGTCAAATGTATCTGCGCCAGCTATAAAATCAAAATAATCATAAAGCTTAATTTCTTTTAACAATTTAATAGTAAGGTGTTCCATCTTATTAGTGCAAACAGCTAGATGAATTTTTTTACTTTTGCACCAATCTAGAAAATCCACAACTCCATTATTAATTTTTGATGTATTTGAAATATTAGCAGCATAAAAATCTATAAAATCTTTAGTCATGGCCTTATGTGTGTTTTCATCAATTTTTTCTTTATGCTTAAGACGTCCTTGAGAATCTATTGATTTTAGAAGCATTACTGCAGCACCTCTTCCAGCCAAAAATCTAATATCTTCTAATGGTTTCTTTTCATAACCATATTTTTCCATTACATGATTGTGTGCGGCCATAAGATCTGGAGCTGTTTCTACTAAAGTTCCGTCAAGATCAAAGAGGATTGCTTTATTTGTCATTTATCAGAGTTTTAGTGGGCAATAATTTGTGAGTTAAGATATTATTTCATTATTATATTAAGCATTAACAAATGGCAAATAATCTTCAAATTTTAATTTTAGCAGCTGGGAAAGGAACCAGAATGTATTCAGATATGCCAAAGGTTTTACATAAAGTTATAGGTATACCTATGATAGAGCATGTTATCTCCAAAGCTTATTCTTTAAAACCTAAATCAATCACGGTTCTCATTAATAAAAATTTACTTTTTCTTAAAAAAAAATATTCAAATTTGAAATTTTTAGTACAAGAACCACAATTAGGAACTGGACATGCGGTTAAAATTTTTCAAAAACAAAATAAAAATAGAAGTGCTAAGTTATTAGTTTTGTACGCCGATAATCCATTAATAAATATTAATGATTTAAAAAAAGTTAAAAATGAGCTTAATAAAAACGATGTTGTTATTTTAGGGTTTAAAGAAATTAACAATAGCTCTTATGGTATTATTGTTCAAGATAAAGAAGGTTCTGTAGATCAAATAGTTGAATTTAAAGATGCATCCATAGAACATAAAAAAATAGATATTTGTAATTCTGGTATTATTGCTCTTAGCTCAAAATCATTAAATCTTATTAATAAGATTGAAAATAATAATGTAAAAAAAGAGTATTATCTTACTGATATTGTAAAGTTATCAAAAAAGTATAATTATAAAATTAAGCTAGTTACTGCAGCTGATTCAAAAACTGCACTTGGAATTAATAATATGAGCGAACTAGGAATTGCTGAAAAAATTATGCAAAATCAACTTAGAACAAAAGCATTCAAAAAAGGCGTCAGCATGATTGATCCTGATACAGTGTACTTGTCTCCCGATACTTCTTTTGGCAAGAATGTAGTAATAGAGCCTTTTGTGATAATAGGACCTAAAGTTAAAATTGGAAATGGTGTAGTAATTCGATCTTTTTCACATTTAGAAGGTTCGGTCATAAAAAACAATGTTGTTATAGGACCATATGCAAGAATAAGACCTGGCACTATATTAGAAAATAACTCAAAGGTCGGAAATTTTGTAGAAATTAAAAATTCAAAAGTTAATAAAAATTCCAAAATTAACCATCTTTCATATATAGGCGATACTATTATGGGTGAGGCTGTTAATGTAGGAGCAGGGACCATTACATGTAATTATGATGGAGTTAAAAAATTCAAAACAAAAATAAAATCAAAAGCTTTCATAGGTTCAAATTCATCTTTGGTGGCGCCAGTCACAATCGGAAAGGGAAGTGTTGTTGGTGCTGGCTCGGTTATTACAAAAAATGTGAGCGATAATAGTTTGGCTCTAACTAGATCAGGTCAAAAAAATTTTAAATTAAAAAAGAGAAAAAAATAAATGTGTGGAATTATTGGTATTACTAGTGAAAGGCCGGTTCTAAGTAATATTATAAACTCATTAAAAAAATTAGAGTACCGAGGTTACGATTCTGCAGGTATAGCAACCTTTTCAGATAATGTAATTGATGAAGTTAAGTGTGAGGGTAGAGTCTCAAAGCTTGAAAAAATTTGTTCAAAAAAATCTTTAAAAGGAATAGTTGGCATAGGACATGTTAGATGGGCAACTCATGGAGTTCCCAATGAGATCAATGCTCATCCTCATTCTTCTGAAATTGTTTCGGTTGTACACAATGGAATTATAGAAAATTCAACAATATTAAAAAAAGTCTTAGAAAAAAAAGGTTATAAATTTAAATCTCAAACAGATACTGAAGTTATAACTATTTTACTGACAGAAAATTTAAAAAAAAACAAACTCATTATCGCTATTCAAAAAACTCTTGAAAAGCTTCATGGTAGTTATGCTTTAGCAATTCTTTTTAAGAACAATCAGGATTTAATTGTTGGAGCTAGAAGAGGATCTCCTTTAGCAGTGGGTTATGGAAGTAATGAAAATTTTCTAGGATCAGATTCCTATGCATTAAAATCTATGACTAATAAAATTTCATATTTAGATGATGGTGATATTTGTATATTAAAAAAAGACCAAGTCGAATTTTATAATTCAAAAGGAAAAAAAATTAATAAAAAAATACTTACTCTCTCAGAAAAATTAGATGATTATGAAAAAGGAAACTTTCAGACTTTTATGCAAAAAGAAATTTTTGAACAGCCTATCACTATCAAGACCTGTATTAATGAATTTATAGATAGTCTTAGAGATGAAATAAATATTTATAATTTTCCTTGGGATTTAAAATCAATTGATTCAATTACTTTAATTGGTTGCGGGACAGCTTATCATGCTTGTATGATGGCCAAATATTGGCTTGATGAATTGACAACTATTGATGTTTCAATCGATATAGCTTCTGAATTTAGATATAAAAATAATAAATTTAAAAAAAATAATCTTTATATTTTTATTTCTCAGTCTGGTGAGACAGCCGATACTTACGCAGCCCTTGAATTATGTAAAAAAAATAAAATGAAAACCTTAAGTATTGTAAATGTTGTAGAAAGTTCAATAGCTAGAGAATCTAATTTTGTGCTACCTATTTATTGCGGTCCAGAAATAGGAGTTGCTTCGACAAAAGCATTTATTGGACAAATGTTAGTGGCATATATTTTAACATTAAAAATTTCTTTTGTAAGAAAAGATATTTCAAAAAAGGATTATGAGTTAAAAATAAAAACATTAAAAAAATTACCAAATTTAATTAAAAATACTTTAGGCGTAGAGTCTGACATCGAAGAAATAGCTAATTTTTTTGCTGATGCAAAAGGTTCTATGTTTTTAGGAAGGGGTTTTGCATATCCAATTGCTATGGAAGGCGCATTGAAGTTAAAAGAATTATGTTATGTTCATGCAGAAGGTTATCCCGCAGGGGAAATGAAGCATGGTCCATTAGCCTTGATAGAGAATGGTATTCCAGTGGTGGTCTTGGCGCCAAGAGATAAATACTACGAAAAAACGTTATCGAATATGCAAGAAGTTATATCCAGAGGTGCAAAGGTTTTATTGATAAGCAATAAAAGTAAAGACGAAATTAGTAGTGAGAATGTTTGGAAAAAAATTGATGTTGAACAAACTTCTGAAGATCTATTACCTTTTTTACTGACCTTGCCTCTTCAAATGTTGGCTTTATATGCTGCAAAATATAAAGGTTGCGATATAGATAAACCTAGAAATTTAGCAAAATCAGTAACAGTCGAATAATTTAAAATATTTTGTAAATGAGAGACAAAAAATTTGAAGATTCAAAAAGATTTTTTATTGATGGTTTAAAGCAACTACAAAATAAAAATTATATAAAGGCAATAGAGTATTTCAATTTATCTTTAGCAATTATACCAGATCGATTTAGTACTATGAAAAATCTAGCTATAGCATTAATAGAATTAAAAAATTTTTCTGAAGCTGAAAAGCTGGTAAATAAAATTATAAATTTATTTCCCGAAAAGGAGGATGCTCTTTTGCTACATGGTAAAATTTTAACTGAAGCAAAAAAAATAGATGAAGCAATTAAATTATATAACAGTATTATTGCTATTAATCCAAATTGTTATGAGGCTCATAATGCACTAGGCTATATCTTCAAAGAAAAAAAACTTAATTTAGATTCTCTTCAGCATTTTAAAAAAAGCCTAAATATTAAAGATGATCAAAATTTTACTTATGGTGATTATTTGGAATTAAAGCTAAGACTGTCAGATTGGAATGATTTTTCTTTTGACATTAATAATCTAAAATTTAAGACCGATCAAAATGAAAATACTATAAGTCCTTTTGTTTTAATAAATTTAATAGATGACCCTAATCTACATTTTAGGGTTGCTAAAGCTTATAATCGCTTTATCTATCCGAGTAACAAAAGAATTGATAGGGAAAATAAAAGAAATAATAATAAAAAAATTAAAATTGCTTACTATTCTTCAGATTTTCGCAACCATCCAGTTTTTCGATTAATTATTGGTATGCTTGAAAATCATAATAAAAATATCTTTGAAGTTTTTTTATTTTCTTTTTTGCCAACATCTGATGAAAGTATCTCTAAAAGAATTTTAAATACAAAACATAAGTTTATCAATGCTTCTTTAATGGGCAATGATGAAATTGTGAGATTATCCAGACTTTTAGAAATTGATATTGCTATAGATTTAAATGGTCATACTCAGAATGCCAGGTCAGAAATTTTTGAAATGATCTGCGCCCCAATTCAAATTAATTATTTAGGTTATCCAGGAACATCGGGAAGTGAAAATATTGATTACATTGTGGCTGATAAGATTTTAATAGATAAAAAAAATGAACATAATTTTACTGAAAAAATAATATATCTTCCAAATTCGTATCAAGTTAATGATCGAAACAAATTTAGTGCTTTTGCAAAACTGAATAAAAAAGATTTAGGATTACCAGAGAATCACTTTGTTTTTTGCTGTTTTAATAACAATGTTAAAATAAACCCAGATATGTTTGATAACTGGATGTTTATATTAAAAAATGTAAATGAAAGCGTTCTGTGGTTATTAGGAAACGAAAACGATGATTTTTGTGTCAATTTAAAAAAAGAAGCTCTTAAAAGAGGCGTTAGTCCCGACAGATTAATTTTTGCCCCAAGAGCTAGTAATGATTTCCACTTATCAAGATTTGTTCATGCTGATTTGTTCTTAGACACTTATCCTTACAACGCTCATACAACAGCTAGTGATGCTTTATGGGCTGGAGTTCCCGTTTTAACTTTTTCAGGAAGGTCGTTCCCCAGTCGCGTTGCAGCAAGTTTATTAAATTCCATTGGTTTGTCAGAGTTAATAACTTATTCTGTTGAAGAATATATAGACAAAAGCATTGAGATAGCTATGAACAAAAATAAATTACTTACATTAAAACAAAAATTAAAATTAAATAAATTTAATTTTCCTTTATTTGATACAGCTAAGTTTACTAAAGGAATGGAGTCGGCGTACAAAATTATCTACGATCGTTTTCAGCTTGGTTTACAACCTGAAAACATAGAAATTCAATAATATTTATATATATCCATAAAAAAATTAAAAATTACAATAAATACTTGTTTCTTTGATTAATAGTACTTATATACTTCTAGTTGTATTATGACAAATTGGAAGCCCGATAGCTGGAGAAACAAACCTGTAAAACATATTCCTGATTATCCCAATCAGGATGAGTTTAATTCTGTTTTAAAAGAACTTTCACATTTTCCTCCTTTAGTATTTGCTGGGGAATCAAGATCATTAAAAGAAAATTTAGCCAATGTAAGCCAAGGAAAAGCATTTTTGCTTCAGGGAGGTGATTGCGCTGAAAGTTTTGCTGAGTTTCATCCCAATAACATAAGAGATTTTTTTAAATTACTTTTACAAATGTCATTAGTACTTACCGTAAGTTCTAATTTACCAGTTATAAAATTAGGAAGAATTGCGGGTCAATTCTCAAAACCAAGAAGCGCACCTACCGAAACCCAAAATGGAATAGAACTTCCAAGTTATTTGGGTGACAATATTAATTCTATGGATTTTGATCCTAAGGGCAGACAGCCTGATCCCCAGAGATTATTAAAAGCTTACTCTCAAGCGGCTTCAACACTTAATTTGTTAAGAGCTTTTTCACAAGGAGGCTTTGCTGATTTGAATAAGGTTCATTTATGGAACATGTCTTTTGTAAAAAATAATGCAAAAGAGAAGTACAAAGAAATAGAGCAAAAAGTTTCTGATGCCTTAGCCTTTATGAATGCATGTGGAATTACTTCGGAAAATAATAGAAGATTAAGAACTGTAAATTTTTTTACCAGTCATGAGGCACTATTACTGCCCGTAGAAGAAGCCATGACTCGAGTTGATTCTACCACTGGAGAATACCACGATACATCAGCGCACTTTTTATGGATCGGTGATCGAACAAGACAATTAGATGGTGGTCATGTTGAATTTTGCAGGGGTATTAAAAATCCTCTTGGTATTAAATGTGGCCCGACCTCAGATCCTGATGAAATTGTAAAACTAACAGAAGTTTTAAATCCAGAAAATGAAGCGGGTAGAATTACTTTAATTGCAAGATTTGGTCATGATAAAGTAGGTAAATTTTTGCCTGGGCTTATAAGAGCGATTAAAAAAGCAGGAAGAACCGTGATATGGTCATGTGACCCTATGCATGGTAATACCATCAAAGCATCCTCAGGATACAAAACTAGACCATTTGAAAATATTATTACGGAAACCAAAAGTTTTTTTCAAGTTCATCAGTCAGAAGGTACTTTTGGGGGCGGTCTTCATATAGAGATGACAGGTCAAGATGTGACCGAATGCATTGGTGGAGCACAAAACATCACTGACAAAGACTTGTCTGATAGATATCATACACATTGCGACCCTAGATTAAATGCTAGTCAAGCTTTGGAGCTTGCTTTTTTAATTTCTGAGGAAATTAAAAAAAATTCTAATTTTGCTACTGGTAAAATCCAAAAAGCTTCATAATTTCTTAGATTTTTTTTAATATTTAAGTTAAAAATTAGTATGAAACCGAAAGAACGAATAATATTTATCACTGGCTGGATTTTAGATTATTGCTCTAAAATGCCTAAGAAACCTGATAGTTTGGTTGTTGGCGTTTCGGGTGGCATAGACTCTGCGGTCGTAAGCACCATTTGTGCAGCTTCGGGCATGAAAACTAAAGTTTTATCAATGCCCATCAGGCAAATTAAACAACAGGATGATTTAAGCAAAGCACATTGTAACTGGCTAGTTCAAAATTTTAAAAATGTAGAATCGGTAATAGTAGATCTAGATAGTGTTTTTGATGAATTTGAAAAAGCAGTAGGTAAAAATTCTAATGAACATGCATTTGCAAATAGTAGAGCAAGGTTAAGAATGACAACTTTATATCAAATTGCAGGATCTAATAATGGTATTGTCGTAGGAACCGGAAACAAAGTAGAGGATTTTGGAGTTGGTTTTTATACCAAATATGGAGATGGTGGAGTAGACATATCACCAATTGCAGACTGTACAAAGTCACAAGTATGGGAAATGGGAAGAGAGTTAGGAGTTAACCAGGCAATTATTGATGCTGCTCCAACCGATGGATTGTGGGCAGATGGAAGAAATGATGAACAGCAGCTTGGTATGAGCTATCAAGAACTTGAAGAAGCTATGATAAATCCAAAGTCAAATAATTATGAAAAGTATCTAAAAATTAGAGAGTTAAATTTACACAAAATGAATCCAATACCAGTTTGTAAATTTGATGAGTGATTTATATCTTTATAATTCTATTTCTAGAAAAAAGGAAATATTTACTCCCTTAGATAAAAATACTATTCGAATGTATGTGTGCGGTCCAACAGTTTATGACTATCCACATGTTGGAAATGCAAGGCCCCTTATTATTTTTGATGTTCTTTTTAGATTATTACAAAACCTTTTTGGAGAAAACAAGGTTAGTTATGTCCGAAATATAACAGATGTTGATGATAAAATTATTGATGCGGCAAAAAAAAATAATATTTCTATTTCTGAACTAACAAAAAAAGTTACATTGGATTTTCATGATGATTGTAAATACTTAGGTTGTTTAGAACCTACAATAGAACCAAAAGCAACCGATCATATATACGAAATGATTTCTTTAACGGAAAGATTAATTAAAAGTAATTTTGCGTATGTAAAAAATAAACATGTTTATTTTGAGGTTGCTAAATTTTCTAATTATGGAAAGCTATCTAATAAGAAACTAATAGATTTAATAGCTGGTGCTCGTGTTGAAATTTCTGAGTCAAAAAAATCACCAGCAGATTTTGTTTTGTGGAAACCCTCAACAACTGATGAGGTAGGATGGGAATCTCCCTGGGGCAAGGGTAGGCCAGGATGGCATTTAGAATGTTCAGCAATGGCAGAAAAATATCTAGGAAAAGAATTTGATATTCATGGTGGTGGATTAGATCTAATTTTTCCTCATCATGAAAATGAAATTGCACAGTCTGTATGCGCTAATCAAACCAAGGTATTAGCGAATATTTGGATGCATAATGGCTATGTAACTGTAAATAAAGAAAAAATGTCTAAATCACTAAATAATTTTATCACTATCAATGAACTAAAAAGCAAGTTTGATGGTCAAGTTGTACGTCTTGCAATGTTAAGTGCAAATTACAAACAACCCTTTGATTGGAACGATAAAATTTTAGAAGACTCATACAAAGTATTAAATAAATGGTATGATTTCTATTCTTCAGACTCTGTTCCTCTTAATGAAAATATTCTCAACTATTTAAAAGATGATTTAAATACCCCTCAATTTATAGCCGAAATGCACCAACTTTATGATCATGCAAGTAAAGGGGATAAGAATTGTGCTAGCCAACTATCATCAGCGTGCAAGTTATTAGGTCTTTTTAATAAAAATGATAATGATTGGAATAAAAACAAGAAAATTAAATTAAATAATGATGAAATAATAAAATTAATTAAAGAAAGAAACTTGGCAAGAGAGATGAAAGATTTTAAAAGATCTGACGAAATAAGAAAAATACTTAATGATGGTGGTGTAATTATTGAGGATAAGGAAAATGATACCATTTGGAAATATAAATAATGAAAAAGGAAAAAATCTTTTTATTTGATACTACACTTAGAGATGGAGCTCAAACCCAGGGGGTTGATTTTAGTATTCAGGATAAAATAAAAATTGCTAACGCGCTAAACTCTCTAGGGATAGATTATATAGAGGGTGGTTGGCCAGGTGCAAATCCTCTCGATACTAATTTCTTTAAATCTCAACCAAGCTTAGATCAATCTATTTTAGTTTCATTTGGAATGACAAAAAAACATGGAAGAAGCGCTGATAATGATCCTGGTCTTTCTTCATTGTTAGATGCCAATACCCAGTCAGTGTGTGTGGTTGGAAAAACTTGGGACTATCATGTTGATATAGCTTTACAAATTTCTAATGAAGAAAATTTGCTTAATATTAAAGAAACTGCAAAGCATTTTATTAAAAATAATAGAGAATTTATGTTTGATGCAGAGCATTTTTTTGATGGATTTAAAAATAATAAAAATTACGCTCTTAGCTGTATTCAGGCTGCCTATGATAATGGTGCAAGGTGGGTTGTGTTGTGTGACACTAATGGAGGAACTTTACCTCATGAAATTACAGAAATTGTTGGTGAGGTTTCAAAAATAATACCTGGAACCAAGTCTTGGAATTCATGCACATAATGACACTGAAAACGCTGTTGCAAACTCTTTATCTGCAGTTATTGCCGGAGCCAGACAAATTCAAGGTACGTTAAACGGGCTAGGGGAGAGATGTGGAAATGCAAACTTAGTATCAATTATTCCAAGCTTATTATTTAAAAATTATTTTAAGGATAGGTTTGAAATTTCCGTAAATTCAGAAAAAATCTCTAAATTGACTGATTGTTCAAGATTATTAGACGAAATTTTAAATCAAAAACCTAACAAAAGAGCCGCTTATGTTGGTTCCTCTGCTTTTGCACACAAGGGTGGTTTGCATGTTTCTGCTGTTCAAAAAGATCCCAAAACTTATGAACATATTAATCCTGAGTTAATTGGAAATATGCGATCAGTTGTTATTTCTGATCAATCTGGAAGATCAAATATTGTTTCTAGATTAGAAAAATTAAATATAAAAATTGATCCAAGTGATGAAAAGGTGCAGAAAATTCTAGATGAAGTTAAAGATAGAGAATTTTCTGGTTATTCTTATGATGGTGCAGATGCTTCATTTGAATTACTAACGAGAAGATTGCTTGGTCAAATTCCTAATTATATTCAAATAAAAAATTATGAAGTTAGTGTAATTAAAGAGGATAATAAGACAAATAATTTAAATTCTATTGCAAAAGTAACTTTATTAATTGACGGCAAGGAATATCCTTGTGAAGGAAAGGGAAATGGACCGGTTAACGCGTTAGACCAGGCTATTAGAAATAATTTAGAAAATATTGGAAAGTATTCAGAATTTTTATCTGATTTAAAATTGATAGATTACAAAGTGAGAATTTTAAATACCGGTACTAATGCGGTCACAAGAGTATCTATAGAAAGTAGTGATCAAAGCAACATAAGTTGGTTTACTATTGGCGTCTCCCCTAATATCATTGAAGCCTCTTTTAGAGCATTAATCGATAGTATTGATTATAAATTATATAAATCAAAAGCTCCTGCAAGCTCTAAATGAGTTTAAGAAATATTTCTATTGTTTTGGTCAAACCTCAAATTGGCGAAAATATTGGAGCAACAGCCAGAGTTATGAAAAATTTTGGACTTAATTCTCTTTCTATTGTAAGTCCCAAAGAACAATGGCCAAATAGGAAAGCTATTTACACATCTGTTAAAGCTTCTGATATAATTCACAAAACTAAAGTTTTTAATTCAACTAAAGATGCTTTGGCTAAAAGTGATATTGTTTTTGCTACTACCGCAAGAGTTAGAAATATAAATAAAAAAATTTTACCTTTATCTGATGCAATAAAAATAATTAATACTTCTAAAAAAAAAATTTCTATCCTCTTTGGTCCTGAAAATGCAGGCCTCAGCAATGAAGATTTGATTAGCTCTAACTATTTACTTAAAATACCTACTGATAAAAAGTATGAGTCATTAAACTTATCTCATGCTGTTTCTGTTGTTGCGTATAGTCTTTATTCTTCAAGATTAAAAAGAATTAAATATGAGAATACTGATAAAAGTGAAATTGCCAGTCAAAAAGATTTATATAAATTTTATGATTTTTTGATTGGTAACCTCGAAAATACAGGATTTTTTAGGCCGATTGAAAAAAAACCTTTCATGGTCAAAAGCATCAAGAATATATTTGCTAAACAACCCCTGACATTAAGAGAACTGCGTACTTTAATGGGTATTTTTAGCTCCTTTAGGAAATATTGATTTTTAAAGGTTTATTGACAAAAAGTACTTGTTGTTTATAAGTGCCTATTCTTAAATAATGACAAAACGAATACAGGCTAAACATAAAGTTGATAGAAGATTAGGAGTTAACCTATGGGGTCGCCCAAAAAGCCCTTTCAACAAAAGAGCTTTTGGACCAGGGCAGCATGGCCAAACTAAATCTAAAGGTAAACCTTCTGATTATAAAATTCAATTACAGGCTAAGCAAAAATTAAAGAATTATTATGGAAATCTAAACGAAAGGCAGTTTAGAAATGTGTTTAAGGAAGCAAATAGAGTAAGAGGGAACACAGGAGAAAACTTAGTTGGTATTTTAGAGTCGCGATTAGATGCTGTTGTATACAGAGCTAAATTTGCTCAAACAGTGTTTCAAGCAAGACAAATTATAAATCATGGTCACATCAAAGTTAATGGCAAAAAAGTTAATATTTCAAGTTACACAGTTAAGGAGAATGATTTGGTTGAAGTAAAAGAGTCTTCAAAACAATTAGCAACTATTCTTAGCGCTATTTCAAATAAAGAAAGAGAAGTTCCAGAATATATTGTAGCTGATCACAAGCAGTTTACTGCAAAATTTTCTCGTGTTCCAAAGATGGAAGAGATACCTTATCCAGCAGTTATGGAACCAAATTTAGTAGTAGAGTACTACTCAAGATAATTTATTCCTTAAAATTTATTTTTTTATCTTTTAAAAAAGCTTGTAGTTCTTTTTTTTCAAACATTTCTCTCACAATATCGCAGCCACCAATAAATTCTCCTTTAATGTATAATTGAGGAATTGTTGGCCAATCACTAAAAACTTTAATACCATTTCTTATTTCCTCATCTTCTAGAACATTAATACCGTTAAACTTAACCTCTAAATGTTTTAAGACATTAGCCACTGCCATTGAAAATCCACATTGAGGCATATCTGGCGTCCCTTTCATAAAAAGAACAATCTCATTAGTTGATATAATATTTTTAATTTTTTCTTGTGTATCCATTATCATTTTTCCTCTGTTGTTAGCGCTAAAGCATGCAGTTCATTTCCCATTTTACCCTTGAGTGAGCTATAAACCATTTGATGCTGCTGAACCTTGTTTTTACCTTTAAATTGAGAAGATCTAATTTTTGCTGAAAAATGATTATCATCCCCAGCAAGATCCTGAATTTCAATTTCAGCATCAGGAAAACCTTCTTTGAGCAGCTTTTCAATTTCTTCTTGTTTTATAGCCATTTATTTATTGTTATAATCTACAAACCACTTATTGTTTAATTCTATCATATTTTCAATTGAAATTTTTATTTCATCAATTTCAAGACTTTCCTTCTGTGTATTTCCTATCTCTAAATGATCGATTTTATTTTGTGCTAATAATTTTTTAACTTGTTCTAAATTATTTCTGTTAACTTCAATTATATATCTTGATTGATCTTCTCCAAATAAGAACTTAATTCTATCCTCAAAAGCTCTATTTGTATTGATTTTGGCCCCAATTTTTCCAGCTATACACATTTCTGCAAGTGCTAAGGCTATTCCACCATCTGAGATATCATGAACTGCATTGGCAAGATTTTGATTTATTAGTTCTCTTACGACAAAGCTGTTCTTTTTTTCATCATCTAAAATAATACTTGGAGGTGGACCTTTTTTTAAATGAAGAATATCATGGCATAAAGCGCTTTGATAAATGTGGCCCTTTGTTTTTCCAATTATTATTAAAATGCTATCATTTGATTTTAGAGCATAATTAATAGATTTATTTACATCCATAATCAAACCAACCCCTCCAATAGTTGGGGTAGGTTTTATGCCAACTCCATTAGTTTCATTATACAACGAAACATTTCCAGAAATTACAGGATAATCTAAGGCTTGGCAGGCTTCAGACATACCTTTAATTACATCCACAAATTGCCCCATAATTTCTTTTTTTTCAGGATTGCCAAAATTCAGACAATTAGTAATGGCTCGAGGCTCAGCTCCAACTGCAGTTAAGTTTCTGTAAGTTTCACATACTGCTTGCATGCCTCCAGTAAATGGGTGGGCTAAACAGTACCTCGGTGTACAGTCTACTGTTGCAGCTAATGCTTTGTTTGTACCATGAACTCTTATAACTGCAGCATCACCACCTGGTTTTTGTACAGTATCACCCATAACCATATGATCATATTGTTCCCAAACCCAAGACTTGTTTGCCTGATTTTCATGACTAAGTAATTTTTTTAAACAGTCTAATATATCTAAATCATTTAATTTTTTATCGATATTAATTTCTGCAGGGACAGGAGTAGAAACCCACTCTCTATTATATTTAGGAGCCTCATCAGCAAGTGAGGATATAGGTATATTGCAAACTACTTCATTATTAAAATGTAAAACTAAATTTTTACTATCAGTCATTTTGCCAATAACTGAAAAATCAAGATCCCACTTTTTAAAAATTTTTTCTGCTTCTTGTTCTTTTCCCTCTTTTAGAACAATCAGCATTCTTTCCTGGCTTTCAGATAGCATTAGCTCAAATGGCTGCATTTCAGTTTCTCTACAAGGAACTTTATTGAGATCTATTTCAATGCCCAGCTTTCCTTTTGATGCCATTTCTACAGAAGAAGATGTTAAGCCAGCAGCGCCCATATCTTGAATAGAGATGATGGTATCTGTTTTCATTAACTCCAAACAAGCCTCTAATAATAGTTTTTCTGCAAAAGGATCACCCACTTGAACTGTTGGTTTTTTTGCTTCAGAATTATCATCAAATTCTTGAGATGCCATTGATGCACCGTGAATTCCATCTCGACCAGTTTTCGAACCAACATAAATTACAGGATTTCCCACACCACTTGCTATTGATAAGAAAACCTTATTTTTTTTGGCAAGGCCAATATTCATTGCATTAACGAGAATGTTTCCATCGTAAGATTCATCAAACTCAACTTCTCCACCAACTGTTGGAATTCCCATGCAATTTCCATATCCTGCAATCCCAGACACAACTCCGTTTAAAAGATACTTAGTTTTGGGATGGTCAGGACGGCCGAATCTAATAGAGTTTAAATTGGCAATTGGTCTTGCTCCCATAGTAAACACATCTCTTAAGATACCACCTACACCAGTAGCTGCACCTTGATAGGGTTCGATATAGGAAGGGTGGTTATGGCTTTCAATTTTAAAGATAGCTACATCATCATCCCCAATATCAATTACCCCAGCATTCTCCCCTGGTCCTTGAATTACAAATTTATTTTTGGTTGGTAATTTAGATAACCATACTCTTGATGATTTATAGGAGCAATGCTCGTTCCACATTGCAGAAAAAATTCCTAACTCTGTAAAATTAGGAGTTCTTCCGATTAATTCTTTAATTTTATCGTATTCTGAATGAGTGAGACCTAACTGATTTGCTTGTTCAACTGTAGTTGTCATTACAATAGAGATTTAAAAATTTCTTGACCATCTGTTCCACCAAGAATTTGATCAACAACTCTCTCAGGGTGGGGCATCATACCTAAAACATTCTTCTTTTTATTTACAATGCCAGCTATATTAAGAATAGATCCATTAGGATTTGATTGTTCTGAAACATTTCCTTTTAAATCGCAATATTGAAAAACAATTTGGTTATTTTCGCTTCAAATCATTAATTTCCTCTTTGGAGGCAAAATAATTACCTTCGTTATGAGCAATCGGTATAGTAAGAATTTTTTTTTCAGTTATTTTATTTGTAAATGGAGTTTCATTATTCGTTGTTTTAATCAATATATCCTTACATATAAATTTAAGTTTATAGTTTCTTAATAAAGCACCAGGTAACAAACCAGTCTCTGTCAATATTTGAAATCCATTACAAATACCAAAAACATATCCTCCATTATTAGCAAATTTAATAACCTCATTCATAACTTTGGACTTCGAAGCCATACTGCCACAACGAAGATAATCACCATATGAAAAGCCACCAGGTAAAACAATCAAATCACATTTGGGCAATGATGTTTCTTGATGCCAAACCATAGTCGTTGGTATTTGAAATTTTTCAAGAGCAACTTGAACATCTCTATCGCAATTCGATCCTGGAAATACGATAACCGATGCTTTCATTAGTCTAATTTTCTAATTTGGTATTCTTCAATAGTTAGATTGGCCAGAAGTCTTTTGCAGGCTTCTTCGGCATGCATTAATGCGGTGTCGTTATCTTTTTCATTTATTTCGAGGGTAAAATATTTCCCCTGTCTAATATTAGATATAGAATTTAATCCTAAATTTTTGATAGCTCCTTCTACAGCTTTTCCTTGTGGATCAAGGACCTCTTTTTTTAAGGTTACAAAAATTTCAAATTTCAATTTATTTTTTAATTTTAAAGTTTTTAGAAATTCCTGACTTAATTTCTTTGATATTGCTTCCTTCTGGCATGATTCCAAGTCTTTTTGCAACTTCCTGATATGCTTCCATTAATCCTCCAAGATCTTTTCGAAATCGGTCCTTATCCAATTTTCTTTCATCCTTTACATCCCAAAGCCTACATGTATCTGGACTGATTTCATCGGCTAAAATAACTCGTTTTTCATCATCCTTCCAAATTCTTCCAAACTCAAGTTTAAAATCTACTAGCTTGATTCCAACGGCTCTAAAAAGGCCAATAAGAAAATCATTTACTCTTAATGATGTTTCCGTTGCACTTGATAGTTCTTCAATTGAAGCCCACGGTAATAGTAGATCTAGATAGTGTTTTTGATGAATTTGAAAAAGCAGTAGGTAAAAATTCTAATGAACATGCATTTGCAAATAGTAGAGCAAGGTTAAGAATGACAACCTTATATCAAATTGCAGGATCTAATAATGGTATTGTCGTAGGAACCGGAAACAAAGTAGAGGATTTTGGAGTTGGTTTTTATACCAAATATGGAGATGGTGGAGTAGACATATCACCAATTGCAGACTGTACAAAGTCACAAGTATGGGAAATGGGAAGAGAGTTAGGAGTTAACCAGGCAATTATTGATGCTGCTCCAACCGATGGATTGTGGGCAGATGGAAGAAATGATGAACAGCAGCTTGGTATGAGCTATCAAGAACTTGAAGAAGCTATGATAAATCCAAAGTCAAATAATTATGAAAAGTATCTAAAAATTAGAGAGTTAAATTTACACAAAATGAATCCAATACCAGTTTGTAAATTTGATGAGTGATTTATATCTTTATAATTCTATTTCTAGAAAAAAGGAAATATTTACTCCCTTAGATAAAAACACTATTCGAATGTATGTGTGCGGTCCAACAGTTTATGACTATCCACATGTTGGAAATGCAAGGCCCCTTATTATTTTTGATGTTCTTTTTAGATTATTACAAAACCTTTTTGGAGAAAACAAGGTTAGTTATGTCCGAAATATAACAGATGTTGATGATAAAATTATTGATGCGGCAAAAAAAAATAATATTTCTATTTCTGAACTAACAAAAAAAGTTACATTGGATTTTCATGATGATTGTAAATACTTAGGTTGTTTAGAACCTACAATAGAACCAAAAGCAACCGATCATATATACGAAATGATTTCTTTAACGGAAAGATTAATTAAAAGTAATTTTGCGTATGTAAAAAATAAACATGTTTATTTTGAGGTTGCTAAATTTTCTAATTATGGAAAGCTATCTAATAAGAAACTAATAGATTTAATAGCTGGTGCTCGTGTTGAAATTTCTGAGTCAAAAAAATCACCAGCAGATTTTGTTTTGTGGAAACCCTCAACAACTGATGAGGTAGGATGGGAATCTCCCTGGGGCAAGGGTAGGCCAGGATGGCATTTAGAATGTTCAGCAATGGCAGAAAAATATCTAGGAAAAGAATTTGATATTCATGGTGGTGGATTAGATCTAATTTTTCCTCATCATGAAAATGAAATTGCACAGTCTGTATGCGCTAATCAAACCAAGGTATTAGCGAATATTTGGATGCATAATGGCTATGTAACTGTAAATAAAGAAAAAATGTCTAAATCACTAAATAATTTTATCACTATCAATGAACTAAAAAGCAAGTTTGATGGTCAAGTTGTACGTCTTGCAATGTTAAGTGCAAATTACAAACAACCCTTTGATTGGAACGATAAAATTTTAGAAGACTCATACAAAGTATTAAATAAATGGTATGATTTCTATTCTTCAGATTCTGTTCCGCTTAATGAAAATATTCTCAACTATTTAAAAGATGATTTAAATACCCCTCAATTTATAGCCGAAATGCACCAACTTTATGATCATGCAAGTAAAGGGGATAAGAATTGTGCTAGCCAACTATCATCAGCGTGCAAGTTATTAGGTCTTTTTAATAAAAATGATAATGATTGGAATAAAAACAAGAAAATTAAATTAAATAATGAAGAAATAATAAAATTAATTAAAGAAAGAAACTTGGCAAGAGAGATGAAAGATTTTAAAAGATCTGACGAAATAAGAAAAATACTTAATGATGGTGGTGTAATTATTGAGGATAAGGAAAATGATACCATTTGGAAATATAAATAATGAAAAAGGAAAAAATCTTTTTATTTGATACTACACTTAGAGATGGAGCTCAAACCCAGGGGGTTGATTTTAGTATTCAGGATAAAATAAAAATTGCTAACGCGCTAAACTCTCTAGGGATAGATTATATAGAGGGTGGTTGGCCAGGTGCAAATCCTCTCGATACTAATTTCTTTAAATCTCAACCAAGCTTAGATCAATCTATTTTAGTTTCATTTGGAATGACAAAAAAACATGGAAGAAGCGCTGATAATGATCCTGGTCTTTCTTCATTGTTAGATGCCAATACTCAGTCAGTGTGTGTGGTTGGAAAAACTTGGGACTATCATGTTGATATAGCTTTACAAATTTCTAATGAAGAAAATTTGCTTAATATTAAAGAAACTGCAAAGCATTTTATTAAAAATAATAAAGAATTTATGTTTGATGCAGAGCATTTTTTTGATGGATTTAAAAATAATAAAAATTATGCTCTTAGCTGTATTCAGGCTGCTTATGATAATGGTGCGAGGTGGGTTGTGTTGTGTGACACTAATGGAGGAACTTTACCTCATGAAATTACAGAAATTGTTGGTGAGGTTTCAAAAATAATACCTGGAACCAATCTTGGAATTCATGCACATAATGACACTGAAAATGCAGTTGCAAACTCTTTATCTGCAGTTATTGCCGGAGCCAGACAAATTCAAGGTACGTTAAACGGGCTAGGGGAGAGATGTGGAAATGCAAACTTAGTATCAATTATTCCAAGTTTATTATTTAAAAATTATTTTAAGGATAGGTTTGAAATTTCCGTAAATTCAGAAAAAATCTCTAAATTGACTGATTGTTCAAGATTATTAGACGAAATTTTAAATCAAAAACCTAACAAAAGAGCCGCTTATGTTGGCTCCTCTGCTTTTGCACACAAGGGTGGTTTGCATGTTTCTGCTGTTCAAAAAGATCCCAAAACTTATGAACATATTAATCCTGAGTTAATTGGAAATATGAGATCAGTTGTTATTTCTGATCAATCTGGAAGATCAAATATTGTTTCTAGATTAGAAAAATTAAATATAAAAATTGATCCAAGTGATGAAAAGGTGCAGAAAATTCTAGATGAAGTAAAAGATAGAGAATTTTCTGGGTATTCTTATGATGGTGCAGATGCCTCATTTGAATTACTAACGAGAAGATTGCTTGGTCAAATTCCTAATTATATTCAAATAAAAAATTACGAAGTTAGTGTAATTAAAGAGGATAATAAGACAAATAATTTAAATTCTATTGCAAAAGTAACTTTATTAATTGACGGCAAGGAATATCCTTGTGAAGGAAAGGGAAATGGACCGGTTAACGCGTTAGACCAGGCTATTAGAAATAATTTAGAGAATATTGGAAAGTATTCAGAATTTTTATCTGATTTAAAATTGATAGATTACAAAGTGAGAATTTTAAATACCGGTACTAATGCGGTCACAAGAGTATCTATAGAAAGTAGTGATCAAAGCAACATAAGTTGGTTTACTATTGGCGTCTCTCCTAATATCATTGAAGCCTCTTTTAGAGCATTGATTGATAGTATTGATTATAAATTATATAAATCAAAAGCTCCTGCAAGCTCTAAATGAGTTTAAAAAATATTTCTATTGTTTTGGTTAAACCTCAAATTGGTGAAAATATTGGAGCAACAGCCAGAGTTATGAAAAATTTTGGACTTAATTCTCTTTCTATTGTAAGTCCCAAAGAACAATGGCCAAATAGGAAAGCTATTTACACATCTGTTAAAGCTTCTGATATAATTCACAAAACTAAAGTTTTTAATTCAACTAAAGATGCTTTAGCTAAAAGCGACATTGTTTTTGCTACTACCGCAAGAGTTAGAAATATAAATAAAAAAATTTTACCTTTATCTGATGCAATAAAAATAATTAATACTTCTAAAAAAAAAATTTCTATCCTCTTTGGTCCTGAAAATGCAGGACTCAGCAATGAAGATTTGATTAGCTCTAACTATTTACTTAAAATACCTACTGATAAAAAGTATGAGTCATTAAACTTATCTCATGCTGTTTCTGTTGTTGCGTATAGTCTTTATTCTTCAAGATTAAAAAGAATTAAATATGAGAATACTGATAAAAGTGAAATTGCCAGTCAAAAAGATCTATATAAATTTTATGATTTTTTAATTGGTAACCTCGAAAATACAGGATTTTTTAGGCCGATTGAAAAAAAACCTTTCATGGTTAAAAGCATCAAGAATATATTTGCTAAACAACCCCTGACATTAAGAGAACTGCGTACTTTAATGGGTATTTTTAGCTCCTTTAGGAAATATTGATTTTTAAAGGTTTATTGACAAAAAGTACTTGTTGTTTATAAGTGCCTATTCTTAAATAATGACAAAACGAATACAGGCTAAACATAAAGTTGATAGAAGATTAGGCGTTAACCTATGGGGTCGCCCAAAAAGCCCTTTTAATAAAAGAGCTTTTGGACCAGGGCAGCATGGCCAAACTAAATCTAAAGGTAAACCTTCTGATTATAAAATTCAATTACAGGCTAAGCAAAAATTAAAGAATTATTATGGAAATCTAAACGAAAGGCAGTTTAGAAATGTGTTTAAGGAAGCAAATAGAGTAAGAGGCAACACAGGAGAAAACTTAGTTGGTATTTTAGAGTCGAGATTAGATGCTGTTGTATACAGAGCTAAATTTGCTCAAACAGTGTTTCAAGCAAGACAAATTATAAATCATGGTCACATCAAAGTTAATGGCAAAAAAGTTAATATTTCAAGTTACACAGTTAAGGAGAATGATTTGGTTGAAGTAAAAGAGTCTTCAAAACAATTAGCAACTATTCTTAGCGCTATTTCAAATAAAGAAAGAGAAGTTCCAGAATATATCGTAGCTGATCATAAGCAGTTTACTGCAAAATTTTCTCGTGTTCCAAAGATGGAAGAGATACCTTATCCAGCAGTTATGGAACCAAATTTAGTAGTAGAGTACTACTCAAGATAATTTATTCCTTAAAATTTATTTTTTTATCTTTTAAAAAAGCTTGTAGTTCTTTTTTTTCAAACATTTCTCTCACAATATCGCAGCCACCAATAAATTCTCCTTTAATGTATAACTGAGGAATTGTTGGCCAATCACTAAAAACTTTAATACCATTTCTTATTTCCTCATCTTCTAGAACATTAATACCGTTAAACTTAACCTCTAAATGTTTTAAGACATTAGCCACTGCCATTGAAAATCCACATTGAGGCATATCTGGTGTCCCTTTCATAAAAAGAACAATCTCATTAGTTGATATAATATTTTTAATTTTTTCTTGTGTATCCATTATCATTTTTCCTCTGTTGTTAGCGCTAAAGCATGCAGTTCATTTCCCATTTTACCCTTGAGTGAACTATAAACCATTTGATGCTGCTGAACCTTGTTTTTACCTTTAAATTGAGAAGATCTAATTTTTGCTGAAAAATGATTATCATCCCCAGCAAGATCCTGAATTTCAATTTCAGCATCAGGAAAACCTTCTTTGAGCAGCTTTTCAATTTCTTCTTGTTTTATAGCCATTTATTTATTGTTATAATCTACAAACCACTTATTGTTTAATTCTATCATATTTTCAATTGAAATTTTTATTTCATCAATTTCAAGACTTTCCTTCTGCGTATGTCCTATCTCTAAATGATCGATGTTATTTTGTGCTAATAATTTTTTAACTTGTTCTAAATTATTTCTGTTAACTTCAATTATATATCTTGATTGATCTTCTCCAAATAAGAACTTAATTCTATCCTCAAAAGCTCTATTTGTATTGATTTTGGCCCCAATTTTTCCAGCTATACACATTTCTGCAAGTGCTAAGGCTATTCCACCATCTGAGATATCATGAACTGCATTGGCAAGATTTTGATTTATTAGTTCTCTTACGACAAAGCTGTTCTTTTTTTCATCATCTAAAATAATACTAGGAGGTGGACCTTTTTTTAAATGAAGAATATCATGGCATAAAGCGCTTTGATAAATGTGGCCCTTTGTTTTTCCAATTATTATTAAAATGCTATCATTTGATTTTAGAGCATAATTAATAGATTTATTTACATCCATAATCAAACCAACCCCTCCAATAGTTGGGGTAGGTTTTATGCCAACTCCATTAGTTTCATTATACAACGAAACATTTCCAGAAATTACAGGATAATCTAAGGCTTGGCAGGCTTCAGACATGCCTTTAATTACATCCACAAATTGCCCCATAATTTCTTTTTTTTCAGGATTGCCAAAATTCAGACAATTAGTAATGGCTCGAGGCTCAGCTCCAACTGCAGTTAAGTTTCTGTAAGTTTCACATACTGCTTGCATGCCTCCAGTAAATGGGTGGGCTAAACAGTACCTCGGTGTACAGTCTACTGTTGCAGCTAATGCTTTATTTGTACCATGAACTCTTATAACTGCAGCATCACCACCTGGTTTTTGTACAGTATCACCCATAACCATATGATCATATTGTTCCCAAACCCAAGACTTGTTTGCCTGATTTTCATGACTAAGTAATTTTTTTAAACAGTCTAATATATCTAAATCATTTAATTTTTTATCGATATTAATTTCTGCAGGGACAGGAGTAGAAACCCACTCTCTATTATATTTAGGAGCCTCATCAGCAAGTGAGGATATAGGTATATCGCAAACTACTTCATTATTAAAATGTAAAACTAAATTTTTACTATCAGTCATTTTACCAATAACTGAAAAATCAAGATCCCACTTTTTAAAAATTTTTTCTGCTTCTTGTTCTTTTCCCTCTTTTAGAACAATCAGCATTCTTTCCTGGCTTTCAGATAGCATTAGTTCAAATGGCTGCATTTCAGTTTCTCTACAAGGAACTTTATTGAGATCTATTTCAATGCCCAGTTTTCCTTTTGATGCCATTTCTACAGAAGAAGATGTTAAGCCAGCAGCGCCCATATCTTGAATAGAGATGATGGTATCTGTTTTCATTAACTCCAAACAAGCCTCTAATAATAGTTTTTCTGCAAAAGGATCACCCACTTGAACTGTTGGTTTTTTTGCTTCAGAATTATCATCAAATTCTTGAGATGCCATTGATGCACCGTGAATTCCATCTCGACCAGTTTTCGAACCAACATAAATTACAGGATTTCCCACACCACTTGCTATTGATAAGAAAACCTTATTTTTTTTGGCAAGGCCAATATTCATTGCATTAACGAGAATGTTTCCATCGTAAGATTCATCAAACTCAACTTCTCCACCAACTGTTGGAATTCCCATGCAATTTCCATATCCTGCAATCCCAGACACAACTCCGTTTAAAAGATACTTAGTTTTGGGATGGTCAGGACGGCCGAATCTAATAGAGTTTAAATTGGCAATTGGTCTTGCTCCCATAGTAAACACATCTCTTAAGATACCACCCACACCAGTAGCAGCACCTTGATAGGGTTCGATATAGGAAGGGTGGTTATGGCTTTCAATTTTAAAGATAGCTACATCATCATCCCCAATATCAATTACCCCAGCATTCTCTCCTGGTCCTTGAATTACAAATTTATTTTTGGTTGGTAATTTAGATAACCATACTCTTGATGATTTATAGGAGCAATGCTCGTTCCACATTGCAGAAAAAATTCCTAACTCTGTAAAATTAGGAGTCCTTCCGATTAATTCTTTAATTTTATCGTATTCTGAATGAGTTAGACCTAACTGATTTGCTTGTTCAACTGTAGTTGTCATTACAATAAAGATTTAAAAATTTCTTGACCATCTGTTCCACCAAGAATTTGATCAACAACTCTCTCAGGGTGGGGCATCATACCTAAAACATTCTTCTTTTTATTTACAATGCCAGCTATGTTAAGAATAGATCCATTAGGATTTGATTGTTCTGAAACATTTCCTTTTAAATCACAATATTGAAAAACAATTTGGTTATTTTCGCTTCAAATCATTTATTTCCTCTTTGGAGGCAAAATAATTACCTTCGTTATGAGCAATCGGGATAGTAAGAATTTTTTTTTCAGCTATTTTATTCGTAAATGGAGTTTTGTTATTCGTTGTTTTAATTAATATATCCTTGCATATAAATTTAAGTTTATAGTTTCTTAATAAAGCACCAGGTAACAAACCAGTCTCTGTTAATATTTGAAATCCATTGCAAATACCAAAAACATATCCTCCATTATTAGCAAATTTAATAACCTCATTCATAACTTTGGACTTCGAAGCCATACTGCCACAACGAAGATAATCACCATATGAAAAGCCACCAGGTAAAACAATCAAATCACATTTAGGCAATGATGTTTCTTGATGCCAAACCATAGTCGTTGGTATTTGAAATTTTTCAAGAGCAACTTGAACATCTCTATCGCAATTCGATCCTGGAAATACGATAACCGATGCTTTCATTAGTCTAATTTTCTAATTTGGTATTCTTCAATAGTTAGATTGGCTAGAAGTCTTTTACAGGCTTCTTCGGCATGCATTAATGCGGTGTCGTTATCTTTTTCATTTATTTCGAGGGTAAAATATTTTCCCTGTCTAATATTAGATATAGAATTTAATCCTAAATTTTTGATAGCTCCTTCTACAGCTTTTCCTTGTGGATCAAGGACCTCTTTTTTTAAGGTTACAAAAATTTCAAATTTCAATTTATTTTTTAATTTTAAAGTTTTTAGAAATTCCTGACTTAATTTCTTTGATATTGCTTCCTTCTGGCATGATTCCAAGTCTTTTTGCAACTTCCTGATATGCTTCCATTAATCCTCCAAGATCTTTTCGGAATCGGTCCTTATCCAATTTTCTTTCATCCTTTACATCCCAAAGCCTACATGTATCTGGACTGATTTCATCGGCTAAAATAACTCGTTTTTCATCATCCTTCCAAATTCTTCCAAACTCAAGTTTAAAATCTACTAGCTTGATTCCAACGGCTCTAAAAAGGCCAATAAGAAAATCATTTACTCTTAATGATGTTTCCGTTGCACTTGATAGTTCTTCAATTGAAGCCCATCCGTTTATATCAATATGTTCTTCAGTTACTAGAGGATCTCCTAATTCATCATTTTTATAATAGTATTCAATAATCGGTCTTTTCAATTGGGTTCCTTCTGGAATACCTAATCTTTTTGATAAAGTTCCTGCAGCAATATTTCTTACTACAAATTCAATTGGTACTATTTCTACTGATTTAATCAGCTGTTCTCTCATGTTGAGTCTTTTTATCAAATGAGTTTCAATGCCCATTTCGTTAAGTTGTGAAAGTAAAAATTCCGAAATTCTGTTATTTAATACTCCTTTACCATCTATAATTGCTTTTTTTTGATTATTAAAAGCTGTGGCATCGTCTTTAAAGTATTGAATATAAGTACCTCTCTCAGGTCCTTCGTATAATATTTTAGCTTTACCTTCGTAAATTAATTTTCTTCTGCTCATTTTTTAAATACTCTTGAGAAAATATGATTAACATTTTTGGTGTGATAGTTAAGATCAAAAAGTTTTTCTAGTTCTTTTGTGGATAAATATTTTTTTATAAGCTTATCTTTGCTTAAATTCGTGTAAAAATCTTCATTATTATCCCATGTTTTCATAGCATTGCTTTGCACCACCTTATAAGCGTCCTCTCTTTTAACACCCTTTTGGGTGAGCTGTAGCATCACACCTTGAGAAAATACTAAGCCTTTAAATTTATTCATATTAGCATTCATACTGTCCTCGTGAATCACTAAATTTTTGACTACACCATTTAATCTGTTTAATAAAAAATCAAGCGTTACAGTTGCATCAGGACCAATATTTCTTTCAACACTTGAGTGACTTATGTCTCTTTCGTGCCAGAGAACAATATTTTCCATTGCAGGAAAAACATAACTCCTTACTAATCTTGCAAGTCCTGTTATATTTTCTGATAGCACAGGATTTCTTTTGTGTGGCATTGCTGAAGATCCTTTTTGACCAGAAGAAAAATATTCTTCAGCTTCCAAGACCTCTGTTCTTTGCAGATGTCTAATTTCAGTAGCAAGTCTCTCAGCAGAGCTTGCAATAATTCCCAAGATACTAAAAAAATGAGCATGTCTATCTCTTGGAATAATTTGTGTTGAGATTGGTTCTGGTCTTAAATTTAGTTTTTTAGATACATACTGCTCTACTTTAGGTGTTAAGTGAGCAAAAGTTCCAACAGCACCAGAAATAGCGCAAGTAGATATTTCTTTAATAGCATCTTCTAGTCTTTTTTTATTTCTTTTGAATTCCTCATAATAAGTTGCAAGTTTTAAACCAAAAGTAATAGGTTCTGCATGAATACCATGGCTTCTGCCCATGCAAATAGTTAGCTTATGTTTATAGGCTTTTTTTTTAATTGTTTTTAGAATCTGATCTAAATCATCAAGTAAAATTTTTCCTGATTGTTGCAATTGAATGTTAAAGCATGTATCCAAAACATCCGATGATGTCATTCCTTGATGAAGAAACTTTGCTTCGGGTCCAACTTTTTCTGCAATAGAAGTTAAAAATGCAATCACATCGTGTTTTGTTATTTTTTCAATATCATCAATACGCTTAACATTAATTTTTGATTTTTTTCTTACTTTTGCAGCAACTCCTTTTGGAATAATTTTGTATTTTTCCATAGCTTCTGCAGCATAAATTTCTATATCTAGCCAAATTTTATATTTGTTCTCTTGGGACCAAATATTTGTAACAATGTCTCTGCTATATCTTGGGATCATTAAATTAATTTTTTATCGTAGTTTTTTGACAGTGTAAAAACTTCACAACCATTATTAGTTATTCCAACAGTATGTTCAAATTGTGCTGATAATGATTTGTCTTTAGTAACAGCTGTCCAACCATCATTTAATACTTTTGTTTGAAAATTTCCAGCATTAATCATAGGCTCAATCGTAAAAACCATTCCTTCTTTAATCTTCATTCCTTGATTTTTTTTACCATAATGCAAAATACTCGGTTCTTCATGAAATAACCTTCCAATGCCATGACCACAAAAATCTCTCACAACTGAAAATCCCTCCTGTTCGACAAAATTTTGTATTTCAAAACCAATGTCCCCAAGTGTTATGCCTGGTTTTAAAATTTTAATAGCGTTTATCAAAGCTTGATAAGTCGTTTCGACTAATTTTTTTGCTTTAACGGTAGGTGTTCCAGCATAATACATTCTGGAAGCATCACCGTGAAATCCGTCGATATAACTTGTGATATCAATATTTACAATATCTCCATCCTCTAAGATTTTTTCAGAAGGAATTCCATGACAAACTATATGATTTACGGAAGTGCATATTGATTTAGGAAATCCTTTATAAAGCAATGGTGCTGAAAGGGCATTCTTAGATTTTAGAAAATCAGTGCAAATTTTATCAATAGAGTTTGTTGAAATTCCTGGTTTAATTTTGTCCTCTAAAAAATCCAAAGCTTGTGCAGTTATTTCACCTGCTTTTTTTAATTTTTTAAAATCTTCTGAATTATACTGATTTATAGACACTTAATTTAATATAATTTTAATTGATTTATTTATACTAATCTCTTTTTCATTAACATTACATGAATAACTAATAAATTTAACTCCATTTTTTTTTGCCTTCAAAAAAGCTTCATAATATTTAGGATCTATATCTTTTGCTATTTTAAATTGATCACAATCCTCTCTTTGTACCAAATAAACAAGATAAGACTCATAACCTTCTTTTTTTGCCTTTTCTAATTCCTCTAAATGTTTTAGACCTCTGCTGGTAACTGCATCTGGAAATTCGGCAATTCCAGACTTTCTTGATAAAGTAACACTTTTAACTTCTAAAAAAGCTTTTTGTTTTTTGCTAGTTAGAAGAAAATCAAATCTAGTATTTAAACCAAACTTTACCTCTCTAACATATTCTGAATATTTAATTAATTCTTTTATTTTTTTATCAAGAATTGCATCTTCAATTATTTGATTTGCAGAGTGGGTGTTTACTCCAACTAATGATTTACCGTCATTTATGATTTCTAATGTATATTTCAGTTTTCTGTTTGGATTATCAGACTTGAGATATCCAGGATTTGTTATCCTTTTTAAGAATACCAAGCATTGAACCTGAATTAGCGCAGTGTGAAGTTAAAATTTTACCATTACATTTCAACATCTGCAAAAAATCTTTTGTATCTTTTTTGAAATTTAGAGGCTATTAATTTATTTTTAAATTTCATAATGAATTTCAGTAAAGAATTTACATCAGCTATTTTGATAATTGGCAATGAAATATTGTCAGGTCGAACTGTTGATAAAAATACTAGTTTTATTGCAAAATGGCTTGGTGATTTAGGTATTAGCGTCGAAGAAGTTCGAGTAATACCTGATAAAGAAAATATAATTGTTAATAGTGTCAACGAATTAAGAAAAAAATATCAATATGTTTTCACTACAGGCGGAATAGGACCAACGCATGACGATATTACCTCCGAGTCAATTGCTAAAGCTTTTGGAAAAAAATATGATTACAATAAAGAGGCTTATTCTATTCTTGAAAAATATTATGAAAATTCTGATTTTAACGAGGGTAGAAAAAAAATGGCTCGAATGCCAGAAGGTGCAAATTTAATATATAACAAGCAAGGTTCAGCACCAGCATTTTATATCGATAATGTTTTTGTTTTACCTGGTATTCCTAGTTATGTGGAATTAATGTTACCTCCTCTAAAAGATCTTTTAGTCAAAGGTAAGAAAATTATATCAATTTCTTGTGATGCAAAAGTAAGAGAGAGTACCATTGCTGTTGATTTATCAGAAATTCAAGACAGGTATCCAGATATAGATATTGGTAGCTATCCATATTCACAAGAAGGTGGCTTTGGCACAGTATTGGTTATGCGCTCAATAGATGAGATTAAGATACAAAAGTGCAAATCTGAAATCGAAGAAATGATTAAAAAATTTACATCAAAATAAATATAGTTAAAATCTTAAATTATAAAAAGAACTGTTTTAATTATAACAAAAGCGTGCCCTCGTGGTGGAATTGGTAGACACAAAGGACTTAAAATCCTTGCCCTTCGGGGAGTGCCGGTTCGAGTCCGGCCGAGGGCACCATCTCTTGTATCTTTTTAAGTAAATTTTTTCCAGTTGGTGATATCTGCCATTCCAACTTCGGTATTATTTTTCTCTTTTTTGAGTGTTATAGACTATATCGGATGTACATGGATATTCTAGGTTCGGTATTATTACCAGGTGAGTGTTCTATGCTTTAATTTTGAAGGAAAAAAATATATTTCATTTTCCTTAATATCTACCTTTATACTTGGAGCATTGTATTCGTTTAAATTTTTAGTCATTAAGTCATTTAATGAACAGAAATTGTTAAAAAATTATAAAAAATATAATTTATATGACTTTCAAGGAACTTATTGGGCACCACATGTAATTCATAGAGATACATGGAATAGAGCTTCAGGTTTAAGTGAAGAGTTTGACCCTGGATTTGGTTCTGATCCTGATTTAAATTTTAAATTATGGAAGTTAGGAGTTAGATATTTTAAAGGGTTAAATAATTGCAAAGTTTATCATTTTGGTTCGATAAGTTTAAGAAAAAAAAGGGGCCTTGTCACAAACAAGGGTAATAGAAAGATAAATAATATGCAAAACTAATATGCGACTGCAAATGGGCGTGCAATGCAATTTGCTGAACATTCCTTGATACGGTAGCCCACGATCTTTGAAAATAAATATTTAAGTTTTCTTCTTTGTATCCTAGCAATTGGATGTATATTTTTAATTTTTCATTAATTTGTAGATATAATTTTTCATATAATTTTATATTATGTAGATACTCATTATTATTTGTATCTCCAGTCCATGAGGATTTATCGTCTATATTTATTTTATATAAATTTTCTTGATCAATGACATTGTTAATTAGTTGTAATTTGTAATTTGAATCAAGCTCTATTATATCCTTGCCAATGCCAACAGGAAAAATAGGAATTATAGCCATATTAAAATGATTTTATATATCCACATTATGTACTTTGGACACAAAGGACTTAAAATCCTTGCCCTTCGGGGAGTGCCGGTTCGAGTCCGGCCGAGGGCACCAGTTTAAATATCTAGATTCAAACTAGATCCTGCATTTTCAGAAATAAATTTTAGTCTTAAATCAGACTCTTTACCCATCAAGTCGTTTACTAACTTACTAGTAATTTTATACTTTGCTTTATCTTTAGGAACCGAAACCTTTATTAAATTTCTAGTTTCTTTGTTCATTGTTGTTTCTTTTAATTGTGCTGGCATCATTTCACCTAGTCCTTTAAATCTACTGATTTCAAATTTAGAATTTTTCTTTAGATTTTTTATTAATTTATCCTTTTCCTTATCATCTTTTACATAAAAAGATTGGTTTCCAGTTGTAATTCTATAAAGAGGGGGAACAGCCAAATATAGTCTTCCATCTTTAATTAATTCTGGCATTTCAATAAAAAAGAAAGTTAGCAATAGGGTAGATATATGATCCCCATCAACATCTGCATCGGTCATGATAATAATTTTTTCATATCTCAAATCTTTTCGGTTGTAATTTTTTCCTCTTTGACATCCTAGTGCTTGTAATAAATTTCCAATTTCAGTATTTGCTAAGATTTTAGATGTATTTGAATTTTTAACATTTAAAATTTTGCCTCTTAAAGGTAAAATAGCTTGGGTGTATCTATCTCTTGCTTGTTTTGCAGAGCCTCCAGCAGAATCCCCCTCTACTATAAAAAGCTCAGTACCTTCAGTTTTATCACTTGTGCAATCTGCTAATTTTCCTGGAAGTCTAATTTTTCTAAAAGATGTTTGTCTTTCAACATTTGCATTTAATTCTAATAAATTTCTTTCTCTAATTTTTTCTTCTATAAAATTTAATATTAATTTTGCAGCTTTAGCATTTCTATTAAGCCAATCTTCAAATAATGTTGAAACAGTCTGGTCGCAATATTTTAGTACAAATGCTGAAGATAATTTATTTTTAGTTTGTCCTTCAAATTCAGGATTTCCAATAAAAACAGAGACTATATAGCTAGCATTAGAAAATATATCTTCTTGTGATGCTTTTAATACAATTTTGTTATTTTTTATTTTTGCAAATTTTCTTATTGCTTTTGCAATCCCAGATTTAAAGCCACTTTCATGCGTTCCTCCATTTGAAGTAGGCACAGTGTTGGCAAAAGATTTAGAGAAAATATTTTTATTATCATGCCACTGAATGACCAATTCAACTTTCCCTTTTTTATCCTCAAAATCTCCCTTTAAAGAACATAATTTCTCATGAATTTTTTTTGCATTTTCTAGTTCAGAGTTTAGATATTGATCTAATCCATCAGGGTAAAACAAAGTATCTTTGCTAGGTATGCTCTCCTTTCTACTAATTAAGTTTTTATCGCATTCCCAATTAATTTTAACACCCTTGAACAAGAATGCTTTATTTTTACATGTTTCATATATTCTTGATGGTTCAAACTTTAAGTCTTTTCCAAAAATTTCATCATCAGGAATAAATGTAACTCTTGTACCATTTGTAATCGTAGAGGAACCTTTTTGGGTTAATTTATTTAAGAGGTTTCCCTTTTGAGTAGTCTTGAAAGTAAATCTTTTTCTTTTTAAAAACTTCAACTCTCATCTTTGAAGAAAGCGCGTTTACCACAGACAAGCCCACACCATGCAATCCTGCTGATGTTGTGTAAACACCATCTTCTTTAAATTTTCCACCAGAATGCAAGGTTGTCATAACTACCTCTAATGCAGTTTTGTTTTTTTTGGGATGTTTATCAATAGGTATACCTCTACCGTTGTCAGCAATTGATAAAGAGCCATTTTTATTTAAAATAACTGTAATTTCTGAAGCTTCTCCTGCAACAATTTCATCCATACAGTTATCGATAATTTCATTTGCAAGGTGATGGTAAGCAACAATATCTGTACCACCAATATACATTCCGGGTCTTTTTCGAACAGGAGCTAGTCCTTCAAGAACTTCAATATCTTTTGCTGAGTAATCTTTTTTTTGATTCACGTTTAAAAGAAATAGATTAATTATTTAAAAGGTACAGATTAATATTTGTATAGTTAAAAAAAAACCCCGTAGTTTTAATACGGGGTTTTTTCGAATTTAATAATTATTTAATTAACAGCTATAATACATTTGGTATTCAACCGGATGCGGTGTGTGCTCCATGTTATATACTTCTTGCATTTTAAGCTCGATGTAAGCATCGATTTGATCATCAGTAAATACACCGCCTGCAGTTAAGAAACTTCGATCTTTATCTAAGTTTTCTAACGCTTCTCTTAAGGACCCGCATACTTGCGGAACTCCTCTAAGCTCTTCAGCTGAAAGTGAGTATAAGTCTTTATCAAATGGTTTTCCTGGATCAATTTTATTTTTGATACCATCAATTCCAGCCATTAGCATAGAAGCAAATGTTAAATATGGATTTCCTGCTGCATCTGGAAATCTAACTTCAACACGTTTGCCTTTAGGGCTTGAGCTAAAAGGAATTCTACAACTTGCAGATCTATTTCTAGCTGAGTAAGCTAAAATTACCGGAGCCTCAAATCCAGGTATTAGTCTTTTATAACTATTTGTTGTTGAGTTTGTAAAAGCATTTAATGCTTTTGCATGTTTTATTATTCCACCGATATAATACAAGACATTCTTGAGAAAGTCCCGCATACTTATCTCCGGCAAAAGTAGGTTTCCCATCTTTCCAAATGGATTGATGGCAGTGCATACCAGAACCATTATCTCCTTTAATTGGTTTCGCCATAAATGTAGCTGTTTTTCCAAAAGAATTTGCCACCATATGAACAGCATATTTATAAATTTGCATGTTATCTGCATTAGTTACCATTGTATCAAACATGGTTCCTAATTCATGTTGAGAAGGAGCAACTTCATGGTGATGTTTTTCAACTTTAACACCCATGTCTTTCATTGCTTTTAATGCTTCAGCTCTTAAATCCTGACAACTATCAACTGGAGGAACTGGAAAATATCCACCCTTTACTCCTGGTCTATGTCCTAAGGTTTCCATTTTCATATTTTTTATCAGAATTGTAAGGTCCTTCATTGCTATCAATTTCGAATGAAACTTTATTCATGTTATTTGCAATTTTTACATCGTCAAAAACAAAAAACTCAGGTTCAGGTCCAAAATAAACTGTATCACCAATTCCAGTTGTTTTTAAATATGCCTCAGCTTTTTTGGCAATAGATCTAGGATCTCTTTCGTAATAGTCATTTTTGATTGGATCCATAATATCACAAAAAATTACAAGTGTATTATGAGATGTGAACGGATCGACAAACGTTCTTGATAAATCTGGCTTCAAAATCATGTCAGACTCATTAATCGCTTTCCAGCCCGCTATGGACGAACCATCAAAAAAAGTTCCATTATTTAGAAAATCTTCATCAATTGTACTTATGTCCTGAGTCATATGTTGAAGTTTCCCTTTTACATCCGTAAATCTAAGATCTACGTAATCAATTTCTTTTTCTTTTATTAGTTTTAAAATATTTGCTGCAGTCATTTTATTCCTTGTTAATTATAAGTTTAAACTCGTTGCTAATTAATACTATTTTGGTCAATATTAGAATGCTTTTCTTTTATGTCAGGTATGCATATTGCAAATAGTGCTAAATTAAATAAACAACTTATAATTGAATTTTTTGAGCAAATTCAAATATTTTATTCATGAAAAAACAAATATAAATAAGTAGAATGAAAAAAACAATTCTCGTTACTGGTGGGACAGGGGTGATAGGTCTTTCAATTGTTCAATTTTTTTATAAAAAAGGATTTAATGTTGCTGCCGCCGGCATATCCAAAGTTAACACAATTAAAGATTTTAAAAAAAAATTTCATTCAAAAAAAGCATTGTTGATTAATACAGAATTAACTAAATCAAAAAATGTAAAAAAAGTCGTTCTAGCAACTTTAAAAAAATTTAAAAAAATTGATGTTCTTGTAAATTGTGCTGGAATACAATTTGTAAAACCTATTGATCAGTATCCAGAAAAAATTTGGAGAAAAATGATTGATATAAACTTAACTACTCCTTTTTTATTTACTAAAGAAGTTTTGCCACTAATGCGAAAAAATAATTGGGGCAGAATCATTAATATAGCATCAACCCATGGATTGATTGCATCAATCAACAAATCTGCATACACAGCCTCAAAACATGGGTTAGTAGGTTTAACAAAAGTAACTGCTTTAGAAACTGCAGCAGAACCAATTACTTGTAATTCATTATGCCCAGGTTTTGTGCTTACGGAGTTAATAAAAGATCAAATTGACGTTGTAGCCAAGAAATAAAAATATTCCATTTTCAGATGCCGGTATTGAAATGCTAAGAGAGAAACAGCCATCATTGCAATTTGTAAAAAAAGAAAATATTTCATCTATGATATATTTTTTATGCTCCAAAGATGCTGATCAGATAACTGGATCAAATTTATCAATTGATGGTGGGTGGACAGCTCAATAAATAGAATATTGCACGAATTATCTGCAATTGATTAATAATCAAAAAACACTATAAATACCCAGAAATTAATAGCGGTATTGGTGGAATTGGCAGACACACTAGACTTAGGATCTAGCGCTGAAAGGCATGGGGGTTCAAGTCCCTCATACCGCACCACGAGAGGATTTATGAAAGCAACTGTAACATCAACAAAAGGTCTTAGCGCTGACCTTTCTGTATTAGTAGAATCTAAAGAAATTGAAAAAAAAATTGAAGCAAGGTTACTCGAATTAAAAAATAGTATAAATTTAAAAGGGTTTAGACCAGGAAAAGCTCCGATAGCATTATTGAAAAAACAATTTGGTCAATCTGTGTATGGAGAGGTTGCTGAAAAAATTCTTCAAGAGTCTACTTACGAAGCTTTAAAGCAAAACAAGATTACTCCTGCAAGCCAGCCAAAAATTGATATAAAGTCTTCCGGTGAAGGAAAGAATTTAGAATTTACTATTTCAGTTGAAAAGGTTCCTGAAATAAAAAAAGTAGAGTTAGAAAAAATATCATTAACTAAATATGAAGTTAAATCAGAAAAAAAAGATATTGATGAAAGAATTAAGTATATTGCAGATGGTAATAAAAAATATGTTGATAAAAATGATAAAGCATCAAATGATGATTTGGTAGTTTTTGACTTTGAGGCAACAATTGATGGAAAATCTTTTGAGGGAAATAAAGGTGAAAAATTACAAATTATTTTAGGTAAAGACCTTTTTATACCTGGCTTTGATAAACAATTAGTTGGCTGTAATAAGGGTGATGAAAAAATAGCAAAAGTTAATTTACCAGATAATTATCCTAACAAAGACTTAGCTGGCAAACTATCAGAATTTAAATGTAAAATTTTAGATGTTAAAAAAGCAGAAAATCAAAAAATAGATGATGAGTTTGCAAAAAATTTGGGTGCAAAAAGTCTTCAGGATTTAGAAGAGATGGTTAGTAAGCAAATTTCAAGGGAGTTTGACAGTATTACAGAGCAATTATTAAAAAAAGAAATTTTAGATGACATTGATAAAAATTTTGATTTTGAAATACCCAAAGGTCTTTTAGATGAAGAGGTGCATAATGTTGAACATGCTTTAATTCATGAAAAAATGGATGAGATGAAAGCAAAGGGAGAAAAGTTTAAGCACGAACATGATCATGATAAAATTAAATTAAGCGAATCTGATAAGAAATCGGCTCTAGAAATTGCAAAAAGAAGAGTTAAGCTTGCTCTGGTAATGAACAAAACTGGGGAAGAAAATAAAATCAAAGTTACCTCTGAAGAATTAAAGAGTCGAACTTGAAAAACAGTTAAGAAATTATCCAGGTCAGGAAAAAAATATAAGAGATTTTTATCAAAAAAATCCGGGCGAGTTAATGAAATTAAGAGGCCCAGTTTTTGAGGATAAGGTAATTGATTTAATTAAATCTAAAGCAAAAATAACTACAAAAGTTGTAAGCAAAGAGGCTTTATTAAAAACTTATAATTCCATTGATCAAGATGAAACAAAAGATCAATCAGATAAGAAATCTATTGAGAAAAAAGAAAAAACTAAAAAAACTGGCAAAAAATAGTTAAAAAGAGTAAATTCCGATTCGTATGAAAGATCCATTTGATGTATTTATGAACACTCTTGTTCCTATGGTAGTTGAACAAACTCCTAGAGGTGAAAGAGCTTATGATATTTATTCAAGATTATTAAAGGAAAGAATTATTTTTTTAGTTGGACCAATTAATTCTCAAATTTCAAGTTTAGTTTCTGCTCAATTACTTTTTCTAGAGTCAGAAAATAATTCAAAAGAAATTTTTATGTACATTAATAGTCCAGGAGGAATTGTTACTGATGGATTGGCAATTTATGACACAATGCAATATATCAAACCAGCTGTTGCAACTTTATGTATTGGTCAGGCTTGCTCTATGGGTTCTTTTTTGCTAGCTGCAGGTGAGAAAGGACAAAGAATGTCACTTCCAAACTCAAGAATAATGGTTCATCAACCCTCCGCAGGTTTTCAAGGACAGGCTACCGATATTGAAATTCACGCAAATGAAATTCTTTTAACAAAAAAAAGGTTAAACGAAATTTATTCTAAACATACAGGCCAGACTGTAGATAAAATTAAAGATGCCTTAGAAAGAGATAGGTTTATGAGCGCTGAAGAGGCAAAAGTCATTTGGGTTAATTGATAAAGTAGTAGAAAAACGTACCAGCTAATAGATATTAGTAAAATTTAAACCACAAAATATAGTTTCAATACAACTATTACTTGATAGCAGGGCTGTCAAAAGTAATATTGTTATTATATTGATTCGAATATGACAAAAGAAACAAAAAATACTCTTTACTGTTCTTTCTGTGGGAAGAGCCAGCATGAAGTTAGAAAATTAATTGCAGGACCTACAGTATTCATTTGTGATGAATGCGTTGAACTATGCATGGATATTATCAAAGAAGAGAGTAAGAGTAATTTTTCAAAAAACGAAGAAGGGGTTCCAACACCTAAAGAAATTTATTCTACTTTAGATGAATATGTTATTGGACAAAAGAAAGCTAAACAAATTTTATCTGTTGCAGTTCACAATCATTACAAAAGACTTAATTATGAAGGAAAAAATAGTAAAGGAGAAGTTGAACTTGCTAAATCAAATATTCTTTTAATGGGACCAACTGGTTGTGGAAAAACTTTACTAGCACAAACTTTGGCAAGAATATTAGATGTTCCTTTTACCATGGCTGACGCAACTACTTTAACAGAAGCAGGATATGTGGGTGAAGATGTGGAGAACATAATTTTAAAATTATTACAAGCAGCGGATTATAATGTTGAGAAAGCTCAAAGGGGAATTGTTTATATTGATGAAGTTGATAAAATTAGCAGAAAAACTGAAAACCCATCTATTACAAGAGATGTTTCTGGAGAAGGTGTTCAGCAAGCTCTATTAAAAATCATGGAAGGAACAATTGCGAGCGTACCTCCTCAGGGCGGAAGAAAACATCCTCAGCAAGAATTTTTACAAGTCGACACTACTAATATACTTTTTATTTGTGGAGGAGCATTTGCTGGAATTGATAAAATTATTTCTTCACGAGACAAAGGTTCATCCATAGGATTTGGTGCTAAAATAAAAAACAAAGATGAAAAAAAAATTGGAGAACTATTGCAAAATGTTGAGCCAGAAGATTTGCTGAAATTTGGTTTAATACCAGAATTTATAGGTAGGTTACCAATCATTTCCACCCTTGAAGATTTAGATGAAGGATCATTAATAAAAATTTTGGAGGAGCCAAAAAATTCTCTTACAAAACAATACGGAAAGTTATTTGAAATTGAGGGTGTAAAGCTTACTTTTTCAAAAGATGCCCTTAAGGCAATTGCGGAAAAAGCAATTTTAAGAAAAACTGGAGCTAGAGGCTTGAGATCAATAATAGAGGAAGTGTTGCTTGAAACAATGTTTGAACTTCCATCCATAGAGAATGTAGAAGAAGTTGTTGTTAATAAAGAAGTTGTTTCTGGAAGCTCAAAACCACTTATAATTTATTCAAAAAAAGCTTCAAAAGAGACGAAAATAGCTAATTAATTTTACTAACAGAGCCGCAAATCCTACTTGTAATAGTTTTTTTAATAATTACTTATTGTAGTAATTATGACTTTAGAAACTGAAAAGCCTTCTAACGAATTTCCAGTACTCCCATTAAGAGATATTGTTGTATTTCCAAATGTAACAATACCGCTTTTTGTTGGAAGAGATAAATCTATTAATGCTTTAGATGCGGTGAGCAGCAAGTATAAAAAAATTATTTTAGTTGCCCAAAAAAATGCCGAAATAGACGATCCTACTTCAAAGGAAGTTTATTCATTTGGCACACTTGGTGAAATTTTGCAATTATTGAAACTACCTGATGGCACAGTAAAGATTTTAGTAGAAGGTAAAAGTTTAGTTAAAATAAAAGAGTTTAAAGAAAATAAAAATTTTTTGCTAGCCTCATGCGAAGAAATTATTTTCGATACAAAAAAACAAGAAGTTATTTCATTATCTAAAGCAGTAATAAATAAATATGAAAAATTATCTAAAATATCTAAAAAATTAAGTGATGATAATAATATTAATTTTAAAGATGAGACCGACCCTATTGTAATAGCTCATAAAATTGCAAACAATTTAAGTATTGATTTGTTTGATAAACAAAAAATATTAGAAATTGTAGATAGTCAAAAAAAATTAGAAGCTATTCTTGGGTATCTAGATAACGAAATTGATGTTCTTTCTGTAGAAAAAAGAATTAGAGGCAGAGTGAAAAATCAAATGGAAAAAACTCAAAGAGAATATTATTTAAACGAACAACTAAAGGCTATTCAAAAAGAACTAGGAGAAATTGAAGAAGGAAAAGATGAAACGAAAGTTATAGAAGATGCAATTAAGAAAGCAAAAATGACCAAAGAGGCAGAAGAGAAATGCTTTGCTGAATTAAAAAAATTAAAAATGATGAGTCCAATGTCTGCAGAATCAACAGTGGTCAGAAATTATCTTGATTGGATGACATCTTTGCCGTGGGCAAAATCTTCAAAGGTAAATACGAATATAAATGATGCTCAAAAAATTTTAGACCAAGATCATTTTGGTTTAGAAAAAGTTAAGGATAGAATATTAGAGTTTTTAGCGGTTCAGTCTCGTATTCAAAAAATTAAAGGTCCAATACTTTGTTTGGTTGGCCCTCCAGGAGTAGGTAAGACTTCATTAGGAAAATCAATTGCAAAAGCAACTGGTAGAGAGTTTGTAAGAATGTCTCTTGGAGGTGTTAGAGATGAGGCTGAAATAAGAGGTCATAGAAGAACTTATATTGGAAGCTTACCAGGAAAAATTATTCAAATGATGAAAAAAACTGGAACTAAAAATCCTCTTTTTTTATTAGATGAGATTGACAAAATTGGTAATGATTACAGAGGAGATCCTTCTTCAGCTTTATTAGAGGCATTGGATCCAGAACAAAATAATACGTTTAATGATCACTACTTAGAAGTGGATTATGATTTATCAAACGTAATGTTTGTTACAACAGCAAATACTCTTAACATTCCTGGTCCATTATTAGACAGAATGGAAGTCATAAGAATCTCTGGCTACACAGAAGATGAAAAAATTGAAATTGCAAAAAAATATCTTATTCCAAAACAAATTAAAGATAGTGGTTTAAAAGATGGAGAATGGTCGATTGATGACGATTCTATTAAATCTATTGTTCGTCATTATACAAGAGAGTCGGGTGTTAGAAGTTTAGAAAGAGAATTATCTAAACTTGCGAGAAAAGCAGTTAAAGATATTGTTACTAATAAAGAAACCAAAGTAGATATTCAAAAAAGCTAATATAAGTAATTATCTTGGAGTAGCAAAATTTAAATATGGAGAAATAGATCAAGATGATAGAATTGGTGTTGTTACAGGATTGGCATGGACTGAAGTTGGCGGTGAGTTACTTTCAATTGAAACATTAGTAATGCCTGGAAAAGGAAAACTAGAACTAACAGGAAAACTAGGTGATGTTATGAAGGAGTCTATGCGTGCTGCAAAATCTTTTGTAAGATCAAAATGTTTAGATTTTGGAATTATTCCTCCAATATTTGATAAAAAAGATATTCATATTCATGTTCCAGAAGGAGCCACTCCTAAAGACGGTCCATCTGCAGGTATTGGAATGGTAACTTCAATTGTTTCAGCTTTAACAGGTGTAGCTGTTAAAAAAGATGTAGCAATGACTGGAGAAGTTACCTTAAGCGGAAGAGTTCTTCCGATTGGTGGTTTAAAAGAAAAATTACTAGCTGCTTTACGAGGAGGTATTAAATTAGCAATTATTCCAGATGAGAATGAAAAAGATTTAAAAGAAATTCCACAAAATGTTAAAGATGGTCTAAAAATAGTTGCTGTAAAGCATGTTGACGAAGTGCTTAAACTTGCTTTAACTAAAGAACTAAAGTCAGTAGAATGGTCAGAGATAGAGCAAATTCCTAATAAGAAAGAAAGCTCTAATTCAAGAAAGTGCGCACTAATCATTTAATGGCTTGTGAGCAATATATTTTCCTGTTATAAGTTTTTTTCTGGATTAGGGGCGATTAGCTCAGTTGGTAGAGCATCTCGTTTACACCGAGAGGGTCGGGAGTTCGAGTCTCTCATCGCCCACCAACATTCGGGGGTGTAGCTCAGCTTGGTTAGAGCGCCTGCCTGTCACGCAGGAGGCCGCGGGTTCGAGTCCCGTCACTCCCGCCAAAATATAAATTAAATTATTTTTTATTTTTATTATCTTCTAAAGAAATTTGTCTTGCTTGAGATAAAATTTTTGTTTTAATTTCGGTGTTGAACTCATCAGTACCTGAGGTTGTTGCGCAGCTTGACACTGTCTGGCATTTTTTAATAAAGCTTTTAACAATAATTGATGAACTTTCTAGCTTGTCTGATTTGAAGTTTATTTCTATTTTAATTGACTCGTTACTGTTTCCATACCAGTCTGTCACAAGTATCCCCCCAGCATAACTTGCTGATTGAAGAGGAATATTTTCTAAAGATTTTAAACTTGCTCTCCATAAAACATTAGAATTAGCAAAATCAAAAGTACCACTATTTTTTTTACTAAAATTACCTAATATTCCTCCAGTTGAATCACGATACTTTTCAGTCCTTTTTTGAACATTGGGTTCAAATATTTCTTTTTTTGTTGGAATTTCAGCCTCTTCTTTTTTATTGCTGGTACAGCCTGAAACCATAATGGCTAAAATCAGAAAAGAAGGTAAATATTTTTTTAAATTCATACAAAGTCTTTTAATTAATAATTATAATTAATGATATATTAAATTTTTTATTAATTATGGCCATTTTTGTTAGTGTTGTAAAATTACAACAATTATATAAAAAATTTTTTTCAGGAGAAATTAACATTCTATTTTTTATATATATTCAATATAAGCAAACTATTCATTTAACAAATAAAGGAGAAAAAATGAAAAAACTACTAACTACGAGTGCGATCGTTGCACTAGTTGGATCTTCTGTATCAGCAATTGCTGATACTACGATCAAAGGTAGCATCGAACAGACTATGATCTCTACATCTTATGATGCAGCAGGTGCAACAGCTGGCTCGTACTGCTATAGGACAAGAAACTAACCTTTCAATTGATTCTTCAAAAGAATTAACTAACGGTTGGACACTAAGTGGTGGATTTAGATTAGAGAATGGCTCTGTTGATAGCACAACTATCAAAATTGCAAAAGGTGGATTCTCAATTCATACTGGTGCTGACACTGGTTCAAACATTCACACTAACATCAACCCAAAAGTTGGTGAACAACCTGGTGATATAATCAAGGGTGAAGCTGCAAATGATGGATTTGAAGGAGACGTGCAAGCTCACGACATTCAACACATCGGTATTGAATTTGCTGCTGATATGGGAAAAATTTTCCTAAATTATGCACCTGATACAAATTCAACAATTTCTGCTAGTCAATGCAAATACTGCTGACGGTGGAACAAGTGTCACTGAAATTGGTTTCCAAGGAAATCTAGGTGTTGCTGGTCTGAATGTATTAATCGGACAAGAAACAATTGCTGGTGATTTAACAACTTCAGATACAACAAATGATGTGATCGGTGTATCTTACACAACTGGTCCAGTAGCTGTAGGTTTTACTGTTAGAAACAGAGATGATGGATCAATTAGTACTTCAGCAGCTGATAACGTCACAACATACTCAATCGCTTATAAAGTAAGTGATGATGTGTCTATCTCTTACGAACACCACGAAACAGGGTTCGAAGGTTCAACTTATACTGATGAAAAATTTGACCAAGTATCTATTGGTTATAACTTCGGTGGTTTAGGTGTATCTTTAGACTACGTTGTAGCGGATAACGTAAACGGAACATCTACAGATGACAGAAAAGCATTACAACTTAGAACTGTTTACTCATTCTAATTAGTAATATTTAAAAATTAAAACCCGCCCAAATTTATTTGGGCGGGTTTTTTTTTGCCTGTTGTAAAAAATTATAAATAGCCAAAGATGCTGATACAGCATTAGAAACATTTAGACTTTCAATTTTTTTATTAATTGGAACATTTAATATTTTATCTGATTTGTTTAAAATGTTTGGTTTTATTCCACTGTCTTCTGATCCAAACACAAAAGCAGTTCTGTGACTGAAGACTTCTTGGTAAAATGAATTATCTGATTTTTGATCTAAAGAATAAATCCAAAACTCATGTTGTTTTAAAATTTTAATTGCATTGGCTATATTGGACACTTGCAAAATGGGCATATACTCCATCGCACCACTTGCATTTTTATAAAGATTAAAACTATTAGAGCGAAAAGACCTTTGATTAATGATAATAGCATCAACATAAAAAGCCAGTGAAGTTCTGATAATGGATCCAAGGTTTCTATCGTCAAATATATTATCTATAATCACAAATAATAAATTCTGCTCTTTTTTGTTTACTAGGAATGTCTCTAAATCTAAATAGTGAATTTCTTCTATTTCAGCTGCAAAACCTTGATGATTAAAATCAGAATGAAAAATTTTATTAAAAAACTTTTCATTTTGAATCTCAATTAATTTCTCATAGTTATTTAAATAGTTTAATTCATTTTTTTTTTCTTTATTTAAAAGTATTATTTTTTTTATTTTTCTATTTTTGTTCTTCAGGGCCTCTTGAATAGAGTGTTTTCCGCCGATAAAAAATGTTTTATTTGAGGGCATTATTGATATTTTTATAGTTTATAATAATTGATAATTAATAACATATAATATAATTAGCCATGAAGTTTTTGGAGGGATACCAAAGCAGTCAAATGGGGCGGGCTGTAAACCCGCTGGCTCCGGCCTTCGAAGGTGCGAATCCTTCTCCCTCCACCCAAAAAAAAGCCTCTATTTGTTATGTTTTTTTTGTCATGCGAATAGTTGATTATTTAAACTTTAATGTTATAAGCACTGGGCTGTTGTGGGTATAACAGTTTGGTACTGCGGGTGTAGTTCAATGGTAGAACTCCAGCCTTCCAAGCTGGTTGTGAGAGTTCGATTCTCTTCACCCGCTCCAAAAAAAAAACTAAACTAAAAATAAGGATTAAAAAAAATAATGTCTAAAGAGAAATTTAACAGGAATAAACCTCATTGCAATATTGGTACAATCGGACACGTAGATCATGGAAAAACAACTTTGACTGCAGCAATAACAAAAGTTTTATCAACTGCAGGAGAAGGATCAGCAGCAACATTCACTGCTTATGATCAGATTGATAAATCTCCTGAAGAAAAAGCTCGAGGTATAACTATTTCTACTGCTCACGTTGAATACGAAACTGCAAAAAGACATTATGCGCACGTTGATTGTCCTGGTCACGCTGACTATGTAAAAAACATGATTACTGGTGCAGCTCAAATGGACGGAGCTATTTTAGTTGTTAACGCTGCAGATGGTCCCAATGCCTCAAACTAGAGAGCACATTCTTCTTGCTAGACAAGTAGGTGTTCCTGCTCTTGTTGTTTTTTTAAATAAATGCGACACAGTAAATGATAAAGAACTTTTGGATTTAGTTGAAATGGAAATTAGAGAACTTCTTTCTTCATATAAATTTCCAGGTGATACAATTCCAATTATTAAGGGATCAGCTTTAAAAGCTTTAGAGGGAGATATGGAAATGGGTGTAAAACCTATTTTAGAATTAATGAAAGCTGTTGACGAAACCATTCCTCAACCAGCAAGACCAGTGGACAAACCTTTCTTGATGCCAATTGAAGATGTTTTTTCTATTTCAGGAAGAGGAACAGTTGTAACTGGTAGAATTGAATTAGGCCAAGTTAAAACTGGTGAAGATTTAGAGATTGTTGGAATTAGAGATACGCAAAAAACAGTCTGCACTGGAGTTGAAATGTTTAGAAAACTTTTAGACTCGGGTGAAGCAGGAGATAACGTGGGAGTACTTTTGAGAGGTATTGAAAGAACACAAGTGGAAAGAGGTCAAGTTCTTGCGAAACCTGGTTCAATCAAACCACACACAAAATTTGAGGCTCAAGCTTATATTTTAAAAAAAGAAGAGGGTGGAAGACACACTCCTTTTTTTACTAAATATAGACCGCAGTTTTATTTTAGAACTACTGACGTTACAGGAGAAGTAACATTGCCTGAAGGTACAGAAATGATTATGCCTGGTGATGATGCTAAAATGACAGTAACTTTAATAAGCCCTATTGCGATGGATGAAAATCTTAAGTTTGCAATACGAGAGGGTGGAAGAACTGTTGGTGCGGGAGTAGTAACTAAAGTTATAGAGTAAAACTCTACAAAGGAGTGTAGCTCAACTGGTAGAGCGCCGGTCTCCAAAACCGGAGGCTGTGGGTTCAAGTCCCTCCACTCCTGCCAGTTTTGAGATATAAATAACTATGCAAAACCCATTAAACTTTTTTAGAAGCGTAAAACAGGAAATTTTTAAAATTACTTGGCCCTCAAGCAAAGAAGCATTGATGGGTTCAGTAATGGTAATTGTTATGGCTGTCATAGCTTCTTTATTTTTTTTAATTCTAGATCAAATTTTTAAATATGGTCTAAATTATTCTGATTGGAGCATAAAAAAATATTATGAAATGGTATATTGTTCAATCGTATTCAGGATTTGAAAAAAAAGTTTCAGAACAAATAGAAGAAGAGCTGGTAAAAGCTAAATTATCTGATCATTTTGATCAAGTCTTGGTTCCAACACAAGATGTTACTGAAATTAAAAAAGGAAAAAAAACTATAGTTAAAAAGAAGTATTTTCCTGGTTATGTTCTTGCCAAACTAAATATGACCGATACTATTTATCATTTGATTAAAAACTTGAAGAAAGTTAGCGGATTTTTAGGACCACAAGGAAAACCTTCTCCCATTTCAGAAGAAGAAGTATCAAAAATACTTGGAAATATGGAAGAAAGTGTTTCCAATCCTACAAATTCAGTAATATTTAGTATTGGTGAACAAGTTAAGGTGTCAGACGGACCTTTTGCATCATTTAATGGATTAATCGAAGAAATTGATGAAGAAAAATCTAGACTTAAGGTTTCAGTTTCTATATTTGGTAGGCCCACACCTGTAGATTTAGATTATACTCAGGTTGAAAAGTTATAAAAAAATATGGCAAAAGAAATTACAGGATATTTAAAGTTACAAATTAAAGGTGGTCAGGCTAATCCAGCTCCTCCGGTGGGTCCTGCATTGGGACAAAGAGGAATAAATATTATGGAATTTTGCAAAGCCTTTAACGATAAAACGAAAGATTTTATGGGACAACCCGTTCCTGTTGTTATCACAATTTATAAAGATAAAAAATTTGATTTTATAATTAAAACACCTCCAGCATCTCATTTGATCAAGGAAGCGCTTAAATTAAAATCAGGGTCAAAAGAGCCTGGTAGAGTTTCGGCTGGGACAATTACAAAAGAGCAGTTAAAAAAAATTGCAGAAGCTAAGATGAAAGATTTAAATGCATTTGATGTTGAGCAGGCAATAAAAATTATTGCAGGTTCAGCAAGATCAATGGGTATTCAGGTAGTAGACTAATGGCAAAAAAAAAATTATCAAAAAGATATCAATCGTTAATTAAAAATTTAGATGCGAATAAGCAGCTAAAAATTGATGAAGCTGTGAAACTTATCAAAGAAAAGTCAAATGCTAAATTTATTGAATCCTTTGATGTAACTTTTTCTTTAGCGGTCGACAAATCAAAACCTGACAGTGTTTTAAGAACTACTGTTGATTTACCCAACGGAAATGGAAAAAAAATTCGTATAGCTGTTATTTGTCCTAATGACAAAATTGAGGAAGCAAAAACTGCTGGAGCAGACATTGCTGGCTCCGAAGATTTGATAGAGTCAATTAATTCTGGAAAAATTGATTTTGATGTTTTGATTTCTACACCAGACATGATGTCAAAAGTTGGAAAATTAGGAAAAGTTTTAGGACCCAAAGGAATTATGCCCAATCCAAAGTACGGAACTGTTTCTCCTAATATAAAAAAAGCTGTTGCGGATATTAAAAAAGGAAAAGTAGAAATTCGATGTGATAAAGATGGAAATTTAAGTCTCTCTATTGGCAGAGTAAATTTTGAGGATAAAAAAATTATTGATAATTTTAAATCTGTGTATGACACAATTGAAAAAGAAAAGCCCGCTGGATTAAAAGGGAATTATATCAAGAACGTCTTTGTAACTAATTCTATGGGCCCTTCTGTAAAACTTAACTTATCTAATTAACAATGAATAAAGAACAAAAAGTAAATTATATTAACTCTCTTAAAGAAAGTTTAAAGGAAAATGCAGCAATGATGGTTTATCATTACCAAGGTTTAAATGTTAATCAGTTAGAGGAACTAAGAAGAAAGATGAGAGAGTCGGGAGCTTTATTAAAAGTTACCAAAAATAGAATTACAAAAATTGCATTAAAAGACACTCAGCATGAAGAGGCAATCAGTTTATTTTCAGGACAAACTGGAGTTGCTCTATCAAAAGATCCTATTACCCTTGCCAAAACATTGGTTAATTTTCAAAAAAGCAATGAAATGTTAAAAATAATTGGAGGCGTAATGGATAGTAAGGTTTTAGCTCCAGAAGACGTAGCTAAAATTGCGACATTACCTACATTGAGCGAAGCAAGAGCAAAAATAGTAGGAATTTTGCAAAAACCTGCACAACAATTAATAAGTATTTTGCTTGCACCTGGCGCAAAAATTGCTAATTTGGCGCACGCAAAAAGTTTAAAAAAAGATTAACCTCTTAATTCAAGGAACCAAATATAAATGACTGACTTAAATAAAATTGTAGAAGATTTATCAAAATTAACTGTAGTTGAGGCTGCTGAGCTTTCAAAAGTTTTAGAAGAAAAGTGGGGAGTAACTGCTGCTGCTCCAGTAGCTGTTGCTGCAAGTGGTGCTGCTGCTGGCGGTGCACCTGCCGAAGAAAAATCTGAATTTACTGTAGTGCTTGCTTCTGCTGGAGAAAATAAAATTGGCGCAATTAAAGAAGTGAGAGCATTTACAGGACTGGGATTAAAAGAAGCAAAAGATCTTGTTGAAGCAGCTCCAAAAGAATTGAAGCAAGGTGTGAGTAAAAAAGATGCGGAAGAGTTGCAGAAAAAATTTGCAGCAATTGGCGCTAAGATCGAATTAAAATAAGTTTAACGTTACCAAGTTAAACCTGGGTAAAACTGGGTAGAAAATAAATTATGCATTTATCTTTTACAGATAAAAAAAAAATAAGAAAAAGTTTTGGTAAACTTGAAAACATTTTAAAAATTCCAGATTTAATTGAAGTTCAAAGACAATCTTACAATAGCTTTTTAAAATTAAGTGAAGAAGGAAAGTCTGGTTTAGATAAAGTATTCAAGGAAGTTTTTCCTATAGAAGATTTTGCAGGACATGCAACTATAGAATATATTTCTTATCGTTTTGAAAATGAAAAATATGATGTTGCTGAATGTAAACAACGCGGACTAACTTATTCAGCTCCATTAAAAGTTACATTAAGATTAGTGGCTTACGACATTAACGAGGAAGCTCAAACAAAACAAATTCTATCAGCAAAAGAACAAGAGGTTTACATGAGCGATGTTCCTCTAATGACTGAAAAAGGAACGTTTGTAATTAATGGTACTGATCGTGTTGTTGTAAATCAAATGCACAGAAGTCCTGGACTTTTTTTAGATCATGATAAAGGAAAGTCACACTCAAGCGGAAAACTACTTTTTAATTGTCGAGTTATTCCTTACAGAGGATCATGGTTAGATTTAGAATATGATATAAAAGATATTTTATATTTTAGAATTGATAGAAAACGAAAGATTCCTGTTACTACTCTTTTAATGGCTTTGGGTCACGATAAAGATGAGATTTTAAATCTTTTTCACAATCCAATAAGATACGATATAGTTGATGATAGTTCTTGCAAAACCAAATTTTTATTTGAAAAATATAAAAATTCAAAATTAAGATTTGATCTTATTGATGCGGATACAGGTAAAAAAGTTGCAAAAGAAAGTACAAAAATACCTCTTCCTTTAGCTCAAAAATTTCACAAAGAAGGTTTAAAAAATATTTTAGTAAATTTTGAGGAATTGCATGGCAGGTATTTTGCTAATGATATAATAAATGAAAAAACTGGAGAAGTTTACTTTGAATCTGGTGATGAGGTTACATCAGAAACAGCTGACAAGCTTAAAAAACTTGGAATAAAGACTTTTTATTTATCTGAAATTGATGGAGTAAATATCGGATCTTATTTGAGAAATACACTTGTTGTAGATAAAAATAACAACTCTGACGAAGCTTGTATGGATATATATAGAGTTTTAAGACCAGGTGAACCACCTACCGTAGAAACTTCTAGAAATTTATTTAATAACTTATTTTTTAACAACACAAGATATGACCTTTCTGATGTTGGTAGAGTAAAACTAAACAGCAAATTAGACTTAAATATTGACGTAAAAAATACTGTTCTTACCAAAGAAGATATTCTTAAAATAGTTGAAAAAATGCTTCGTTTAAAAGACGGCAGAGAAGATGTTGATGATATTGACCATCTTGGTAACAGAAGAGTTAGATCTGTAGGTGAGCTTGTTGAAAATCAGTTTAGGATTGGCTTGGTTAGAATGGAAAGAGCCATAAAAGAAAAAATGTCCTCTGTTGAAATTGATACTGTAATGCCACAAGATTTAATTAACTCAAAACCAATCGCGGCATCTCTAAAGGAGTTTTTTGGAACTTCTCAATTATCTCAATTTATGGATCAGACTAATCCTTTGGCAGAAATAACTCACAAAAGAAGAGTGTCTGCATTAGGGCCTGGAGGTTTAACAAGGGAAAGAGCAGGATTTGAAGTTCGCGATGTTCACCCAACTCATTATGGTAGAATATGTCCGATTGAAACACCAGAAGGACCCAACATTGGTTTGATTAATAGTTTGGCAACTTATTCTAAAGTTAACAGATATGGATTTATAGAAAGTCCTTACAGAGTTGTAAAAAATGGGAAAGTCACAAAAGAGATACATCATCTCTCGGCGATGGAGGAAGGTCGATTTACTATTGCTCAAGCAAACTCTATTTTAAATGATGATAGTTCTTTTAAAGATGAGTTAGTATCTTGTAGAAAAAATCTTGGCTTCGAATTATCTAAACCAGAAAATATTGATTATATGGATGTTTCACCCAAACAAGTTGTCTCTGTTGCAGCAGCTTTAATTCCATTTTTAGAAAATGACGATGCAAATAGAGCTTTAATGGGATCGAATATGATGAGACAAGCTGTTCCATTAATCAAAAACGAGTCTCCGCTTGTTGGAACAGGAATGGAAAAAGACGTGGCACTGGATTCAGGTGCAACAATAGTTGCAAAAAGAGATGGTGTTGTAGAAAAAATTGATGGAAAAAGAATAGTTGTTAAAGCTACTAATGAGAAAGATTTAACTAAATCAAGCGTCGATATCTACAATCTTCAAAAATTTCAAAGATCCAATCAAAATACCTGTACAAACCAAAGACCACTGGTCAAAGTTGGTGACATGGTGAAACAAGGTGACGTGATCGCAGATGGTCCATCAACTCAATTTGGTGAGTTAGCTTTAGGAAAAAATGTGATGGTGGCTTTCATGCCATGGCTTGGTTATAATTTTGAAGACTCAATATTAATTTCTGAGAGATGTGTTTCAGAAGATGTTTTTACCTCAATTCATATTGAGGAATACGATGTAATGGCTAGAGACACAAAGCTTGGACCAGAAGAAATTACCAGGGACATACCCAATACTAGTGAAGAAGCTTTAAGAAATCTAGACGAGTCAGGAATAGTTTATGTTGGTGCTGAAGTAAAACCAGGAGATATTTTGGTTGGAAAACTTACACCAAAAGGTGACACCAAAGTTACTTCTGAAGAAAAGTTGCTTAGAGCTATTTTTGGAGAAAAAGCGATTGATGTTAGAGATACATCTCTAAAAATGCCATCGGGTACTGGAGGAACAGTAGTAGAGGTAAGAGTTTTTAACAGACATGGTATTGAGAAAGATGAAAGAGCGCTTTCTATTGAAAAAGCTGAAATTGAGTCAGTTTTAAACGACAAACAAGCTGAAGAAACTATTTTAGAAATGAATATCAAAAGTAGAGCTATGGAAATTCTTGAAGGAACATCACTAGGTGCAGATTTTAAGAAAATTGAAAAAGGAACTAAGTTAACTAAGGAAATACTGGCGGAACTGTCTTTGTCGGATACTCTTAAAATTTCAACTGACTCTGAAAAGTCTTTATCAGATCTTTCAATTTTAAAAGAGCAATATTCTAAGGCTAAAAAAGATATTCAAATAAGATTTGATGATAAAGTTGATAAGATCGAAAGAGGTGATGAGCTATTACCTGGTGTGATGAAAATGGTAAAAGTTTTTGTTGCAATGAAAAGAAAACTACAGCCTGGCGATAAAATGGCTGGAAGGCATGGAAACAAAGGTGTCATAAGTAGAATTGTTCCAGCAGAAGACATGCCATATATGTCTAACGGAAAACCTGTTGATATTGTTTTGAATCCATTAGGTGTTCCTAGTCGTATGAATGTTGGTCAGATTTTAGAGACGCATTTAGGCTGGGCATGCTCAGAGTTAGGAGAGAAAATTAAAAATATTTTAAATGAGTATCAAAAAAATATAAAAAATGCATCAACCACAAAAGACGCCTTGTCTTCAATTTATACAAACAAGGAAATAGAAAAAGAAATACAAAATTTTAATACGACTGAACTCGCTGAGGTTTTAAAAAATTTAAGCCATGGCGTTCCAATTGCAACACCAGTTTTTGATGGAGCGAGTGTTGATGATGTAACTAACATGCTTAAATTTGCTGGTTTGCCTGAAAGTGGCCAAACTACATTATATGATGGAAGAACAGGTGAAAAATTTGATAGAGAAGTAACTGTTGGTATTATTTATATGCTTAAACTTTATCACATGGTTGATGATAAAATTCATGCAAGATCGACAGGTCCTTACAGTTTAGTAACACAACAACCTTTGGGAGGAAAAGCTCAATTTGGTGGTCAAAGATTTGGAGAGATGGAAGTGTGGGCTCTTGAAGCATACGGTGCTGCTTATACTTTGCAAGAAATTTTAACAGTAAAATCGGATGACGTTGCCGGTAGAACAAAAGTTTACGAAACTATCGTTAAGGGTGATGATGATTTTGAGTCTGGTATTCCTGAGTCATTCAACGTTTTAGTTAAAGAAATTAGGTCATTAGCATTAAACTTGGAGTTAAACTAAATTTATGAGTAGAGAATTATCAAACTTATTTTCAAAAAAAATTAGCAAAGACGTTTTTTCAAAAATTAAAATATCACTAGCTAGCCCAGAAAAAATTAAATCCTGGTCATTTGGTGAAATTAAAAAACCCGAAACAATAAATTATAGAACCTTTAAACCTGAAAAAGATGGCTTGTTTTGCGCTAGAATTTTTGGGCCTGTTAAAGACTATGAGTGTTTGTGTGGAAAATACAAGGGAATGAAGTTTAGAGGAATTATTTGTGAAAAATGCGGAACAGAAATAACAAAATCAAATGTTAGAAGAGATAGAATGGGTCATATTGAGCTTGCTACCCCCGTTTCTCATATTTGGTTTTTAAAATCCTTACCAAGCAGAATTGCTTTAGCTTTAGACTTGAAATTAAAAGACTTAGAAAAAGTTTTGTACTACGAAAATTTCATAATAATTGAACCAGGCCTAACACCTTTTCATAGAAATCAAATTATTAGTGAAGAAGAGTTTTTAAAAGCCCAAGAAGAATTTGGCGAAGATCAATTTACAGGTGGTATTGGTGCATCAGCTATTAGAGACTGTCTAGCAAATTTAGACATGGAAGCAGATAGAGATCGTTTAAGAGAAGAATTAAAAACAATAACATCTAAAGTAAATGAAGAAAGAACTATCAAGAGATTAAAATTGATCGAGTCATTTATTGCCTCAGGAAATAAAGCCGAGTGGATGATTTTAACTACTTTGCCCGTTATTCCTCCAGAATTAAGGCCTCTAGTTCCTTTGGATGGTGGAAGATTTGCTACTTCAGATTTGAATGATTTGTATAGACGAGTAATAAATAGAAATAATCGTTTAAGAAGATTAATGGATCTAAGGGCTCCTGACATTATTGTTAGAAATGAAAAAAGAATGTTGCAAGAGTCAGTTGATGCTCTTTTTGATAATGGAAGAAGAGGCAGAGTAATAACAGGTACCGGTAAGAGACCTTTAAAATCTTTAGCAGAAATGCTTAAAGGTAAACAAGGAAGATTTAGACAAAATTTATTGGGAAAACGAGTTGATTATTCAGGTAGATCTGTAATTGTATCTGGTCCTGAACTTAAGTTACATCAATGCGGATTGCCAAAAAAAATGGCTTTAGAATTATTTAAACCTTTTGTTTATGCAAGATTAGATAAATTAGGTTACGCAACAACAATCAAGCAAGCTAAAAAAATTGTTGAAAAAGAAAAACAAGAAGTATGGGATATATTAGATCATGTGATTAGACAGCACCCAGTGTTATTGAACAGAGCTCCAACATTACATAGACTTGGTGTTCAGGCTTTTGAACCAGTGCTTACTGAGATGAAGGCTATACAATTACATCCTTTAGTAACAGCTGCATTTAATGCTGATTTTGATGGAGATCAAATGGCTGTTCATGTTCCACTTAGTATTGAAGCTCAATTAGAGGCAAGAGTTTTAATGATGTCTACAAACAATATTCTTCATCCTGCAAACGGAAAGCCAATCATTGTTCCAAGTCAGGACATGGTTTTAGGAATTTATTATCTATCCCAAGAACCATTGCACAATAAAGATGAAAAACCGCAAGGGTATTTTTTAAATATCAACGAAATTGAGCAAGCAATTGAGTCAGGGGATATACATATTCACTCTAAAATAATTTCTAGATTTGAGACAAAAGATGATGAAGGAAAAGCTGTTTATAAAAAGTACGAAAGTACTGCTGGAAGATTTATTATCTCAAATATTTTACCAAAAAACAAAAATATTAAATTTGAACTAATTGACAGAACGTTATCTAAAAAAAATATTTCAGAAGTTATAGATAAAGTTTTTAGATTTTGTGGACAAAAAGATACAGTTATTTTCTGTGATAAGTTGATGACACTAGGTTTTAAAAATGCTTTTAAAGCCGGAATATCATTTGGAAAAGATGATTTAATTATTCCAGAAAGTAAAAAAAATATAATTAAAGATGCTAAAAAATTAGTTGAAGAGTATGAAAACCAATATTCTGAAGGTTTGATCACCAAAGGAGAAAAATACAATAAAGTCATTGATCAATGGTCTAAATGTACAGATAAAATTGCCTCAGAAATGATGAGCATTATTTCTACACCAAAAAAAGATAAAGATGGAAAAATTCAAATCAACTCTGTTTTCATGATGGCCGATTCAGGCGCAAGGGGTTCTGCAGCACAAATGAAACAGCTAGCAGGAATGAGAGGATTGATGGCAAAACCGTCAGGTGAAATTATTGAAACACCAATTATTTCGAATTTTAAAGAAGGTCTAACAATTTTGGAATATTTTACTTCTACCCATGGTGCCAGAAAAGGTCTAGCTGACACTGCTCTTAAAACAGCTAACTCTGGATATCTGACTAGAAGATTATGCGATGTTTCGCAAGATGTTATCATATCTTCTTTAGATTGTGGCAATGACAAGCCAATAACCATTGGAGAAATCATTGAAGGTGGAAATGTTCTTGTAAGCTTAGCTGAAAGAGCTTTAGGTAGATTTGCAGCTGAAGATATAAAAAATTCTTTAACAGGAGAGGTTATTGTTAAAAAGAAACAGATTATTGATGAGGAAAAATGTGATTTATTAGAGTCATCTGGTGTAAAAACTTGCAAAGTATATTCAGTAATAACGTGTGCTAGCCAAAAAGGTGTTTGCCAAAAATGTTATGGTAGAGATTTAGCAAGAGGCAAGCCAGTATCAGTTGGTGAATGCGTTGGAATGATAGCTGCACAATCAATTGGAGAGCCTGGAACTCAACTTACTATGAGAACTTTTCACGTGGGTGGAACTGCTAGTTTTAAAGAAGAATCATCAATTATGGCTCCTTCAGATGGCGTGTTGAAACTTGTGAGCAAAAATTTAGTAGAGGACTCAAGCAATAACCTGATAGTCATGGGAAGAAATATAGAAATTACAATTGAAAAAGATGGTTATGTAAAAGCATCTTACAAAATACCCTACGGAACTAAGTTGTTTGTGAGACCTGATCAGAACGTAAAAAAGAATCAAAAAATTTGTGAGTGGGATCCATATACACTTCCCGTAATTGCTGAAACAGCAGGTATAGTTAATTATGTTGATCTTGTTGATGGAGCGTCTATATCAGATAAAACTGATGAAACTACTGGTATCTCATCGAAAATTGTATTGGATTGGAGATCACAATCAAAAAATCTTGACCTAAAGCCGAGAATAACTCTTAGAGACAGTAAAGATGAAGTGGTTAAGAAAGCTGATGGAAATGAAGCAAGATACTACTTGTCACCTGAAACAATTCTTTCAGTTGCTGATGGCGCAAAAGTAAACGCTGGAGATGTTCTCGCAAGATTACCAAAAGCTACATCTAAAACAAAAGATATTACTGGAGGATTGCCAAGAGTTGCCGAATTATTTGAGGCTAGAAAACCAAAAGATGGAGCGATAATTGCTGAAAACGACGGTAAAATTATTTTTGGAAAAGAAATTCGTGGAAAACAAAAAATTACCATTCAAAATGATAGTGGCGTTGAATCAAATTATTTAATTCCAAAAGGAAAACAAATTAATTTTAACCCTGGAGAAGCTATATCTAAAGGTGAATATTTACTAGATGGAAGTCCAGCTACACATGATATTTTAAAAATTTTAGGTATTGAATATTTAACAGAGTACTTTGTTAATGAAGTGCAAGAAGTTTATAGACTTCAAGGTGTTGTTATTAACGACAAGCATATAGAGGTTATTTTAAGACAAATGCTGAGAAAAGTAGAAGTTAAAGATCCAGGTGATAGTAATTATTTATTAGGTGAAGTTATTGATAAAATCGATGTGATTAATTTAAATAAAGAACTTAAAAAAGAAGGTAAAAAACAAGTCACTGTAGAACCTGTTTTATTAGGTATCACAAAAGCTTCGCTTCAAACAAAATCATTTATCTCTGCTGCCTCGTTCCAAGAAACAACCAGAGTTCTTACGGATGCAGCAATTAAGGGTAAATCTGATGATTTATATGGATTAAAAGAGAATGTGATTGTAGGACGATTAATACCTGCTGGTAGTGGAATGAGTCGAATAAGGTTGAATGATGTCGCTAAAGCTAAGGATCTTGAATTGCAGGATAAGCTTAAAAACAAAAAAGTTGAAAGTGTGAAAGAAGCTATTTAAGGCCAGTAAAATCTAGATAAATATTACAGATTTAACATAATCTTATTGTTGACCTTGTAGAATAAATCAGTATTAATAGCGAAATTTTTTAAGGTAGCACGTAAGGCTTTGTTGGCTTTAAACAACTACCGACTATAAGTTCTACGTCACCCTTCCTTAAAAAAAATATAAAATTTATGCCAACTATTAACCAGTTATTAAAACAGAAAAGAAAAAAAGTTATTGCAAGAAATAAAGTTCCTGCGTTAGAGGCCTGTCCTTTAAAAAGAGGTGTGTGCACTAGAGTTTATACAACTACTCCAAAAAAACCAAACTCGGCGCTACGAAAGGTTGCAAGAGTAAGATTGTCCAATGGATTTGAAGTTACAAGCTACATACCAGGCGAAGGCCATAATCTTCAGGAGCATTCTGTTGTGATGATAAGAGGTGGTCGAGTTAAAGATTTACCTGGAGTAAGGTATCATACTGTAAGAGGACTTTTAGATACTCAAGGTGTAGCAAATAGAAAACAACAACGTTCCAAGTATGGAACTAAACGTCCAAAATAATTAATTATGTCTAGACGAAGAGCCCAAGTAAAAAGACAAGTTGAAGCTGATCCTATCTACGGAACAAAAGTTATTACTAAATTTATAAACTCTTTAATGATTGATGGAAAAAAAACAGTAGCTGAAAAAATTGTATACAAAACTTTTGATATTATAAAAGAAAAAACAAAACAAGATCCATTAGATGTTTTTAATGAAGCCATCAAGAATGTAAGACCAAATCTTGAGGTTAAATCACGAAGAGTAGGTGGAGCTACTTATCAAGTTCCCAGTTGAAGTTCGTAGTGATAGAGGTCAGGCACTTGCTATCCGTTGGTTAATAGAATCGTCCAAAAAAAGAGGTGACAAAACAATGCAAGAAAGACTTTCTAAAGAATTTTTAGACGCCTCTACTAACAAAGGAAACGCAATTAAAAAAAGAGAAGATACTCATAAAATGGCAGAGGCTAATAAAGCATTTGCTCATTTTAGATGGTAATTTTATGGAACAGATAATTTCAAAAGATAAATACAGAAATATTGGTATCATGGCTCATATTGATGCTGGTAAAACAACGACAACCGAACGTATTCTTTATTACACTGGAAAAGCTCATAAAATTGGTGAGGTTCACGATGGTGCTGCAACAATGGATTGGATGGAGCAAGAGCAGGAAAGGGGCATAACAATTACATCTGCTGCTACAACGTGTTTTTGGAAAGATCATAGAATTAATATTATCGACACCCCTGGTCACGTTGATTTTACAATTGAAGTCGAAAGATCTTTAAAAGTTTTAGATGGAGCCGTAGCTGTTTTTGATGGAGTTGCTGGTGTTGAACCACAATCCGAAACTGTATGGAGACAGGCGGATAAATACAAAGTTCCAAGAATGTGCTTTATAAATAAATTAGACAGAACTGGCGCAGACTTTTTTATGTGTGTTGGAATGTTAAAAAGTCGACTTGGTGCAAATCCTTTATTATTGCAGTTACCAATAGGATTGGAATCTGATCTTAAGGGAGTAATAGATCTTGTAAAAATGAAGGGTATTATCTGGAATGATGAAAGTCTAGGTGCCAAATTTGATGAAATTGAAATCCCTGCTGATTTAAAAGAGCAGGCTGAAAAATATAGAAAAGAATTAATTGAAACAGCTGTTGAGCAAGATGAAAATTTAATGGAGTCTTACCTAGAAGGCAAAGATATATCTAATGAGGATTTAAAAAAGTGTATTAGAAAAGGAACTCTAAATTTTTCATTTGTACCTGTAATTTGTGGTTCTGCTTTTAAGAACAAAGGCGTCCAACCTTTGCTAGATGCAGTGGTAGATTTTTTACCAAGTCCAATAGATATTGCTCAAATAACAGGAACAAAACCTGGTTCGGAAGAAAAAATTATTAGAAAATTTTCGAATGACGAACCTTTTTCAGCCTTGGCTTTCAAAGTGGCAAATGATCCTTTTGTTGGTTCTTTGACATTTATCAGAATTTATTCAGGAACTTTAAATGCTGGTACTGGTGTTTTAAACAGTAGCAAAGAAAAAGAGGAAAGAATCGGAAGAATGTTGCTAATGCATGCAAACAACAGAGAAGACATTAAGTCTGCATCAACAGGTGATATTGTTGCTTTAGCTGGTTTAAAACACACTATAACAGGACACACATTATGTGACTCATCTAAGCCTGTCATTTTAGAACCAATGGAATTTCCAGAGCCTGTGATTGAAATTGCTGTTGAGCCTAAAACTAAGGGCGACCAAGAAAAAATGGGAGAAGCATTGGCTCGTTTGGCAAAAGAAGATCCATCTTTTAGAGTTTCATCAGATAATGAGTCAGGACAAACGATTATTAAAGGTATGGGTGAACTGCACCTTGATATTATTGTTGATCGAATGAAAAGAGAATTTAAAGTTGAGGCAAATATCGGAGCACCACAGGTTGCTTACAGAGAAACCATTCAAGGTAACGCAACTGTTGACTATACTCACAAAAAACAAAGTGGTGGAGCTGGTCAGTTTGCTAGAGTAAAATTAAGTGTTGAGCCTCTTCCTCCAGGAAAGGGTCGCCAAGTTGAAAATATCATTAAAGGTGGAGCCATACCTAAAGAATTTATTCCAGGTGTAGAAAAAGGGATTGAGGGTGTCGCAGAGTCAGGAATATTAGCTGGCTTTCCAATGCTTGATTATAAAGTTACTTTAATAGATGGTTTGCACCATGATGTAGACTCAAGTGCATTAGCATTCGAGATTGCTGGAAGAATGGCATTTAAAGAAGCTTGTACAAAAGCAAACCTAAAACTCCTAGAACCAATAATGAAAGTAGAGGTCGTTACCCCTGATGATCATATGGGAGACGTAATAGGTGACCTAAATAGTAGACGAGGACAAATTGGTTCGACAGATAAAAGAGGAAATGCGACTGTAATTAACGCAATGGTGCCACTTGCAAACATGTTTGGATATGTGAACACATTAAGATCAATGTCTCAAGGAAGAGCTCAGTACACAATGACATTTGATCATTATGAAAAAGTACCACAAAACGTTCAAGATGAAGTCACAAAGAAATTAGCTTAAATTATGGATAAACAACAAATAAGAATTAGATTGCAGGCTTACGATCATAAAATTCTCGATCAATCAACGATAGAAATTGTGAATACTGCTAAGAGAACGGGGGCACAAATCAAAGGACCAATTCCTTTACCCACAACAAAAGAAATTTATACAGTGTTAAGATCACCTCATATTGACAAAAAGAGTAGAGAACAATTTGAGACAAGGACCCATAAAAGACTAATTGATATTTTGGAGCCAACGCCTCAAACAATCGAGGCTTTGATGAAGCTTGATTTAGCTGCAGGTGTGGACGTGGAGATAAAAATTTAGTTATGACTTTAGGTTTGATTGGAAAAAAAATTGGAATGACTCAAAAGTTTTACGAAAGTGGTGAAGCTGTACCAGTAACCGTTCTGCAAGTTGAGCCAGGAAAAATTATTGATGTTATTTCTGAAGAGAAAAGAGGCTACTCGGCACTTCTTGTTGGTTACGGACATATTAAAAGTTCAAAACTTTCTAAAGCCATGAAAGGTTTTTTCTCTAAAAAATCATTAGAAGCAAAAAAGTTCTTAAAAGAATATAGATTAGACAATGTTCAAGAATACAAAGCAGGGTCTGATGTGACACTAGAACTTCTAAAAGATAAAAAGTTTGTAGATATAAGATCAAAAACGATCGGTAAAGGCTTTGCCGGTGTTATGAAAAGGTGGAATTTTGGTGGTTTAAGAGCAACACACGGTGTGTCAGTATCACATAGATCGCACGGTTCAACAGGTCAGAGACAAGATCCTGGAAAAGTTTTTAAAGGAAAAAAAATGGCTGGTCATATGGGTGATAAGTTTAGAACTACCCAAGGTTTAGAGATAGTTGAAGCTGACTTGGTAAATAATTTGCTGTATTTAAGAGGATCAATACCAGGAAGTAAAAATACATATGTAGAAATTACTGAAGCTGTTAAGAAAAAAAATAGATTAACAGTTCAGGAAAGATTGAAATCTTACTTTGAGGATCTTGAAGTAGCAAAATCAGATAAAAAAGATAAAAAAAATGTTGCCAAGGAAGCTAAAGAAGCTGCAAAAGCAGAGAAAGAAGCGGCGAAAAGTGCAACACAAACTGAAATAAAAAAAGACTAATATGCAAATTGAAGAAATAAATATTGAAGGAAAGAAGGTTGGAAGTCACGAAGTTTCTGACAAAATTTTTTCTTTTAAGCCAAGAAAAGATTTGATTCAGTTAGTTATTAACTGGCAGTTAAATAATCAAAGAAAGAAAAAAGGTCATACAAAGTCAAGAGGCGAGGTCAAAGGATCTCGAAGAAAAATAGTTCAACAAAAAGGTTCCGGAGGAGCAAGACACGGTAATATAACGGCTCCTATATTTGTTGGCGGTGGTATTGCACATGGACCGAGACACAGAGGACAAACAAGATTAACGAAGTTAAATAAAAAAGTTAGAAACTTGGGCTTGATAAGCGCTTTATCTTCCAAAGTTCTTAATAAACAAATTAATATATTTCAAGAACCTGAAATGAGCACCTTTAAAACAAAATCATTTGATAATTTTTTATCTAAATTAGAGACTAAGTCTGCTTTAATAGTTCATCATGACGGCGCTTCTGAAAAATTTTTAAAAAGTATTAAAAATATTCCAAATACGAAACGATTAAAAGTGGTTGGTACAAATGTATATGATTTAATTAAGTTTCAAAAAGTTCTTTTTACAAAAGAAGCTCTTAAAACTTTAGAGGAAAGGCTTGCAAAATGAGCAACGAAAATTTTGCTTATAATATAATATTAACTCCTATTATAACTGAGAAAAGCACTAATATGAGCAGTTTAAACAAAATTACTTTCAAAGTATCAAAAACTGCTTCTAAAAAATTAATTAAAAAAAGTATTGAAAAAATTTACAAGGTAAATGTTGTTAAAATAAACACAATTAATGCAAAAGATAGATTTAAAGTTGTAAGAGGTAAGCTTGCAAAAAAATCAGGTTACAAAAAAGCGATTATTACTTTGAAAGAAGGCCAAAGTATTGATATCGCTGCTGGAGTTTAATTATGTCTTTAAGAAGTTATAAACCATATACAAAATCAATGAGAGGAACAATTCTTGTTGATAGATCTCACTTATGGAAAGGTAAACCAGAAAAAACACTTACTAAAAAATTAAGTAGATCTATAGGTAGAAATAATCAGGGGAGAATTACATCAAGGCACAGAAGTGCTGGTCATAAAAAAAGATTTAGACTTATTGATTTTAAGCGAAACAAATTTGATATGGCTGCTGAAATAAAAAGATTTGAACACGATCCATTTAGAAGTGCAAATATTATGCTTGTAGAATATGAGGATAAAACTATTTCTTATCTATTAGCTCCAGAAGGTGTCATGATAGGTGACAAGATTTATTCTGGAAATAAATTAGAAATTAAGCCAGGTAATTGCATGAAAATTAAAGACATACCTGGTGGAACTAATGTGCATAATATTGAACTTACGCCTGGAAAAGGTGGTATCATGGTGAGATCTGCTGGAACGGCCGCTCAAGTGATGGGTGTTGATGGAGATTATACGACAATACGATTAGCTTCAGGAGAAGTTAGAAAAATTAGATCAGACTGCAGAGCAACAATTGGCCAACTTTCTAATGTTGACCAAAAGAACGTAAAAATTGGTAAGGCTGGAAGAAATAGATGGTTGGGTATTAGACCTCAATCTAGAGGTGTTGTTATGAATCCTGTTGACCATCCTCATGGTGGTGGAGAGGGTAAGACATCAGGAGGAAGACACCCTGTTACTCCTTGGGGTCAGGGAACTAAAGGATTAAAAACTAGAAATAATAAAAAAACTGATCAGTTTATTATTTCAAGAAAGAAGAAAAGATAATTTATGGCACGTTCAATTTGGAAAGGACCTTTTGTTCATCCTAGTTTAATTAAAAAAGTTGAGAAACAAAAAGAAACAGATTCTAAAAGACCAATTAAAACTTGGTCAAGAAATTCAACCATCATACCAGAGTTTATAGGTCAGAAATTTGAAATTCATAATGGAAAAAAATTTATACCAATTACTGTTTCGGAAGAAATGATAGGGCATAAGCTTGGTGAATTTGCTCCTACAAGACAGTTTTTAGGTCATACGCCTGCTGAGAAAAAAGCAGAACCAAAAAAAGAGGATAAAAAATAATAATGAGTAAAGTAAAAAAAGATTTATCAATGGTAAAAGCTGTTTATAATAATTTACGTTCAGGAACTAGAAAAGTTAACGAAATTTTACAATCCATTCGTGGAAAAAAAGTAGATAATGTTTTGAGAGACCTGCAATTTTCAAATAAGAGAGTATCTAAAGAAATAATCAAAACTATTAAGTCTGCTGTTGCCAATGCTGAAAATAATAATCAATTAGATATTGATACATTGATTGTAAAGGAGGCGTATGTAGGAAAAGGCATTACTTTAAAAAGATTTAGACCTAGAGCCAAAGGAAGAGCTGCAAGTATAAAAAAACATTATAGCAATCTAACAATAATAGTTTCTGAAAAAAAAGAGGCGGAAGTAGCAAAAGGAGCTTAATTTATGGGACAAAAGATTAATCCAATCGGCGTTAGATTAAAAATCAATAGAACTTGGGATTCAATGTGGTTTGCAAAAAAAGAAAACTACGGAACATATCTTATTCAGGATTTTAAAATTAGAAAATATATTAATAGCACAATCAAAAATTCTGGTATTTCAAAAATTTTAATAGAGAGACCTACTAAAAAGTGCAATGTAACAATTTTTACCTCAAGACCGGGTTTTGTGATCGGAAAAAAAGGATCTGATATTGAAAAAATAAAGAGTAATATTGCCAAAATAGCTAATGATGAAGTTAGTGTGAATATAAAAGAAATCAGAAAGCCTGAACTTGATGCTTACTTAGTAGCGGAAAATATAGCTCAGCAAATTGAAAAAAGGATTGCCTATAGAAAAGCAATGAAAAGAGCCATGCAAGCTACCATGAGAATTGGCGCTAAGGGAATTAAAGTGATGATAAGTGGTAGATTAGCAGGTAACGAGATTGCAAGAACTGAATGGTTAAGAGAAGGAAGTGTTCCGTTACATACCCTTAGAGCAGATGTTGACTATGCTGAGTGTGAAGCGTTGACAACATACGGAATTATTGGAATTAAAGTCTACATTTATAAAGGTGTAGTATTCCAAAAAGATCTTCAGAAAAAAATTGATAGTGAAAAAGAGGAAGAGAAAAAATAATGTTACAACCAGCTAGAACAAAATATAGAAAAGCTCACAAGGGTCGAATTCATGGTGTTGCAGATCGTGGTGCAACTATAAACTTTGGTTCACATGGTTTACAAGCTATGGAGCCTGAAAGAATAACATCAAGACAAATTGAAGCTGCAAGAGTGGCATTGACTAGGCATATGAAGAGAGCAGGAAGAGTTTGGTTAAGAATTTTCCCTAACATTCCTGTATCAAAAAAACCAATCGAAGTAAGAATGGGTAAAGGAAAAGGAAACGTCGAATATTATATTTGCAGAGTTAAACCTGGAAGAATTATTTTTGAAATTGATGGTGTAAGCGATATAGTTGCAAAAGAAGCTTTTGATAGAGCCTCATCTAAACTTCCCATTAAAACTAAAATTATTAAACGAAACATGAATATATAAATGAAAACAAAAGATTTAAAAAATTTATCAATTACGCAGCTTGAGAAAGAACTTGGTAATTTTAAAAAAGAACAGTTTAATCTAAGAATACAAAAAATGAATTCACAGATAACTAATAGCGCAAGAATTACTACAGTGAGAAGAGCTATTGCAAAAATATTAACATTTATAAATCAAAAGAAGAAAGCATAATGACAAAAAGAATTTTACAAGGAAAAGTAGTGAGCACTAAAAACCTCAAAACTCTTGTAGTGAGCGTAGAAAGAAAATTTAGACATCCTGTTTTACTTAAGGTTGTCAAAAAAAATAAAAAGTACCATGCGCATTATGAAGATGGAAACTATTCTGTTGGAGATAATGTAAAAATAATTGAGTCTGCACCAATATCAAAACTTAAAAAGTGGAAAGTAGTAGGAGCTAAATAATGATACAAGTTCAAACAGAATTAGAAGTTGCAGATAATACTGGTGCAAAAAGGATTGAATGCATTAAGGTATTAGGTGGTTCAAAGAGACGTTATGCAACTATTGGCGATATAATTGTCGTAAGTATTAAAGATGCCATGCCAAAAGGAAAAGTAAAAAAAGGGGATGTTCATAAAGCAGTAATTGTTAGAACAAAAAAACAAATTTCAAGAATTGACGGATCATCGATCAAATTTGACACAAACGCTGCTGTTTTAATTGCGGCTAATAACGAGCCAATAGGTACTCGAATATTTGGCCCAGTCACAAGAGAATTAAGAGTAAAAAATCATATGAAAATTATATCTTTAGCTCCAGAGGTTTTGTAATGAAATTAAAAATTAAAAAAGGGGATACCGTAAAATTATTAGCTGGTGATGAGCGCGGTAAAACCGGAGAAGTTATTCAGTTATTTAAAAGCCAATCAAGAGCAATTGTAAAAGGATTGAATATTGTTAAAAAACATCAAAAACCAACTAAGGAAAATAAGGGCGGAATTGTAAATATTGAAAAGTCAATTCATTTGTCTAATCTGCATGTAATTGATAGCGCTAATAAAAAAAAAGATGAAGGTAAAAAAGTTATTCAAAAAAAAGAACTTAAAGGCTTCTAAACCAGAAACAGCAAAAAAAACTGAAAAAAAAATAAAAAAAGACTCTTCAAAAAAAGATGTAAAAAAAATTAAGAAACCAACAAAAAAAGATAAGAAATAATGACACCAAGATTAAAAAAATTATATAAAGATGAAATATTACCTAGTTTAATACAAAAACTTGCAATTAAAAATGTAATGCAAGCTCCTAGACTTGAAAAAATTGTTTTAAATATGGGGCTTGGATTGGATGCAAGTGATGGAAAAGTTCTGAAAAGTATACAAACTGATTTAGGAAACTTAACTGGACAACTTCCTGTTATAACAAAATCAAAAAAGGCTGTTGCAAATTTTAAAACAAGAAAAAATATTCCTCTTGGACTAAAAGTAACTTTGAGAAAAAACAATATGTATTATTTCTTAGATAGGCTAATAAATATGGCCTTACCAAGAATTAAAGATTTTAGAGGTTTAAATCCAGATAGTTTTGATCAGGAAGCCAATTATAGCTTTGGCATAAAAGAGCACGTTATATTTCCAGAGGTAAACTTTGACAAAATTGAAAAAATGAGAGGTCTGGATATCACGGTAGTAACTTCTACTAGAAATAAAGAAGCATCTAGGGCTCTATTGGATAGTTTTCAATTTCCATTTTATAAGAAAGGATCAAATTAATGGCAAAGACATCGGCAATACATAGAAATTTAAAAAGAGTAAAAATGGCTAAAAGGTTTGAGAATAAAAGAAAAAAGCTGAAAGAGATTGTAATGGATAAGAGTATAAATTTGAATGAAAGATTTGCTGCCACTTTAAAACTTGCAAAGCTTCCAAAAAATTCAGCAAAATCAAGAATTAGAAATAGATGTGAAATAACTGGTAGACCGCACGGTTATTATCGTAAATTAAAAATGTCTAGAATTGCACTTAGAAAATTAGCTTCTATGGGCAAGATTCCTGGCATGACAAAATCAAGTTGGTAGGAAAGGAGCTAATATGACTATATCAGACCCAATAGGAGATATGCTGACAAGAATCAGAAATGCTCAAATGAAGCAACATCCAACAGTTGTAATACCTAGCTCTAAATTTAAAAAATTTCTTTTGGACGCTATGCAACGTGAAGGATTTATATCTAGTTATGAAATTGTGAAAGAAGAGGGAAAGCAATTCGAAGGATTGAAAGTTAACTTAAAGTATGTTCATGGATCACCAGTGATAAGAGAAATTAAAAGAATTTCTAAACCTGGAAGAAGAATTTACACAAGATTCGAAAGTCTGCCACGAGTATTAAATGGACTAGGAATATCGATAATATCAACTTCTAAAGGAATATTGTCTGATAATGAAGCAAGAGATCAAAAACTTGGAGGAGAGATTATCTGTAATATTTCTTAATTGAATAAAATTATGTCAAAAATTGGAAAAAAACATATTGAGATACCTAAAGATACGAAAGTATCTATCAATGGAAATAAAATTTTCATGGAGGGGCCCAAGGGTAAAAAAGAATTAACAATAAATATTGATGCTCTTGATACCAAGATAGAAAATAATCAAATTTTGATTAAGCCAAAAGACTTAAAAAATCAAAACAAAGTTATTTGGGGTCTTCAAAGGAGTTTGATTAATAATGCGTTGATTGGTATTTCCAAAGGTTATGAAATAAATCTTAATCTAAATGGCGTTGGTTTTAGGGCAAACATGAAAGGCAATCAAATACAATTTCAACTTGGTTTTAGTCATGACATTCTATTTGATATCCCTGAAGGCATAACTGTTAAAATTGATAAACAGACTAAAATTACTTTAAATGGAATTGACAAGCAGCTAATTGGTAAAGTAGCTGCTGACATTAAATTCCTAAAACCTGTTGAGCCATATAAACAAAAAGGTATTACTAGTGATGGTCAGTTTGTTCTTAAAAAAGAAGGAAAGAAAAAATAATAATGAGAAATAAAACACTTATTAGAAAAAAAAGAAATAGATCAAAACTTAAACGTGTTAATACGGATAAGCCAAGGCTTACTGTTTTTAGATCTTCAAAAAATATTTACGCCCAATTAATTGATGATAATAAAAGAACAACCATTGCATCTGCGTCATCAAAAGAAAAAAATATTGAAAAAAATAATAAAACAGAATTATCAAAAGTAGTTGGTAAATTGATTGCAGAAAGATCAATAGCCAAGGGTATAAAAGAGGTTTATTTTGATAGGGGTAGTTATAAATATCATGGTAGAGTCAAATCTCTTGCTGAAGCAGCAAGAACAGGAGGATTAAAATTTTAATATGAGCAAAGTTTCCGAAATTAAAGAAAAATTAGTAGCTATTAATCGAATTACAAAAGTTGTTAAAGGTGGAAGACGTTTCGGTTTTGCAGCTTTAGTTGTAGCTGGAAACCAAAAGGGTCAAGTGGGCTTTGGTCAAGGTAAAGCAAAACAAGTCCCTGATGCAATTAAAAAGGCATCTGATGCTGCTAAAAAATCTTTAATTAAAATTCCTTTAAGAGATGGAAGAACATTGCATCATGATGTTAAGGGAAAAAGTGGCGCGGGAAAAGTTATACTAAGGAGCGCACCTGCTGGAACAGGTATTATTGCAGGTGGTGCGGTAAGAGCAATTTGCGAAATGTCTGGAATTCAAGATGTCGTTGGAAAATCTATTGGATCGGCAAATCCATATAATGTTGTAAGAGCCTCTTTTGTAGCTCTCACAAGCCAACAGACGCCAAAGGACATATCATTAGTAAGAGGAAAAAAAATTAAAGATATTGTTTCTAGGAGATAAAATATGAAATTGAATGAAATTGGAATAAAAATTTTTAAGAAATCTAAAAGAGTAGGTCGTGGAATAGGTTCTGGCAAAGGTAAAACTGCTGGACGTGGTGTTAAAGGTCAAAAAGCTAGATCTGGAGTTGCAGTTAATAGCTTTGAGGGTGGCCAAATGCCTTTATTTAGAAGATTACCAAAAAGAGGATTTAACTCAATTGGCGGTAGATCGAATAATTTAGTGATTAATTTAAGAGATTTATCAAGCTTAATTGAAAAGAGAAAACTAAATGTTTCTGAAAAAATTAATTTAAGTGAATTATTATTTTCTAAAGATAAAAAAAACTCAAAATTTGTTAAGGTTAAAATATTAGGAACTGGTGAATTTACTCATAAAGTTAATGTATTAGCTCACTCGGTGAGCAAAAGTGCTAAAAGTAAAATAGAAAAATCTGGTGGCACAATAGAAATAGTAAAGTAGTAAAATGTCTAACTTTCCAGATACCTCTAATAGTTCTGGTTTTTTCTCTCAATCAAGCGATCTTACTAAAAGAATTTTTTATACTTTATTTATTCTAATTATTTATCGATTTTGTACATATGTTCCTATTCCAGGAATAGATCCTGAGTCTTTAAAAAACTTATTAACTGGAAATGAGAGAAGCTTGTTAGGTATGTTTAACTTATTTGCAGGAGGAGCCGTTCAGCGTATGGCTATTCTAACCTTAGGAATTATGCCTTATATTTCTTCTTCAATTATTATCCAACTTTTAACTGGAGTGACGGAATATTTTAAAAATCTTAAAGCTCAAGGAGAGTTTGGTAGACGAAAAATTACTCAATATACTAGATACGGCACAGTTTTACTTGCTTTGATCCAAGGCTATGGTGTTTCAGTGAGTTTAGAAAATTCTCCTGGAATAGTGCTAGAGGCAGGTATGTATTTTAGATTTGTTACAACTATTACCTTATTAACAGGCACGATTTTAATTATGTGGCTTGGGGAGCAAATAACGGCAAGAGGCATTGGAAATGGGATTTCTTTAATAATTTTTTCAGGAATTGTAGCTGAAATTCCTAGCGCCTTGGCTTCAACTTTTGAACTAGGTAGAACTGGTGCTATTTCTAGTGTTGTAATTTTGACAGTTTTGGCACTTCTTCTTGGTGCAATTTATTTTATCGTTTATGTCGAAAGGGCTCAACGAAGAATTTTGATTCAATATCCAAAAAGACAAATGGGAAATAAAATTTACGGTGGAGAATCATCTTATCTTCCTCTTAAAGTAAACACTGCCGGTGTAATACCTGCTATCTTTGCATCTGCGTTGTTATTGCTTCCAATAACATTGTCTAATTTTTCAACATCGTCAAATTCATTTATGGTTTCTATTACGTCTTTACTTGGTCAAGGTAAGCCTTTGTATATGCTTTTTTATGCATCAGGAATTATTTTTTTCTCTTTTTTCTATACCTCTATAATTTTTAATCCAGTTGAGACATCTGATAATTTAAAGAAACACGGTGGTTTTGTTCCAGGGATAAGACCAGGAGAAAAAACTTCTGAATTTATTCAAAGTTTGTTAACCAAACTTACTGTAATCGGATCGTCCTATTTAGTTATTATCTGCTTATTGCCAGAAGTCTTAATTTCTAAATATCCTATACCATTTTATTTAGGAGGCACTTCGCTTTTAATTGTTGTGGTAGTAGCTATGGATACAATAACTCAAGTTCAAACTAGAATGATGAGTGCACAATACGCTTCATTAATAAAAAAAACTAAATTTTCAAAATAAATGAATATTGTTATTTTTGGACCACCAGGAGCAGGTAAAGGAACTCAGTCATCTTACTTGATAAAAAATTTTGGTCTGTATCAATTATCAACAGGCGACTTATTAAGAGAAGAATTAAAATCTGGTTCCGAATTAGCTTTAGAAATTGAAAAATTAATGAACGCTGGGCAGCTTGTTTCAGATGAAATCATTAATAGTTTAATTAAAAAAAAAATAAGCAACACCTCTATAAAAAATAAAATAATTTTTGATGGTTTTCCTCGAAATCTTGATCAAGCCAAATCACTAGATGAAATGTTAAATGAAAACTCACAATCTTTGTCATTAGTATTAAACTTAAAAGTTGACTATTCTATTCTTGCAAAAAGAATTTCAGGTAGGGTCTCATGTTCCATTTGCAAGACAACATTTAACGAATTTTTTGATCCACCTAAAACTTGTTCAAATTCGATGTGCTCAACAAGAACCATGGTGAAGAGAGCGGACGATAATCTTGATACTGTATCAAAAAGATTAAAAACTTACGATGAGTCGACACTTCCTATTTTAGATTATTACTCAAGCAAAAATATTGTCAGGGATATTGATGCAATGAGCGATATACATAGTGTTTCAGAGCAAATATCTATAATTATCAAGGACTTAAAAAGTTGACTTTAAAAGAAGGATTCATATACTCCGACAGTTTTAAAAATAAATAATTACAATCACTTACTATGGCTCGTATTTCTGGTGTAAACCTTCCCTTAAACAAACAAGTTTTTATTGCTCTACAATACATATATGGAATTGGAGATCATTATGCAGAAAAAATATGTAAAGAATTAAATATTGATAAGTCAAAAAGAGTAAATAATCTTTCTGAAGATGAAATTTTAAAAGTTCGAGAATTGATTGACAAGAGTTATAGCGTCGAGGGAGACTTAAGAAGAGAAATTTCATTAAATATTAAAAGATTAAGAGATCTTGGAACATACAGAGGCACAAGGCATAGAAAAAAACTTCCTGTAAGAGGTCAAAGAACTCATTCCAACGCAAGGACTAGAAAAGGAAAAGCAATTGCTATTGCGGGTAAAAAATTAACAGTAATGAAAAAATAAAAAATAATGAGCACTGAAGATATTAAAAAAAAACAAGATACGCACTAAAGTTTCAGATGTAAAAAAATCTGATACAAAAAAGAAAAGTAAGTTTAGAGCGAAAAAAAAAGAAAAAAAAGTTGTGATTAATGGAAAAGCATATGTTAATGCAACGTTTAACAATACTATCGTTTCTATAACAGATAAGGACGGGAATGTGTTATCCTGGTCATCTGCAGGCTCAAAAGGATTTAAAGGATCTAGAAAATCAACTCCTTATGCAGCTCAAGTTGCAGCAGATGATGCAGCAATAAAAGCAGCTGAGTATGGATTAAAAAATATAGATGTTGAAGTAAAGGGACCAGGTTCGGGAAGAGAAACAGCATTAAGAGCTTTGCAAGCAAGAGGTTTTAAAATTTTATCCATTAAAGATACTAGTCCTATCGCACATAATGGATGCAGACCACCTAAGCGTAGAAGAGTTTAACATTAAAGAAACAGGAGCTAACATTGATAGACAAAAATTGGAAAGAACTAATTAAACCATCTAAACTTGATATTCAGGCAAGCGAAGATAAGAAATTTGCTAAAATTGTAGTTGAGCCTCTAGAAAGAGGTTTTGCTCTTACCTTGGGTAATGCATTGAGAAGAGTTCTTTTATCTTCAATACAGGGAACTGCTGTTACAGCAATTCAAATCGATGGTGTTTTGCATGAGTTTTCATCAATTAATGGAGTTAGAGAAGACGTTACTGACATTGTTTTAAATGTGAAATCTTTATCTTTGAAATTAAATTCTAATGGCCCAAAAAAATTAATTCTTGATGCAAAAGGTCCGGGAGAAATAACTGCAAAAATGCTTAATTCTAATCCAGATATTGAAATTTTAAATCCAGAGCAGGTAATCTGTAATCTTGATGAAAATACCAAAATATATATGGAATTGATAGTGAATACTGGAAAAGGATATGTTTCTGCAGATAAAAATAGAGAAAAAGACTCTCCTTTGGGCTTGATACCTATAGATTCTGTTTATAGCCCTGTAAAAAGAGTTTCTTATAATGTTTCTAGCACCAGGGAAGGTTTGTCTATTGATTATGATAAATTAACAATGGAAATTGAAACCAACGGATCAGTTGCGGCAGACGATTGTTTAGCTTTTGCTGCTAGAATATTACAAGATCAGTTGTCGATGTTTATAAATTTTGATGAGCCCAAAGAAGTTATTGCTCAACCATCCAAAAATGAACCTGAATTTAACAAAAATCTTCTTAGAAGAGTAGATGAATTGGAGTTATCAGTAAGATCTATGAATTGTCTAAAAAATGATAACATAATTTATATAGGTGATTTAGTTCAAAAGACCGAAGGAGAGATGCTAAGAACTCCAAATTTTGGAAGAAAATCTTTAAATGAAATTAAAGAAGTGTTATCAGGAATGTCTTTGTATCTTGGTATTGAAATACCAAATTGGCCACCTGAAAATATTGCAGAATTATCAAAAAAACTAGAGGAAGAGTATAAATAAAAAATGAGACACGGACATGGGCATAGAAAGTTAAATAGAACTTCAGAGCACAGAAAAGCTATGTTTCAAAACATGCTGAATTCATTAATTAAGCATGAACAGATACAAACAACTGTTCCTAAAGCTAAAGAATTAAAACCTATCATTGATAAAGTTATAACTATTGGAAAAAAAAATACATTAGCAGCAAAAAAAATATTGTTTTCCAAGCTTCAAGATAAAAAGTCTGTTGTAAAATTGACCACAATACTTTCTAAAAGATATGAAAATAGAAAGGGTGGATATTGTAGAGTTGTAAAATCTGGTTTTAGATTTGGTGATAATGCTCCTACAGCATTTATAGAATTAGTTGATAAAGATTTTAATGCTAAAGGACAAGATTCTGGTCCTATTCAAAATAAAAAGCAAGATCAAGAAAATGTAGAAGTTGAAAAGTCTACAGAAACAAAAGAAGAATCTAAAAAAATTAAAAAATAATGAAATTGTATCTACTAGTTGCTTTGTTTGGAGCAGCTGGAAGTGTATTGAGATACTCCTTGTTTATAATAACCCCAAAAATATATTATTCATTTTTTCCAATCAGCACATTATTAGTAAATTTAATTGGTTCATTCTTAATTGGTTTTTTTATAGCTTTATTTGACAAAGGTATAATTAGTGAAACAGTTAGATTATGTGTTGTTATTGGATTACTAGGTGGATTCACTACATTTTCTACATTTTCAATGGACATGTTTAATTTGATTAATAAATCACTCTATTTGCAAGCTAGCATTTATATCTTTGGTTCAGTAGTGTTTGGGCTTATTTTATTTATTACAGGACATAAACTTGCTTCTCTTGCTTTAATGAAAATTAATGAACTATTTGTTGTCGATAGTATTTTTTCAAATACGAGAATAGATAAGTGGTTTAAGTCTAAAATTGGAAAAGTACCACAGTCATTTATAGAAAAGTCGTTACGCTCAGGAAAAATTTTAGTTAATAATATTAAAGTAAAAAGTTCTTATAAGCTCCAGAAAGAGGATAAGATTTTTATTAATATAAATTATCAAGATAAGCCAACCAAAAAAAAATTTTCATACGAGGCAAGTGATTATGAGTATAAAGAATTAAAAAATGCAATAGTTTATGAAAATCATGATTATATAATTTTAAACAAACCTTCGGGAATATCAGTTCAATCAGGAACTAAATCACCAAAAAATATAATTGACATATTAAATAAATATTCTGATAAAAAAAAATACTATTTAGTTCATAGAATTGATAAAGAAACTTCGGGATTAATATTGTTAGCCTGTAATAAAAATTTTGCGCAATTGATATCTGAACAATTTAGAAACAAAGAAATAAATAAAAATTATCTTGCGGTTTTACATGGATCTTTAATTTTAAACGATGGTATTTTGGAACATGATTTAACTTTTGTAGAAAAAAATAAATCAAAAATATTATAAAGCTGAAACAAGTTTTTTCGTCATTTCTAAAAATAAAAACTTTCTCCTATGTACAAGCCACACCCGTTACTGGTCGCAAAGCATCAGCTTAGACAGCAGTTTTTTAAAATAAACAATCCTATTGTTGGTGATGACAAGTATTTTATTCCGCATTATAAAAATGAGAATAATTATTTGATGCTGCATAGTTATAAAATAACTTTCTATTACCAGGGAAAAAAAAGAACTTATAAAATTGAACCACCAGTTGAATTTAAGAATTTTTTAAAAAAAATTAATTTGTAAAAATTTTTTTAAATTGAGTAACAATTGTGTTATTGAGATTTTTTTCAGAAGGTAGCTTTTTAATATCTGAAAAATTAATAATTCCTTTTTCAGTTATGCCGCATGGAATGATTCCTGAGTAGTAATCTTTATTGACATTTAAATTTATAGAAACACCATGGTATGCAATCCACTTTTTTACCTTAATACCAATTGCGGCAATTTTATATTCACTATTATTATTTTTAACCCAAATGCCAATATTAGTGGGGTCAGCGTAGGAGTAAATCTCGTATTCTTTAAGAATTTCAATAATCCAATGCTCTATATTTCTAACTAATTTTTTAATTTCTTTTCCTCGCTTATTTAAGTTAAGAACAAAATAAATAACTTTTTGACCTTTGCCATGGTAGGTCCATTTCCCCCCGCGATTAGTTTTTATGGTCGGTAACTTATTGGGTTGTAGCAGCTCATGTTCTTTGCCACTAGTTCCGCATGTGTAGACATTGTTATGTTCTAATATCCAAATTAATTCGTTTGCATTATTTTCAATAACCTCTGAAAGTCTTTTTTCTAAAAAATCAATTGCAACTTGGTAATCTATTGGTTTTTTACTGATTTTTATTTCAATATTCATTATAAGTTGAAAAATACTTTAATTATCATGGAAAACAACAGCGAACTTAAAAGTAAAAAAATAGAATTTAATATTAGTCAAGATTACTTAAATAATCTTATAAATAATATAGAACAAAAAAATTCCATTTTGATAAATGAAGATCTATCCAAACTTCATACCTCTGATATCGCTGAAGTTAATAAGTAATTTACCTGAGAAAAGTCGTTTTGATTTAGTGGAGTTAGATGGATTTTATATCAATCCAAATGTTATTATAGAATTAACAGATGAGTTACAAAAAGAAATTTTAGAAAAAATTTCATCTAATAAAATAGTTAAAATAATAAATACTCTAGAGTCCGATAATGCTTTGCATATTGTTGAGAATTTATCAGAGCACAAAAAAAATGATGTCTTAACCAAAATCCCTCTGGAAGATAAGTATGTTTTGGAGCAAACCCTCAATACCTATCCAGAAGATTCAGCTGCAAGAATTATGCAAAGAGAATTTGCCGCTGTTCCTTATGGTTGGACAGTTGGACAAACTATTGACTATTTGAGAGAAACAAATGAATTGCCTAAGGAATTTTTGGAAATTTTTATTATCAATGAATTAAATATTCCTGTCGGTTCAGTTTCGTCCTCCAGAGTTTTACGAACTGCTAGAGATATCAAAATGAGTTCTATAATGAATAGTAATAAATTCTTAATCCCAGCTGAAATGGACCAGGAGCATGTTGCATATAATTTTGAACAATACAATCTTGTTTCAGCAGGTGTGGTAGATAAAAATAATCATCTGATAGGAATGATTACAGGTGATGATATCGTTACTGTTATTAAAGAGGAAGCAGAAGAAGATACACTTAGATTAGCTGGAGTAAGTGACGAAGAAATTTCTGATAGTGCATTAAGCATTACTAAAAAAAGATTTATTTGGTTAACTATCAATTTGCTTACAGCAATTTTAGCCTCATCTGTGATAAGTGTTTTTAATGCAAGCATTGAAAAAGTTGTTGCACTTGCAATACTTATGCCAATCGTTGCTTCTATGGGTGGAAATGCTGGCACACAAACATTAACGGTGACCGTTAGATTAATCGCAACTAAGGAGTTAATATCGAGTAATGTAAAAAAAATTATAACCAAAGAATTTTTAGTTGGCTTTTTTAATGGGCTAATATTTGCTATTATAACATCATTGGCAATATTTGTTTGGTTTAAAGATTTTAGGCTTTCTATTTTAATAGCTGTAGCTATGATCATTAATATGACTGTTGCTGGATTATTTGGAATCTTGATTCCAGTTGTTCTTAATAAGGTAAAAATTGACCCAGCTATTGCTTCTAGCGTCTTTGTAACGACTGTTACAGATGTTTTTGGGTTTTTGTCCTTTTTAGGATTGGCAAGCTTTATTTTAAATATTTAAATATTATCTATTAAACGAACATTATTTAGATAGTAGGCAATAAATATGTTTGTTTTAATAGATATTTTTTTTTGAGCATTTAAAGTTAATAAAGTTTATCAAATTAATATAATCAATCTTTTTTACTCCAATTTTTTTTATTTTGTTTTTTAAAAAATTAACATTAAATATTTTATTCATATTTGTCTTTTTGTATTCATTAATAATTTTGAAAACATTGACTCATTATTTCATGAGATGCTTTATCTAATAATAAATTTCGAGAAGACAAAGCATAACCTTTTGGAGATCTTATAGTCTTGCAAGGTATTATTTTTGATTGAATTTTGTTAATTTTACATAATTTATTAACGATATAAAGTTGCTGATAATCTTTTTCGCCCATATAAACTTTTGTATTATTTATGATAGAAAGTAACTTTGACATTACATCCATCACTCCTTTAAAATGATTTTTTCTATACTTATGTTCCATTATATTTGCTAGTTTAGGATAAATAACTTTTTTTGTTTTCCATGAATATACTTCATTAAAGTTGGGTACAAATACATAATCAACTTTATGTAATTTACAAATTTTTAAGTCATTCATGATTTTTTTAGGATAAGAGACAAAGTCTTTTTTTTTATTAAATTGCTTTGGGTTTACAAAGATACTAACAACTGTTTTGGAGCATTCTTTTTTTGATTTTTCTATAAGAGATATATGACCTTGATGCAATGTTCCCATGGTAGGAATAAACCCAACATTTTTGCTTTTACTTAATAATTTTATTAATAATATTAGATTTTTTAATTATTTTCATTTAAGACAAACTCATAAATATAAACTTATGATTACACAAGCAATTATACCACTAGCAGGTCTAGGTACAAGAATGTTGCCTTTTACCAAAGTGATTCCTAAAGAGCTTCTACCCCTAGGTAGTATATCAATATTAGAGAGGGTATTAATCGAGTGTGAAGACGCTGGTATTAAAAAAATATTTTTAGTTATATCCAAAAAAAAAGATATTATAAAAAAATATTTTGAAAATGATATTTTTCTAAAAAAAAAAATTAATCAAAATAAACATTTATTAGAAAAACTAGAAACATTAAATAAATTTAAAAAAAAAATATCTTTTGTTTATCAAGATTCACCAAAAGGGTTAGGTGATGCGGTATTTTCATGTAAAAATAAAATTACATCTAGTCATTTCCTTTTATTTTTGCCAGATGATATTATTATTAAACATAACTGTTCTAAAGAATTAATTTCCCAATATTATAAAAACAAATGCTCCGTGATAGCTGTAAAAAAAGTTTCAAAAAAAAATGTTAATAGGTATGGAATAGTGGGTTTTAATAAAAAAAATGATAATATTCTTCAAATTAATAAATTAGTTGAAAAGCCAACTTTAAAATCTGCACCATCATCTTATGCGATAATCGGTAGATATATTTTAGATAAAGAAATCTTTAAATTCATGTCATTTGCAAAGAAGGGAAAACTTGGAGAAATTCAAATTACCGACTCACTTAGTAAAATGCTAGCTAATGGAAAGGTCTTTAATGGTTGTGTTTTTAAGGGTGAGTATTTAGATTGTGGTACCATGGAAGGATATATTAAGTCATTCAATAGAATTTCAAATATATGAATATTTGTTTTGTAGGCACAGGTTATGTGGGCTTAGTATCTGGGGTGTTATTTTCTGACCTAGGTAATACTGTATACTGCGTAGATAACAATTCTGAAAAAATTTCTAAATTGAAACAAGGAATTGTTCCAATTTATGAACCTGGCCTAGAAGAGCTTGTAAAAAAAAATTATAATGCAGGTAGAATTATATTTACTAGCAATTTGTCAGAAGCTGTGCGTAAATCAGATATTGTTTTTATTGCAGTTGGGACACCTACATCAAAGGATGGATTGTCTGCAGATTTACATGGGGTTTACGAAGTGGCAAAATCAATTTCTAACAACTTAAATTCCTACAAATTAATCGTTACCAAATCTACTGTACCACTAGGTACAGGCGATGAGGTTGAAAAAATTTTGTTAAGAAAAAATAAATCTAATATGTTTGATGTGGTTTCTAATCCAGAGTTTTTAAGAGAAGGAGAGGCAATTAGGGATTTTAAGTATCCAGATCGAATAATAATAGGAACAAATAATAGCAAAAAAGTTTCATCTGTTATGGAGGCTTTGTATCAACCAATTATAAAGAAAGGTGGAAAATTTATAGTTGTTCAAAGACGTGCTGCAGAATTAATTAAGTATGCATCTAATGCATTTTTGGCTACTAAAATAACCTTTATTAACGAATTAGCTAATTTGTGTGAAAAAACCGGAATTAACATCGAGGATATTTCTCTCGGCATAGGTACGGATGCAAGAATAGGTTCACGTTTTTTAAGAGCAGGCCCTGCCTATGGCGGCTCTTGTTTTCCAAAAGATACAAAAGCTCTAACTAAAACGGCATCTAAATTTGATGTAAGTTTAAATTTAGTTAATAGCGTAATTAAATCAAATGAATCTAGATCAGATTTGATAACTTCCAAAATATTAAAAATCTTAAAAAAACCTAAAAATAAAAAAATTGGTTTTTTGGGTGTAACATTTAAAGCTAATACTGATGATATGAGAGATTCCTCATCTTTAAAAATAATACCTAAGTTAATTAAGAAAGGGTGTTTAATTTCATATTACGAACCTACAGGTAATAAGAAAATTTTAGATAAATATAAAGGTGTAAAAAATTTTTCAAATATTAAAGATTTGGTGAACTATTCTGATTTATTAATAATTCATACTGAGTGGGATGAGTTTAAAAGTATTAATTTTGAAAAATTAACACAAAATAAAAAGTTACAAATTTTTGACTTGAGAAATTTATATCAACCAGATGCTTTTTTAAATAAAAAAATTAAATATTACTCTATTGGTAGACCATTTAATGTCTAAAGATCTTGTTAAATCAAGAAAAATTAAAGTTTTTTTAAAAATTAATTCTCCGAAATTTTTTAATGTTATTATTTTAAATGATAATTTTACAACAATGGAATTTGTTGTTAAAGTTTTAATAATGTTTTTTAATTTACCTGTAAAACGAGCAACAACGGTTATGTTAAATATTCATAATAATGGATCAGCTATTGTTGGTACTTATACAAAAGACATAGCTGAAACATTAGTTATTAAAGTAAATAATTACTCTAGGCAAAATAATTTTCCGTTGAAATCCATTATGAGGCCTAAATAAATGGCAACATTTACTAAATCTTTAGAAAATGCAATCTCGCATGCTTTTAAGTTTGCATCTGAAAAAAACCATCAATATGTAACCCTAGAACATCTTTTGTTTTCCTTAACTGATGAAACTGATGCTCTCAATGTGATGAAAGCTTGTAGCGTTGACACCGATCTTTTGAAGGAAAATCTTGAATATTATATAGATAATGAACTTGATAATATCGTTAATTCAGAAAAAGAGTCTGATCCTCAGCCTACAGCTGGTTTTCAAAGAGTTATTCAAAGATCTATTGTTCATGTTCAATCTTCAGGAAAAAATGAAGTCACGGGTGCTAATATTTTAGTTTCTCTTTTTGCTGAACGAGAAAGTCATGCAACTTATTTTTTGCAAGAACAAGAAGTAACAAGATATGATGTAGTTAATTTTATTTCACATGGAATAACAAAAATTGAAAATTTTTCTTACACAGATGAAATTGGATCTACAAATAAGTCTAACAGCAATAAATAAAAAATCCTTTTTAAATACTTATTGTATAAATTTAATTGAAAAAGCAAAAATAAATAAAATTGATACCTTGATTGGGCGCAATGAAGAGATTGTTCGTATGACTGAAATTTTGTGCAGAAGAACTAAAAATAATCCTTTGTTAGTTGGAGACCCAGGTGTTGGCAAAACAGCTATAGTAGAAGGATTGGCGCTTAAAATTTTTAACCATCAGGTTCCAGATATTTTAAAAGATAATACAATTTTTTCTTTAGATATGGGCGTTTTAATTGCAGGAACTAGATACAGGGGTGATTTTGAAGAAAGACTAAAATCTATCATCAATGAAATTCAAGAAAATAAAAAGTACATTTTATTTATTGATGAAATTCATTCCCTGGTTGGAACTGGATCAACCTCGGGTAATTCAATGGATGCAGCAAACATGTTAAAACCAGCTCTCCAGTCCGGGAATATTAGATGTATAGGGTCAACAACTTTTTCTGAATATAGGCAATACTTTGAGAAAGACCGAGCTTTACAAAGAAGATTTCAGAAAATTGATGTGAATGAGCCAACCGTTGATGAAGCATACAAAATTATGTTTGGATTAAAAAATAAATACGAGGATTTTCATAAAGTAAAATATTCTGATAATGCCATTAGAGCGTCTGTAGATCTGTCGCATAAGTATATTGGAAATAAAAAACTACCAGATAAATCAATAGATATTATTGACGAGCTAGGATCATCTGAATCTCTAAAAAGTTTAGATAAAAGGAAGTCAATTTTAACGGAAGTGGATGTAGAACGAGTTGTGTCCAAAATAACTAAAATTCCAGAAAGGAACATAACTTTAAATGACAGAAATTATATAAGAGACATTGATAAAAATTTAAAAAGATTAATTTATGGTCAAGATCACGCTGTAGATGCTTTGGCAAACTCTATAAAGCTATCAAGATCTGGACTGCGCGATACAAATAAAACTATAGGAAATTATTTATTTAGTGGGCCGACAGGAGTAGGCAAAACTGAACTTGCAAAACAACTTTCTAATATTTTAGGTGTTGAATTGATAAGATTTGATATGTCAGAATTTTCTGAAAAGCATACAATTTCAAAGCTTATAGGTGCCCCTCCAGGGTATGTTGGTTTTGATCAAGGTGGTCAACTATCTGAAAAAGTAGAAAAAAATCCACATGCAGTTTTATTAATTGATGAGATTGAAAAAGCTCATCCTGATATATTTAATATTTTGCTACAAATTATGGATTATGGCACCTTGAGTGATCAAAATGGAAAAAAAATAGATTTTAGAAATATTATTTTAATTTTAACAACAAATGCTGGTGCCACCGATCTCGAAAAAAATGAAATAGGTTTTGTTAAAAATAAAGATAATCAATTAGATATTGAAACTATAAATAAAATTTTTTCACCAGAATTTAGAAACCGTCTGGATGCGCTTATAAGATTTAATTATTTAGATAAAGAAATTATTAAACAGATTGTTAGTAAATTTATCATTGAGCTTGAATCACAACTTAGTGCTAGAGATATTAGTATTGAGTTAACTAAAACCGCATCTGATTTAATAACTAATTTAGGTTATAATAAAAAAATGGGTGCAAGGCCTATTTCAAGATTTATTGACGAATTTATTAAAAAACCATTAGCTAATGAAATAATTCACGGCAAATTGACTGATGGAGGATCGGTATTGGTAGATACAAATAAAAATGAATTCATTTTTAAAATAAGTAAAGGTGAATATAAAAAAACAGTTAAAGAAGCAAACTAAATTCTTATTTCAAAAATTGCTTCAATTTCAACAGCTGCATTCAATGGAAGGCTTATAACTCCAACAACTGCTCTTGCATGAATACCTCTATTACCAAATACTTCTACTAATATATCGGATGCAGCATTAAGCAATTTAGGATGATCTTTGAATTCGTTAGTACAATTTACATAACCATTAATTTTTATACATTGAACAACACTGTCTAAATCTTTGACTGCCTTTTTTAAATGGCCAATACAATTTAATATACATAGTTCCGCAGCTTTTTGCCCATCTTCCAAAGTAAGATTGTCACCAATGGTTCCAGTTATCATATTACCATCTTTATTTATAGGTAGCTGACCTGAGACATAAATTAGGTTATTAACAATTTTATAAGCAGCATAGTTACCAACGGGTGAGGGTGGGTTAGGTATTTCAATTTTTGTCATTTTTTTTCTTTTTTGTTTTTTTTGGTTTTTTATTTAAAACTTTGCCCTTTTTTAAGCGCATCATATTCCAATCTTTTTTGAATTAAGTCCAGAGCTTCTTCAATCGTAATACTCTCGGGATCTTTATCATCTGGAATGGTTGCATTTATCGTCTTGTACTTAACATAAGGACCATAAGATCCTTTCATAATTTTAATAGGTTTTTTATCCTCAGGATGCTCACCTATAGTTTTTATTTCGTTTGAAGATCTTCTGCCGGGCTTTGCTTCAGCAATAAGGGTTACAGCTTTGTTGATTCCTATGGTAAATATATCCTCAGGAGCCTCTAGAGTGGCTGATTTTTTATCACATTTAACGTATGGGCCATATCTTCCATTATTTAAGGTAATATCCAAATTATTCTCAGGATATTGGCCTAATACCTTAGGCAAGGACGCTAGAAATCTTGCTTTAATTAAGTCAATATCATCAACAGAAATCCCCTTCGGAATAGAAACATTTTTCATTTCTTTATCCTCATTACCAATTTGAAGGTATGGACCAAATCTTCCTTTTTTTAGAACAATATTCTTATCATCTTCAGTTTTCCCAATTTCCTTGGGTTCAGCCAAGTAATCTTGTTCAGCAGCTTTTAATCTAGAAAGTGGTCTAGTAAATTTACATTCTGGATATTTAGAGCAACCAATAAATGCTCCAAATCTTCCAATTTTTAAACTTAATTCACCACCACATGAACATGATCTCTTAATTTTTCCAGCTTCGTCTTTATCAAAAATTATTTCGCCCAAGCTAACATTCATCATGTCTAAAATTTCCCGTGTTCTTAAATCCTTAACTCTATTAATATTTTGATTAAATTGTTCCCAAAATTTAGTTAACACATCAATCCAATCGACTTTGCCAGAGGTGATATCATCTAAACTTTCTTCTAATCCAGCAGTAAAGTTATAATCTACATACTTTGTAAACAGCTGATTTAAAAAGGCTGTAATTAGTTTTCCTCTGTCAGTTGGAATAAATTTTTTATTTAATAATTCTACATAATTTCTTGTAGATAGAACTGAAATTATACTTGCGTAAGTTGAAGGTCTTCCAATACCTAATTCTTCTAATTTTTTAACCAAACTAGCTTCAGAATATCTTGGAGGAGGTACTGTAAAATGTTGTTCAGGATTTACATTGTTTAATTCTAATATCTCTCCTTTGCTTACTGCTGGTATAATATTGTCTGACTCCAATTCTTCATTATCTTTATCTTCTTTATCTTCGTCATCTTTAATATCTTGGTATAATTTAAGAAATCCATCAAATTTTTGTATTGATCCATTGGCTCTAAAAACTATATTTTGTTTATTATCAGAAAAATCTATTGCAGTTCTTTCAAATTCAGCACTTTCCATTTGTGACGCTACAGTTCGATTCCAAATTAATTCGTATAGTTTTATTTGGTCTTTATCTAATTTTGATCGCAACATATCCGGCGTTCTATTGATATCTGTTGGTCTAACTGCCTCATGGGCTTCTTGGGCGTTCTTAGCTTTTTTTCCTGAGTAACTTCTAGCTTCAGATGGTAGATAGTTATTTCCTATTTTCTCTTTAATATAATTTCTGCAGTCTAAAATTGCATCTGTAGAAATATCAGTTCCATCAGTTCTCATGTAGGTAATAAGTCCAACTGTTTCCCCATCAATATCTATTCCTTGGTACAATCTTTGCGCAATTTGCATGGTTCTTGAAGCTCCAAATCCAAGTTTCCTAGAAGCATCTTGTTGCATTGTAGAAGTTCTAAATGGTGCGTAAGGATTTCTTTTAAAAGGCCTGCTTTCAATATTTGTTACACTAAAGGTTTGTTTATTAATTTCATCAATAACAGATTTTGTTATTTGTTCATTTTTAAAACTAAATTTTTCAACTTTTTTAGAGTTAAAAATATTTAATTTAGTTTTAATATCCTTATTTTCTTTATTTTTGAATATTGCTTCAATTGTCCAAAATTCTTCTGGTTTAAAAAGTTCTATTTCATGTTCACGCTCGACTATAATTTTTAGAGCAACAGATTGAACTCTACCTGCTGATTTTGAACCTGGTAATTTAGTCCATAAAATTGGCGATATATTAAAACCAACAAGATAATCTAAAGCTCTTCTAGCTAAGTAAGCATTTACCAATTCAGCATTTATTTCTCTAGGATTATTTATTCCATTTAATACAGCTTTTTTAGTAATTTCATTAAAAACAACTCTTTCAACTTTTTTATCTTTGATAAGATTTTGATCTTCAAGAATATGCTTTACGTGCCAGGCAATAGCTTCACCTTCTCGATCTGGATCGGTGGCTAAAATAATTTTATTTGAATTTTTAGCTGCGTCTGAAATTTCTTTAATATGTTTTTTTGAAGTTAAATCAATTTCCCATATCATTTTAAAATTATTTTCTGTATCTACCGAACCATTTTTTGAAGGCAGATCCCTAACATGTCCAAAACTCGCTAAAACTATATATTCTGAACCTAAATATTTATTTATGGTTTTAGCTTTTGCAGGACTTTCTACTATTAATAAGTTCATGAATTTTATTTAAAGATTTAAGACCTCTCAAAAAAAAAGCCATTTGTCAAATTTGAAAAGGAAATTTAATAGAAAAACTTACTTTATTGGGGATTTTTTTTAATTTTTATAACTTTTTTTCATTTCCCAAAATTAATCGTTGAATATTTTCTCTATGAGTAAAAACTGAAAAAACAAAAAAGAAAAAATAAAAAAAGGTTTCTGTTAATTCATTATAAAAAAGGGAAAATAAGAGTAGCACGATAAAAGAGCATAAGGCTGACAAGGAAGAAATTTTAAATAACTTTAAGACTACTAACCAAGATAAAATAAAAATTAAAAATGAAAGTGGATTTAAAACTAATGTGACACCAATGAATGTTGCCACTCCTTTTCCACCCTTAAATTTTAGCCAAACAGGAAATATATGTGCCAAATAACAAATTAATGCAGATAAATAAACATAATCTAAAAAATATTTAAGAGTGATAAATGTTGCTAGCGAGCCTTTTAAAATATCTGATAAAAGCGTAAGTATCGCAAGTAGTTTACTTCCACTACGAAGTGCATTGGTAGCGCCAATATTTCCTGATCCTATTTTCCTAATATCTCCATAACCAAGAAGATTAGAGTATATTAGTCCAAAAGGAATAGATCCAAGGATGTAAGAATAAGTTATTATATAAATAATTTCCATTAATCAGAGAATACTAGTTTGCCATTAATAAATGTTTTTTCCACTTTTCCCTGTAATTTTCTTTTTTCAATAGCAGTATTTTTTGATTTTGATTTTATGTTTTCTTTATTAATTACCCAAGGCTTTTCTAGGTCAAAAACAGTTATATCAGCTTCACTTCCAATTGACAGAGTACCGTTTCTAAGACCTAGTATTTGTGCAGGATTAGATGTTAAACTTTTAATAATAGTGTTTAGCGAACATTTCTTATTATGAACTAACTCTAACGACAGAGCTAATAAAGTTTCAATCCCAGAAGCACCTGTGGCAGCTTGTTGAAACGTTAGTCTTTTAGACTCTTCATCTTCAGGTTTATGATCCGACACAATAACGTCGATTGTTCCGTCTTCAACAGCTTCTATAAGAGCAATTCTGTCATCTTCAGATCTTAAAGGTGGGGATAATTTTAAAAAAGTTCTAAAATCCCCAATATCATTATCATTTAGAGAAAGATTATTTATAGATACACCAACTGTAAAATTTAACCCTTTGGTTTTTGCAGATCTGATTATTTCTAAAGATTTTTTAGATGATAGTAGGGAAATATGATACCTACCATTATATTGCTCAAGTAATCTCAGATCCCTTTCTATAATTAGCTGTTCAGCAATATCTGGTATTCCTTTCAAACCAAGTTTTGTAGATAAAAATCCTTCATGCACTACACCATTTTTAGAGATTTCATTATCCTGAGGAAATTGAATTATTAAAGCATCCTTGTTTTTTGCGTAATTTAGTATTTTGTCCATAACTCTATTATTCTGAACGCATTGTAGCCCGTCGGTAAATCCCCATGCACCTCTTAACTTAAGAAGACCAAACTCAGTCATGTCTTCTCCATTTGTATTTTTCGTAAGTGATGCTAAAGGAAAAATTTTTATAATGGATTTATCTCTCGATCTTCTTTTAATAAAATCAAGTGTAGATACATTATCTACGACCGGGTTAGTGTTAGGCATTGTTATAGCAGAAGTTACACCGCCAGAGATTGCGGCCTGGCTGAGTGTTCTAAAGTTTTCTTTATATTCAAAGCCAGGTTCACCAACGAAAACCCTCATGTCAATAATGCCAGGAATTGCAATTTTTTTTTCACAATCATAGAAAGTAGCGTCTGATACATTTAATTCAGTAACATTTCTTCCAATTGCTTCAATTCTTCCTTGTTCATTAATCAAGATTCCACCAATTTCATCTAGATTATTTTTAGGATCAATAATTCTTGCATTAGAAATGCATTGTTTTTTCATATTTTATTTTCCATTAAAATTTTTAGGCAAGCCATTCTTACCGCAACACCCATTTCAACCTGCTGGACGATAATGCTTCTGTTGATATCATCAGCCAAACTGGTATCAATTTCTATTCCTCTATTCATTGGTCCAGGATGCATGATCAAAGCATCATCTTTAGCATTTTTAATTTTTTTATAATCTAATCCAAAAAATTCATAATATTCTCTAGTTGAAGGCATATAAGAACCATCCATTCTTTCTGTTTGCATTCTTAGCATCATAATAATATCACAACCCTCCAAACCTTTTTCCATGTCATGAAATACTTTTACACCGAACAGCTCTATATTTTTTGGCATTAGGGTTGATGGTCCTATCACTCTAACTTCAGCACCAAGCATGTTTAAAAGATAAATATTTGATCTTGCAACTCTTGAATGCATAATGTCACCACAAATTGCAACTCTTAATCCTTCAATTTTTCCCTTTTTCATTTTAATTGTCATTGCATCTAGCAAGGCTTGAGTTGGATGCTCATTTCTTCCATCACCAGCATTAATTACTGAGCAGTTAACTTTTTGAGATAATAAATTTGCAGCTCCAGAATCCTGATGCCTAATGATGAGGATATCTGGATGCATTGCGTTCAATGTCATAGCTGTATCAATAAGCGTCTCTCCTTTTTTAATAGAAGAGTTTTGCAAATTCATGTTCATGACGTCTGCACCAAGTCTTTTTCCAGCTAACTCAAAAGAAGTTAAAGTTCTTGTTGAATTTTCAAAAAATAAATTAATTTGAGTTTTGCCATTTAAAATCTTTAATTTTTTATTCTCTTGTCTATTAAGTTCAACGAATGCCAAAGACTCATCTAAAATTAAATTAATTTCAGGTATAGATAAATATTGAATGCCTAGAAGATGTTTGTGATTATATTTAACAGCTTGATATTGATTAATTGCCATTAAAACCAGGTCTATAGGCTGATTTTCAAATCAAAGCAAGTTAATTATTTAAATAATCTATAAAACCTTGCAAAATAAAAGCGGCTGAATTTTCATCTAAGTAATTTTTTTTAGAGGAAGCATTGATATTAAGATTTTTCATGCTTTTAAAAGCACCTTCACTAGAAAGTCTTTCATCCCATAAAGTAATAGGAATATTTATATGTTTAAGTATATTTTTTACAAAATCTTTAGTTGATTGGGCCCTTGGACCTTCAGATCCATCCATATTTATTGGATTGCCAACTACAAGACCATTAGCCTGAGTATCAAATATAATTTGATTTAATTTATCAATAAAATCTTTTAGTTTTTTTATTTTAATAGTTTCATATGGTGTCGCTACCTTTCTATTAGGGTCGCAAATGGCAATACCAACACTTTTCTTTCCAGGATCAATGCCAATTAACGTTGACCTATCTCCAACTTTTTTGGCAAAATCAAAATTCTCTAAAAGGTTGTAAGTTTCCATTAAAGTGTTAATTTACCTTAATTTTTCACTAAGTCTAATGACAATTAACAAAGCAACTGTAAAAAAAATTTCTAAATTAGCAAGAATTGCTTCAAATGAACAATTTGAAGACTCTATGATCAAAGATCTGAATTCCATTTTGAAATTTGTTGAGCAGCTAAATGAACTAGACATTAAAAATATCGAACCTTTATCCTCTGTAGTAGAACAAAAATTATTTCAGCGAGAAGATATTGTTAAAATAATAAATGAAAAGGAAGATATACTAAAAAACTCACCAGACAAAAATGAGAATTATTTTGTTGTTCCAAAAGTAATCGAATAATTGAATGACTACGATTGCAAAATATACTTTAGTTGAATTAGTTAATAAAATTAAGTCTAAAGAAATTTCAGCTGTTGATGCAACAAGTGCATATGTTGAAAGAATTCAAAAATCAAAAAAATTAAATGTATTTGTAACTGAAACTTTAGAAAGTGCATTAAATCAAGCAAAAAAAGCTGATGAAATTAATAAAAAAGATGGAGTTTTGTCTTGTGCACCTATTGCAGTTAAGGATTTGTTTTGTACCAAAAATGTACAAACTACTGCATCAAGTAAAATTTTAAAAAATTTTATTCCTACTTATGAGTCTACTGTTACATCAAAACTTTGGGATCAGGGAGCTATCCTTCTTGGTAAATTAAATTGCGATGAGTTTGCAATGGGATCTTCTAATGAAACAAGTGCTTACGGCAATGTTGTTAATCCCTATAGAAATAATAATGATACTTTAGTTCCAGGCGGATCATCTGGAGGCTGTTCTTCAGCTGTAGCTGCCGATTTAACATCTGCCACTATTGGAACAGATACAGGTGGTTCTATCAGACAGCCAGCTGCTTTTACCGGGATAGTAGGATTAAAGCCTACCTATGGAAGGTGTTCAAGATGGGGCATCGTAGCATTTGCATCTTCTTTAGATCAAGCAGGACCAATGACAAAAGATGTTGCTGATAGTGCATTAATGCTTGATGTAATTTCAGGCCATGATGAAAAGGACTCAACTTCAGCAAATGTTCACAAAGGAGAATTCTTAAAAAATTTAAATAAAAATATTAAGGGTTTAAAAATAGGAATTCCAAAGGAATACATCGTAGACAATATGCCAAAAGCGATACAATCGTTATGGGACCATGGCATAGAATGGATGCAAGATTCTGGTGCAATTATCAAAAATATTTCATTGCCGCATACTAAATATGCATTGCCAACCTATTATATAGTCGCTCCAGCTGAGGCTTCATCTAACTTAGCTCGTTATGATGGTGTGAAATATGGTTTTAGAGCTCCAGGAAAAGATTTGATTGAAATGTATGAAAATACCAGAGCTCAAGGATTTGGCAATGAAGTTAAACGAAGAATTATGATTGGTACTTATGTTTTATCTTCTGGTTACTATGATGCTTATTATTTAAAAGCTCAACAAGTTAGAAGATTAATTAAAAATGATTTTGATAATGCTTTTAATGAGGTGGATACAATTTTAACACCTACAGCACCATCTTCTGCTTTTAAAATTGGAGACAAAACAGAAGATCCTATTGCCATGTATCTAAATGATGTTTTTACAGTCCCCGTAAATTTAGCTGGATTACCAGCTATTTCTTTGCCAGGAGGATTAGATGATTCTGGTTTACCTTTGGGGTTGCAGTTAATTGGAAAATCTTTTGATGAACAGACTGTTTTAAATGCCGCATACGCATTAGAAGAAAAAATTGGTTTTAAATCACAAGTAAAAGATTGGTGGATGTAAATGAGTGAAAAAGTCTTTGATTATTATTTAGAAGGAAAAACTGGAAAGTGGGAGGTAATTATTGGTTTAGAAGTGCATGCGCAAGTTACATCTAATGCCAAATTATTCTCTTCTTCATCAACTAAATTTGGTTCAGATCCTAACTCACAAGTTAGCTTAGTTGATGCTGCAATGCCTGGTATGTTACCGGTGATTAATAAATTTTGCGTAGAGCAAGCAGTTAAAACAGGACTTGGGCTTAAAGCAAAAATTAATAATTTTTCAAAATTTGATAGAAAAAATTATTTTTATGCAGACTTACCGCAAGGATATCAAATATCTCAATTTAAATTTCCTATTGTTGGAGAAGGAAAAGTTATTTTAGATATGCCTTATGGTACTAAAGAAGTTGGTATTGAAAGATTACATTTAGAGCAGGATGCTGGAAAAAGTTTGCACGACCAAGATCCCCAAAATTCCTTCGTAGATTTAAATAGATCTGGTGTTGCATTAATGGAAATTGTTGGCAAACCTGATCTTAGATCTCCTGAAGAAGTGGGGCAGTATGTAAAAAAGTTAAGATCTATCATGAGATATTTGAACACTTGTGATGGAAATATGGATGAAGGCTCTTTAAGAGCTGACGTTAATGTATCTGTAAGAAAAGCAGGCTCCAGTGAGCTTGGTACAAGATGTGAAATTAAAAACGTAAATTCAATAAAATTTATGCAACAAGCCATTGAATATGAAGCAAAACGTCAAATTGAGATAATTGAAGAGGGTGGTTCTGTTAATCAAGAAACCAGACTGTTTGATACCAAAAAAATGGAAACTAGATCGATGAGAAGCAAAGAAGATGCGCATGATTATCGATATTTTCCAGATCCTGATCTTCTACCGTTAGAATTAGATCAGGAATATATAGACACTATTAAGAAATCATTGCCGGAGCTTCCAGATGAAAAGAAAGCAAGGTTAATGAATGATTTTGGTCTTTCTAGTTATGATGCAAGCATAATTATATCAGATCAAGAAATCTCTTCCTATTATGAGGAGGTTGCTAAAAACTCTGATTATAAACTTGCAGCAAACTGGATGATCGTTGAGCTCTTTGGTATATTGAATAAAGAAAATAAAGAAATTAAAGATTCACCAGTATCAGCAAAAAATTTATCAAAATTAATTAATCTTATTAAAGATAATACAATATCGGGAAAAATTGCAAAAACTGTTTTTGAAGATATGATAAAAGGAAATCAAGATCCTGAAGAAATAATAAATAAAAAAGGTTTAAAACAACAATCAGATCCTAAAGAATTAGAAAAAATAATAGATAAAATTGTTCAGTCTAATTTAGATAAAGTTGAGCAATACAAATCAGGAAAAGATAAATTGTTTGGCTTTTTTGTTGGCCAAGCAATGAAAGATACACAAGGTAAAGGAAATCCAAAACTAATAAATGATATTTTAAAAGAGAAATTAAAATAAATTGTGTCAAAAAATATCAGTTTTACCCCAGAACTAGAAAAGTATTTAAATAAAAACTCTATTGAGAATTTAGTTTTAAAAGAATTAAGAAAGTTTTCCTTTATAGAATTAGGTGACGTTGCAAATATGCAAGTAAGTCTAGAACAGGCATCGTTTTTACATATGCTCATAAAAATTGGAAATTATAGTCAAGTTTTAGAAGTCGGTACTTTTATGGGTTATAGCGCTTTAGCAATGGCTCTTGCACTAAATGATAATGGAAAAATTATTACAGTAGATAGTGATATTAAAACAACAAAACATGCTACAAAATTTTGGAAACAAGCAAATGTCTTAGACAAAATTACTCTAATTAACGAAGATGGTTTAAAAACCTTGCAAAAATTTAAAGAAGAAAAATTTATATTTGATTTTATTTTTATAGATGCAGATAAGTTAGGGTATCGAAACTATTTAGAATTAAGTCTTCATTTAATATCTGACAATGGATTAATAGTTTTTGATAATGTTTTGTGGAAAGGAAAAGTTGCTAATCCATCAATTAATGACAAAAAAACTAATGTTATTAGGGAGTTTAATGATTTTATTAAAAATGATAAAAGAGTTGATACAACTATGATTTCCATAGGCGATGGAATGACATTATGCAAGAAGAAAAAAAATTTGAGATAATAAGCTTTTACAAATTTATTCATTTAAACAATCTTGAAAAGTTTCAATTAATTATAAAAAAATATTTGATTGATAATCATTTGAAAGGAACAATTATTATATCACCTGAAGGAATTAACGGTACAATTTCAGGCAATATAGGTTTTGTAAATGAATTTAATAATTTTATTTATAAAATTTTTTCTTTTGATGATTTTGATGCAAGGAATACATCCAATGCTTACTCAATTCCATTTGAAAGACCTAAGGTTAAAATTAAAAAGGAAGTTGTTCCAATAGAAAAACAAGTATTAAGTAGAGAAGGTAAGCACATATCACCTAAAGATTGGAATGACTTTATTCAAAAAGACGACGTAACAGTTATTGATATTAGGAAACCTTTTGAAAATAAAATTGGAAGTTTTGAGGGTGCAATTAATCCAAATGTAAATAGCTTTAGAGAGTTCAAAGGATATTTTGATGAGTTTATCAAAAAAAATAATAAAAAATTAGCTATATTCTGTACTGGCGGAATTCGATGTGAAAAAGCATCAGAATATTTAAAAGAAAAGGGAGTAGAAGAGGTTTATCAATTACAGGGAGGAATTTTAAATTATATAAATAATATTCCCGAGAAAGAAAGTTTGTGGAAAGGAGAATGTTACGTTTTTGATAAAAGGGTTGCCGTAAAACATAAATCTGATCCTGGAAGCTACACAATGTGTTATGGTTGTCGTATGCCTATCAATCATAAAGATAAACAATCAAAAAAATTTATTGAGGGTATTGCATGCCCTTACTGTTATGATAAATCTAGCGATGAGCAAAAAAAAAGGTTTGCTATGAGGCAATTTAATAAAAATAAAAATAAGGAATATTCTATAAATGACAAATAATATACCTGATGTAAACTTTGTAGTCAGAGTTGATGGCAAGTTTGAAACAAAAAAAAGTGATTATTATTTTGCAAATAAAAAAATTGTTTTATTTGCTTTGCCAGGTGCTTTTACACCAACCTGTACTAGTTACCATCTGCCAAGTTATGAAGAAAAATATGAAGAATTTATAAAAATAGGTATCGATGAAATTTATTGTTTATCCATAAATGATCCTTTTGTGATTGAAGCTTGGAAAAGAGATCAAAAAATATATAAGGTTAAGTTTATTCCAGATGGTAATGGAGACTTTACAAAAGCTATGAATATGATTTCAGATCGTTCGGCTTCAGGTATGGGCCCAAGATCATTCCGTTATTCTATGTTCATTAATAACAAAAAAATCATTAAAATTTTTAAAGACGAAGATGGAAAGTTTGATGTAAGTGATTCAGGGACTATGTTGAATTATTTGCAATCGATAAATGTCTAAAAAATCGAATATACCAATAACCAAGGCTGCCAATCCCGAACCGAAGGACAAATCCAGCAATAATTGGATTATTTGGGCAGCCTGGGCTGATCGTATAACGTTTGAGGATATCAAGAAAAATACCAATAAAACAGAGTCTGATGTAATTAAGATAATGAGGTCAACTCTTAAACCAAGCTCTTTCAAGTTATGGAGAAAAAGAGTTAGGGAAAAATCAATTAAAAATCTTAAAAAATTTAAATATTCAAGAAAATTATTAAAAGATAAAAGTTACAGACAAGAATTTTAAAAAAATTAAAATCGTTAAAAATTATATTTTGCCAGGTCTATATAGTAATTCTTCAATATTATTTAAGGTAGATTTTTTTTCTAAAATAAATTTATATACATTGATATTTTCCATAACTCTTTGAACATAATTTCTTGTTTCTTCAAATGGTATATGTTCAATAAAATCAATTGGATCTATTTCATTTTTTCTAGGATCTCCAAATCTTTTGATCCATTTATTTACTCGATGAGGACCAGCGTTATAACCTGCTAGCGCCATATAGATATTGTTATTAAAATTTTTATATAAATCTGTTATATAAAATGAACCAAGCTGTAAATTATAAAACTCATCCTCTGTTAGCCTATCTGAACTATAATTTAGTTTAAGCCGTTTGCTTAATAGCTTTCCTGTTGCAGGCATAATTTGCATCAAACCACGTGCTCCAACATAACTATTGGCGGAAGCATCAAACTCACTTTCCTGTCTAATTAATGCTAGTATATATTCCTGATTTAATATTTCTATATCTGAAACTATCTTTGGAGTTTCAATGATAGGGTAATTTAAATCTAATAGATTTATTCCCTCATAAGATGCCTGTTTTGCAATTTGAATGGCATAATCTAATCTGTTTATTTTTTGAGCTAAAGTTCCTGAGTATGTTCTTAGATTTACAGGTGATTTCTCAATTCCGTAATGTTTAAGCATATCTTTTGATTGAGAACTTTGTTTAAGTTCTGCAAGCAGAATAATTGATCTTGAAACTTCTGATTTTAAAAATTTTTCATAATTATCTTTGTCTAAGATATAATCATTTTTAATTTGAATGGTTTTTTTGTTAATCTTTGCGGCAGCTAATTGACCATAAAATGTAGTATTGTAAGAGCTTGCTATGGAATACCACTTACTGGATTCTGTTAAGTTATTAATTGTCTCATATGATTTACCAAGCCAGTATGCACCTCTAGACTTGCTAATAGGATAGCCAACACTTTCATACATTTCTTTAAAATGCTTTATTGCAGAATCTGGTTTGTTTAAAAATCTTAAAGCTAACCAACCAGCATGCCACTCAGCATCAGCAAGATAAGAAGAATCGGTAGTAATTCCATGGTCTATATATAAGCTCATAAGCATCTTGATATTTTCTTTGATCAATTTTTCGTCTAGCAATGATATGTTTTTCTTTCATCCATAATTCAGGCTTAACTAGGAGTTCAGGATTTTTACTATATTCGTCTATAATCTCTAGCGCAGAGTCGTATCTGCCTCTTTTTCTTCTCCATTTCATTCTGTCATATTGTAGACCAGCATCTTTAATAAACTTGCTTGGAACTTTTGATATTGCATTATCAACCCCATAAGAACGTGTCATTAAAGCAAAACGAGCCGCATAAAGCTCCTTGTAACCTTTGGGTAAATAAGGAATAGTTCTATTAAGCTCCCAGTACTCTTGTTCCCAGGCCAAATATTTTGCTCTTTCGATATAGTCTTCTGATGTGAGAATATCTTTAAACTTTGTTGATATATATTTTAAATCCTCTTTATCAAGAAGAGCGTATTTAAAACCACTTTGTACTAAGGGCGATACCTTTATCTAAATTTCCCTTAATAAGATAAGCCTCTCCAAGTTTTAATTTTCCATAACCACTAGCAGGCTCATATTTTGTAAAAAAATTAATTACATCATTCGGATCAACGTCTTTATAATCAATTTTGTGTTCAGCTAAATATTTTAAGCGTAAAATTCTTGGCCATTCTGGATTCTCATTTATAAATTGCAAATAATCATAGAATGAGGCTTGATTATTAGACTCTTTTAAATACATCCACCTAACAATTTTTGACAAAATCACATCTGAAGCTTTATTTGATTCTAAAAATGCAGATTTCCAAGATCTTCTTTTAATATGAGAAAATGTTTTTTTTGCAATATTAAAATCTTGAGCATTTAATATATTAGATTGGTTTAAGTTTTCAGAACCGAGCAGCAAAGGTTTTTTTGGAGGAATTATTTGATCTACTACAATTATCATCATCTTTTTCAATTATAGTTTCTTTTTCTTTTACAATTTTGTTTAATGTGTTTGCCTGTATCGGCTTTTCAATTTTTTTTTCTTTAATTTTAGAATCTATTTCTTTGTTATTTTTATTTAATTTTATTTCATTATTTATGACCGGTTCTTTTTTTTCTTCTTTTAAAATATAAAAGAGGTTAGATGGTTTTTCTTTTGGAGAAATAAGTTTTGCATGTAGAATTTTTGAAGAAGAAAATAAGAATATAATTAATAGTAGTAATGTTTGGATTTGTTTCATTAATATAGTTATTAATTTAATATTTTTATGTTATATAAAACACTAATTATACAATAAGTGCTTATGTTTAAAGGATCTATTACAGCCCTAGTTACACCTTTTAAGAATGGAAACCTAGATATTGAAGCATATGAAAATTTTATTGAATTTCAAATATCACATGGAACCAGTGGTTTAGTTCCTGGAGGTACAACAGGAGAATCCCCAACATTGGAGTATTCTGAACATAAGAAAATTATAGATATTGCTGTTAAAGTTTCAAAGGGTAGAGTTCCAGTTATTGCTGGTACCGGATCAAATTCAACAAAAGAAGCTATTGAATTAACAAAATATGCTGAAAATGCGAAAGCCGATGCTGCATTGATTGTTACTCCTTATTACAACAAACCAACCCAAGAAGGTTTGTATCAGCACTATAAAGCAATTAATGATAACTGCGGAATACCCATTATCATTTATAATATTCCTGGAAGGTGTGTCATTGATATGAACGTTGATACAATGAGTAGACTTTTTGAGTTAAAAAATATCATTGGTGTTAAAGATGCAACCGGCGACTTGAATCGAGTTGATGCTCATTTAAAAGCAATGGGAAAAGATTTTATAATGCTTACTGGAAACGATGAAAATGCTTATGAATTTAATAAAAGAGGTGGAGTAGGTTGTATTTCGGTAACTGCAAATGTTATTCCTGGTCTTTGTTCTAAATTTCAAAATTTATCATTAAATGGAAGACATGATGAGGCAAAAAAAATTTTTGACCAACTTTACGATTTGCACAATATATTATTTATTGAAAGTAATCCGGTGCCGGCTAAATACTCTTTGTCTTTAATTAAATTAATGTCCGAAGATGTTAGGCTTCCTTTGGTTTCAGCCACAAAAGAATCTAAAGAAAAAATTAGAAAAGTTTTAGAACAATTATCTATTATATAAATGTCACAAAATAAAAAATCTGTAGACAACGTAGCTTGTCAAAACAGAAAAGCGAGTTTTAATTATTTTTTTGAGGAAACTTATGAGGCGGGAATAGAATTGTTAGGCCCAGAAGTTAAATCACTTAGATCTGGAAAAGCGAATATTTCAGAATCTTATGCAATTGATCAAGAAGGTGAAATTTTTTTAAATAATTCTTTTATACCAACGTACAATCAGTCAAGTTATAACAACCATGAGCCACGCAGATTACGGAAACTTTTGTTAAAAAAAAAGGAAATAAATAAATTAATTGGAAAAGTTAATCGAGATGGATATAGCATTGTCCCTCTTAAAATTTATTTCAATAATAAAGGAATTGCAAAAATTCTTATCGCACTTGCAAAAGGAAAGAAAAATCATGACAAAAGAGAAACCAAAAAAAATAGAGATTGGAACAGAGAAAAAGCTAGAGTCTTTAGAAAAACAAGTTGATTTAGAATGATTTATTTAGCATTTGGTTCAAATCTTAAATCCAAAAATGGTAATTCTATATCCTTGATTAAAAAAGCTTATAATGAACTAGAAAAATATGGTTTGATAATTAAAAGAAAATCTTCTTTTTATCGAAGCAAAGCTTACCCTAATCCCAAAGATCCAGAATTTGTAAATTCAGTAATTGCTTGTTATGGTAATATTTCGCCAATTCAATTGATAGCTATTACCCTAAAAATAGAAAAGAAATTTGGAAGGTATCGAACTAAAAAAAATTCACCCAGAACCTTAGATATAGATATTATAGATTTTAAATCTCTAAAATTAAATATTCAAAATAAATTTTGTTATTTAAAGTTACCTCATGAAAATTTAGAAAAAAGACTTTTTGTTTTAGTCCCTTTGTTTCAAATATCACCCCTTTGGAAATCCCCAAAAACAAGTAGATCTATTAATTATCTGATTAATAAACTCACAAGATTAGGAGATAATAAGATTACGAAGGTTTAGTTTTTTTGGTATAGTTTCTTTATGCTAAATCAAGAACAATTAATAAGCAAAATAAAGAATTATAATAGTTTTTTGGATGTTCAAAAAATTAGAGATGCTTATGATTTTGCAGAAAAAGCGCATTCGCGTCAAAAAAGAGATTCCGGAGATCCGTATATTCATCATCCTTTGGCAGTTGCGAATATACTTGCAGAATTGAAACTAGATGGACCTACAATCACAACTGCATTACTTCATGATACAATTGAAGACACAATTGCTACTTACGATGAAGTTGAAAAAAAGTTTGGTGTTGAAATTGCAGAATTAGTTGATGGTGTCACTAAGTTATCCAGATTAGAAAATAAAAATAAAGAATTTTCTGTGGCAGAAAACTTTCGAAAATTAATTCTTGCAACGTCAAAAGATATAAGAGTTTTACTGGTAAAATTAGCAGACAGACTTCATAATATGAGAACAATTGATTCAATTATTTCAATCGAAAGAAAAAATAGAATTGCCAAAGAAACGATGGAAATCTACGCACCTTTAGCTGAACGTTTAGGCATGCACAATATTAGAGATGAACTTGAAGATTTATCATTTAAAGTGTTGAATTATGAAGCTAGACAATTAATATTAGAGAGATTAGAGAAAATTTTTCCAAATACTCAAAAATTATTTTCTGATATTTCTCATGAGTTAGAAATAAAACTGAGAACTAAAAATATTAATGCCATTATCACTGGTAGAGAAAAATCTTGTTTTTCAATTTGGAAAAAAATTCAAACAAAGAAAATTTCTCTAGAGCAAATTACAGATATTATTGGATTTAGAATAATTTTGGAAAATGTTGATGATTGTTATACAGCTTTAGGAATAATTCATCAATCTTGGAAAACTATACCAGGACGATTTAAAGATTATATTTCCACTCCAAAATCTAATAATTATTCTTCGTTACACACTGCTGTTATAGGACCTTTTAACCAAAGAATTGAAATACAAATAAGAACAAAAAAAATGCATGATTTTGCAGAACGTGGAATTGCATCTCACTGGATTTATAAAGATAATGAGAAAACAACATCCGATGCAGTTCAAAATTTTAATTGGCTAAAAGATTTAGTGGAACTTATTGAAAGCGGTGAAAACCCTGAGCATTATTTAGAGTATACAAAACTACAACTCTATCAAGATCAAGTTTTTTGTTTTACTCCAAAAGGCGCTGTTATTAGATTACCTTCAAAAGCATCGGCTATTGATTTTGCCTATGCAGTACATTCAGATATTGGTGATGCATGTATTGGTGTTAAAATTAATGGTAAAGAATTACCTTTGCAAACACCATTGTCAAATGGAGATCAGGTTGAAATTGTAACTTCTACAAAAAAATCTCCCTCCTTGCATTGGCTATCTTTTTCTAAAACTGGAAAAGCAAGAGCCTCTATCAGAAAATACTGGCATGATAAAATGCCTGCTAATAAAGTCAGCAAAGTTCACAAAAGCAGTATTTGGGTGCTATTAAGTCATAGGGCAGGTACTCTTGGAGAGATTTGTAGTTTAATAGGGGCTAATAAATGTAATATATTTAATGTAGAGCTAGTTGATAAAAAAGAGGATTTTTTAAGTTTTATTTTTGATCTTGAGATAAATAATCTAAAAGATTTTACTAATTTAATATCTGAGCTTAAGTCTAGATCTTTAAACTTCAGAATTATAAGAAACAGAAAAGTAGAAAAATAATGTTAGATGAAAAAAAAACCATTGAATTATTAAAAGAAACAGGAGCATTACTTGAGGGTCATTTTATTCTTTCCTCAGGTCTAAGAAGTGACAAATATATTCAATGTGCAAAACTTTTGATGTTTCCTAAAATATCAGAGTTAATATGCAAATCTCTGTCGGAAAAAATTAAGTTTTTGAACTTAGCTTGTGATGCCGTTGTATCACCTGCGATTGGAGGGATTTTAGCGGGATATGAAGTTTCTAGACACCTTGATGTACCTAGTTTTTTTACTGAACGAGTCGATGGTTCCTTTGCCTTAAGAAGAGGATTTGATTTAGCTAATTTTAAAAATATTTTAATTGTTGAGGATGTCATTACAACTGGAAAATCCAGCTTAGAATGTGCAAAATGTATAGAAGAAAATGGTGGAACAGTTTCTGGCTACGCCTGCATTATAGACAGATCATCAGGTAAATCGCTCATTCAAGATAAAATTGTATCCCAAATACAATTTCATATTCCAACATATAAACCTGAGAATTTGCCAGATCATTTAAAAGAGATTACTGCTGTCAAACCAGGTAGTAGAGAAGTTTTGTAATTAAAATGAAATATAGGCTTGGCGTTAATATTGATCATGTAGCAACTTTAAGAAATGCCAGAGGGGAGGGTTATCCTTCTATTAAAAATGCTGCACTTGAATGCATTAAGGCAGGTGCGGATTTGATCACAGTTCATTTGCGTGAAGATCAAAGGCACATTAAGCCCAAAGATGTAACAAATTTAAAAAAAATTTTAAAAAAACCACTTAATTTAGAAATGGCTTTAACAAACAAAATGATAGATTTTGCAATTAAAATTCGACCAACTTTTGTTTGTATAGTTCCTGAAAAAAGAAAAGAGTTAACTACTGAAGGAGGATTAAACTTATTTAACAATATTAATTTTTTAAAAAAAAGTATTCGAAAACTTCAATCTAACAACATTAAAGTTTCATTATTTATTGATCCTAGTTTGAAAAATATAAAACAATCGATCAAATTGAAAGCAAATAATGTTGAATTGCACACAGGAAAATATTGCAAACTTCTTCAAACAAATAAAAAAAACAAAGCCCTCAAAGAGTTTAAAAAAATTAAAATAGCAGCTAAATACGCTTTACAGAATAAAATAAACGTTCATTGCGGTCATGGTCTTGATTACAAAAGTACAAAAAATATAAAAAAAATAAAAGAAATTTTAGAGTTTAATATTGGTCATTTTATTATATCTGAGTCAGTTTTTTATGGTCTTGGCACTGTTGTAAAAAAGTTTTCCAAAATTATTAGAAATTAAATGAAAATAATCGGTGTAGGTACTGACATTGTGAATATAAAAAGGATTGAAAATATATGTAAAAAAAATAAACATTTATTTCTAAAAAAAATTTTTACTAAAAAAGAAATTAAAATTCTAACAAAATATAAATTGAAACAAGGCTCAAAAATTGCAATGCGCTTTGCTGCGAAAGAAGCTTTATCAAAAGCTCTTGGAACAGGTTTTGGCAAAAAACTTTCGTTTTTAGATTTTGAAGTCTTAAACCGATCATCTGGTCAGCCGTATTTTTTTTTCAATAATAAGAAAATATTTAAAAAATTTAATTCCTACTTAAGTATGTCTGACGATTATCCTTGGGCTTTGTCATTTGTAGTAATAACTAAATAAAAATAATGAAAAAAATAAAAATTATTGAAAATATAAAAACAATATTAGTTGCATTATTTCTTGCTCTAATTATTAGATCATTATTATTGCAACCATTTTATATTCCATCCTCATCTATGGAACAAACGCTTCTGGTAGGGGATAGGCTTTTTGTTACAAAATATTCTTATGGATATAGCAGACATTCGTTACCCTTTAGCCCGGAAATTTTTTTAGGTCGATTTTTTTTTAAAGAGCCTAAAAGAGGAGATGTCATAGTATTTAAGACACCATCTGACAACAGAACTGACTATATTAAACGTTTAATAGGCTTGCCTGGAGATACGATACAATTAATTAATGGGGATCTTTACTTAAATAATATAAAAATAAATAAAACTTTTTCAAAAAAAACTAAAGTTTTTTGCGGCAATCAAACATTTATAGCAAGTGAGTATTTGGAAAAAATTTCTATTAATAAATCTTATAGAATTTATTATTCAAATGAAAATTCCATGATGAATACTGATTTATATAAAGTTCCAAAAGATCATTATTTTTTTATGGGTGATAATAGAGATTGTTCTAAAGATAGTAGATTTTTATCAAGTGTAGGCTATGTGCATAAAGATAATCTTGTGGGTAAAGCTCAGTTTTTATTTTTTTCCAATGATGAGAATATTGGAAATTTTTTTACTTTTTGGAAATGGCATAAGTCAATAAGATTTAGCAGAATTCTAAATAAAATTATTTAATGATTAGCAATGTTTTAAAAAAAGTTCAAACTATCTTAGGTATAAAATTTAATGACTTAAATTTACTAACAAGAGCTCTTACTCACAAAAGTATTACCAAAATATCCGATTCAAATAACGAAAGATTAGAGTTTATTGGAGACAGGGTCCTAGGATTAGTTATCGCAACTGAACTAGCACGATTATATCCTTTTGACTCAGAGGGAGTCTTGGACAAAAAATTAGCTTCTTTAGTAAACAAAAAAATTTGCGCAGACGTAGTAAAAAAATTAAAAATTGAAAAATATATAATATTAAGCAACTCCCAAAAAAAAAATAAAATAGGATTTGAAAAAATTTATGGAGATTTATGCGAGAGCTTAATTGGCGCTGTTTATCTTGATCAAGGCTTCGATAAAGTTACACAGTTTATTTTAAGAATTTGGGAAATAAACATAAAAAAGACTATAATAATTCAAATTGATTCTAAAACTAAATTACAAGAATATTCTCTTAAAAAATATAAAGAGCTACCAGTTTACAAAAACCTATCAAACGAAGGCCCATCGCACAAACCTATATTCAAAGTTTCAGTTAAAATAAATGATAGTAAAGTTTTCATTGGAGTTGGTAGTTCTAAAAAAATTGCAGAACAAGCAGCTGCTCATAAACTTATAGAATCTCTAAATTTATGACAAAAAAATGCGGCTTCGTAGCAATATCAGGTCCTACAAATGCAGGAAAATCTACATTACTTAATTCTATTTTTGAAAAAAAAGTATCAATAGTTTCTCACAAAGTTCAAACCACTGTCAAATCAATGGATGCAGTAAAAAATTATCTAAATTCTCAAATTATATTTATTGATACTCCAGGTTTATATCAAAAAAAAAATGATATTAATTTTTATAAAGAGGTTTTATCCAGTATAGGCAGGTCTGATATTTTATTGATTATTTTGGATATTACTTCAAAATTTCAATATTTAGTACAGATTGAAAAAATCATTAAAAACTATAAAAAAAAAAAATTTTTAATTATTAATAAAATAGATTTAGTAGATAATGATTATATTCTTAAAAAAATTGCTGATATTCAATTTATCAATCTTTTTGATGAAATTTTTTATTTGTCTGCGCTTAAAAAAAAAAATATTATAAAGTTATTAGATAAAATATCTGAATTTTTACCAAATCAGGAATGGATTTATAAAAAAAACAATCAAACAAACATTAGCAAAGAAGCATTTTTAGCAGAGATAACCAGGGAATCTATTCTAAAATATATTAATCAAGAAATACCTTATCAAGTAAATATTACCACAGATAAATTGGTAAAGTCTGTTCATTATACAGTCCACCAAAAAATTACTGTAAATACATTAAGTCATAAAAAAATAATCTTAGGAAAAAATGGTCATTCAATTAAATCAATTGGAATTTATGCAAGAACAGAAATGGAGAAAGTTTTTAAATCTAAAGTTAATTTATTTTTAAAAGTTCTTTTAAAAAAGAAATGATTTGGACAGATACTGGATATTTGCTTAAAATAAATAATTTTTCCGAAAATTCCTCTGTAGCAACTTTCTTAACCAATTTTCATGGTTTGCATAATGGAATTATATATGGCGCAACATCAAGGACCAAAAAAAAATATCTTCAACTTGGTAATAAATTTATCATTAATTGGAAATCTAAATCAGAAGACTCTTTAGGATACTATAATTTAGAACTAATAGATGCTATTTCCTCTAAATTTTTTGATCATCCAAAAAAATTAAATTTAATTTTATGTCTGTCCGAGCTTTGTTGCAAACTCCTAGCGGAGAGACATAGTTATTCAGACTTTTATGAGTATACCGATACATTTTTATCAAATATTTTAAATAAAGAATTTTTAAAATTATACGTATGCTGGGAACAAGAGTTGTTAAAAGCAATAGGTTTTGAAATCAATCCTGATAATAAAAATTTTAATTTTTATATCGACGATAATAAGAACTGGATTTTTCAAATTGATAATAATAAATTTTCATACCCAAATTTTTTAATTGACACATCTGCAATTTATGATGATAGAGATCTTTATAGGGGTTTTGTTATTAATAGGTTTATAATGAAAAAATTTATATTTGATCCAAATAAAATAAAATTTCCTATTATAAGAGAAAGAATTGAAAAAAATATCAATGAAAATTAAGAATATAAGCGAAGATCAATTAAAAAATCAATTTGCCAAAAAATATTTAGCATATGCACTTTCAACAATAACCCAACGAGCACTACCTGATGTTCGTGATGGATTAAAGCCAGTTCATAGAAGACTTATTTACGCAATGTATCTTCTAGATTTAAGTCCTAAATCTAGTTTTAAAAAATCTGCAAGAGTAGTAGGTGATGTTATAGGTAAATTTCATCCTCATGGTGATCAGTCTGTGTATGACGCATTAGTGCGCCTAGCTCAGGATTTCTCTACAAGATATACTTTAATAAATGGACAGGGAAATTTTGGTAATATTGACGGAGATAATGCAGCAGCAATGCGATATACTGAAACAAAATTAACTGAAGTTTCAGAGTTTTTATTAAAGGACATAGAGTTTGATACAGTTGACTTCCGAAAAACCTATGATGGAGAATTAAGCGAACCGTTAATTCTGCCTTCTGCTTTTCCAAATTTACTGGCGAATGGGTCTTCAGGTATTGCAGTTGGCATGGCCACTAATATTCCTCCTCACAATGTTGAGGAGATTTGTTTAGCTTTAAAACATTTAAATAATAACAAAAATTGCACTGTAAAAGATTTATTGAAGTTTATTCAAGGACCAGATTTTCCAACAGGTGGTATTCTTAATTTAGATAAAAATGAAATTAACAAGGCATATACCTCAGGTAAAGGTTTTTTTGAATTAAGAGCAAAATATAAAGTCGAAGAACTTGGTAAAGGCCAGTATCAAATATCTATAACACAAATTCCTTATCAAGTTAACAAATCCAAATTAATTGAAAAAATAGCAGATCTAATAATAAATAAAAAAAACAAACTGATAGATAACGTAATAGATGAATCTGATGAAAATATAAGAATAGTTATTCGACCTAAAAATAGAAATGTAGATCCATTAATTCTAATGAACAGTCTGTATCAGCAAACTGAACTTGAAGTTAAATTTTTTCTAAATCTAAATGTTTTGAATTACAAATTAGAGCCGAGAGTAATGTCGTTAAAAGATGTTTTAGTAAGCTTTTTAAAACATCGCTATGAAATATTACAAAGAAGATCAAAATTTGAATTAAATAAAATCAATCTTAGATTAGAAATTTTAAAAGGATTTATAATTGTTTATAAGCATTTAAATAATATTATAAAAATTATAAGAAACTCAAATAATCCCAAGACAGAATTGATTAAAAAATACAAATTCACGGAAAATCAAGTTAATGCAATATTAGATATGAAACTTAGGAGTTTGAGAAAAATAGAACAAAAAGAAATTGAAGATGAAAATTCAAAATTATTGAAAAAAAAGAAGTTTTTAATAAATTTATTATCATCAAGATCTTTGCAAAAGAAAGAAGTTGATAAAGAGCTTGAAGATGTAATCAATGTTTTTGGAAATGGTTCTGTCTACGGAGCTAGAAAAACTTTACTACAAAAATTTAATAAAATAGAGACATCTGAAATTGAAGAGGAATTAAAATCTGATGACCCAATTAATTTAATAATTTCTAAAAATGGTTTTTTAAAATCAAGAATTGGAAATGTTCATATTGAAGATACAAAAACTTTGTTAGAGAATGAATTTATATTATTAAATGGAAAAAAATCAGATAAATTTATATTTTGCTCATCTCATGGCAAAGTTTATACAATTGATGGATCTAGTTTAGTGTTTGGATCTTCAAAGGGTAAACCTTTTTCTTCATACTTTTCAATGACTGACAATGAGCAAATTGTCGATGCTTTTTTATTTAGGGAAAAAATGAAAATATTATTTTGTTCTAGAAATGGATATGCTTTTTTTGTTAATTCTAATCATTTGCTTTCAAACAAAAAATCGGGGAAAAAAGTGTTTAAACTTAAAAAAAATGATTTTTTGAGCTCAACAATTTCAGTTAATAATAATCAAAAATATTTTGCTCTCTTTACCGTTAAGAATAATATTGAATACCGCTGTTTAGTAATTAATACCCATGAGGTTCCAGAATTCGAAAAGGGTTCTGGTGTTACTTTGTTTAAAACACATAACACAATCTTATATTCTTTGGCTATTTTAGATGAAAAACTTCAATTATTTGATAATTTTTTTAACAAAATTTATTCAAAAATTGACTTTAAAAAATTTATATCAAGTAGGACGAAACAGGGAAAGTTGATCAAGATTGATAAAGACGCCAACAACTTTCTTAGAGGATATGATAATAATCTAAGAGTATTTTAATAAAGTTATGAATTCTAAAAACCTCCGAAAATGCTTTTCATTATTTGCAACTGGAATAACCTCTATAATTTCTAAAAATAAAAAAAATTATACTGGCATAACAGTAAATTCATTTTCTTCTGTTTCTTTAGATCCACCTTTAGTTATGTGGTGTATTGATAAAAAATCTTCTTCATTAAGTTTTTTTGTTAAGAAAAATGTAGAATATAAAATAATTTTTTTATCTAGTAATCAAAAAAATATTTCTAATCAGTTAGCAGGTCCTAACAATACTATTGATAAGAAATTGTATGCATCAATTATCAAAAACTCTATGGGATATCTTAGCTGCAGACTATATAAAAAAATTAATGCTGGTGATCATTTTATTATTTTACACAAAGTCAAAAATTTCAAGGTATTAAAAAGCAAAAAACCTCTTATTTTTTTTAAGAAAAAATATTCAAACTAATTATTAACATAATTCTCTGCAATTTCTATTGCAAAATAGGTTACGACGGCATTTGCTCCAGCTCTTTTAAAGGATAACATCATTTCATAAACTGCATTCTCAGGTAAAATTTTTTTAGCAATAGCATTTTTCATCATACTGTATTCACCTGAAACGTTATAAGCAATAATGGGTATATTAAACTTATTTTTTACAGCTGAAATTATATCTAGATAAGCTAGTGCTGGCTTTATCATAATCATATCTGCGCCCTCGTTTATATCTAAGCTTATCTCTCTTAAAGATTCTTTTGAATTGTGAAAATCCATCTGATAATTTTTTTTATCACTTTTGAGTTTGGAGGCGCTCTTTACAGCCTCCCTAAAGGGACCATAAAAACTAGACGCGTATTTTGCTGCATATGAAAGTATTAGAGTATCTTTTAAATTCTGTTTTTCTAAAGCTTTTCTAATTTCGCCAATTCTTCCATCCATCATATCCGAAGGTGCGATAACATCACATCCTGCCTGTGCTTGGATTAATGATTGTTTAACTAGTATCTTAATTGTTTCATCATTATCAACAATATTGTTTTTTAAGATCCCGTCATGACCGTGGGATGTGTAAGGATCTAATGCCACATCACAAATAATTCCAATCTCATTATTATATTTTTTTTTTATTTCTTTTACTGCTCTGCAAACTAAATTATTTTTATTTATGGCTTCGCTTCCTTTTTGATCTTTTTTATCATTATTAATTTGAGGGAATAATGCAACAGCAGGAATTTTATTTTTTAAGGCTTTTTCAATTATTTTATGCATAGTATCCAAACTATATCTAAAAACATTTGGCATCGAAGTTATTTCTTCAGTTATTTTTTTTCCTTCTTTTATAAATATTGGTAAAATAAGATCCGATGTTGAAATATTATTTTCTTGAATTAGTCTTCTAGACCATTCATTTAATCTGGTTCTTCTTAGTCTGGTAAGTGGATACATTTTTTACAAACAATAATTGAATTATTCTTTTAGTTTAAAATACTTATAAATATATACCAAATATTGTAGTTTTTTAGTCTATCTTGTATATATCTAGTCGTTAATGGTTGTTAAATCAAAATTCATTACCAAAAATATACTAATCGCATCAGATCATGCTGGTTTTTTATTAAAAAAAAAGGTTATCCAAACTTTAAAAAAAAAAAGATTAAATATTAATGATTTAGGAACGCTAAGTAACGATCAATCCGTTGATTATCCGCTCTTTGCTGAGAAACTTTGTAAAAAAATTAATTCAAAAAATATTGGAATTTTGATTTGTGGAACTGGTATAGGCATGTCTATGGCAGCAAATAGATATAAAAACATTAGAGCAGCATTAGCAAGTTCAGTAAAAACAGCTGTACTATCAAGAGAACATAACAACGCAAACATTCTTTGCATTGGCTCGAGATTTACTTCGACAAAAGTAGCAATTAAATGCATCTTGTCATTTTTGGTTACAAAATTTGAAGGTGGTAGACATTTGCGTAGAGTCAAGTTACTAGGATAAAAGATGTCTCAAGAAAAAATCTATATAAATAACTTTTTCAATAAAAGTTTAAAACAATCGGACCCAGATTTATACTTATCTATTACAAAGGAACTGGAGAGACAAAAAACACATCTAGAATTGATCGCATCAGAAAATATTGTATCTCAAGCTGTGCTTGATGCCCAGGGATCGGTTTTAACTAACAAATATGCTGAAGGATATCCTGGCAAAAGATATTATGGAGGTTGTGAGTTTGTAGATATTACAGAAGATCTTGCCATCGAAAGAGCAAAAAAATTATTTAATGTTAACTTTGCTAATGTCCAGCCTCACTCTGGTGCACAAGCTAATGGAGCTGTTTTTCTGGCTTTGTTAAATCCTCGAGATACAATTTTAGGTATGGGAATTGATCAGGGAGGACATTTGACACATGGAGCTGCTCCAGCTCAATCTGGCAAGTGGTTTAATGCAGTTGCTTATGGCGTCGATAAAAAAACAGGTTTAATAAATTATGATGAGGTTATGGATATTGCTAAAAAAAATATGCCAAAACTTATTATAGCGGGTGGTAGTGCATACTCCAGAATTATTGACTTTAAAAAATTTAAAGAAATCTCTGACACAGTTGGTGCTAAATTATTAGTTGATATGGCACATTTTTCAGGATTGGTTGCTGGTCAAGTTTATCCAAATCCTTGTGATTATGCTGATGTTGTAACATCGACTACTCATAAAGTTCTAAGAGGTCCAAGAGGTGGTATTATTCTAACAAATAACGAGGAGCTTTCAAAAAAATTTAATTCGGCAGTTTTTCCTGGTTTGCAGGGCGGACCATTAATGCATGTTATCGCAGGAAAGGCTGTATGTTTTAAAGAAGCCCTTTCCGAAGAATTTAGATCTTATGCAAAAAATGTAGTTTCAAATGCTAAAATATTATCTGAAACATTAAAAAACTTAGGACTTGAAATTTTTTCTGGTGGTACTGATACACATTTAGTTCTAATAGATTTGAGACCGTTTGGCTTAACTGGAAAAGAAGCTGAAATTTCTTTAGGCAAAGCTAATTTGACATGCAATAAAAATGGTATTCCTTATGATGAGCAAAAACCATGGATAACGTCAGGAATAAGACTTGGGACCCCAGCATGCACTACAAGAGGTCTTGGATTGGCTGAGTTTAAGTTAGTTGCTGAATTAATTTACGAAGTTTTGGTTGGTTTGAGAGATAATAGAGAAAATAATAGTTTAATTGAAAATAAAGTAAAAGCACAAGTTGAAGAGCTTTGTTTAAAGTTTCCAATTTACTAAATTTATGATTTGTCCATTTTGCAAAGAAAAAGATACATCAGTCATAGACTCAAGAGCGACTGAAGATGGTACGGCAATAAGAAGAAGAAGACAAAGTAATTGTTGTAATCAAAGATTCACAACTTTTGAAAGAGTACAATTCAGAGAAATTACAGTTGTAAAAAAAAATGGCAGGAAATCTCCATTTGATAGAGATAAACTTACTAGATCGGTAATAATTTCGTTAAGAAAACGCCCTGTTGATGCAGATACTATTGAAAAATTTGTCTCAAAAATTTACAGAAATCTTGAGGATCTTGGTCAAAATGAGGTTATGTCTACTACTATTGGTAAATTTGTAATGGATGGGCTTAAAGAAATTGATCCAGTTGCGTATGTAAGGTTTGCTTCTGTTTATACAAATTTTAAAGAAGTCAAAGATTTCGAAGAATTTGTGGACAAAATTAATGTCCCAAAAAATAAATAAATTTTATCAAAATTATTTTATTGAGCTAGCGCTTAAGCTTGCAAAAATAAATGAGTATAAAACTGGAGAAAATCCATCCGTAGGTTGTGTATTAACTAATTTTAATAATGAAATATTATCTACAGGAATTACCTCAGTAGATGGGAGGCCTCATGCAGAAAGTAATGCTTTGGATAAAATTTTAAAAAATAGAAATAATAAAAAAAAAAGACTATTTGTAACTCTTGAGCCATGCTCTCATTACGGCCAAACACCACCTTGCGTACATCTTATAAAAAATAAAAATGTTAACGAAGTGTATTTCTCTAATTTTGATAAAAATCCTATTGTTTACAGAAGAGGGTATCTTTTTTTAAAAAAAAATAAAATAAAAACGGTATTAGTAAAAAGAAATAACAAATTCTATTATAAATATGAGTATTCATTAAAAAATAAAATCCCTTTTGTTTCCGCAAAATTAGCAATAACAAAAAAATTTTATACAAATGTTGACAGAAAAAAATATTTTACAAATTCTAAATCTTTAAAGTTTTCTCATTTATTAAGATATTTTAACGATTCAATTTTAGTTGGAAAAAATACTTTTTTAAAAGATTCCCCAAAACTAAATTGTAGAATTGAAGGTTTAAAAAACTATTCACCAAAAATATTTATTATTAATAAAAATTTAGATATTAAAATGAAAAATTTAAAATTTAATTCCAATAAAATTAATATTTTTCATTCATGTGACGATAAAAATAAGATTTTAAAATATAAAAAATATTTTAATCTAACCAAGTTAAAAGCAAACGATGGATTTATCGAACCAATTGAAATTTTGAAAAATATTTATCGACTTGGATCAAGAAGACTTTTGATAGAGGGTGGCGTAAAAACCTTGAAAGCATTTCAAAAAAAAAAATTAATCAATAAGAATTACATTATCAAAACAACACAAGATATGGGCAATTCCCATAATCCAGCAAAACCATATATAGAAAAGGTTTTTAAGAAAGCTTTAGTCAAATACAAAGTTGATATTAATTTAGATGATAATGCGTTATTTATAAAATAAATATGTTTACTGGTATAATTAAAAGTACAGCTAAAATAGTCTCTAATACAAAAAAATCAAAAGGCTATGAATTAATTATTTTATCAGATTTAAAATGTTCAAAAAAAGATATTGGAAGCTCAATTAGTGTAAACGGAGTTTGTCTAACCCTTACTTCGTTTATCAAAAAAAAATTATTTTTCTTTATTTCCTATAAAACTTTTGAATTAACTAATTTCAAGTTTCTAACAAAAAATTCGTTTGTTAATTTAGAAAGATCTTTAAAATTTGGTGATGAGATCGCAGGACATTTTGTTCAAGGGCATGTTGATACTACTGGAAGAGTTAAATTAATTAAAAAAAAATTAGAAACATGGACAGTTCTTCTTTCTGTTGCCCCTGTTTACTCATCTTACTTAATTGACAAAGGATCAATTTCAATTAATGGGGTTTCGTTAACAATTGTCAAAGCTACCAAAAATATTTTTAGTTTAGTTATAATTCCGCATACTTTAAAACAAACTAATTTGATAACTTTGTCCAAAGACGATGTTGTAAATATTGAATTTGACATTGTTATTAAATATTTACGAAAAATTGAAAGAAAATGAAAAAAAATATTTTCTCTAAGATTGAGACCGTAATATCTGATGCCAAAAAAGGTAAAATTTTTATTCTTGTTGATGATGAAAATAGAGAAAATGAAGGCGACTTAGTTTTTTTAGCAAACAAAGCAACTCCTGAAAAAATAAATTTTATGGCAAAATATGGAAGAGGTCTTATTTGTTTGGCTTTAGATAAAAGCAAAGCTGATCAATTAGGTCTGCAATTAATGCCAAGTTCAAATCAATCTCGATTAAAAACTGCTTTTACAGTAAGCATTGAGGCAAGAAGAGGTGTGACAACAGGAATATCAGCGCATGATCGCTGCAAGACAATTTTAACTGCTATTAAGCCCAGCTCAGCAAAAAAAGATATATCTACTCCCGGTCATATATTTCCTTTAGTTGCAAGAAATGGAGGGTCATTAGTTAGGGCAGGTCACACAGAAGCCTCGGTTGATATAGCCAAACTATCTAATTGCGGATCATCTGCCGTAATCTGTGAGATTATGAATGAAGATGGGTCTATGGCGAAAGGTGTTCAATTAGAAAAATATGCAAAAAAACATAAATTGAAAATTGCAAAAATTGAAGATCTAATTTCCTATAGATTAAAAAAGGAAAATCAAATTTATTTAAAAGAAAAAAAATTTTTAAGTTTAGAAAACTCAAAATATCTTTTAAAAACTTTTGTCAATAAAATTGATGGCTTGAGTCATTTAGCTATTATCAAAGGATTAAATTTAAATAATACTCCTAGAGTTAGAGTTTTATCATCAGGTTCATTAGATATTGTTTTTAATAAAAGCATAAACTCAAAAGTTAAAAAAACATTAAATTTTTTTAGAAAGTTTGATAATTGCATGTTAATAATTATTAATCATGGAGATCTTTCTGAGCTTCCTAATTCTGTATCATCTAAAAATATAAATAAAAATTATTTAAATAATAATTCACTTAGATATTATGGTGTTGGCGCTCAAATTCTAAAGAGTTTAGGAATTAAAAAAATGATACTTGTGTCAAGTTCAAAAAAAAGATTAGTTGCTCTTGATGGATTTGGGATTAAAATTATTAAACAAGAAATATTAAAATGAAAAAAAAGGGCTTGATTGTTATTTCTGACTATTATCAGGATATATCTAAAAATTTATTGACAAATTGCACTGCAATATTAAAGAGCGAAAAGTATCCTTTTGACATAAAAACAGTTTCAGGGTCACTTGAAATACCCACTCTTATTTCTTATTATATAAAAAAAAATAAGTACAGTTTTTACATTGCATTAGGCTGTATCATTAAGGGCCAGACTCCTCATTTTGATTTTATTTCTAACGCTATAGTTAATTCATTATTGTCATTATCTATTTCATCTGGAAAACCAGTTACAAATGGCATTATTACATCATTGAATTATAGACAAGCAATTGAAAGAAGCTCAAAGTCAAAGTCTAAGAACAAAGGTGTTGAGGCTGCAAAAGCTGCAATTTCTATTTTAGATAATATATAAATGAAAGGCAGTTCTAGACTAATTATTGTTCAAAAAATTTACGAAAAAATATCAGATTCAAGCCATCAAATTACTTTTCCTAAAAATAGCTATTTAAGAATTATAAAAAAAGTTTTTAATGGTTTTTTTGAAAAAGAAATTGAAATAGAGGAAGTTTTAAAAAAAAACCTTTCTGTCTAATGTAAGTTATAAAAATTTAGATATGATACTTAAGATAATTTTAAAAGCTGCAATTTTTGAAATTTTGTATATGCGAAAGATTCCCTTTAGAGTTGTTATAAATGAGTATCTATCAGTTACTAATATGTACTATGACTACTAAGCAAAAATCTTTAGTAAATGCTGTTCTAGACTCAGTATTTAAGTCCCAAAATCAATAAATTCTCATTATTTTAGAAGATTATAAAAAACTTATAATTATTAATATTTTATTGATTTTTGAGCATAATTTTGGCATGTATCCCTTTTTTCGAAATCAACAATATATAAAGGAATCAAATATGCTAAGTCCAGATCTAGTTTTAAATCTTGTAATAGGATGTGGGGTAATTTCAGTACTCTATGGTTTTGTCGCAAGTAAACAAATTTTAAATTCAAGTGCCGGCAATGAAAAAATGCAAGAAATTGCATCTGCAATTCAAATCGGAGCAAAAGCATATCTTGATAGACAATATAAAACAATTGCATTAGTTGGTTTTGCTGTTTTAATTTTAATCGTTATTCTTTTTAGCAAATGGGTTGGTTTAGGATATTTAATAGGAGCTACTTTATCAGGTATAGCTGGCTACGTGGGAATGTTAATTTCTGTTCAAGCGAACGTTAGAACTGCAGAAGCTTCTAGAAAAGGTTTGGCGCAAGGTCTTAATATAGCTTTCAAATCTGGAGCAGTTACTGGAATGTTAGTTGCAGGCTTGGCTTTGTTAGCAATTGCCGTTTATTATTATTTTTTAATTCAATATAAAGTTGAAGAGAGAGAAGTGGTTAATGCTCTTGTAGCTTTAGGTTTTGGTGCTTCCTTAATTTCTATATTTGCAAGATTAGGTGGAGGAATTTTTACTAAAGGAGCTGACGTTGGAGCTGATTTGGTTGGTAAAGTTGAAGCTGGAATTCCAGAAGATGATCCTAGAAATCCTGCTGTTATTGCTGACAACGTTGGAGATAACGTTGGAGATTGTGCAGGTATGGCTGCTGATTTATTTGAAACTTATGCTGTAACAATTGTTGCAACAATGGTTTTGGCTTCAATCTTCTTTCACAATGATTTAGGCATGATGATATATCCTTTGAGTATTGGTGGAGCTTGTTTGCTCACTTCTATTATTGGAACTTTTTTTGTAAAACTTGGAAAAAAGAAAAATATAATGGGAGCTCTTTATAAAGGATTCTTAGTATCTGCAATTTTATCGTTAATAGTGTTATATCCTGTTACAGATTATGTTATCGGATTATCAAAAACGTATACAATTAAAGATCTTAAATTTACTGGATTAAGTTTATATATTTGTGGTGTTATAGGCTTGATTATCACTGGACTTTTAATCTGGATTACAGAATACTACACTGGTACAAATTATAGACCAGTACAATCTGTTGCAAAATCTTCAACAACAGGTCACGGTACTAACGTTATTCAAGGCTTGGCAGTTTCAATGGAAGCTACAGCTATTCCTGCACTTATCATAGTTGTTGGAATTATTTCTACAAATTTAATAGCAGGTCTTTATGGTATTGCTATTGCTGTAACTACAATGTTAGCATTAACTGGAATGGTTGTGGCACTAGATGCATATGGCCCTGTTACTGATAACGCTGGAGGTATTGCTGAAATGTCTAAACTTCCAAAAAGTGTTAGAAAAACTACTGATGCTTTAGATGCTGTAGGAAACACTACTAAAGCTGTTACAAAAGGTTATGCAATAGGTTCTGCAGGCTTAGGTGCATTAGTTTTATTCGCTGCATATACTGAAGATATTAAATACTTTTCATCTCAATCTGGATCATCTTTAAAGGGTGTTGTAGTGACTTTTGACTTATCAAATCCTTATGTTGTGGTTGGTTTATTGATTGGTGGTTTACTACCATATCTTTTCGCTTCGATGGGAATGCAAGCAGTTGGTAGAGCGGGTGGTGCAGTTGTAATTGAGGTAAGAAGACAATTTAAAAAAATACCTGGAATTATGAAAGGTACTGCAAAACCAGATTATAGAAATTGTGTTGATATTTTAACAAAAGCTGCAATTAAGGAAATGGTAATACCTTCAATGTTACCAGTTCTTTCTCCGATAGTTTTATATTATGTGATATTTTCTTTTGCTGGTCAGGTCGCTGCTCTTGCAGCTCTTGGAGCTATGCTTTTAGGGGTGATAGTTACAGGTCTGTTTTTAGCAATATCTATGACAGCTGGAGGCGGTGCTTGGGATAATGCAAAAAAATATATTGAAGATGGTAATTTTGGAGGAAAAGGATCTGAAGCTCATAAAGCTGCTGTGACGGGTGATACAGTTGGAGATCCATATAAAGATACTGCTGGACCTGCCGTAAATCCAATGATTAAAATTACCAATATTGTAGCTTTGCTTTTATTAGCTATAATTGCAGGTTAGTTTCCAAATTTTTTCGCTTGATTTTGCATTCTTTTTTTTATGCTAGCAAAAAATTTTTTTGAAAAAGAGTTATCTATAGCATAAGTTTTAGATAACTCTTCATCGAAATTTATTTCTTTCATATCATCCAATTTAAGAAAATTTTTAGCTGTTAATATCCCTTTATTGTCAAAATTTATTACCAATATGTTGTTTTTAGTATATTTCTTCTTTCCAAAAAAATTTCTTTTAGTTTCGGTTTCAATATAAATCCAAGTTCTATCATCAGGAAATTCCTTGATGATTGTCTCACCCAAAATTTTTAGTACATCATTTTTGTTATGTTTTGCCAGTTATCTAAATTTGTTTGTTTTATGTTTAAATTTAAGGACTCCATTAGTTTCAATATTGCTGGCTTTAATGCTACATGAAATAAGTTATTAAGTACAAAAAAGAACTAAAAATAATTTTTCATCAAAATTAGTTAATTTTAATTTGACAGTATTTTATCATATACTATAAATATATATAAAATTTTAATTTATCTATTATTTTATTGATTTAATAATTATTATTGATATTAGATTAAATATATTAATAAAATGGCAGTACCAAAACGTAAAACATCAAAATCAAGAAAAGGATATGAGAAGATCTCATCGATCTGCTGTTTTTAAAAATATTAGTTGAAGATAAAAAAAGTGGTGAGTTTAGACTGTCTCACCATTTAGATCCTAAAAACTGGCATGTATAACGGGAAGCAAATTTTTAAACCGAAAATCTAATATCTTTTATTATGCGTATTTAAGCACACAGAGTTGCAATTGATGCAATGGGTGGTCAACAATTCTCCTGATAAAGTTATCGAAGGATTTAAGTTTTTTTTTAAAAGAAGCATAGATAATTTTTTTTTTAATATTTTTGGCGATGAAGACAAAAATATTAAATCTCATTAAAAAAATATAAAATTCAAAATTTTTCAAATTACAAAATATTCAATTGTACTAAACAAATAGAAGACAAAACTTCTGTGAGAGATTCAATCAGATTAGGCAAAGATACAAGCATGTGGAAGGCTATAGAAAGTGTTGATAAATAAAAAGTCTGAATTAATAATTTCCTCAGGAAATACCGGTGCCTTGCTTAGTAATTTCAAAATTAATTATTAAAATGATAGATGGTATAGACAAACCTGCTTTAGCAGGACTTGTGGCCTAATTTATAAAGGTACTAGCTATTGTATTAGATCTTGGGGGCAAATATAGAATTTAATGAAAAAAATTATTTAGATTTTTCAAATATTGGATCTGAACTTTATAGAGTTATTGTTTGAACAAGGATAATCCTACCGTTGGCCTTGTTAAATGTTGGCTCAGAAGAAATTAAAGGTCATGAAGAATTAAAAAGTTCCTATCAATGAATTAAATGATTCAATAACAAAGATTTTAATTTTTAATGGTTATATTGGAAGGAAATCAAATTAAAGACGGAATCGTTGATGTTATTGTTACTGATGGTTTTACTGGAAATATTGCATTAAAAACTGCCGAAGGTACTGTTAATTATATAAATAAAGAAATAAAAAAAATATTCTCGATCATCTATTTTTGGAAAATTTTGTTATTTGTTTAGCTATCCTGTATTTAAAAAAATAAAACAAAATTTAGATCCAAGAAAATACAATGGTGGAATTTTTTTAGGTCTACAATGCCCCTGTTATTAAAAGTCATGGTAGCGCTGACTCGTTAGCTTTTTACTATTCGCTTAAATTATCCGCAAAAATTTTAGAAGGAAATCTGATAAAAAAAATAAAAATGAAATTTAGTTAATGGAAACTAATCTGCAAAATATTTATTCATATTACATAAACATTTTATTTTTTTTAATAAACTTTTAAAGTCTAATAAACTACCAAAATCAATATTAATTTACTGGTGAGGAAGGTATTGGAAAAAAAAATTTTATGTTTCATTTTTTGCTTTCAACCCAAGATGATAATTATAAGTTTAATTCAAATACAAGTTATGATGTTATTTAAAAAACTAATTAATAATGAGCTATTACAATATTAAAATTTTAAAAAAAAACTCAACAATGTGATTAATATTGATCGAGATTAGAGAGCTAATAACTTATTGCTAATAAAACTTCTATTGAATGGATAAAGCTAAATTTATTATTGATTGCAAATATAGAAGATTTGAATATAAATGCATCTAATGCATTATTAAAAATATTAGAAAACCCACCTTCATAATACTTATTTTTTTTTAATTAAAAACACATGAAAGTATTGTTTTGGACACTATTGTTTCAAGATGTTTTCAATATAAATATTAAGTTTTCATTTGAAATTCTTGATGAAATTTTTAATAAATTTACTCATTGATTATAATTTAAAAAATTTTGAGAATTATGATATTTTTAGTAAATTTGATACACCAGGATCTAAAATTTCTAGAATACTATATTTAAAAAAAAATAATTTAGAAAACGAAAATTTAATTAATATTATATTATTATTGTCTTAAATGATTATCAAAAAAATAAAAATTTTTCTTCACTAAAGTATTTTTCACAATTTGCTAAATATTTTTTTTATCTAGAAAATGTGATAAATAATTTGAATAAACTTTTATAGGTTATATGACAATTTTATAAATGATATAACTCAAAATAATATAAAATTTAATACAGATATTGATCTTCTAAGCATCTAATAATATTTAATGATTGATTAACATGAAAAAAAACTTTTATATTACAACACCAATTTATTACCCGTCTGCAAAACCTCACATGGGTCATGCTTACTCGAGCATATCAGCAGATGTAATTGCAAGATTTAAAAGATTGGAAGAGTACAATGTTTTTTTTTTAACTGGAACAGATGAGCATGGACAAAAAATTCAAAAAGCTGCAGAAAAAGAAAGTAACAACACCTATAGAATTTTGCAATCAAGATATCAAAAATTTTTTTAGATTTGTGCTCAAACTCTAAATTTAAGTAATACAGATTTTATTAGAACTACAGAAAAAAGACATTATGATACCGTACAGCACCTATGGAACTTATTAAAAAAAAATGATCAAATTTATTTATCAAAGTATAGTGGATGGTACTCTGTTTCTGATGAAGCTTTTTATGCAGAAGATGAAATTGAAGAAGTAGATGGCGTAAAAAAAAATATAGCGAGCGGTAGTTTGGTTGAGTGGGTAGAAGAGGAGTCTTATTTTTTTAGATTATCTAGATGGGCAGAACCCCTTATTAAAATTTTATTCAGAAAATCCAGATTTTATTCAACCTGAATCCAGAAAAAATGAAGTTATTAGATTTGTTGAAAGCGGTCTTAAAGATCTATCAATTTCAAGAACTTCTTTTAATTGGGGCATACCAGTGCCTAATGATAAGAAGCATATAATGTATGTATGGATGGATGCATTAACAAATTACATTAGTGCTACTAAATTTTTTTTCTATAAATAAAAACAATTATTTTTGGCCCGCAGATATTCATATTATTGGCAAAGATATACTAAGGTTTCATGCTGTTTATTGGCCAGCTTTTTTAATGGCTGCTAAAATTGATTTGCCAAAAAAAGTTTTTGGTCATGGGTGGATACTTTCTGGAGAAGAAAAAATGTCAAAATCAAAAGGAAATATATTAGATCCTATTGAAGTTATTAAAGAATATGGTTTGGATGAATTGCGCTACTATCTTATGAAAGAGGTAATATATGGTCAAGATGGAAAAATTAATTTAGATAATTTAAAAAATTGTATCAATAGTGATTTGGCAAATAATATAGGAAACTTAAGTCAAAGAGTTATTACAATTCTATTAAAAAAATTTAGTGGAAAATTACCAGAAGTTAAAAATTTATCAAATGATGATAAACAAATTTTAGAGATAAACGAAAGTAGATTTGTTAATTCAATGAATAATTTAGAATTACATAACTATGTAAGGCAAATTATTAATTTTGCATCTGATGTAAATAAATATGTTAATGATGAAGAGCCTTGGAATACAAAAAAAAATTCTAATGAACGTATTTCAAATATATTATATGTTGTAATTGAAAGTTTAAAAAAAATCTTTATTTTATTACATCCTATAATGCCTGAAAAATCTGAAAATTTTTTAAAATGCTTATCAATAAGTAAAGAAAATATTACATTAAAAAATTTTAATAAAAAATTAGATATTGGCTTAGAAATTATTTCACCAGGTATTCTATTTAAAAAAATTACATGATGTTTGTTGACTCGCATTGTCACTTAACATACGAGCCATTACTCAGTAATATTGATGACGTAATTAATCATTGCTACAATTAACGATATAGTCAAATTATTGACAATCTCTACTGATTTGAAAACATCAAGGGACTCTATATTGATTGCAGAAAAGTATGACAAAGTTTTTTGTACTATAGGAATGCATCCAAATTCTTCAGAAATTGAATTTTCAAAATTTAATGATTTAAAAGTTATTTCTAAACTATCTAAAAAAATTATTGGAATAGGGGAGACAGGACTGGATTATTATAAATACAAATCCAATAAAAAAATACAAATTGATGCTTTTTTAAAACATATTGATTTGGCCGATCAACTTAAAATTCCGGTAATTATTCATAATAGAGATGCAGATGATGATTTGATGCATATAATTTCTGACAATGTTAAAAAAAAATCTATAAATTTTTTGATACACTGCTTTACAGGATCTTTGGATATGGCAAAAAAATTATTAGATTTAAATTGTTATATTTCTTTTAGTGGCATTATTACTTTTAAAAAATCTGATAATCTTAAGAAATGTCGCTAAGTTCGTTCCATTAGACAGGATGATGATCGAAACAGATTCGCCCTTTTTATCTCCAGAACCATTTAGAGGACAAAGTAATAATCCATCAATGGTCAAATATGTAGCAAAAACTATTGCTGAACTTAAGCAAATATCAATTAATGAGATTGCAAATAAAACAACGTATAATTTTAATAATTTTTTTTAAAAAAAATGAAAATTAATATTTTACTACCTTACAAGGAGGAATATGACAGTTCAAATTCTGGTGCAGTTTCAATTTTAGTAAAAGATCAAATTAAATATTCAAAATATAAAAAAAATATAAAAATATTTGGCATAGGTACTAGTAAATTAAAAAATTTTATTTCTTTGCCAAGATCAAAATATTTAAGAAATTTTAGTTATGTAAAAAATTTTAATAATTTAATTGAAAATAAGCAATCTATTGTCGAAATACATAATAGGCCTCAATATTTTAATTATTTGTATAAAAAATCTAATTATAATTTTTATGTTTTGTATTTTCACAACAATCCACTTGAATTAAATGGATCAAAATCTGTTGATGAAAGGATAAACATACTTAAAAATTGTAAAAAAGTAATATTTTTAAGTGAATGGATTAAGAAAAAATTTTTTATTGATATTGATATTAATAGTTATAGTAATTTTAAAGTTATCTATCCTGGAACAAAAAAAGTAAAAAAAGTTACCAATAAAACAAAAAATTATATTTTATGCTGGAAAATTAAACCATGCCAAGGGTTATGATTTATTTTGCGAATCCACCAAGAAATTTTTAAAAAAAGATCCTACTTGGAAAATTATTGCAGCGGGTTCAGAAAGCAGAAGAATAATTCCAATTTACAACCATGTATTCGAGTTGGGACAAATCACTCATCAAAGAGTTTTAGATTATATTAAAAAATCTAAAATTACAGTTGCTCCGTCTGTATGGGATGAGCCCTTAGGTAGGTTACCAATAGAAAGTTCAGCTCAAGGATCTGTTTGTATTACCTCCTCAAATGGAGGACTAATAGAATCTAATAAAAATGGATTTATTTTAAATAATATCGACTCGAATAAAATTTATAAAGCATTAATCAAATTAACTAATCATAAAACATACAAAAAATATCAAAACCAAGCATTTAAAAATTTTTCTTTTTTTACAAGCACTCATGTTTATGAGGTAGATAATATTAGATCGACTATTATTAATCAAACCAAAGCAGCAACCAAAAATCTTAGAATTTTACATATTTCTAATTTCAATGATAATGTTAATGGAAGACTCTATTATAGCACCCAAAGAAAAATAAATTATGGTTTTTCAAAAATTAATTGTGATATTTTACCTTTCGACGAAAAATTATTTTTAAGAAATAGCTTAGCTTTTTTTAAAAAAAAAGAATTAAATAAAAAAGTTTTAAATTTAGTACTCAATTATTCACCGGATATAATTTTACTTGGTCACGTAGATACAATTCACGAGTCTACATTTATTCAAATAAGAAAATTTAAACCTAATATAAAGATCATTCGTGTTTATATAGACTCAATTTCAAGAGAATTTATCAAACAAAACAATAAAATTTTATTCGATAATATTAAATACATAGATCAAGTTTTCATAACCTCTAAACCAAATAAATTTTTAAATAAATACAAAGACAAATTTTCTTTCATTCCAAACATGACAGAAAAAAATATTGAAACTTTAAAAAATTTTAATAATAGGTCGTATGAATATGATTTATTTTTTGCATTAAGTCATGGTCAAAATAGAGGAAAATTTAAAATAGGTGTTTCCGATGAAAGAGATGTTTTTTTAAAAAAATTGTATAACAAAACTAATTTTTTAAAAAAATATTTTATTTCAACTAATTATAATAGTCCACAATGGGGAAATAATTACTATAAGATTTTATCAAAATGCAAAATGGCTTTAAATATATCACGGGGTTGTTATCAAGATTATTACTCTAGCGATAGAATAGCGTCTTTATTTGGAAATGGTTTGTTAGTTTTTTTAGATAAAAAAACCAAATTTCAGAAATTTTTTTCAAAAAATGAAGCTGTTTTTTTTAAAAACATGAATGAACTTATAAAAAAACTTAAATATTATAATAATAATAAAGTAAAATGTCGTATGGTTGCAAAAAATGGGTACATCAAATATCATAAAAACTTTTCTAGCAGAGAAGTCTGTAGTTATATTTTAAAAAAAATTAATTTAAGAAAATCAAAGAAAAAATATATTTGGGAAAACATTTAATTTAAAATTTATTTAAAGCATTGTTTTTAAATAAATTGGCATCTTTTATGTATCTTCTTACCATTTCAGTAGATTTATGACCCGTCATTTGCATAATGCTTCTTTCATCTGCACCAAATTGTGCTACTGAAGTTGCAAAACCTGACCTCAGGCTATGCCCTGAATATAAACTGGCTTGTAAACCAATAGATTCTATTGATTTTTTAACAATTAGAGAGATTAGCTTATCAGAGTAGGGAAATAACAATTGTTCTTCTTTATTTGAAGATCTAAGCCATTCTTTTACAGCCAGAACAGGGCAGTACTTTGCTCGTTTAAAATAGGGTATTGCTTTAACAAATCCTTGTCCATACTGGTCTGTTTTAGAGCTTCGTAGTCTTATTTTCATTCCTTCATCAACAAATTCAATGTCAGATTTTAGTATATTTACAAGTTCAGATCTTCTATACCCACCAGAAAATCCAAGCAACATGATTGCTTTATTTCTTGTATTATATAACTTTTTATGTACTGTATTTTGATCTAATATATCAATTATTTTATATAAATTATTGATTAAAAGGGGTTTTTTTCCTTCTTGATATACTCCTATATTTTTTTTAATACCTATCAAGTTTTCTTTAATAAGTGGATGATTTAAATCTATATGAAATCCTTTAAATTTATGCATTATTTTTATAGTAGATAAACGTCTTTTTATAGTACTGTACTTAAAGATTTTTCCTAAATGGGTTAAATATAAAGTAATTATCTTAGGATTTGATGGCATAAAAGGAAAACTGTAAATTTTACAAAATCTAACAAAATCTTTGTAATCTGAACTATAAGCTCTAGATGTATTTTTTGCTTTTGAATTTGCTAAGTTTTCAAATGTTGATTGCTCTAATTGTTCAATATTTTTAATTATATCATTCATTTCCGATAACCATTAATTATCGGAAACAATATATTGTTTAAAATGTTTGTCAATACGTTAAATTAATTGTCATGATATTTGAATTGCAAACAAAACTTCTTAATATTAAAATTAAAGGAATTGATAGCGACACATCCAAAGCGATTTTAAGTTTATGTCCATTTAAGGCTATGATTAAAACTTGGGGAGATGAAAAATGTACTTTTCATTACCCAAAACCATGAAAATAGCCATTGAGGATAGCTCTAAGGACGTTTTTAATCTCGGTGAAATTGCTTTCTGGACCGAAGGTAATGCAATAGCTATTGGATTTGGAAGAACACCAGTCAGTCAAAAAAATGAAATTAGACTTGTTTCTAGGTGCAATTATTGGGCAAATGCATAAATCCAGAGGAATTGTTAAAACTAAAAAAAATGATGGATGGCGAAGAAGTTAAACTTGTATTGTTAAAAAATGAAGTTAGTAGGAACAAAATTTCAAGTCAAAGTTTGGAAATATCTTAAGAAAATTCCAAAGGGAAGGATTTCGACGTACAAATCAGTGGCAAAAGCAATAGGTTTTACTGGTGCGGCGAGAGCTGTTGCTAAAGCTTGTGCCGCAAACAAATATTACCCTCTGATACCTTGCCATAGAGTGGTAAGATCAGATTTTAAGATTGGTGGTTACTCAGCTCCAGGAGGAATTAACAAAAAAAAGATATTACTTAAAAATGAAAAAATTGATATAAATCAATTATTTAAATACAAATATTAATTCTTTTTATAATTATATAGTACATAAATATTTACAATAAATTAACTCCTGTTTGCTCAATAACATTTTTAAATTCTTGATTGTCAATTAGTTCATTTACAAATTGAAAATATTCAGCTTTAAAAATTGAAGCATTGGCACATCCAGAACTAAAAATAAAATTTTTATCGTACTTTTTAGGGAGAGCTCCTAAAATTTTCAAACCTTTAATTGGCAAAAGTTCACTTAATTGTTGAAAACCAACCTCAGCCTCACCTCTCATGATCACATTCCCTACTCTTTCACTTAAAATTTTTTTGGATTTAATTAGTATTTTGCTTGATATTTGAGGAAAAACATAATTACTAAGGTATATACCGCTCGCGCTAGCAGCATAAGCTATTGAGTTACATTCAATTAGCATATTAATAAAAGAATCTTCATTATTTGCAGAATAAGATCTCCCTCCCTCTTTAATGGCCATGCCAATTCTTGAGTTAATAATATTAACCTTAGATTTTGGATCTATATAATCATTTTTAATATAATAATCTAAAGCACCCTCTGCTAAAAAAAAAAAATCAAAAGATTCTCCCTTTTTTATTCTACTTGGAATTGAGTCATGTGCTTCCCCAAAAGAAGATCCGTAAAAAAGCTGATAATTCAATCCATATTTAGATTTATAAATAGGCAAGATCTTTTCAAGAGCTGCAGCGAAAGCTCCTGATGTAATAATCTTTATCACAAATGAAATTATTTTGATCCAGGATTAATTGATCCAGCGGACATAATAAATTTAGAAGCCTCCTCGAAGTTCATATCAAGGTAGATGAGGTCCTTATCAGGTACCATTAATAAAAACCCACTTGTAGGATTAGGAGTGGTTGGGACAAAAACATTTATAAGTTTTTTGTTCTTTCCTTTTTTTGAGGCAATCTCACCCTTGTTTTCCCCTGTGGCAAATCCAATTGACCATAGGCCTTTACGTGGATATTCAACGAGAACAATTTTTTTTGATTTGTTACTTCCAGTAGTAAAATTTTTTGTAAGTTGACCTACTCCATTATAAATAGTTCTCAGTATTGGTATCTTATTTAATATCCTTTGGCCAAAAGCCAATAAGGTTCTCCCAATGAAAGTTAAGGAGATCATGCCAATTACAGTAATAATTACAAATGCTATTAAAAACTCCAGACCAGGAATATTAAAAGGTAAATATTTATTAGGGTTTATGGAACTAGGAATTAATAGTGGAGAAATGCTCATTATTAAAATAGTTAAATAAACAGTAATACCAATAGGAATTAAGACCACCACTCCTGTCAAAAAGTATGTTCTAATTTTTGATAAAAAAGTAGGTTTTGGCTTAATTAATTTTGACATAATTCATTAATAATAGATTCTATTTATTAAAAATAGTAATATTCAATTAATATAACATATTGATTATGAAAAGAAGAGAATTTGTGAAATTTTTAGGCTGTGGCTGTAGTAGCGTAGCTTTAGTTTCTTGCTCATCGGCACCAATCACAAATAGAAAACAAGTATCTTTTCTTCCAGAGTCAACGATTAACGCTCAAGCAGCTACTGCTTATGAAAGTTTTAAAAAAAAGGCAAAACTAAGTAGTGATATATCAACAATAAAAATTATAGAAAATATAGCTAATAAAATGAAAATTGCAATTTCATCATATTTTAATAATAAAAATATTGAGGATCCAACTAAAGATTTTAAATGGGAATATGTTCTAGTTGATGATGAAAAAACTTTAAATGCGTGGTGCATGCCAGGAGGAAAAATTGCTGTTTATACAGGAATTCTAAAAGTTACAAAAAATACTGACGGATTAGCTATTGTAATGGGACATGAGATTGCTCATGCAGTTGCAAAACACTCAGTGGAAAGAGCAAGTGCGTCAATGGCATTAAATGTTGGAACGTTGGCTGCTGATATTTTGTTAGGAGGAGCGATTTCAAGAACTAGAAATACTGTTGGTCAAAATACAGGTATTGACATTCTTCAAGTTGGAGTAATTAATCCATTTAGTAGGGTTCAAGAGACAGAAGCTGATTATTTGGGTCTGGCCTTTTGTTCTTTAGCAGGCTATGATTTATACGCGGGACCTGAATTGTGGAAAAGAATGCAACAAGAAAACAAGGGAAAGGAAATTCCACAATTTTTAAGCACACACCCTTCTTCATCAAATAGAATTGCTCAATTAAGAAGCTGGATACCCTCTGTTAGAAAAAATTTTCCCAAACTTAAAGACGTTTAAATTTTTTAAAAATTTTATCTAAACAATTATCACAGGTTACTTTCTTTTTTTCTCTGAATGTAATTGGATCAACCTTAATGTCAGATCTACACTGATTGCACTTAATAACAAAATATTTGTGATTTTTTTTCATAAATGGTGAGCCCGACAGGATTTGAACCTGTGACCCATTCCTTAAAAGGGAATTGCTCTACCGACTGAGCTACGGGCCCACAAATAATTAACTTAACAAGAAATACTTATATTTCAATATATTAAGAGGTTACTGTCTATAAAACATTAGAGTAATAATCAATAGTAATAGAAAATTTTAGAGCTAGAATTCAACTAACTATTTAAAATTTCAAAGTGTTTATTATAAAAATTTTCAAAGTTATTGGCTGCAATTGATTCTCTTATTTTTCTCATCAAATCTTGATAAAAAGCAATATTATGCCATGTCAAAAGAATTGAGCCTAAAATTTCATTAGAATTAGTTAAATGATTCAAATAACTTCTTGAGTAATTTTGTGATGCTGGACAATTTACCTCTAAATCTAATGGCCGGTCATCATTAGTATATTTTGCATTTCGCAAATTTTTCTTACCCTCCCAAGTAAAAGCCAACCCAGTCCTACCCGATCTTGTGGGAAGAACGCAATCAAACATGTCAATCCCCCGCTTGACAGCACCTAACAAGTCAGAGGGCGTACCAACTCCCATTAAATAGTGTGGTTTATCTTTAGGAAGAAAAGGACAAATATGATCTAAAACTTCAAACATCTCGTTTTGTTTTTCACCAACTGCCAAACCTCCCAGGGCATAACCATCGAAACCAATTTCTTGAAGCCTTTCCAAAGACTCTTTTCTTAAATCATTAAAAATGCCACCCTGAACAATACCAAAAAGCATTTTTTTTTCATTTATACCAAATTCGTACTTAGATCTTTTCGCCCAATCAATAGATAAGTTTACGGCTTTTAATACTCTATTTTTATCTAAGGTATACTCTGGACATTCGTCAAAAATCATTACTATGTCGGAGTTGAGACTTTTTTGAATTTGAATACTAATTTCAGGAGAAATAAAAATTTTTTTTCCATCAATATGTGAATTAAAAGTGACGCCATCATCTGTTATTTTACTAATTTTAGATAAGGACATTACTTGAAAACCTCCAGAATCCGTTAATATTGGAAGATCACAATTCATAAATTGGTGCAACCCACCTACTCTACCAATTCTCTCAATGCCAGGTCGTAGCATTAAATGATAGGTATTACCTAAAATAATCTGAGCACCTGTGCTTTTTACCTGATCAATTAATAAAGCTTTGACAGTTGCTGCTGTGCCAACAGGCATGAATGCTGGTGTATCTATATTGCCTCTAGATGTAGAAATTACACCAAGTCTTGCTCCTGCATTTTCATTTAAAATTTTAAATGAACATGTCATTTAAAATTAAAGAACTGTGATTTTTACAATGATGTCTGGATTAGTAACTGAACCAGATCCTGGTGCGCCTTTTTTTAGTTTATCTATAAATTCCATTCCTTCTAGAACTTTTCCAAAAGCAGTGTACTGTCTGTCTAAGTGCGGTGCTTTGTCAAAGCAGATAAAAAATTGGCTATTTGCACTATTTGGATCTTGGGATCTGGCCATAGACATTGTTCCTCTTTCATGGGGTATATTGTTAAATTCTTGTGTTAAATCTGGTAAATCTGAGCTACCTGTACCTACCATTGCAGCATTAAAACCCTTTTTTGTATTACCATGCTTTACATCTCCTGTTTGAGCCATAAAACCTTCAATGACTCTATGAAATGCGACACCATCATATTTACCTGCTTTGCTAAGTTCTATTATTCGATTAACATGATTTGGTGCAGTATCTTTATATAATTCAATTTTTACATCCCCATACTTAGTAGTTAAAATAATTTTTGGATTTTCCACGGCTTCTCCTTTTAGTGTTGATAAAAACAAGAATAATAAAAATATAGATTTAGATAATAAAGATTTCATTTCTTATTTTTAAGTTTTTTATTTAAATATACTATTGCTTCATAAGGAGCAAATTTAGATACATTTCCGCCAAGTTCAGCAATTTCTTTTACCATATTAGAAGAAATCAACTGATTTTCAATATCAGCCATTAAGAATATGGTTTGTATTTTTTTATCTAATCTATTGTTCATGCCAGCTAATTGAAATTCATATTCAAAATCTGTAACAACTCTCAAACCTCTGAAAATAATTGATGCTTTTATTTTATTACAAAAATTTACGGTCAGAGTATCAAAGGTAACAACCTTAATATTTTTAACATTTTTTAATGATGATTTTAGTGAATTTTCAACAATTTCGACCCTTTCAGATGGAGTAAAAAGAGTTTTTTTATTTTTATTTGTGGCAATACCTACATACAGAGTATCCACAACTAGAGACGCTCTTCTTACTATGTCTAAATGACCAAAAGTAATAGGATCAAATGTACCAGGGTAAAGACCAACTTTTTTCATAAGCCTATTCCTCATTGTCATCTGCTAAGCAAACTGAAGAAACCACTTTCTCACCGTTATCCACTTTAAATATTCTTACACCTTGAGTGTTTCTGCCTGTAATTCTAATTTCAGAAACTTTACATCTGATCATTTGACCTCCATCGGTGATAAGCATTATGTCATCATCATTTTTAACAGAATATGAAGCAGCCACATTTCCATTTCTCTCAGAAGTTACTATATTAATTATACCCTGGCCACCTCTACCACTTTCCCTAAACTCGTAGGAGGAAGATCTTTTTCCATAACCATTTTCTGTAATCGTTAATATAAATTCTTCTTTTAATTTAAACTCTTCAAATTTTTTTGAACTAATTTCATATGTTGTATCTTCTACTTCCTCATCATCGTTTCTAGATTTTTTTATATAAGCTTTTGACTCGTCCGATGAAATTTTAACATGATTTAAAACTGTTAATGATATAACACGATCATCTTTTTTTAAATTAATGCCTTTTATTCCTTTTGATGATCTACCTTTAAAAATTCTTATTTTATTAGAATTAATTCTTAAACTTTTTCCTAAATAAGTATTTAGCATTACATCGTCATCTTTTTTAATAATTTTAACGCTGACGATTTGATCATCTTTTTCCAATTTCATTGCAATTTTTCCATTAGCTTGAATATTTTCAAAATCAGACAAGCTATTTTTTCTAATTTTGCCACCAGCAGTTACAAATATTAAATAGGTATCTTTCCATGTGCTTTCATCTTGAGGTAATGGAAGAATTGAACTAATTTTTGAATCAGATGATATGGGAAAAATATTTGATAAAGCCTTACCTTTTGAGCTATTTAATCCTTCAGGAATTTTCCAGGCTTTTAATCTATAGACTATTCCTTTTGATGAGAAAAACAAAACTGGGGTAAGAGTACTGACTGTAAATAATTGGCTAACAAAATCTTCCTCCCTTGTGACAATGCCCGTTTTTCCCTTTCCGCCTCTTTTTTGGGGCCTTATTGAAGTAAGGGGTGTTCTTTTGATATATCCGTTATTAGTTACTGTAACTATAACCTTTTCCTCTTGAATAACGTCTTCAATCTCAACAGAGTCAACAGCTCCTATTAGCTTCGTTCTTCTTGGAACAGCAAACTTTTTCTTAATTTCTAACAATTCACTTTTAATTAAATTTAGGAGTTCAGATTTTTCATTAAGAATTTTTTTGTAGCTTATAATTAGCTGGTACAATTCTTTTAACTCATTATTTATTTCATCATGACCAATAGCAGTTAGTTTTTGTAATCTTAATTCTAAAATTGCTTTGACTTGATGGTCACTTAATTGATATTCAACTTTTGTAGACAGTTCGCTAATTTCAATTATATTTTTATCAATTTTAGACTTCTGAAAATTCCATTTTTTTTTCAATAATAAAGATTTTGCATCATTAGGATCTTTTGATTTTCTAATAATAGAAATAATTTCGTCTATATTTTCAATAGAAATAAATAAGCCTATTAATATATGAACTCTATCTTTAGCTTTTTTTAGATCGAAAAGAGTTCGTTTAGTGATAACTTTTTCTCTAAAATCTACAAATATTTTAATAAATTGTTTTAAATTAAGTAATTCTGGTTTTTTTTCATTAATAGCAAGTGTGTTAAATCCAAATGAGCTTTGTAAAGGTGAAAATTTATATAATTGATTAATAATCACATTCTCAGAGATATTTTTTCTAATCTCAATAGCAATTCTTACACCATCCTTGTTTGACTCGTCTCTTAAGTCAGAAACGCCCTCTATTTTTTTGTCTCTTATCAACTCTGCAATTTTCTCGATTAAAACAGTTTTATTAACTTGATAAGGTACAGATTTTATAATAATTTTCTTTCTATCTTTTAAACCGTCTTCTACTTCGACCTCACCTCTTATTTTGATGGAGCCTCTACCTTTTTCATATCCAGGAATAATATCTTGTTTTCCTATTATAATTCCACCTGTTGGAAAATCAGGTCCAGGAATAGATTTCATTAATTCTTTAATAGATATGTCATTATTATCAATGTATTTTAATGTGCCATCTATAACCTCTCCAAGATTGTGCGGAGGTATATTTGTTGCCATACCTACCGCAATTCCACCAGCTCCATTTACTAGTAAGTTTGGATATTGTGCCGGTAAAACTACAGGTTCTAATTCTGTATCATCATAATTATTTTGAAAATCTACAGTATTTTTATCAATATCTGATATTAAATATTCAGCAATTTTTGCTAAGCGTGTCTCTGTGTATCGCATCGCAGCAGCTCGATCACCATCTAAAGATCCAAAATTACCTTGACCATCCAATAGAGTAACGCTCATAGAAAAATCTTGTGCCAGTCTTACTAAGGCATCATAAACAGCCTGGTCTCCATGCGGATGGTATTTACCAATAACATCTCCAACCACTCTTGCAGATTTTCTAAATTGTTTTGACCAATCATAGCCACCTTTGTACATTGCATAAACAATTCTTCTGTGGACCGGCTTTAAACCGTCTCTGGCATCTGGCAAAGCCCTAGAAACTATCACGCTCATAGCGTAAGATAGATAAGATGACTTCATCTCATCGGTTATATTTCTGATTTCGATTTTTTTATCGATCATGCCTAAAAAAATTTAATTAAAAAGGAACTTCGTCATCTAAATCTGATGGTGGGCTTATTTCATCCGATGGCAATGCACTGCTTGAAGATTGATCAAGTGAGGAGTCTGTGCCCTTAGAAGACCCGCCTAACATTTTAAGGGTAGAGTTGTAACCTTGTAAAACTATTTGTGTGCTATATTTTTCCTGGCCATTGCTATCAGTATACTTATTGGTAGATAATTGACCCTCCACATAAATTTGTGCGCCTTTTTTTAAATATTGTTGAACAACATTAACAAGTCCTTCGTTAAATATAACTACTCTATGCCATTCAGTTTTTTCTTTTTTTTCGCCAGAATTCTTATCTTTCCATGACTCGCTGGTTGCAACACTTAATCGTGCAACACTTTTTCCATTTTGCATTTGCTTAATCTCAGGGTCATTTCCTAATCGCCCAATCAATAAAACTTTATTTAAACTTCCAGCCATATAATTCCATTTATGTTAGTATTAATAATAAGATAATATGTTTATACCATATAGCGCATGTTAAATGAATAAAATTACTTATATCCACAAGGTAAATGCTTAAAAAAATTGTTGTTAAAGGTGCAAAAGAGCACAATTTGAAAAATTTATCGGTAGAAATACCAAGAGATCAGTTTATCGTCATAACTGGACTGTCAGGATCAGGCAAATCATCTTTAGCTTTTGACACAATTTATGCTGAAGGCCAAAGAAGATATGTTGAAAGTTTGTCATCATATGCTCGTCAATTTCTTGATAGAATGAAAAAGCCCAATGTTGACTTTATAGAAGGTTTGTCGCCAGCAATATCCATAGAGCAAAAAACAACATCTAAAAATCCAAGATCTATTGTTGCTACAGTTACTGAGATTTATGATTACATGAGAGTCTTGTTTGCAAGAGTTGGTACCCCATATTCACCGTTTACGAACTTACCTATAAAATCTCAAACTGTTTCTGAGATGGTTGATAAAATTTTAGATTTACCTGTACCTTCAAGAATTTCAATTTATTCCCCAATCGTTAGGGGAAGAAAGGGTGAATATAAAAAAGAAATTTTATCTTTAAAAAAAAGAGGCTATTCAAAAATTAAAATAGATGATCAACTTTTTGATATAGAGCAAACGCCCGACCTAAATAAAAAAATTACTCATAATATTGAGGTTTTAATTGATAAATTTGTTAATAAAAAAGAAGAAAAAAAAAGAATGGCAGAAAGTTTGGAAAGCGCACTACTGCTTTCTGACGGGCTTGTTTATGTTGAATATTTAAATGAAAACATTCCAAAACAGCATCAAAAAATTGAAAAATTAACCTTCTCATCAAAATTTGCATGTCCTGAAAGTGGATTTACCATTGAAGAAATCGAGCCAAGATTATTTTCTTTTAATAGCCCTTATGGTGCATGTACCGAGTGTGAAGGTCTTGGTGTAGACTTGTATGTTGATCCAAAATTGGTTGTTCCAGATGAAAGACTTTCTCTTATTAATGGAGCTATAAAGCCATGGGCTAATTCCTCTAGTTTGTATTATGCGCAAACTTTAGCAGCATTGGCAAAACATTATAATTTTTCATTAGAAACTGAATGGAAAAAACTTTCAAAAGAAATTCAAAACATAATTTTATATGGGTCAGGAGAAGATGAAATTAAATTTAGTTATGATGATGGATACGAAAAATATTCAAATAAAAAAAGTTTTGAAGGTGTAATAACAAATTTAGAACGAAGATATATAGAAACTGACAGTGACTGGAAAAAAGAAGAAATTGAACAATATCAAAATGAAAAAGAGTGTGAAAGATGTTTAGGCTATCGATTAAAAGAAGAGTCATTATGTGTTAAAATAAATAACAAAAATATTAGCGAAGTAGCAAAATTTTCTATTAAAGAAGCTCACCGCTGGTTCAAAGAATTGCACAAAGTTTTATCAGAAAAAGAAAATCAAATTGCCTCTCATATTTTAAAAGAAATTAATGAAAGATTGAATTTTTTAATCAATGTTGGACTTGATTATCTTAATTTATCAAGGGGATCTGGGACGCTTTCGGGCGGTGAGTCTCAAAGAATAAGATTAGCTTCTCAAATTGGATCGGGATTAACAGGTGTTTTATATGTTCTTGATGAGCCGTCTATAGGACTGCATCAAAAAGATAATATAAAACTAATTGAGGCTTTAAAACGGCTCAGAGACCTTGGAAATACTGTTATTGTTGTAGAGCATGATGAGGAAGCCATGTTACATTCAGATCATATCATTGACATAGGACCGGGGGCAGGAATTCATGGTGGGCAGGTTGTATCACAAGGAACTTATCAAAATGTTTCAAAAGATAAAAATAGCTTAACTGGTGATTATTTGTCGGGAAGAAAATATATCTCTTTGCCAAAAAATAGAAGAACTGCTGTGAATGGAAGGTTTCTTCAATTAATCGGTGCTACGGGGAATAATTTAAAAAATGTAACTGCAAAAATACCTTTGGGAACGTTTACTTGTGTAACCGGCGTATCTGGCAGTGGAAAATCAACATTGGTATTACATACGTTATACAGAGCATTAAACCTGATGATAAACAAAGTCGTTTCAAGAAACATGCCACAGCCATTTAAAGGTTTAAAGGGCCATGAATATTTAGATAAAATTATAGATATAGACCAATCTCCTATTGGAAGAACTCCAAGGTCAAATCCGGCAACATACGCTGGCGCTTTCACTCCAATACGAGATTGGTTTACAAATTTACCAGAGTCAAAATCTAGAGGTTATAAAGCTGGAAGATTTTCTTTTAATGTAAAAGGTGGAAGGTGTGAAGCTTGCGAGGGTGATGGTGTAATCACTTATGAGATGCATTTTTTACCCGATGTATATGTTGAATGCGATGTCTGCAAAGGTAAAAGATATAACAGAGAAACATTAGAAGTTAGACACAAAGATAAAAGTATTGCCGATGTGCTGAACATGTCAGTTGATGAAAGTGTCGATTTTTTTGAAAATATTCCAACAATTAGAAGTAAATTACTTACATTACAAAAAGTTGGATTAGGGTATATGAAAATTGGTCAACAAGCCACGACCTTATCTGGTGGAGAAGCTCAAAGAATAAAATTGGCAAAAGAGCTTTCCAAAAGATCCACTGGTCGAACAATTTATATTTTAGATGAGCCAACCACTGGACTTCATGTTCATGATGTAAAAAAATTACTTGAAGTACTTCAGGCCTTTGTTCAAAAGGGAAATACTGTTGTTGTAATTGAGCACAATATGGAGGTCATTAAAACGGCTGATTGGATTATTGATATGGGACCTGAGGGTGGAGATAATGGCGGATCACTAATATATGAGGGTACGCCTGAGCAAATAATAAACGTTAAAGAAAGTTTTACTGGTCAATTTTTAAAAAAAACACTAGAAAAAAAACCTTCAAAACAATAAATTTAAGGGGAGGTATCAATTACCTCTTCCCAATTTCTTTTAACTTTAAAATAAATTAAAATTGGTGATGCAACAAAAATAGATGAATAAGTTCCAATTAAAATTCCCCAAATTAATGCAAAAGAAAAACCTTTAAGTATTTCTCCTCCAAAAAAATATATAGATATTAAAGCCAATAAAGTAGTCCCTGAAGTTTTTAAAGTTCTGGATAAAGTAGAATTGATAGAATCATTTATTAATTCACTTAATTCTTTTTTATCATCTTTTTTTAAAAACTCTCTAATACGATCATATATAATCACCGTATCATTCATGGAATATCCAACAATTGTTAAAATTGCAGCTACGATTGATAAATTAAACTCATAGCCGATCAAACTAAAAGCACCTATCGTTATTATTACATCATGAACTAAAGCTATTATAGAGCCTAAACTAAATTGCCACTCGAAACGAAACCATATGTAAACAAGCATTAAAATTAGAGCAAGAATAACTGAATAAATACCATCTCTAGTAAGTTCTTTGCTAATTTTGGAGCCAACAACCTCCACTCTTCTAAAATCAACTTTTTTATTTAAATCTTTTTCTAAATGATTTTTTATTGAAGCAACGAAATCGTTGTTTTTTCCTTTTTGTTCGATTGTTGCTAAAAAATCTTTATCAGAGCCAAATTCTTTAACCTTAACATCTCCAAGATTAATTTTTAATAATGATTTTCTAATATCCTCCGAATTATTTGTTTGTTCAAATTTCATTTCAATTACTGTTCCACCTTTAAAATCAACTCCTAAATTTAGGCCTTTAGTAAAAAAGAATATAATTGAAATTACAAATAGTACTAAAGAAATGCTCATAAACACATTCTTAAATTTTAAAAAATTGTAATGTTTGTCGTATAGGCTCATAATTAAATTTTAATTAAATTATCTTTATTTTTTTTCACATATAAGGAGACTAAATATCTTCCAAAAACATAAGTTGTGAAAAACGTTGAAATTATTCCAATTGCCAAAGTGATAGCGAAGCCTTTGACGGGACCAGAGCCCATATAATATAAAACAAAAGCAGCAATCAGTGTAGTGATATTAGAGTCTAAAATTGTAGTTAAAACTTTTTTGTATGCAGTGTCAAAAGCTATTAAATTACTTTTTTCAATCTTTAATTCTTCTTTAACTCTTTCATAAATTAAAACGTTAGAGTCAACAGCCATTCCAACTGTTAGAATAATTCCAGCAATTCCCGGCAGTGTTAAGGTTGAACCAAAAATACTTAATATAGAAATAATTAAAATTAAATTAGCAAAAAGAGAAATATTAGCGAATACTCCAAATATTTTGTAATTATAAATCATGTATAGAATGACTAACAACATTCCAATTAATAGAGAAATTATACCCTTTTCTATCGACTCCTTACCCAAATCCGGACCTACGGTTCTTTCTTCAATAATATTTAAAGGTGCTGGTAAAGCACCAGATCTTAATAAGATAGCAAGTTCATTCGCCTCTTTAGAGGAAAAATTTCCAGATATCTGTCCGTTTCCTGTCACAATGGCGTCTCTAATAACTGGAGCGCTAATAACCTCATTGTCCAAAACTATTGCTAAATTTCTACCAATATTATTTTTGCTAGCCAGAGCAAATTTTCTAGCACCTAAAGTATCAAGTTTAAAATTTACAACTGAAGAATTTGACACCTGATCAAAACCAGGTTGTGCATCAATAAGATTTTCCCCTGAAATAATAATTCTTTTTTCTACATTATATTTAAAATCTTTTTTAGATGAATTTAAAATTTCAATTCCCAAAGAACTTTCATCATTTGTATTTGATAAAAATCTAAAAGTTAATTTTGCTGTTTTTCCAAGTAACTTTTTGATTTCACTAGGATCTTTCAAGCCAGGTAACTCAACTAAAATTCTGTCAGTTCCTCTCGTAATAATATTAGGCTCTTTAGTTCCCAATTCATCAATTCTATTTCTTACAATTTCAATTGATTGCTCTAATGCGTTTTTTTTAATTAAGTTTAATAAATCGTTAGTAAATTTAATAATAGCTTCATTTTCATTAACAATAATTAAAAGTTCTTTCCCAGAAGGACCAATATTATTGTTTATCGTATTGTCCGAAAGTAAACTATTAAGTGTAGATTTTTGCTTATTGTCAAAATTGAATGATAAAGTGTCTTTACCAACGTTAAAATTATTATAGCTAATATTATTTTTCCTTAACTCTCTTCTCAACTCAAGGCTTTTGCTTTGAATTTTCTGATCAATTAAAGGTTTGGCATCAATCTCAAGAAGTATGTAGGACCCTCCCTGCAAATCAAGACCTAAATTAACTTTTTGATTACTTAAAAAAAAATTTTTATTTAAAGAAAAAAAATTTGGAATAAAGAAATAAATACCAACAAGAAGAACTAAAAAAATTGAAAATACTTTAAAACGAGAAAAGTATAACACAAAATTTTACTTTGGTTCAGTTTTGCTAAGAACTGCTGAAATCGAAGATTTGATAATTTTTATTGTGATGTTATCTGCTATCTCTAGTTCGGCTCTGTCATCTTCTAATACCCTAACAACTTTTCCTATTAAACCACCGCTAGCAACAACAGTGTCTCCCCGTCCAACTGCATCAATCATGGCTTTATGCTCTTTTACTTTTCTTTGTTGAGGACGTATTAACAAAAAGTAAAAAATAACAAAAATAAGAATTAACGGTATAAATTGACCTATAGCTTTTGAATCCATGCTAATCTTTTAGACTAAATGATGAAAATTAACAACATTATTTGATTAAAGAATTTGAGTTTACAAATTCTTTAATTTTTTTGGATACTCTAAACTTTTCAATAGACTCTGAGGTTTTGTTCATAATTAACCAATCTGAAAGGACCTTGTCAGTTAATTCTAAAAGAGACTGAAATTCTACTAATTCATACTCGTCTAAAGATTTGGCAAATTCTTTAAAAAAACCACCTAATAAAATATCCATTTCCTTAGTTCCTCTGTGCGATGACCGGAACAAAAGTTTTTTTCTAAAGTTGTCTGTGTTAGAGATCATGAATTACTTTTAATATTTATAAATTAAATTTCAAATGAATTTTAACGACCTTTTCTCATCTATAAATAAAATTAAAGGAGTTGGACCCGTTATTTCAAAAAAATTATCCGAGAAAGGTATCGACAATAAGATTGACTTATTTTTAAATTTACCGTCAGGAGCAATAGATCGTACTTTTTGTCCCAAATTAGATCAGCTAGAGGTGGGTAAAATCTCTTCTATCTTTGTAAGACCCACAAAGTATTATTTTCCTCGTTTTAGAAATTTACCTAATAAAGTTGTTTGCAAAGATGAATTTGGAAGTATTGATATTATTTTTTTTAACTCTAGAGAAAATTATATTAAACAAATTTTACCCATAGATCAGGAAGTTATAATCAGTGGCAAAGTAGGTTTTTATAAAAATAAATTTCAAATTACTAATCCCGATTATGTTCAGTCAATTGATAAAGGGAAAGATATAACTAAAATTATGGCTAAATATCCCTCCATTGCAGGTATTTCTCCCAAAACTTTGCAAAAAATTTATCAGGAAGAAATTGATATTCTAAAGCAACTTAGAGAATGGCATAGAGCTGATTTTTTAAAAGAAATGAATTGGCCAACTTGGTATGAGGCTATTTATAATTTGCACAATCCTAAAAATATCCAAGATGTCGACAAACAGTCCCATTATTACAGACGCTTAGCATTTGATGAAATATTTAGTAATTTATTAATCTTTTCAGAAATAAAAAAAAGAATTCTGAAATTAAACAAAGACTCAAAAAATATTGATTATCAATTTCTGTCAAAAATTTATCAAAATATACCATTTGAACTTACCAATTCCCAAAAAAAAGTTTGTGATGAAATTTTAGAAGACATAAACTCTAGAAAGAAAATGCTAAGAGTTCTTCAAGGAGATGTTGGAAGTGGAAAAACAATAGTGTCCTTAATAGCTACCTATGCAGTAGTGAAGTCAGGTTATCAAGTTGCCTTTTTATGTCCAACAGAACTTCTTGCCAAACAACATTTTTTATTAAGTCAAAAAATTTTTAATAATTTAGGTTGTAAAATTGAATTATTATCTGGAAAAATAAAAATTTCTGAACAAAAAAACATTCGTTCTGCATTGGCAAATGGCGATATCGATATCATCATTGGTACTCACTCGTTATTTCAAGAAAAAACACTATTTCAAAACTTGGGACTAATTATCATTGATGAGCAACATAAATTTGGAGTTCAGCAAAGAATTAACTTATCTTTAAAGGGTGGCATAAATACAGATGTGTTACTTATGACAGCAACCCCTATTCCACGAACATTAATTCTGACAAATTATGGTGACATGGATATTTCAACCATCAATGAAAAACCTTTTAATAGCACAAATATTGATACTCTATCCAAACAGGTGGAAAAAATTGATGAAGTTTTAGATTTTGTCAATAAACGTCTGGCTGAAAATGATCAAATTTATTGGGTTACGCCACTAATTGAAGAGAGCGAAAAACTAAAACTATCAGCAGCTGTTAAAAGATTTGAATACCTTAAAAAAAAATTAAATGTTGAAATAGGTTTGGTTCATGGATCAATGAAAAACGAAGAAAAAGATAAAATTATGAATGAATTTATTTCTGGTAAAATTAAAGTAATTGTCTCTACTACAGTAATTGAGGTTGGAATTGATAATCAGAATGCAAATACTATGATAATAGAAAACTGTGAAAGATTTGGACTGTCTCAACTTCACCAACTTAGAGGACGTGTTGGGAGAGGAACTAAAAATGCTTATTGTGTTTTACTCTATTCAAAAAATATCAGTCAAAATGGAAAAAGAAGAATTCAAATATTAAAATCATCATTAGATGGCTTTTATATTTCAGAAGAAGATCTAAAACTTAGAGGTTTTGGTGATATTGTTGGGTACAAACAAAGTGGTGAAAAAGATTTTTTAATTGCAGATCCCATTTATCATTCGGATTTATTTGAAGTTGCCAAAAAAGAAATTGAAGAATTAGAGTTAATTCTACCAAATATGCACAATAAATTTTCTGACCTTTTGAAAATTTTCAAAAAAGATAAAATTTTAAATATTATTGATACAGGCTAATTATTTATAACCAATGGCCAATTCAAACTCTTTTAGTCGTTTATGAATTGATCTTAACTCTGTAATCGTGGTCCAGTTATGTGTGAAAAGAGAAAAACTATTATGAACCCTTTGAAATGCATTCGACACTTGAATGACAAAGCCTAAGGTAATCGCTCCTGTAAACAGTCCGGGTGCCATCACTAAATACGGTACAATAACCATAAATTGATCGTAAATATTCACCCAAATATCAAAATATCCATAATGCAAATATAAACGATGATAATTAAATTTTATTCCCGTAAAAAGTTCAAACACTGTGTCTGGTTTTGCGTAAACAATTCTATTATCTTCCCCATACACGAGTTCTTTTCTAAATTTTGCTTCTACTTTTTGATTATTGTATTCAAGTCCAGGAAGTTTCCAACCAACTAACCAACTAATTAACAAACTACCTAAACTGGTAGCAAATGCTACCCAGACCAAAGATCCCGGTATTTCCTTAAAAAAAGATACTATTACTTTATCAGAAAGGCTCCATAATATAGGAGTGAATGCAACTAATGTCATAAGTGCTCTAACAATTTGCAATCCTAAACTTTCAACTATTCTTGCAAACCTCATCGTATCTTCTTGGATACGCTGTGCAGATCCTTCAACTATGACATTGCTAGACGTCCAATAAGGCAAGTAATCAAAGGTAATCGCTTCTCTCCATCTAAATGCATATAATCTAGTGAAGTAAGCTGTAAACGTTGCAAGAACAACGTATGGTAATGCCAAATAAATAAATTCAAAAATTTTTTCCCAAAATATTGCGATAGAGTGATCCATCGGCTTCTGTAAAACGTCATAAAAACCTTTGTACCACTGATTAATTTTAACGGTAATAGTAACCTGAATTAACAATGATAAAATTAATAAAAGACCCCCACCCCATGACCATAGCAACCATTTTTTTTTTAAAAAAAAACTTTTAAGCATTTATTGCTTTAAAAAATTATCAGCATAAGATTTTATAATAATCTTATGTTTCTTTGGCTCAATAATATCAAATTCAATATTATTCTTTTCGGCGTAAGCAATAGCCTCATCTTTGGTATTAAAAAAAATTTTTACTTGTTTGTTTGTGTCAATGGACGAATTCCATCCCATGACAAAATCTTTGCTTATATTTTCTCTTATAAATTCTAAAACCCAAGATTTATTTTTTGCTTGACCTGACTGCATTGCAGTTTTTGATGGAACAAAAATTTTTGCTTTTTTCATAATTTTTATAGTGGTCGGGGCAGTAAGATTCGAACTTACGACCCTCTGGTCCCAAACCAGATGCGCTACCAGGCTGCGCTATGCCCCGACTTCTATGGAGGTATATACAAGATTTCTCAAATTATTAAAGAAATTCAATTTATTTTTATGAAAATAAGTGTTAAGAAAAGAGCCCATGATTACGAATACAAAGTCTTTTATTAAGTGGTTTATAAAGCATGAAACTTCGGCTGGTATTGTCCTTCTTGTAATGACAATTTTGGCATTAATTGTAAGTAACTCACCATTATCAGCAGAATATTTCGATATATTAGGTAGATACCTATCTTTAGGTATTGGAGATTTTAAATTAAAATTATCAATTTTTCATTGGATAAACGACGCCTTAATGGCTATATTTTTTTTAGTAGTTGGACTTGAAATAAAGAGAGAATTTCTTGAGGGAGAGTTATCAAGACCAAAACAAGCATCCCTCCCGATTATAGCTGCTATTGGAGGTATGCTAGTTCCAGCTTTAATATACGTTTTTTTTAATTACGATACTCCTGAGACACTAAGGGGATGGGCAATACCCTCTGCTACTGATATTGCTTTTTCAATTGGAGTTTTGTCATTATTAGGAAAACGAGTTCCTTTATCTTTAAAAGTTTTTTTAGTTGCTTTAGCCATTATAGATGATTTGGGAGCGATAGTAATAATCGCTCTTTTTTATTCAACAGATCTTCATCTTTCTTATTTGTTTTTAATGTTTGTTGCTTTTGCAATTTTATACCTTTTCAATAGAAATGGAGTTAAGAGTTATATTCCCTACATAATAGTTGGCCTATTCATGTGGTTTTTCACCCATGAGTCCGGAATTCATGCAACCATTTCAGGAGTTCTATTAGCGATTACTATTCCTCATAAAAAAGGAGGAAGTCACAGAAATTCCATGCTTAAAATGATTGAACATTCTGTAGCTCCTTATGTATCTTTTATAATCATGCCAATTTTTGCTTTTGCAAACGCTGGGGTTAATTTGGATGGGGTTAAATTTTATCAACTCTTAGACAAAGTAACCTTGGGAGTTTTGGTTGGTCTATTTATTGGCAAACAAGTTGGGGTTTTTTTATTCTCTATTATTTCCATCAAATTGGGCTGGGCGGATAAACCTAAAAACTGCAACTGGATAAGTTTTTATGCTGTTGGAATTTTAACGGGAATTGGTTTTACTATGAGCTTATTTGTTGGAAACTTAGCTTTTGCAAATAATAATACTTATATGGATGAAGTAAAAATTGGTGTTTTATTAGGATCTTTATTATCAACAATTTTTGGTTATACATTATGTAGATTGTCTACAAAAAAAAATGCCAATAATTAATAAAAAAATTTTAATATTAATTTTAATGTTTTCTTTTTTCTCTGTAAATGCAAATGCTAACTATAAAGATTTAGCTTATAATTTTTCTTTCAAAGATATTAATAATCAGGAATATTCTCTTCAACAGCACAAAGGAAAAGTACTGCTTATTGTTAACGTAGCAAGTCAATGTGGTTTTACAAAACAATATGCGGATCTGCAAAAACTTCACGAAGAATATAAAAATGAGGGACTTGTTCTGATTGGTATACCTTCTAATGACTTTGGAAATCAAGAACCAGGTTCTAATAGTGAAATAAAATCTTTTTGTGAAACAAATTTTGGAATTACGTTTCCTATTATGGGAAAAACCTTGGTGCTTGGCAAAGATCAACATCCTTTCTACAAATGGGTTGCGGATAATTATGGTAAGTCAGGTATTCCAAAATGGAATTTTTATAAAATATTAATAAATAAAGATGGAAAAATTGAAGAAGTTTATAATTCTTTGACCAATCCCAAAAGTTCAAAAATTGTCAAAAAACTAAAAGACATTCTTTAGTTCTTGAACTCATATTGGCGGTCCCTAGGGGAATCGAACCCCTCTTTTATGGATGAAAACCACATGTCCTAACCGATAGACGAAGGGACCATTCAGGTGGTTTTTAGTGATAATTGGTTAATTAATCAATCAAAAAGTAATCTAATTATTAAATAAAGATAAATCATCAAGAAGGAACTGAACTTCTTTTTTACCATTCCATTCATTTAAAGATAATCGTCCAGCAAGATTAAATTTTTTATTTTTATGATTTTCTAAGTAAGTTCCAATTACAGTATCAACGCTATTAAAAGAAACTACATTTATAGTATTATTTCCAACTTTTGAAATAGCTTTTAAGTGATTATTTTTTAATTTTATAGTCTTTATAATTGAAACATTTTCAAGCATAAACCGTGGCTCTAGATTTGCAGATCCAAAGGGAGCCAATTGATTTATTTCATCATAAAAGTCCTCGTTAAGTGCGCTTGGAGATATTATACTATCAATAAATAAATCATTCTCTTTAGATGAAATGCATTCACTTTTATCAAACAACTCAATCATTAATTTTTCAAATCTATCAATATTTTCTTTTTTGATAGAAAAACCAGCAGCCATTTTATGGCCACCGCCCCGAGAAATTATATTTAATTGTTTGCTACGAACGATGGCAGTACCGATATCAAAACCTGGAACAGATCTAGCAGAACCTTTACCCTCATTTCCGTCAAAACAAACTATAAATATCGGTTTATTAAATTTATCCTTTAAACGACTAGCTATAATTCCAATAACACCTTCATGCCAAGCGTTTGATGTTAAAACTATAACAGGATTATTATCTTTAAGTTTTGCTAAGTTTATAGCCTCATCGAGCATAATGTTTTCAATATTTTTTCTTTTTTCATTAAATTCTTCAAGTTCTTTTGATATTGAAAAAGCTTTTTCAGCATCATTGGTTAATAATAAATTAGTACCATGTTCAGACTTTCCAATTCTACCCCCGGCATTTATCTTAGGTCCTAAAATATATCCAATATGATAAGTAGATATTTTAGAATTTATATTTGATAAATCAGCTAAAGTTTTTATTCCAATATTTTGTCTCTTAGCTATTATCTTTAATCCTTGCGTAACAAATGCTCTATTTAATCCACGCAAGGGAACAACATCGCAAACGGTTCCTAATGTGACTAAATCTAGATAATTAAGAATATCTGGTTCAGTAATTTGATTTAAATTAAAAAATTGTTCTTTTCTTAACTTGGTTACAATAGCAGCAAGAAATAAAAAAGTTACACCAGCAGCGCATAAATAAGTTAATTCTGAATTTTCATCAAATCTATTTGGATTAACAATTGCTTTTGCTTTTGGAAGAACTTCAGTTGATTGATGATGATCTACAATGACAACGTCAACATCTTTTTCATTTGCAAAATCAATTGCATCAAAAGCTGTAGTGCCACAATCAACTGCTATTATTAGCTTAACCCCTTTATTTATAATATTTGAAAAAGTTTTTACAGTTGGACCATAACCATCCTTAATTCGATCTGGTATAAAAATTATAAATTCTAAACCAATCTGAGTTAAAAAATTTCCCTAATATAGAACTTGAAGATGCTCCATCAACATCATAATCACCAAAAATACAAATTTTACTTTTTCTTTTAATATGCTCTATTACAATATCGCTAGCTTCAGTCATTGACTTTAATGAATAAGGATTGGGCATTAAATTTTTTATTTTTGGATTTAAAAAACTTAAACAATCTTTTTCATCGATTCCTCTTATGGACAATAATCTCGATAAAAGTTCACTTATACCAATGCTTTGGGAAATTCTTTTTACTTTATTTTCGTCAAATTTTCTTAAGATCCAATTCCTATCAGAAACTGAACGACTTATCATATTTCAAGAGTTTCAGTATAAATTTTACTTATTTTAGCTTCAGAATGCAGTACTAACAAATCAGCCAAAAAATTATTTCCATCAACTCTTATACCTTTGAGCATTTCACCATCAGTCACACCTGCTGCGCAAAAAATAACGTCTCCTTTAACCAAATCATTAAGATAGTATTTTTTTTTCATATCGCTGATGCCTAGTTTGGTAGCTCTTAATTTTTCATCATTATTAGATATTATTAATCGGCCCTGAAACTGACCGCCAAAACATTTAATAGCAGCCGCAGCCAATACTCCCTCTGGAGCACCTCCTATACCAACATACATATCAACATTAAATCTATCAACGCAGGTATATATTGCTCCCAAAACGTCCCCATCAGAAATAAATTTGGTTTTGGCTGAGAGTTTGTTTAATACTTTAACTATAGGTTCGTGCCTTTCTCTTTCCAATAAACAAACTGTTAAATCTGACGTTTTAACAGATTTAAACTCTGCAATATTTTTTAAGTTTGTTTCGATAGTGTTATCCAAATCAATTATATTCTCAGGGTATCCTGGACCAATTGCAATTTTTTCCATGTAAGTGTCAGGTGCTTTTAATAAATTTCCATTTTCTGAAACAGCAATAACTGATATTGCGTCAGGCAAATTTTTTGCTGTAAGGGTAGTTCCATCCAATGGATCTACAGCAATATCTAAAATTTCACCTTCACCTGTACCAAGCTTTTCTCCTATAAATAGCATAGGTGCCTCGTCCATTTCTCCCTCACCTATAACTATTTGTCCATTCATATCAATTTTATTTAAATAATTTCGCATGGAGTCTACAGCTGCTTGGTCAGCAGCAATCTTATCGTTTTTACCTTTTAAGTAATGATGATGAATAAGCTGCTCGTCGCAGCTACTACTGAGAATTGTTGTAAAAGTTTTTGATCTAACACTAAAGTTTGCTTTCGTCTCTTATTCTAATTAAAACAATTTTTTTAAAAATTTTTTTATTTTTGGATAAAATTGCTATGCTTTTTTGAATTTGATACTCAATTGCTTTGTGCGTAACAATGATAACATTTGATAATTTATTTTTATCAGGATCCTGAATTAAATTTTGAATAGAGATCTTATTTTTAGCTAGCACAGAAGTAATAGCAGATAAAACTCCTGGCTTGTCATGAACTAAAAATCTAATGTAATATTTACTAACGTGCTTGTTAAAATTAAATAATTTATATGATTTTTTGGCCTTTGGAGACAGTCCAAAAGAAAAATCATCATTACCCACCATGATTGAAGCAATATCTGAAATAATAGAAGAAGAAGTCGGTCCTTTACCAGCGCCCGCACCCTCATATATAGTTCTCCCTATTGGCTCGCCATCAACTACTACTGCATTAGTTACTCCATTAATATTAGCTATGTCTAGGTCTAAAGGAATTAATGCAGGATGGACTCTTTGTTTAATTTGATTATTAATAATTTCTGAAATAGCTAAAAGTTTAATTTTATAACCGAGATTTTTTGCACATTGAATATCTAGAAGATCTATATTTGAAATACCCTCTACCAAAAATTGCTTATTTATAATCTTAGATCCAAAACAAATAGAACTTAAAATTGATATTTTTGCAGCAACATCTGAGCCACTAATATCAGCATGGGGGTTACTTTCAGCATATCCTTTGTTTTGAGCAATCTTTAAAATTTCATCAAAATTAGCTTGTTTTTTTTCCATCTCAGATAAAATAAAGTTTGTGGTTCCATTAAGTATTCCATAAACGTGCTTAATTTTATTGGCTATTAGTCCTTGCTTGATTGATTGAATAATCGGAATACCTCCACCAACAGATGCTTCAAACAATAAATTTACTGATTTTTTTTCTGCCAAAATAGACAGTAAATCTCCATACTTTGCGATCAAAGCTTTGTTAGCAGTGACAATATGTGCTTACCGTTTTTAATTGATTCAAAAACTAATTTTTTAGCAATACCATCACTACCACCAATAAGTTCAACCACAATATCTATTTCTTTAATCTTTGGAAGCTGTAATGGATTAGTAACCCAAATTTTTTTAGATATAGAAACTCCTCTATTTTTTTTAATATTCTTAGCACAAACATGAGATATGTTAATTTTAAAGCCGGTTTTATTATAAATATTTTTTTTATTTTTAATTAAGTTTTTATACACTTCGAGACCGATGTTACCCAAACCAGCGATAGCGATATTAAAAGTTTTCATTTAAATTTAATTTAAAGCTAAATCTTCCTTAAAACCAAACCTTATATTAAAGTTTTGAACGGCCTGACCAGCAGCACCTTTAATCAGATTATCTATACTACTTGCAATTATAATTTTATTTTTAAATCTATTATTCATAAACAGATATATTGCATAGATTTGAATTTATAACATTATTCGTATTAATCATATTTTTAGGATCAATAATTTTAACAAATTTTTCTTTCTTATAAAATTTAATTAAACATTTGATTATCTGTTCTATTTTGACATTTTTGCTTAACTCTAAATATATAGTTGACAAAATACCTCTAAATGTTGGAATTAAATGTGGTGTAAATGAAATACTAATTTTTTTCTTAGAATTCTCCGATAAAACTTGGTCAATTTCTGGCATATGTCTATGATATCCAACTCCATAAATTGCAATATTCTGGTTAATATTAGGATAAAGTTTTTTGTCTTCGGTTTTTTTACCAGCACCTGAATATCCAGATTTTGCATCAACAATGATATTATCAAGTTTAATTAAATTATTTTTAACAAGAGGTATCAATGGTAATAAAATTGATGTTGGGTAACATCCAGGACAAGAAATAATATTAGTTTTTTTAATTAATTTTCTATTAATTTCACTCAAACCATAAATGGCTGTTTGTTGTTGCTCCACTGCTAAATGAGGTACTTTGTACCAATGTTCAAAAATCTCTTTATCTTTAATTCTAAAATCTGCAGAGAGATCTATTAAAACAGAATTTTTTTTTATTTTGTTTGAAATTAAATGAGCTTCTCCGTGGGGCAAGGCTGTAAAAATAACATCTATATTGTCAAAATCCCTATCCTGTAACAAGGAAACTTTCGGAAAATTTTTATCTTTACTAAATCTTTGATCAAAAAAAGAAATAGATTTTCCGAGGTTTGATTGTGCATACAATCTGTAAATGTTTACATTAGGATGTTTTTTTAAAATATTAAGCAATTCCAAACCAACAAAACCAGTTGCACCTGCAATAGCAATATTTATTTTTTTCATTATTAATTAGTACATATATTTACTTTTGAATTAAAGAGTAAATAAAATATTAAGGTTATGTGATTATCGTTTAGAAAATTGAAAGCGTCTTCTTGCTTTCTTTTGTCCGTATTTTTTTCTCTCTACAGATCTTGAGTCTCTCGTTAGTAATTTATCTTTTTTTATAGACTTTCTTATCGTTGAGTCAGATATAACTAGTGCTTTAGAAATTCCATGGGTTACAGCCCCAGCTTGACCTGACATTCCTCCACCTTTAACTGTGCAAAAAATATCAACTAAATTTTTTTTATCTGTAATATTTAATGGTTTCTCAATAGCTAATTGATGAACTGGTCTTTTAAAATATTCCGTATAAAGCTTTCCATTAACAGAAATTTTTCCTGAACCTGATAATAACCAAACACGAGCTACAGCGTCTTTTCGTTTACCAGTGGCATAGTGAGCTTCTTTTGTTATTTTGATATCTAGAGACATTAATTTAATACCGTATTCTTTTTGTTTAAAGATGCAAAATTTACCTCTTTAAGCTTTTGTGCAGTATGTGGATGTGATTCCTCTTTATACATTTTTAACTTCGTTAATTGCTTTTTTGCCAATGGACCGCCTGGCAACATACGCTTAACAGCTAATTTTAAAATTTCTTCTGGTTTTTTGTTCATAAGTAATTTAGGGGAAGTTTCTTTAATTCCACCTGGGTGTCCTGTATGTCTATAATATCTTTTGTTATTAAATTTGTTTCCTGTGAATTTAATCTTAGAAACGTTTGTTACTACCACGAAATCTCCATCATCCATATGTGGAGTAAAAGTTGCTTTATTTTTTCCTCTTAAAATTTTAGCAATTTCAGATGCAAGTCTTCCCACTACTGCATTAGTAGCGTCAATATGTATCCAGTTATTCTTAATTTCGCTTTTTTTAATAAAATTAGTCATGAAAGATGCAGTAATTACTGTTTGCTAAGTTAAAAGTCAACATCTGAAATTACAATTTAACCCTGTAAATCAAGGATAAAATTGACATTACTAGAAGTATTGAAGTCAATTGATGTAGTGCAGCAACATAAATGTTTAATCCTGAAATAAGGGTAAATATTCCTAAGACTATCTGAATTACTAAAAACAGGAAAACAATATTTAAATTATAAATATATTGATTTTTTCTCTTTAAATTAAAAAAGTAAATAAAAATAAATAATACAAAAATTATATATGCGTTTAAACGATGAATTAATTGAACATGTGATTGATCATAAAAAGCCAAACTTGAAAAAAAAGTATTAGTAGTAATATAATTAGGAATAAATGAATTATTCATATATGGCCAGGTTTGATAAATTAATCCCGCATCAAGACCCGATGTAAATGCTCCAAATATAATTTGAAAATAAACTAAAAATAAAAAAATTAAAAATAAAATAGAAGTTTTGGAAATGCTAATGCTTAAATCTTGATTATTTAAATTAATAGTTGACCAATATATTAATGAAATAATTACTATGGCCATCAATAAATGAGCAGCTAATCTAAAATGACTTACATCTGTATTTACCGACAAGCCACTTTTAACCATAAACCATCCAAGAAAACCTTGAAATAAAAAAAGAAGAAAAATAAATAAATAATAAATTATATTTTGTTTAATTATATTTTTTTTTAAAATAAAATAAAGAAGTGGTAAAAAATAAACCAAACTAACAAATCTCGCCAACAATCTATGTATATATTCCCACCAAAAAATATATTTAAATTCAGCCAATGACATTCCGTAATTTAACACCTTATATTGTGGTATTGATTTATATAATGAAAAGTATTCTTCCCATTTTGAATTGTTCAATGGTGGCAAAATGCCTTTAAATACATCCCAATTAGTAATTGAAAGACCAGAATTTGTTAATCTGGTAAAACCACCAACAGAAACAAGTAAAATAAGCAAAAATAGAACTGAGTAATGCCAAAATATTAAAGCTTTATTTTGTTGAATGTTGCTCATGATATTTTATATAATTTTATACACATGAATAAAAAAGCTAAATTGTCACTTCAAAACAAAAACAAAAATATTCAAAATATCAGGAACAATATTGATAAAATTGATACACAAATACTTAAGTATTTAAGTTTAAGGAGAAAAGAAGTTTTAAAGATAACAAAATACAAAACCAGAAGTGAGATTGTTGACAAAAAAAGAATTTATCAAATAATTAGAATTTTAACAAAAAAAGGAAAAAAGTATAAAATCGAACCATTCATAATTAAAAATATCTGGGGTTCAATGATTAAGTCTTTTATAGCTTTAGAAAAAAAGAAAATTTAACTATTTACTGTGTGGTGGAAGTTTTTTTTCAACAAACCACTCATGCTTTCTAGTTGCTGGATTATACTTTTTCATCTTTAGCTTGTCTTTAGCCTTGTCGCCAGCAGTAGGTTTTTTAACATAATAATTGAAAGAGCTATTAGGTTTATCCTCAGGAACTAATCTTACCTTAACTGTAGATTTTTTTGCCATTATAATATTTTTTTAATATCTTTAATTATTTTTTTTAACTTAATTAATTTGTTGTTCGCACTTATATTATTCAAATTTTTATAGTCAACAGAATATTCTTTATTTAATAAATTATTAGCACCCTTTATGGTCATGCCTTTGTCTTTAAGCAGATATTTTACCCTTTTAAAAATTTGTATGTCGGTATCACTGTAATACCTATGTTTTTTTATGACAATACTTGGTTTTAATATATTAAAATTTTTTTCCCAGAACCTAATAACATGAGTTTTGGCCTTTCCTGTTGTTTTATCAATAAGATCTAACTCTTTTGCTAATTCTCCAATTGTTTTAAAAGCTTCGACTCGATTTATTTAGCATTAAGAAAATTTATTTATTTTCTTTAATAAAAATTTTGAAGGCTTAAAAGTGACCACATTTCTAGAGGAAATAATTTTTTCTTCTTTAGTTTTAGGATTTCTACCAATTCTACTTTTTTTTTCTTTATTAACAAAAGTTCCAAACAAAGAAATTTTAACCTTTTTTTCATTTTGTAATCCAGAAATAATAGTAGAAAAGATGTCATCAACAAAATTAGAACAATGATTTTTTGACAATCCCAGTTCTGTGTAAACTAAATCATAAATATTTTGTCTGGTGATATTGTCAATTTTATTCATTTATTTATTCTTTTTAATACAATTGTTCTAATTTTATTCTGAACCTCATTTTTTGACAAGTTGTTAGATACTAGAAAGACTTTTTTTATATTATTTTTGTATATTTTTAAAAAAGCATTTCTAATTAAAATCATTTTTTTTACTGATTCACTATCAAATCTATCTAATTTTTTTTTTCTTTGTGCAATTCTTTTTTTGCCAATACTAGGATGTAAATCTATAAGAATTGTAAAATTTGGCTTTTGACCTTTATCAATAAATAATTGCAAATAATTAATATATTTAAGTTTAATCTTACCCGTATAATGCTGATAAGCGATTGTTGAGTCTATATATCGGTCACACAAAACAATATATCCATCTTTTAATTTTTTTTTTATTAAATCAAAATGTTCTGCTCTAGCAGCAAAAAGCAAAAATAATTCAGTTAAAGGATTTGATTTTTCATTTAAATCATTAATAACTAAGTGATCTTATTTTTTCAGAAATTTTGGTCCCCCCGGGCTCTCTAGTTAAAAAAACTTTTTCAGAAATATTTTTTTTTAAAAAAGAATAAAGTAACTTAATATGGGTCGATTTACCCGATCCTTCAATTCCTTCAAAAGTAATAAAAATTCCATTTTTTATCCCCATATTAAAAAATTAATTGTATTTATAAATTTTTTAATAAAATTAATATCTTTATAATCATCAGAGGCAAATAAGGGATATTCTTTTGAAAACCCATTTTTATCTTGAATTCTTATTTTTGCTAACTCATCATTTTTTTTAAAGCTTTTTTTAATTGGAAACTCACCAATAATAGCAATGCTCAAATCTTTTGATCTTCTTTTAGGATAAGTAAAAAAAACATCTTCCTTTAAATGAAGATTTATCTTATTTATCTTACCATTCCAAAAATCAGCTACTAATAATTCATTATTTTTTTTGATTGAAATTAAATCAGTAGAAATTAAAGCATAGTTTAAAAGCTTTAAAGACTCTCTTGTCCTTTCAGCATTGGATACTGTTCCACTTATTACGCTTATTAATCTTCGTTCACCATTCTTTAATGATGCAGCTAATGCATATCCAGAATCATCCAAATGGCCTGTTTTAATTCCATCCACATTTGAATTTCTAAACAAAAGAGAGTTTCTGTTAGATTGGCTAATTGGCTTTCCACCGGTCCTCTCCCAGGTAAAAGTTTTTAGTGCATACATTTTGTACAATTCAGGATAATTTTTAATTAAATAAGATGACATTAAGGCAATATCTTCAACTGTAGAAAAATTACTTTCAGAAAAAATTCCTGATGAATTAGAAAAATTAGTATTTTTCATTCCAATATCTTTTGCTTTTTCATTCATCATTAAAGCAAAAGATTCCTCTGAACCTGCAATACCTTCCGCAAGCGCTATACAAGCGTCATTACCAGAAGCCACAATTATACCCTTGAGCAAATTTTCAACTGTTATCTTATCATTAGGCATAATAAACATAGAGGAATATCCTGATTTTGACATTCTCCAAGCTTTCGTGGATACGATTATTTTCTCATCTAATTTTAACTCTCCTTTCTTAATTAACTCAAATGCAATAATAGAGGTCATGATTTTAGTTAATGAAGCTGGAGATATTTTGAGATTCTCATTTTTTTTAAATAAGATTTCATTAGAATTGTAATCAAGAAGAATAGCTTCTTTTGCTGTCGTCTCTATTGCTTGAGCGTTGCCAGAAATAGCTAAGATAAAGATGAATATATTTAAAATTTTTTTCATTGAACTATAATTTCATAACCTTCATAATCATTGTTTTTTAATAATTTAAATATTTCATCAAATTTCTTAATATTTAAAATGGGCCCTATTGTGACGTAATAACCTTTCTTTTTAGAACCGTACATAGAAATATTAGTAGAAATTAGAAATTTTTTTAAATTTTTGTTTAATTCATTAGCATAATCGCTGTAATAGAAAGATCCATACTGAAGGTAAATTTTATTTTTTATTTTACTACTTTCGATTTTAGATTTTTTGCTTAAAGAAACAACTTCTACATTACTCACTCTCGATGTGTTTGGAACTTTTTGTTCCTCTTTAAAAATTTTAGCCTTATTGGCTACAAAAGTTGGGTTCAGTTTGGAATTTTCTATTTTTATGTAAGGAAATTCATTATTTACATCAAGGCTAGTTTTGATTGAGTCAGATACATAAACAATTCGCGAACCATCAAGTTCTTTCTTTTGGATATTAGAAATTGTTTCTGTTTTGTTGTTAATTAAATTAGTAATTTTAATTGTATTACCTGGAAACTGCTTATCCACAATTACATTTATTTTGCTATCAGATATTTTTAAATCCAATTAAGTCACCCAGAAATCCAATTTTTTCATAGGTTTCGTTAGTGGAGCTTTCGATGCTTCTCAACACTTGTGCATGAAAAAGCTAACGATCGATAAGAAAATAATTAAAATTTTTTTAAACATTACATTTTTAAGATATCAGAGAACAAACCAATTGAGATTGCAAATCTTAACGACCTATTCCAATTTAATAATCTCTCATAATTCATACTTACTAAGTATATTGGCCCATCATCACCATCAGGCCTAATAAGTCTAAAATTATTCTTTAAGGGTAAATTTTGTTTGCTTTTAATACCAAGGTGTGCCCAATTCTTATAGGACATTTCTTTTTGTAACTTTCTAGCATCAGTAGTAAATAAATTTTTATTTATTTTTTTTTCCTGAAAAGCTTCTGAACCCCAAGGTATGTTTTTATTCCATCCTATGGAGCTTAAATAATTTGCAGCAGAGGCAAAAGAATCCTCTAGAGAATTTACCAAGTCTATTTTGCCATCATTATCATAATCAATTGCGTAATTGTTAATTGAAGATGGCATGAATTGAAAATTTCCGTGAGCACCTGCCCACGATCCATACATACTATTCATATCAATGATATTTTTATCAATCAGCCTTAACAAAATAATTAGTTCATTTGTAAAATAAGCAGATCTTCTCTTATCGAAGGACAAGGTTGCCAGTGCAGAAATAATATCGACTTTACCTTTGTGAACACCAAAATTGGTTTCTATACCCCATAGAGATAATAAAATTTCTTTGGGAACTCCAAATTCTTTTTCAACTTTTTCTAATAAGTTTTTTTTTTCAATCAGAAGTTTTTTTGCAGTAGCAATTCGCAAACTACTGACTCTTTTGCTAACATACACATCCGTTTTTTCAATAAATTCTGGCTGTCTCTTATCGTAAATTAGCAATTTTTCTAAAAAAACAACTCTTTGAAAAGCTTTTTCAACGGTGGTTTTGCTAATTCCTTGCGTTAATGCTTTTTTTTTAAAATTTTTTACCCAATCATCAAACTCAGGGCTATTGGCAAAAACATTTGTAGTAAATGCTAATATAGCGAAGAAATATATAATTTTTAAATAACGAAGCATATTTTTTGATAACATAAATTAAAATTTAAGTCATATGAGCAATATTGTAAAATGCTAAGATATTTAGATAATTTTACTTATAAATATTGCTGAAAGTCGAGATAATGCTTATAACCCATCAATCTGGAGAGGTGGCTGAGCGGTTGAAAGCACTGGTCTTGAAAACCAGCAGTGGGGCAACTCACTCGTGGGTTCAAATCCCACCCTCTCCGCCATTTAAAATAATTTAATTAGTTTTTTTATAAACATAAGAGATTGCTGCAAAAATAACTAAATAATTTAAATAAGAGATATAAAAAGAAATGAAATCAAACATTGGTTTAATAACTAGATACAATTGAGAATTACTATTTAGTATAGATACTTGAAAAGACAGTACAAATACCGAAGGTATAAAAAAAATAATTGTTATAATTATAAATATTAAAAATAATTTAAAACCAAAATTATTTAACTCTTGAATTGAATAAGAAAAATTTTTATTGAGAGCAACTTTGGGTAAAATAAAAATTAATTTTAAAGCAAATACACAACTAAGTATCCATAAAAAAAATAAATAAGAAATATTAAAACCAAAAAAATTTATTTTATTAAAAAATTTAAAAAAAAAATGAATAAGAATTGGGGATATTGCAATTAATGATATCAAGCGTAATATTGAAGAAATATTTTAAATTTATTAATGATAAGAAATGAGATAAAAAAGTTTGTCTAAAATTTGTTATTATTTCTTTATGTACACTTATGCCAATACAACTAGTTAATAAAATAGAAAATAAAACAAATAATATTATTGTAAAATTACTCGCTAGAGAGTTGGACATTAAAAAATTTAAACCATTAAATGCGACTGTAATAAGTATTACAATTGGAAAACCATCTTTAATTCTTGCTGTTAAATCAGTCGATATAAATTGAAAAGATAATTTTAGAATTTCCAAAATAGCAAAATCTTTTTTAATCATAAATCATGGCGGTCAGGGAGGGATTCGAACCCTCGCTACGATTTTACTCGTAGGGTCATTTAGCAAACGACTGGTTTCAGCCTCTCACCCACCTGACCATAATAAATTATCTTCGATATATCTTATTTATTTTAATGTTGCAAAAAAAGACTTATAAAAAAATTATTTAAAATAGTCCCACAATTTCATCTTTTGTAATAATCAATTTTTTCAGCAGCCGGTTTTTTTGGCAAACCCGGTAAGGTCATAATATTTCCGCATATAACAACAATAAACTCGGCGCCTGCAGCTAATCTTATTTCACGTATTGATATGGAGTGATTTATTGGTGCTCCTCTTAATTTGGGGTCAGTAGAAAAAGAAGACTGTGTCTTTGCGATACATACCGGGTAATGACCGAACCCAGCTTTTTGAAGATTGGTAATTTCATCAATTATCTTTTTTTCAGCTATAACTTCTTTGGCATGATAAATTTTTTTTGCAATTTTATTAATTTTTTCCAATATACTATCATTAACATTATAAACAAATTTCATTCTTTTTTTTTTGTTTTTACATATTTTAATGACTTCGTTAGCCAAGTCTATCGCTCCTTTTCCACCTTTTGCCCAATGATTAGACAGAACTACATTGACCTTCAATTCCTTTACCTTATCAATTATCAATTTGATTTCATTGTTTGTGTCATTAGAAAATTTATTAATTACTACAACGCAAGGTAAATTGTAAATTTTAACAATATTACTTACATGACGTTCTAAATTTGGCAAACCTCTTTTAATTGCTAGACAATCTTCCTTTGTTAAGCTTTCTAATTCTGCGCCTCCATGATATTTGATTGCTCGAACTGTAGCCACGACTACTACAGCTGATGGTCTCAAACCTGATTTACGACATTTTATATTAATAAATTTTTCTGCACCAAGGTCCGAACCAAAGCCTGCCTCAGTAACCACGTAATCTGCAAGTTTTAATGCTGCTTTAGTTGCTACTACTGAATTGCAACCATGGGCAATATTTGCAAATGGTCCGCCATGAACAAAAGAAGGATTGTTCTCTAAAGTTTGAACCAAATTTGGAGAAATGGCATCTTTTAATAAAACTGTCATAGCTCCATGTGCCTTTAGATCTTTAGCTGTAACTGGATCTCCATGATTATTGTAAGCTACTATAATTTGACCAAGACGTTTTTTTAAATCATGTATTGAAGATGACAAACAAAGAATTGCCATCACTTCAGATGCAGCTACAATTTCGAAACCGTTATCATAGGGAAAACCTTTTTTTACTTCTTTTAAGCCGACAGTAATTTTTCTTAACGAACGATCATTCATATCAACAACTCTTTTCCATTGAATAGTGGAAAAATCTATTTCCAGAGAATTTCCATGATAAATGTGATTATCAAGCATCGCTGACAATAAATTGTGAGCAAGAGCAATAGCTGAAAAATCTCCAGTGAAATGAAGATTTATATCTTCCATGGGAATTATTTGGGCATATCCGCCACCCGCAGCTCCACCTTTTATGCCAAAAACAGGTCCTAATGAAGGCTCACGTAAACAGATAATCGTTTTCTTTCCAATTCGATTTAAAGCGTCCCCTAGTCCTACAGTTGTAGTAGTTTTTCCTTCTCCGGCAGGAGTGGGGCTAATGGCTGTAACCAAAATTAGTTTACTATTTTTTTTTTCTTTTAATTTTTCTAAGAATGATAATGAAACTTTAGCTTTGAAATGACCAAATGATTGAATTTGATTTTCCGGTATATTAAGAAAATTCTTTGCAATTTTAGAAATTTTCTTAATTTTTGCTGACTTGGCAATTTCTATATCACTAGGCATTTGTTAATTTTCTATAAAAATCTAAACATTCAGGATTAGCTATTGAATTTAGATTGTTAATTTTTTCACCATTAATTAATTTTTGAACGGCAATTTCAACAATCTTACCACTTTTGGTTCTTGGGATATCTGGACATTCGATAATAAGAGATGGTACATGTCGAGGAGAACAATTGTCTCTAATAGTGTTTTTTAAATTTTTAACTAATGATTCTGTAAAAGAATATTTTGTATTAATTTTTACAAACAAAACTATTCTTACATCATTGTCAAAATTTTGACCAACTACAATTGATTCTGCAACTTCATCAAAAGCCTCAACCTGTCTATAGATCTCTGCTGTTCCAATTCTTACACCCCCAGGTTTTAGACGTTGCGTCAGATCTTCCCTGTATAATAAACCCAGCATTAGAAGTTTTTTGAATATAGTCACCATGATACCAAATATTAGAATATTTATTAAAATATGCATCTTTAATTTTTTTTCTATCCTCGTCATTCCAAAATTTTACAGGCATAGAAGGAAATGGATTTTTGACAACAAGTTCGCCTTTTTCAAAATTATTAATTGATTTACCTGTTTCGTCAAAAACATCAACATCAATAGCCAAACTAGCGCCCTGTATCTCTCCTGCAAAAACTTTTCCAAATAAATTTCCCATTAATAAACAACCTACTACATCAGTTCCGCCACTAATAGAAGAAAGCAAAACTCGATTCTTAATATTTTTATAAACGTATTCCCAGCTCTCCTTCATAAGGGGAGAGCCAGTGGAAGTTATTATTTTCAGATTATCTAAATTGTATTTGTTTGCAGAAAAATTATTCTTTTTTAAAAAATCAATATACTTTGCACTTAAACCGAATAATGAGAAATTGTGATCCTCGCAGTATTGAAAAAGAACTTCTTTATTGGGGTAAAATGGAGATCCATCGTATAATTTCACACTAGCACCACATGAAAGACTTGCAACCAACCAATTCCACATCATCCATCCAGTAGTAGTAAAATAGAAAATATTGTCATTTTCCTTAACATCACAATGTAAAAATAATTCTTTTTTCTGCTCAATTAAAGATCCGCCAGCACCATGCACAATACACTTAGGAACTCCCGTTGTGCCACTTGAATATAGAATGTACAAAGGATGATTGAATTCAAATTCTTCAAAAATTTCATCAATAAAACCGTCCTCTATAATTTGATCAAAAGATATAAATTCTTCTGTAAAAAAATTATTATTTTCATATGAGCAAATTATAATTTTTTCAATTGAGGGTATTAATTTTTGTATGGAATAAATTCTATCTATTAAACTTATTTTTTTCCCATTATAATAATAATAATCACAAGTAATTAAAACTTTTGGAGATATTTGCAAAAAACGATCTACAACTCCTTGGACGCCAAAATCCGGTGAGCATGAAGACCATATATGTCCGTTTTTTGATGATGCTAACAATCCAATAATTGCTTCAATATTATTAGGCAAATATGCTGCCACTCTATCATTTTTTTTTAAACCATTTTTTTTAAAAAAATTAGATAATTTACAAACATCATTATATAATTTTTTCCAAGTGATAGATTTTTCATATCCATTCTCCCCTCTAAAATGTATTGCAACTTCATTAGTTTTTTTTTTTAATAAGTTTAGGGCAAAATTTATTTTTGAATCTTCAAAAAAACGGCAATCTAAAAATTCAGTATTTTTAGAAATTATTTTTTTTCCCTTCTTGCCTTTAATATTAGAAAAATCCCAAAAAGCAGACCAGAATACATCTGGTTTTTCTACCGACCACATCCAAAGTTTTTGATAATCAGTTGTTAAAGGAAAAAATTTTTCTTTGTCAAGATATTCACAAAATAAATATAAATTTGATTTTTCTATTTGTTCTTTTGTAGCTTGCCATAAAAAATTATCATTCATTCTAAAAAAAAGTTTTTAAAATCACTTTAAATTTTATCGTTATCCAATAATTTTTTTGGACATGTATTTTTGTAAAACTTCAGGTATTGAAATAGTGCCATCTTTATTTTGATAGTTTTCCAAAATAGCTATAATTGTTCTTCCTATAGCTAATCCCGAACCATTTAAAGTAGCTAGTAATTCATTTTTATTATCAACTGTTTTGTATCTGGCTTTCATTCTATTAGCTTGAAATGTAGAACAAGATGAACAGCTGGAAATTTCTCGATACTTATTTTGAGATGGGATCCAAACTTCAATATCATAAGTTTTTTCAGCACTAAAGCCCATGTCACCGCTTGATAAAAGCATCACTCTGTAAGGTAACTTTAGTAATTCTAAAACTTTTTCCGCACAAGAAAGCATTCGCTCTAATTCGTTCATTCTAAATTCTGGTTGAATTATGGAAACTAATTCCACTTTTGAAAACTGATGCTGCCTCATCATACCTTGAGTATCTTTACCAGCTGCACCAGCTTCTAATCTAAAACACGGAGTGCAGGTCACATAACGTAATGGCAGATCCTCATATTTTGTAATTTTATCGGAAACAATATTTGTTAAAGAAACTTCGCCTGTAGGAATTAACCAAAGATCATTATTAGTTTGAAATTGCTCATCTTTAAATTTAGGTAACTGCCCAGTTCCAAACATAGATTTTTCATTTACTAAAATTGGCACATTGTGCTCTATATAACCATTTTCACCTGTATGAAGATCAAGCATAAAATTGATCAAAGCTCTTTCTAATTTGGCCAAATCTTTTTTAAGTATGACAAATCTGGATCCAGACATATTTACAGCTGTTTCAAAATCTATAAGATTCAAATTTTTAGCTAAAAGATCATGACTTAAAGGTTCAAAGTCAAACTGTCTTACAGTTCCAGACTTTTTTATCTCTACGTTTCCCTTCTCATCCTCTGAAATTGGAACTTCATCTAATGGAATATTTGGTAACGTATGCAATATTCTATTGATATCTATATTTAATTTTGTAACTTCGGTTTCTAAAGCTGAAATTGAGGTTTTGATAGAAGAAACTTCAGATGAAAGATTTTTAAATTTTTCAGAATTTTTATCTTTTTCAATTGAAAGATTTTTAGAAATTGAATTTCTTTGATTTTGTAATTCTTGTTGCTTTTCAAGATTTTTTCTAAGCTCTTCATCTAATTTAATCAGTTGATCAAAAATTAGGTCAGAATTATTTACAAACCTAGATTTAATTTTTTGTTTAAAGGTATTTAAATCTTTTCTTATGTCTTTAATATTTAGCATTATTTTCTTTGTACAGTTTTAACTGTTAAAATAGAAATTTCATACAAAAGAAGCAATGGCAAAGCTAGTCCAATTTGAGTAATTGGATCAGGAGGTGTCAAAATTGCTGCTACTGCAAAAATTATCACAATCACATACCTTCTTCTTTTTTTTAAATCATCCGCTGTTAAAAAACCAACTTTTCCTAATAAAGTTAATAATACAGGTAATTGAAAACTTAAACCAAAAGCAAAAATTAATTTAGTTATTAAAGATAAATACTCATCAACCTTTGCCTCTAATTGAATGGGCATACCTGACATTGCGCTAGTTGTCTCAAATGATAAAAAAAACTTTACTGCAAGGGGCATGATTAAATAATAAACTAGCATTCCACCTAAAACAAAAAGTATTGGCGTTGCAATTAAAAAGGGTAAAAGAGCCATTTTTTCATTTTTATATAAACCAGGGGCAATAAATTTCCAAATTTGAATTAATATAACAGGAAACGAAAGGCAAAAAGATGAAAAAAAAGCTAATTTTAAATAGGTTAAAAAAGTTTCGTGCAGTGCTGTAAAAATCATTCTTCTTTGTACGGGATCATCTTTTGTAGCTTGAACATAAGGATCAAGTAAAAAAGCATAAATACTATCCGCAAACACAAAACATACAACAAAAGCACAAAGCAAAAAAATCACAGATTTAATTAGACGCGATCTTAGTTCTTTAAGGTGGCCAGTAATCGTTGTTGTTTTTGTCGCCATCTATAATCAAGAATTAACTTCTTTTTTTTTTTGATTTTTTGATGTTGCTTGTTTTCTTTTAGGTTTATCTAAATCAATTGTTTCAACATCTTCTATGTTTTCTAAAGTATTTTGAAATTGATTAGCATAACCTTTGATAGTTCTCATCCAACTACCAATTTTTTTCATGATGATAGGAAGATCTTTTGGTCCAATTACTAATATGGCAACAACAGCTATGACTAGAAGTTCAGACCACCCAATTTGTGGCATTAGAAATTAACTTTCTGAATTTTTGTTATCTTTATTGCTATTGGTAAGGTTTTTATCATCAATTTCCTCAGTTGAAGACATACCTTTTTTAAAACTCTTAATTCCTTTGGCAACATCGCCCATTAATTCAGAAATTTTACCTCTTCCAAAAAGTAAAACAACTAAGGCCACAACAATAACTATTTGCCAAAAACCAATGCTCATATCTAAATCTTATCCATTATTTATATAAAAAACAATAATTATTTTTCTTTATCGTCTTCTTCGTCGTCTTCATCCTCGTCCTCGTCCTCGTCATAGTCATCATCTGTCTCATCATCCTCGTCTTCTTCATCATCTTCATAAGGTTCATCTAAATTTTGAGCAGCTTCTTCCTTATTTTCATTATCTTGTATCTTTATTATCCAATGTATCACTAATCATTTCATCAATATTACTAAATATATTTTCTTTTACGCTACTATTATCTTCTTTAGTAAACTTGGAAGTTCCAAAAATTGAACTATCAACTCTGCTATCTATTAAACCAGCAGCCATTAATTCATCAGAGTTAGGTAGATCTTCAAGACTATTTAAATTAAAATGACTTAAAAAAGAATCTGTGGTTCCATAAGCTAGTGGTTTACCTGGTATATCCTTTCTTCCTGCTGGCTTAACCCAGCCTAATTCAAATAAAACTTCCATAGTACCTGTAGAAAAAGATACGCCTCTTATTTCCTCAATTTCAGATCTAGTAACTGGTTGATGGTACGCAATAATCGCCAATGTTTCAATTGCAGCTTTTGATAGTTTTTTTTGACCTGTTATTTCTTCTTTGAGCTGATCAGCTAAATCAATAGAAGTTCTAAATGACCAACGATTTGCTAATTTAATTAAATTTATACCTCTTTCCTGATATTCGTTTTGTAATTCATTTAAAATTTGCAAAACATCAGTATTTTTTTTTACTTTTGATTGCAACGTTGCAAGATCTAGAGGCTCGTCAGCTGCAAATAAAAAAGCTTCGATTATTTTTTTTTCTTTTTTATCAATACTAGGCATAAAATTTTAATTTTTTGATTTTATATAAATATCTTCAAACATCTGTTCTTGTTTAATCAAAAGCTTACCTTCTCGTACTAATTCCAAACTTGCTGCAAAAGTACCCGACAGACCAGATTTTTTTAATTTTTTATTTTTTAAAAAATTTTTTGGTATAATAGTATTTATATCGCACCATTCTTTTATCTGATCAAACATTTTAGTAATCATTTTTATAGCTTCTTCCATAGTATAAACAGGTAATTTTTTTATATTAATAGAAGAAAAATTTTCTTTTCTTTTAAAATCAGCATAAGCTTTTATCAATTCATACAAAGAAACACTGTACTCAGATTTATTTATTGGTTTAATTCCCTCTCTCATTGCTCTCATAAAAACTTCATGACCTAATTTAGGTTTGCTCATTAATTGATCTGATAATAATCTAATACTCTCTAACTTTCTCAGCTGAAGTTTTAGTTTTTCTGCCATTTTAATAGCTGAAAAATCATCGTCAAATTCTTCTGGTAATAATAGTCTTGATTTTAAATAAGCAAGCCAAGATGCCATTACTAAAAAATCAGCTGCCAGTTCTAAATTATCTTTTAACTCAGAAATATAATTAATGTACTGATCGGCAAGTTGAACGATGGAAATTTGCATCAAATCAACTTTTTGAGCCTTGGCAAGATCTAGCAATAAGTCCAAGGGACCTTCGTAATTATCTACCTGTAATTTAAAATTATCTGTTAAAACTTCAGCATGATTCTCTTGCATAAAAAATCGTACTAAATTATTGGCTATAATTAAAGATTTTAATCATTTTTGCTAACAACTTCTTATCCGCATAGCTAGTAATACCAAACAAACGTGTCATTTCATTAAAATTTCCATTGCAATGTAAAACAATATCGCATCCGGAATCAAACGACTTAACCGCTCTACTTTCAATAGATCCATTTAGTGCCTTCATGCATATATCATCTGACATTATTAGGCCTTTAAATTTCAATTTTTTCTTTAAAATTTTTTTTATTATTGTTGGTGAAAAAGTTGCAGGATTAATATGATCAATATTTTTATAAAGAATATGTGCAGTCATTAAGAATTGAGACTTTAAATTGTTAAAGCATTTAAAATCATTATTATATAAAAATTCCTTGCTTTCATTTATTATTGGTAAATGAAAATGGCTATCTAGCATAGATAAGCCATGACCTGGAGCATGTTTGCCAATGGTCATAAGCCCTTTCTTTAAATATTTCTTTACGATTGTATTACCAATATTAATAATATCAGTATTTTTATCAGAGTAAGCCCTATCAGATATGACACTAGATTTATTGGGATAAAATAAATCTAATACTGGGGTCGCGATTAAATTAATTCCTAAATAATTAAACAGATTAGAATTGAAATTAATAAATTTATTTAATTCTTGATTAAATTGTTTTTTGTCATTTTTAAAATAATTACCAAATATTTTAGCAGATTGGTGTCTTTGATCAAAAAATTTTGAAAAACGATTTACTCTTCCACCCTCGTGATCAATCATAATTAAGGTTTTTTGATATGGATTAAGGGATTTCAATTCTGAAATTAAATTTTTTAATTGAAAAAAATTTTTTATATTTCTTGAAAAAATAATATACCCAATCGGTAAGTGTTTTTTAAATAAAAAATATTCTTCTTTGGAAATACTATGTCCAGATAAACCTACGATCACTGGTTTAAAAGAAATATTCATTTTACAAGCTCCCAAAACTTTGGTTCATCATCAATTTTTTTAAAATAGTCAGAATTATCAATGAATATCTTAAAGTTTTTATTTACTTCGGTTTTTGGTAGCTTCATACCGTAGCTAAATAACAATGAGTCATGTGACTTTCTACTTTGTAAAACTTTTGTTTTAAAATTTTCAGATAAATAAAATAATATAATGAAATAAAAAAAAATAAAAATTGAGAAAATAGATGCAATTTTTAATAACAATAATCTCATTACATAGACTCGGGTGCGCTAACACCAAGTATTAACAGCCCAGACTTTATTACTGTTAAAACCTTTTCTAATAAGTAAACTCTAGCCTTTATTAATTGGCTATTTTCGTTTTCAATAATCCTATACTCTGAATATTCTTTTCCTAAATTCCAATAAGAGTGAAATATTGATGCAAGATCATATAGGTAATAAGGTATTCGATGTGGTTCTAAGTTTTTTGCCGAAAGATCCATACATTTAGACCATAAGGACAATTTTTTAATTATTTCAATTTCAATTTCCGCATCTAATAATCGCAAACACTGTTTATCAATATTTGTTAAATCTAATGATGTTTTCCTTAAGATTGAATGAATTCTTGCACTGGCATACTGTACATAAAAAACAGGGTTTTCTTTTGTTTTTTCTGTAACCAGGTCAAAATCAAAATCTAATTGGCTATCATTGCTTCTATAAATCATCATAAATCTAACCGCATCTACTCCTACAGATTCTACCAATTCTTTAGCAGTGATAAAATCACCCGCTCTTTTCGACATCTTGTAAGGTTCTCCAGATTTAAATAACTTTACCAACTGACATACTTTGCATTCAAAATCTGCTTTGAAGTCCGATAGTGCATCAACACAGGCTTTTAATCTTTTAAGGTAACCCGCATGATCAGCTCCCAACACATTAATATATTTATCAAATTTTCTATCAAGTTTATATGAATGATAAGCCACATCATTAGCAAAATAAGTCCATGTGCCATCTGATTTTTTTAAAGCTCTATCTACATCATCGCCAAACTTTGTGGACTTGAATAATAATTGCTCTCTTGGTTCCCAATCTTCATTTTCATTACCTTTGGGTTTGGGCAGTACACCTTCGTAGATACAGTTTTTTCTTTCTAATATCTTTAAAGTTTTAGAAACAAGGTTGTTTTGTACTAATTCTTTTTCTGAAATAAATAAATCATGCTTAATACCAAGCGAAAGCAAGTCATTTTTAATCATAATCATGGCTTCGTCCATAGCCATTTCACCAAGTTGGTTTTTAATAGAATCGTAATTCGAAAAATTAGAAATTTTATTTTTTTTTATTAAACTTTGTGCAATTTCTTTTAAATATTCACCTGGATAAAGACCCTCATTTACAGGAAATTCTTTTCCTTCTTTAATTTCAAGAACTCGAGCATATACAGATTTGGCAAACATGTGAATTTGATTGCCATAATCATTAATATAATATTCTTTAATAACTTTGTGTCCTACAAAATTTAAAAGGTTTCCTAAAATATCTCCATACACCGCTCCTCGACAATGCCCTACGTGCAACGGGCCTGTGGGATTGGCTGAAACATATTCTAAATTAATAGTTTTAGATATATTTACAATTTTTCCTTTGCTATCATCAAATGAAAATAAAAAATTATACCAAAATTCTTTTTTAAACTTTAAATTTACAAATCCAGGTTTGGCAACTTCTATAGTTTCAAATTCACTATAATTTTCTTTTATCAAGTCAGCAATTTTTTTACCAATTTCTAGAGGATTACTTTTAAGAGAGGATGATAATATTAGAGGTGCATTAAATGCCAAATCTCCAAAACTTGCCTGCCTAGGGGTATCAACAGAAACTTTTTCTTCATCACAGTCAAAACTATTATTACGAAGTAATAAAATAAATTTATCTTTATATATTTTAAAAATATTCATTTTAATGAGTTATACACATCAATAGCATATTTATCCGTCATGCCTGAAATATAATCACTTATATTCCTTTGTTTTGAAAAACTATTATTAAACTTATTAGAAATTTTTTCATAATGTCTATTATAATAATTAAAAATTTTTTGTATTATTTCTTTTGATTTATTTGACCATTTTTGGATATGAGAGTGTTTATACATCTTGGAGTGCAGAAACGTTTTAATATTTTTTATTAGCTCATTAGTTGTTTCTGAAAAATCAATGATTTGTTTACCAGAATTATAAACATCATTTATATTGTCTATTTTATATAAATTGATATTTCTTTGTGAATTATCAATTAGGTCTGTTACCATATAATCAATTAACCTTCTGACCAAAATATAATTGTTTTTGTTGGAGCTTTTATTACAAGTTTCTTTTATAATATCATTTAGCACAGGAATTTCTCTAAGATCATCAATGCTAAAAAAATTTGCCCTTAACCCATCATCAATATCGTGGTTATTATAGGCTATATCATCTGATAAAGAGCTTATTTGCGCTTCTAATGATCCGTAAGTTTGAAAATTTAAACCATAATTAAAAATTTCAGGTAACAAAATTTTTAATTTATTTTCATTTTGAACTGGACCATTATGTTTCAAAAGACCATCAATACAATTTAACGACAAATTCAATCCTAGATAATCCTCATAAATATTTTCCAGCAATAGAAGAATTCTTAAAGATTGTATATTGTGATCAAAACCACCATAGTTAAGCATGCACTCAGCCAGAATATCTTCACCAGCATGACCAAATGGAGTATGCCCCAAATCATGAGCTAAACTAAGTGCCTCAGATAAATCTTCATTCAAACCTAGGTATCTTGATATAGATCTTGATATTTGAGAGACCTCTAAAGAATGAGTAAGCCTTGTTCTAAAATGATCTCCCTCATGATAGACAAAAACTTGGGTTTTGTGTTTTAGCCTTCTAAAAGATGAACAATGAATCACCCGGTCTCGATCTCTTTGATATTCAGATCTATAATTTGAGCTTTTTTCCAAAAAATACCTACCCAAAAAATTAGCTTTATTTGAAGCGTATTTTTGTAGAGTATTGTCATGATTAGCTGGGAGTGTGCTCATTTAAGATATAATGTATATAAAGTTATTTTAATAAACTTATGAATACTAATATAGAAATAAGCAAAAAAGCTAAAGAAGAAATTAATAAGCTTTTGCAAAATGAAAATAATGGTTCTTTTTTTAGGATATCCGTCGAAGGTGGTGGCTGCTCAGGCTTTAAATACAATTTCTCAATCGATGAACATCTGAATCCAGAAGATAAAAAATTCGACAATGTCATTATCGATCCAATTAGTCTGGAATATATTAAAGGATCTATTCTGGAGTATAATGATACCTTAATTGAAAAATCATTCAAAATATCTAACCCTAATGCAAAAAGTTCTTGTGGGTGTGGAACTTCGTTTTCGTTATAGTGAATATAGCAAGTTGGAATATAAATTCTGTAAGGATTAGAATAGATCAGGTTCTTGATTATTTAAAGAAGAAAAAAATTGATGTTTTAGTTCTTCAAGAAATTAAAACGGAAGAGAAAAATTTTCCCTTTCAAGAATTCAAAAATGCTGGCTATAATTCTTACGTAAATGGTCAAAAATCCTATAATGGGGTAGCCATTTTAAGCAAAAAGGAATTGATAACAAATCATGATGATTTTAAAGATCCTTTAGGACAATCAAGATTTATCTCAGCTAATATTAATTATAAAAATAAAAAAATTTTTTTAGTTTCTATATATTTACCAAACGGCAATCCTGTTAATACAGAAAAATATGAATACAAAAAAAAATGGATAGCACTATTTGAAAAATATATTCAAAAAAAATTAAATGAAAATAAGTATATAATTATTACAGGTGATTTTAACGTAATTCCTGGAGAAAATGACGTTGATAATCCGGAGGATTGGATGAATGATGCATTATTTAAATTAGAAATTCGAAAAAAATTTAGATCTTTGTTAAATCTTGGTTTTAAGGATGGGTTTAGACTTTTTAATAATTTAGATAAACAATATACATTTTGGGACTATCAACAAGGATCCTGGCAGAGAAATAAGGGATTGAGAATTGACCATTACTTAATATCAAATGAACTAACAGATTCTATAAAAACTATAGAAATAGATAAATTCACTAGAGACAATCAAAGACCCTCAGATCATGTGCCTATAAGATGTATTCTTACTTGATACGATTATATTGATCAATATATCTGGTTATATCACTTTCCTTTAATATTTTTCCTACTTGAGCTTCAATAATTTTAACTGGTTGGCGATAAGAATTTTCAACTCTATGAACTGAACCTAAAGGGATAAAAACGGTTTCATTAATTTTTGGAAACAAAATATCTTTATCAATAGTTACTTTTGGTTTTCCATGAGTGATAGTCCAATGCTCCGATCTATATCGATGCTTCTGCAAACTAATTGAAGAATTTTTGTTTATAACAAGCTCTTTTATTAGAAAAGCCGTCTCCCCTATGTAGATTAAAGTATTTACCCCATGGTTTAAGAAAAGTGTTATTTTTTTTATAGTATTTATGCTTTATTTTTTTAAATAAGTGAGTAATTGCTCTCCAACTTCCAAGATCTGACCAAGCCACATTTAATTTTGCACCAATGATATCTTTAACTTTTTCCAAAATTGCATAATCAAAAGAAATCTCTTTTATTGATTTGTAAAATTTTGCGTTAAGCTTTGTTGTATTTTTTGTTTTCCTAGAAAAAATAACTGAATTATGGGCTTGTTTAAGCAAAGTTAGTTGAAATTTTTTACATAGATTGATTAATGCAGTCTTTGCGAACAAAAAAAATACCAGAATTCCAATAAGCTTTATTTTTAATAATTTTTATTGCAATTTTTTTGGTTGGTTTTTCAATAAAATTAGTAACTTTATCATTATTTTTTTTTGTCAAAAAGTAACCAAATTGCTCGGACGGTTCTGTAGGTTTTATTCCAAATATACAAATATTTTCATCTGGTTAACTTTTTGGAATACTTTTTAACTGAATTATTAAAAATTTTTTTATTTTCAATTAATTGATCGGAAGGAAAATAAATCAAAGGTTGTTCACTTTTAATACTATCAATCAAGGCAGAGGATATAACAGCGGGTGCAGTATTTTTTTTGTAAGGCTCTAAAACCAGATTGTATTTTTTAATTTTGTATAATTTAAGAAATTTTTTAATTATTTTTTCATATTTTAAATTAGAACTGATTATAGGAAAATCATAAATAGGATCCTTAATTCGCTCTAAAGTTTTTTGAAACAAAGTCCATCCTCCAAAATCAATAAATTGTTTTGGAATCGACTTAAAAGAAGATGGAAAAAGTCTAGTACCAGCTCCACCACATAATATAATAGGTTTGATCTTCACTTATATATCAGCGTAACAACTTTTTTCTTTTGAACCGCCAGGATGGGTTACAGCACCATTTTTAGCAGTTCCTACGGTTTGACTATATTTCCATAAAGTTCCACTATTAAAATTAGGTTCCTTGACCTCTCCAAGCATTTTTTCTTTCTTCTAAAGTTTTGGCATCTAAGTCTACGTCGATTGATCCTTTTTCAGCATCAATAACAATTTTATCACCATCCTGAAGCAATGCTATTGGACCTCCTACAAATGCTTCTGGACTAACATGACCGATACAAAAGCCTCTTGTGGCACCAGAAAATCTTCCATCAGTAATCAGGGCAACTTTTTCACCTAAACCCTGCCCATAAATTGCCGCTGTTGTTGATAGCATTTCCCTCATTCCTGGGCCGCCTTTTGGACCCTCATATCTAATAATGATTACATCACCTTCTTTATAGGCCTTGTTTTTAACAGCTTTAAAAGCATCTTCTTCACTATCAAAGCATTTTGCAACTCCCTCAAAACGAAGAGTTTTCATTCCCGCAACCTTTAACTATGGCTCCATCTGGTGCTAAATTTCCTTTAAGACCCACAACTCCACCGGTTGGGGTAATAGGATTGTTATGAGGTCTCATAACTTTTTGTTCATTGTTAAATTTAACATCCTTTAAATTTTCAGCCATTGTTTTTCCAGTAACTGTTAAACAATTTCCATTTATATAACCCCCATCCAATAATGTTTTTAATAGCATCGGAACGCCACCAGCTTCAAACATGTCTTTTGCAACATATTTTCCTCCTGGTTTAAGATCTGCAAGATAAGGTGTTTTTTTAAAAATTTCAGCCACATCCATTAAATCAAATTTAATTCCACATTCATTTGCAATTGCTGGAAGATGTAAGGCAGCATTAGTAGATCCACCAGTTGCAGCAACCACGACAGCAGCATTTTTTAAAGACTCTAATGTTACTATATCTCTTGGTCTGATCTTGTTCTTTAAAAGACTCATTACAGCTTTGCCACTTTCATATGCAAATTTATCTCTTTCCTCATAGGGTGCTGGCGTTCCAGATGAATATGGCAATGCCAAGCCAATAGCTTCAGAAACACAAGCCATTGTATTAGCCGTGAATTGACCGCCACATGCACCAGCACTAGGACAGGCATGAAGTTCTAATTCTAACAAATCTTCATCTGACATTTTTCCATTTTCATGCATTCCAACAGCTTCATAAACATCGACCACAGTTACATCCTTACCTTTAAATTTTCCTGGAAGGATAGATCCGCCATAGATAAAAACGCTCGGCACATTAAGCCTACACATTGCCATCATCAAACCTGGTAATGACTTATCGCAACCAGCTACACCGACAAGAGCATCATAGCAGTGACCTCGTACAGTTAATTCAGTTGAATCAGCAATAACTTCTCTTGAGATCAAGGAGGATTTCATTCCCTCATGTCCCATAGCGATACCATCTGTAACAGTAATGGTGCAAAACTCTCTTGGCATTCCATGGTTATCATACACCCCTTTTTTGACACTTTGCGCTTGTCTCATAAGAGCTATATTACAAGGCGCAGCTTCATTCCAAGTTGAAACAACACCAACAAAAGGCTTGGCAACATCTTCCTGGGTAAGGTCCATGGCATAATAAAAAGATCTGTGCGGAGCTCTTTCTGGACCTACTGTAGTATGACGACTTGGTAACTTAGATTTATCAAATTTAGACATTTATGAAAAACTCCTTAAAATATTGTTAATTTTTTCTAGATCAATTTTATAATTTGACAACATTTCCTTTTCATTATCAACAACATTTTTTGGAGCATTTTGAACAAATCCAGAATTAGCAAGCTTCTTTTCACATACAGAAATCTTAACTAGAACATCTTTTTGTTTTTTTAATTGAACTTCTTTCTGATCATTAAGATTAACAGTATTTTCAAACTGAATTCTTACATTCTCGTCAGCAATAATCATATTTATAACCGATTGCTTATTTGAACTAGTAAAATCAATTTCTTTTATTCGGCCCAATCTCTTAATTATTTCTATATTATCTTTTGATAATTTTTGAAAATATTTAGAAGTATTATTTATAAAAACATTACAAAAACTTGCGGGACTAATACCAAGTGTTACTTTGATAGATCTAATTTCAGATATAAAATTTATTATTATATTTATATCTTTTGCTTTTTTGATTTGATCTTTGGTTAAACTGATAAGAATTTTTGCTTGTATAAGAAATTAAAGGTGATTTAAAAAATTTATCAAATTTAGTAAGTGACCACAGTTCTTCGGTAACAAAAGGAATAAATGGATGTAAAAGAAGTAACAACTCTGATTGCAAAAAAGAAATTGTTTTCTTTAGTTCTTGAATATTTATTTTATTACTAGAGTACAAAACTGGTTTAGCAAATTCGATATACCAGTCGCAAAATAAATTCCATGTAAACTGATAAACATGCCTTGCAGCTTCATCAAATCTATAATTATTTATGCAATCGTTTGTTTTTAATTTGCAGTTATTAAATTCATTTAGTATCCACAAGTTAATTGGATTCTTGATTTTATTTATATTAATTTTAGGATCAGAAAATGTATTATTAAATTTTGAAAAATTAAAAATATTCCAAATTTTAGTTATAAAGTTTTTGTAACCATTAACTCTTTCTTTGGCTAATTTAACATCTCTCCCAGGAGAAGACATTGCTATAAGCGTAAATCTTAAAGCATCAGCACCAAATTCATTAATCAAAACTAATGGATCAATAACATTACCTTTTGACTTTGACATTTTTTGACCTTTTTCATCTCTAACTAATGCATGTACATACACGTCTGAAAAAGGGACTTTTTTAGCAAAATATAATGACATCATCATCATTCTTGCTACCCAGAAAAATATAATATCAAAACCTGTAACTAAAACAGATGTTGGGTAAAATCTTTTTAGCTCATAAGTTTTTTTTGGCCATCCAAAAGTTGCAAATGACCAAAGAGCTGAAGAAAACCATGTGTCTAGCACATCATTATCTTGCGTAAGATTTAGATTTTTTTTAAATTTTTTTTTAGCTATTTTTTTTGCTTCGTTTGAATTATTAGCAACAATTATTTGACCTGAAGGAGTGTACCATGCTGGTATTTGATGACCCCACCATAGTTGTCTTGAAATACACCAGGGCTGAATATTTTCCATCCATTGATAATATGTTTTTGACCAATTTTCAGGAAAAAAAGATGTTTTTTTATTTTTGACGTTAAGAATAGCTTCCTTAGATAATTTTTTTGCATCAAGAAACCATTGTTCAGTTAAATAAGGTTCTATAATAGAGTTCGATCTATCTCCAAATGGTACTGCATGTTTAATGTTCTCGACTTTTTCAAGTGAGCTTAAATCATTTAATGTAGAAACAAGTTTGTCTCCTAGCATCAAAACGATCTAAACCAACAAAATCAGCAGGAACATGTATCGTTGAGTTTTGCATCCTTTGTTAAAATGTTTATTTTTTTAAGACTATTTCGCTCTCCTACAATAAAGTCATTAAAATCATGAGCAGGTGTAATTTTTACCACCCCGCTTCCTTGCGTAGGGTCTGCATATATATCTTCGATAATTGGAATTTCTCTATTCGCAACTGGTATAATGGCAGTTTTGCCTACAAGATTTTTATACCTTTCGTCTTTTGGATTAACAGCTAAAGCCACATCACCAAACATAGTTTCAGGTCTTGTAGTGGCAACAGTTAAAAATTGATCGGAATCTTTAATAGAATACTTTAATATAATAAAGCTTTCCCTCAATTTCTTTTTGAACAACCTCAAGATCTGAAACTGCTGTTTGTAAAACAGGATCCCAATTTACTAATTTTAAATCTTTGTAGATTAATTTCTGATTATACAAATCAACAAAAACTTTTATAACTGCTTTAGAAAGACCATCATCCATAGTGAACCTCTCTCTGCTCCAATCACAAGATGAGCCTAATTTTTTAAGCTGAGATACAATCTCATTTCCAGATTTGCTTTTCCATTTCCAAATTTCTTTAACAAATTTATCTCTGCCAAGAGATTGTCTTGACAAACCTTTTTCTAATAATTGTTTTTCAACAACCATTTGCGTAGCTATGCCAGCATGATCTGTTCCAGGTTGCCACAATGTTTCAAAACCTTGATTTCGTTTAAATCTTATTAATAAATCCTGAATAGTATTATTTAATGCATGACCCATATGCAAACTTCCCGTTACATTAGGTGGCGGTATAACAATAGAAAAAGATTTATTTTTGGTTTTGTTTTTTATGGGTTTAAATAGTTTTTTCTTTTCCCAAAAATTATAAATTTTATTTTCAATTTCTGAATGATTGTAAGAACCAAAATTTTTCATTTAAAAAGAAAAAACAGGTTCTTTGCTTTTATAATTAATTAAAAGAGGTGCTGATGCATCAAAGATTCTAAGTTTATCATAATGATTGTTTTCATTTTTAATGTAGACAACAGCATAAGATATTCTTTCTTCTCTTATTACCGATACTAATCTCCCACCGATTTTTAAAGACTTGATTAAATTAACAGGATCCGAATTTATCTCTCCATTAATTAAAATATTGTCAAAACTTGTTCCTAAGCTTTTTTCAGAAAGAAAATCATCTTGTATAATTTTTACGTTAAGTAATTTTTCTTGATCACAATTATTCTTAAGAATTTCTAAGGCTTCATTATCTGACTCTAAACAAAAAACTTTTTTAAATATTTTAGACAAAATAGCAGAACTGTACCCATTACAAGAACCAACATCTAAAACATTTTTATCTAAGCCTATATTTAAATTACTAATAAGCTTCCCAAGAACAAAAGGTCTTAAAACAAATCTTGTTTTATTTATAAAAATACAATCATCCGAATAAGCTACAGATTTAAGATGATCTGGAAAAAAATTTTCTCTTTTTATGGAGGCAAATGCATCTAGAATAGTTTCATCGATAACCAAATTAGCTCTTAATTGGCTCTCTACCATTTGATTTCTTTGAATTTCAAATTTCATATTATTGATTATATGTCTTTAAAATATATATATACATCTTTCAGAATTAATAAATATTTTGAATTTAAAAAGGCCACGTGGCGGAATGGTTACGCAGAGGATTGCAAATCCTTTTATTCCAGTTCGATTCTGGACGTGGCCTCCATATTTTTATTGTTTTTATAAAAAAAATTTGTATTGTGACCGCATTCCTCGATAGCTCAGTTGGTAGAGCAGTTGACTGTTAATCAATTGGTCGCAGGTTCGAGTCCTGCTCGAGGAGCCAAAAACTAGATTGCTTGCTTGATATCTCTTTGATTTCTCAAAACTTCAATAATTTTATTTTTTTCAATTGAATCCAAATCATTAAACATTTTTACCAAAAATGAATAATTTAAACTTTGAGACTCTTTTTTATCATGAGATTGATCAGAAAAATCTTGGTAATCTTCAAAGAAATACTTAATTGGTACCTTTAAGAAATTAGCTAACTGCAATAAACGAGCGGATGAAACTCCGTTGGTACCTTTTTCGTATTTTTGTATTTGCTGAAATGTAACGTTAATGGCTTGGGCTACTTGTGTTTGTGTTAATCCTAGTGAAGTTCTTTTTAGTCTTAATTTTTTACCTAAATGCTGGTTTAGCTGAGCGCTCATAAAAATAATGTCCCTTTATTTTTTTATCATAATTAACTAGAAAAAAAGGATTTAGGCAAGAAATTTAAATGCGAAATTTGTACATATTTAAGTTGATTAATGTAGTATTTTTTATATGCAAAAATTAAATATTTTGTGGGTCCGCGAAGATTTTAGAACAGAAGATAACCCTGCTTTACTAAGCATAGAAAAAGATACTGAAAAATTTGAAGTTTTTTACGCTTATAATTCAAAAAATTTTGAATCAAGGTCGGCACAAAGATGGTGGCTTTATAAAAGTCTTATAAAATTTCAAGAAAAATTATCAGATAAAGGTATTGTTTTTAAAATTTTTAATACAGATATATTAACAGTCGTAAAAGAGCTCATTAAAAAAAATAATATTAATCAATTTTACTTTAACAAGCGTTATGAACCAAAAGAACAAGCAATCGAAACTGAAGTAGAAGAACTATTTAAATAAAAATAACATAAAAGTAAGAAAATATAGTGGAAATTTGTTGCAAAATCCTTTTGATGTAAAGAAAAAAGACGGAACTCCATTTCAAGTTTTTACTCCCTATTGGAGAAATGCTGAGGAACAATATCTAAAAAATTTTAATTTTTCTAAAAAAATTTCTAATTTTAAGTCTAAAAAAATTAATAATGATAATCAAAAAATTTTAGAAAATTTTATAAAACCAAAAAAAAATTGGTATGTAAAATTTGAAAAATATTGGGAAGTTGGAGAAGACAAGGCAAAATATTTACTTAAAGAATTTATAAAAAATAAAATTAATAACTACGCTACAAATAGAGATATACCATCAACGGAAGGAACATCTAAACTCTCTCCATATTTAGCTTTTGGCGAAATATCCCCACAATATATAATCGATGAATGTTATAAAATTTCCAAAAAAAATATTGGTTTTAGAAAATATATTAATGAAATTGGTTGGAGAGAGTTTGCGCACCATTTGCTAAATCATTTTCCACAAATGGAACAATGGTAATTTAAGAAAACAATTTGATAAATTTAAGTGGGAAAAAAATAATAAAAAATTAAATAATTGGAAAAAAGGAAAAACTGGTTATCCTATTGTAGATGCTGGTATGCGCGAACTTTATGAGACCGGATGGATGCACAATAGAGTTAGAATGATAACAGCATCTTTTTTAGTAAAACATTTGAGAATAAATTGGATTGAAGGAGAAAAGCATTTCAAAGATTCGTTACTAGATTTTAATATGCCAAATAATGTAGCTGGATGGCAATGGGTTGCTGGTTGTGGTGCAGATGCAGCTCCCTACTTCAGAATATTTAATCCAATTCTGCAAGGAGAAAAATTCGATCCTGACGGGACTTACGTTAAAAAATGGGTTAGCGAATTACGAAATGTTCCTAATAAATACATACACAAGCCTTGGGAATTACCTAAAGATATAGCAGAAAAAATAAATTTTAATATTAATCGAGATTATATCGCTCCCAATAGTTAATCACGAAGAAGCAAGACAAATGGCCTTGAAAGCTTTTGCAGATTTGAAAAAATAATTGATTGTAATACTTATCATCAGTTGTATAAAAATATTATGAATAAAAGTGTAATTGATTTAATTGGAAACACACCATTAATTTACCTAAAAGATGCATCTGAAAGTACTGGATGCAAAATATTTGGTAAAGCAGAATTTTTAAATCCTGGCCAATCTGTAAAAGATCAGAGCAGCTTTATATATTATTAAAGATGCAATAAGCAAAAAAAAATTAGAATTTGGAGGTACTATAGTTGAAGGCACTGCTGGAAATACTGGAATTGGGATCACAATGGTTGCAAATTATTTTGGAATTAAAACAGTTATTGTAATTCCTAATACTCAAGCACCAGAAAAAAAAGATACTCTTAAACAACTTGGTGCCAAACTTATAGAAGTTGATGCAGTTCCATATGCTAATCCAAAAAATTATGTGAAATATTCCGCCTCCATTGCAGAACAAATTGCAAAAGAAAATAATAAATTGACTTACTGGGCGAACCAATTTGACAACACTATTAACAAATTGGCTCACATTGAGACAACAGCTGAAGAAATTTGGGCTCAAACAAATGGCAAAATTGATGGATTTATTTGCTCTGTTGGAACAGGAGGGACTTTGGCAGGTGTTTCTGAGGGATTAAAGAAAAAAAATAAAAATATCAAAATTGGGTTAAGCGATCCTTATGGTTCATCATTATATAGTTTTGTCAAAAAAGGTACCTTGGAAACTGAAGGAAGCTCTATTACAGAAGGTATTGGGACATCAAGAGTTACTAAAAACTTTGAAAATACGCCTGTAGATTATGCTTACAGAATTAATGATACAGATGCTTTAAATAATGTTTATAAATTATTGAAAAATGAAGGACTGTTTGTAGGTACTTCATCAGGAATTAATGTTTCTGGAGCAATTGAAATGGCTAAAGAAATGGGTCCTGGAAAAACCATTGTAACCATATTATGTGATGTCGGCTCAAGGTCAGCAAGCAAGATATTTAATGTCGATTTTTTAAAATCTAAAAACCTACCCTATCCGGATTGGTTATAAAATTTGGCTTAAGAAAAGTTTAGTTCTTTCATTTTCTGGATTTGAAAAAAATTGAGCAGTAGGTTTTTCTTCAACTATACTTCCTTCATCCATAAAAATAACTCTATCAGCCACTTCTTTGGCAAAGGCCATCTCATGAGAAACCACAATCATTGTCATGCCTGCTTTGGCAAGATCTGTCATAACATCTAAAACTTCCTTAATCATTTCAGGGTCCAATGCTGAAGTTGGCTCATCAAAAAGCATAATTTTTGGTTCCATGCACAAAGCTCTGGCAATTGCAGCTCTTTGTTGTTGGCCACCTGATAATTGTCCAGGAAATTTAAGTGCCTGATCATCAATTTTGACCTTAGCTAAATATGTCATTGCTAGTTCTTCTGCATCTTTTTTTGACATTTTTCTAACCCATGAAGGAGCTAAAGTGCAATTATCTAAAATACTTAAATGAGGGAATAAATTAAATTGCTGAAAAACCATTCCAACTTCACTTCTGATTTTTTCAATACTTTGTGTGTGATGGTCTAAAACAGTATCTCTTACTTTAACAGTACCCTCTTGGTGTTCTTCAAGCCTGTTTATACATCTAATTAAAGTTGATTTGCCTGAACCAGATGGACCACAAACTATAATTTTTTCTCCTTGGTACACAGAAAGATCAATATCTTTTAAAACATGAAATTCCCCATACCACTTATTAACTTTATTTAATTCTATAACTTTTTCTTTATTCATTTTTTTTCAGTACTATATTTTTTTTCTAATCTCTGACTGTAACTGCTTAAGAAGTAAGATGCTACCCAAAAAATTGCCGCTGCAAATACATACCCTTCTACAGCCATTCCAAGCCAATATGGATTTGCTTTAGCAAGGTTTATCATTCCCAAAATTTCCGCCATTCCAACAAGCACAATTAACGGTGTGTCTTTTAAGCAAAGCTATAAACGTATTTGCAATACCGGGTATTACAGTTTTTATGGCTTGTGGAAGTACAATAAAAAAATTCATCTTCCAGTAACCCATCCCCAAGGATCTAGCAGCATCGTATTGACCCTTTGGTAAAGATTGTAGTCCTCCTCGAACAACTTCAGCTATATAAGCTGACTCAAATATCGCAATACCGACAGCAATACGCAAAGTTTTATCGACATATGAATCTGCCGGTAGCAATAAAGGAAACATAACTGCTGCTGCAAATAAAACTGTGATAAGAGGTATACCTCTCCAAAACTCTATAAAACAAATACTAAAATACTTTATTATTGGTAATTCTGATCTTCTTCCAAGAGCCAACAAAACACCTAAAGGAAAAGAAAAAATAATTCCAAAAATTGCCAGTATAAAAGTTAAGGCTAAACCACCCCACTCTCTGCTTTCAACAATTTGCATTCCAAAAGACCCATGAATTAATACAAAGGCAATTATTGGAAAAACAAATATTAAAAAAAATAAAATATAAATTTTAAACTTATCTTTTACAAAAAAAGATAAGCTAATTGATATAATTAAAATTAAAAAACTTAAGTTTATTCTCCATATATTTTCAACTGGATAAAAACCATACATAAATTTTTCAAACCAAACTTTTACAAAAACCCAACAAGCTCCTGAAGTTTTACAATCCGTTTTTAATTTCCCTTCAAAGGTAGCGCTTACAAATGCCCAATCAATAAATGGAGGTATGGTAATAATTATTAAATAAATACAAAATAAAGATATTAAGAGAATTATACCAATTAGAAAAAAGATTTGTACGGGACCAAATTATTAAATTTTTAATTTTCATATCACTTAGAAATAAAAGCAATTTTTTTGTTATACCAATTAAGAATTAAAGAAATAAAAAGACTTATTGACAAATAAGTCATCATAACAATAAAGATAATTTCAATTGCTTTTCCCGTTTGAGATAATGATGTACCTGCAAAGACACTCGTGAGGTCTGGGTATCCAATACCTGCAGCTAAGGAGGAGTTTTTGACCAAGTTTAAATATTGATTAGTAGTTGGCGGAATAATTACTCTCAAGGCCTGAGGAATTACAATTAATTTTAGTGATAAAGAGTTATTAAACCCGAGAGATTTAGCAGCTTCTTTTTGGCCCTTGCTGATAGAAAGAATTCCAGCTCTAACATTTTCAGCAATGAAAGTGGATGTGTATAATGACAATGCAAATAACAAAGCTAAGAATTCAGGAACAAGCTTAACACCACCAACATAATTAAATATACCAAAATTTTGAATTAATTTAGCTTGTTCGAATGTAAGACCAACATTTCCTAAAAAAGAAAAAACTAAAGGAAATAATATTAAAAAAATGAGAGATAGCTTAAAAACAGGTAAATATTTACCTGAGTTATAAAACATTTTATTTGAATAATATTTTAAAAGAAAAATAGTTAATATTGCAAAAACAATTCCATAAATAATAAATTGAAAATTTGTAAAAATAAATTTGGGAAAATAAAAACCCTGAACATTAATAATTAAAAAATCTAACAAAATTAAACTCTTTTCTGTTGTTGGTAAATTTCGCAAAACTACGAAATACCAAAAGAATATTTGAAGTATTAACGGCAAATTTCTAAACAACTCCACATAGAAATGAGATAATTTTGACAGTAATAAATTTTCGGAAAGTCTCGAAATACCAATAATAAAACCAAGAATAGAAGCAAAAATAATGCCAAAAAATGACACTAATAGAGTGTTTAATAATCCAACAAGATATGCCCTACCAAAGCTATAGGAACCATCATAAGGAATAAGGCTAAATTGCACATCAAATCCAGAGTTTGTACCTAGAAAATCAAAACCTGAGGTAATATTTCTGGCTTGAAGATTTACCTGAGCATTCGTTAGTAAAATAAAATATTAAAAGAAAGAAAGAAAAATAAGAGCAAAAACTGTGGCAAAAAATTTTGCCATTGAAAATTTTTAATTAATAAATTTTTAAAGTTTGATTTTTGCATGTCTTAATTAATAAAAAAGGGCCAAAAATTAATTTGGCCCTTTTATTCTTAAGATAAACTTATCTTACTGGTGGTGCGTATAAAATTCCACCTTTTGACCACAATTGGTTCGGAGAACCGTTTCGAGCCAAACCTAGAGGAGTTTTTTCTCCAACATTTCGCTCATACACTTCACCGTAGTTACCAACTTGCTTGATAATATTATAAGCCCAAGTATTAGAAAGACCTAGAGCTCTTACCAGTGTCGCCCTCTAAACCTAGCAATCTTTTAATATTAGGATTATCTGTTGATTTCATTGAATCAATATTTTTAGAACTAACACCAAGCTCTTCTGCCTCAATCATTACATATAATGACCATGCAGCAATATCTTTCCAATTTTGATCGTTACCTCTTACAACTGGTCCTAATGGCTCTTTTGAAATTGTCTCAGGCAAAACTGTATGTTCGCCAGGATTTTTCATTTTAGTTCTTTGAGCAGCTAATCCAGATTTGTCTGTAGTGTAAACATCACATCTTCCAGCGTCATAAGCCGCTACAGCTTCATCAGCTTTTGTAAAAGATACAGCTTCATATTTAAGTTTATTTGCTTTAAAATAATCTCTTAAATTTAATTCTGTAGTAGTTCCTGTTTCTACACAAACTTTTACGTTATTAAGTTTTTTTGCAGTATTTACCTTTGCAGCTTTCCTTACAATAAAACCTTGACCATCATAAAAGTTTGTTCCAACAAATTCCAAACCTAATCCAGCATCTCTAGACAAAGTCCATGTAGTATTTCTTGAAAGCATGTCAATTTGACCTGATTTCAATACCTCAAATCTATCTTTGGCACTTAAAGGTTGGTATTTTACTTTATCAGCACTACCTAAAACTGCAGCTGCTACAGCTCTGCACATATCTACGTCAATGCCGGTCCATTTTCCAGAAGCATCAGCATTTGAAAATCCTGGAACTCCTTGAGAAACTCCACAACTTACTGATCCTTTCTTTGTAACATCGTCTTTTGTTCCAGCCTTAGCAACTGCTCCAGAAAGAACAAATGCAAATAAAGCTAAAGAACCAAAAAACTTAAACATACTATTTTTCATAATGTATCCCCATTTGGTTAATTTTATTTAATTATACAATAACAAAAATAAGATACAAAAAATAAAATATCAATTAATTAATGATAAATAGCCATTTAAGATCTTTTTTCTTAAATTTCTGTTTTTTTTTAACTTATATTCATATCTCATGGCAAAAATTTTATTTTTGAACTTTTTTGAGTAAATTAGATCCCAATTACTACCTTTTGTAAATTTAGCTCCTTTGTTGAGATTATGTGCATTAAGTCGCTTTAAAATATTAACTGTATAACCAACATAAGTAGCGTTTCGTTGCTTCGCTATAAATCATATAAACAAAAAAAAACTTAGATTTTAATGCTAAAGCTTTGATCATGAAAATGGTGCGCCCTGCACGACTCGAACGTGCGACCCTCGGTTTAGAAAACCGATGCTCTATCCAGCTGAGCTAAGGGCGCAATATTATGCACTTCTAACTAAAAAATTTTATAGAGTAAATACAAATATTCCTTATTATTTCCAAAATAGTTTTTTAACCAAAACCAAAAGAGAGATAAAGTAAACCTTTGATACCAGGAGCAAAAAAAGCATCATTATATGAGAATGATAATTTAGTTCATAAAAAGAAATTTTAGTACTTATATAATTATAAGGAAGCGTATTATTAAGGGTTAAAAAAACTATTTTATATATATTTTCGAAAGATAAATTTTCAAAACTAAGAACTAAAACTGAGATAAAGAAAATAATCAAATAAAAAATAAACATAAGAGATGCAATGTAATAGTCAGAATTTTTAATAGAAAGCTCACTCTTAAAAATATTTTTCTTTATTATTATAGATGGATTAAGTAATTTTGTTATTTCAATTAAAAATTTTTTACCAAAAAATAAGATTCGTAAAAATTTAAATCCAGATCCTGTTGAATACAGACAGCCTCCAAAAAAAGTTAGTATAATAAAAAAATTAACCAACAAAGAATTTGGGGATAAAGACAAAGGTATTCCGGAAGTTGATATAGAAGTAGTTACCATTAAAAATATTTCATGAAAATTATTTATATTTGGAAAAATAAAAATTATTAAAAAAGAAATTATAAAAATTATAATAATAATATAAATATCTTCATTAAAATTATAATTTTTACTAAACTTAAAAAGTTCATAAAAAATAAATATATTTAATGAGGTTAGTAAAAAACAAAAAGATATTATTAAGGAATCCTGTGTATTTGATATTAATAAGTAATCTTGAATAAAAAAACCACCAGAAGAAACTATTGTCATCATTAAATTTAATTTTGAAAAAAAATTTAAATTAGTAAAATTTAAGAAAAATAAAACAATTAAAGATAATAAAAAATAACAATAAAAAATATTAAAAAAATTTTTTAAAAATTTGTTTTCAAAATTTAAGAGAATTTTCACTTATTGATATATACTTATGTGGAATAAAATTTATTTCAGTAGTAGATAATATGGATATAATCGAAAATAAAAAATAGAAACCCCCAAGCCATTGGCTTAAAGATCTCCATAATAAAAGAGGCTTATCAATTAAATGTGGGGCATCAAATACAGAAAAACCAAAACTTAGAAAGCCAGAAAAAGACTCGTAATAAGCCTCAAACCAACCTAAATTATAATAACTAAAAAAGTAAGGTATACTTATAAAAATTGGAATAATAATCCATCCTACAAGAACTAAAATTTGTAAATTAATTTTATCTATTGTTTGTTTTGTTTTAAATGCACCGCAAATAAAAAAAAGTAGAATTTGTACAAAAAAAGCAAGTAAATAAGAAAGTATTTCATATTGATTGCTGTAGTTATTAAAATATGAAAAACAAATTATAAATATATCGCCAAATGCCAACGGAACTAAAAACCATCTTAGATAATAAAATATCGACTTTATTTTCATTTAAGAAATTTTTTAAAAATACGGGGATATCTTAAATAATGATTCTATTGTTGGAAGATTTTCCCTGCTAGATAAAAGAATAACTTTATCATTTAATTGAAAAACAGTATCTTTTTTAGGAACTATCACGCTACCATCTCTTACAATGAGACCAATTTTAATTCCATCAGGTATTTCAGCTTTACTTAGAGTAATGTTTAAAAGCTCAGAACTTTCCAATATCTTTGCTTCAATCACTTCAAATTCTCCATTATCCAAAGAATAAACACTTTCAATTTTACCTTTATGAACATGTTTTAATATAGTCGAAACAGTCGTCATTCTTGGATCAACAATATCATCTAATTTTAAAGTAGACTGCAGAAGCGCATAGTTAGAACTGTTGGCGATAGATATAGTTCTATTAATTCCTTTCTTTTTGCAAAGAAGTGCTGACATTATATTAACTTCATCGTCATTCGTTAAAGACAAAACTGTATCAATTTCATCAATATTAATTTCTTTAAGCAAATTTTCGTCAAGACCATCTCCTTTTATCACTATTGTTTCATTTAATTCTGTGGCTATCATTTCAGCTCTTTCAGAGTTTTTTTCAATTATTTTTACTCTAGGAGCTTGTTCATGCTCTTCAAGCATTTTTGCTAAATCTAAACCAATATTTCCAGCGCCAATTATTAATATAGTCTTTGCAAATTTTTCTTCTTTTCCAAAAATTGATAAGGTCCTATCAACTTGTTTTGAATTTGTTAAAATATAAGCCTTGTCATTTTTGATAAGTTTATCGTTTTTCTTTAAAATTAAAAATTTATCATTTCTCAAAACACCAAGAACATTTGCATCTAGATCAGTAAATATGTCTGATAATTTAGATAACGCTGTATTTACCACTGGGCATTTTTCATCAATCTGAATTTCTAATAATCTAACTATGTCATCTGCAAATGGAATATTATCAATTGCCCCAGGAGCTTCCAATTTTCTTTGTAAAGATTTCGCAACTTCAAACTCTGGTGAAATAATAATATCAATTGGTAAATTATCTTTGGTAAAAAGACCTTTCCAAATTGGTTTCAAAAATTCTTTAGATCTGATCCTAGCTATTTTTCTTTGGATATTAAAAAGCGAATGAGAAATCTGACAAACAACCATATTTGTCTCATCATTTCTTGTAACCGCAATCACCATATCCGCATTTTTTGCATCTGCTTTTTCAAGAACTGAGGGATAGGTTGCGATACCAACTATACCTTTAGCGTCCAAAGTATCGTTTATTTTTTGGATATCGGCACTATTTTTATCAATAACCGTAACAGCATGACCCTGTTTGGAAAGTTGTGCGCAAATTGAAAAGCCAACCCTACCTGCGCCGCAAATAATAATATTCATTTATATACAATTCCTAAAGAAGTTAATTTTCTATGCAAGGCCGATCTTTCCATTCCAATTTTTTCAGCAGTTTTTGAGATATTTAAGCCATTTTTTTTTAATTGATGAGACAAATATTCTCGCTCAAATTGTTCACGTGCTAATTTTAGTGGAGAATCAAGATTTAATAAAGTCGAAGAATCAGATTTAATATTTTTAATATTATCGTTAATTATTTTATTAAAATTTTTTTCATCTCCATCACATAAAATTAATGTTCTCTCAACCAAATTTCGTAACTCTCTTACATTTCCTAGCCAAGAATGTTTGTATAAATTAGTGTAATTTGATTTTAATTTAATTTCTTTTTTTCCAAGATTTTTTGAAATTTTCTTAATAAAATAATCTAATCAGAAGAGGGATGTCTGTATAACGATTTTTTAAACTTGGAAGATCTATACTAACAACTGAAATTCTTTGAAAAAAATCTTCTCTAAAATTACCATTTTTAATTTCTTGTCTTAAATTAATATTGGAAGTACACAAAACCCTCGCATTAGTAAATAATTCTCTCTCATCATTTACTCTTCTAAATTTTTGTTCAGTTAATACTCTTAGAATTTTTGCCTGTGTATCAAGTGAAATATCAGATACATTGTCAATCAAAAGAGTTCCCTTGTCTGCCTTTTCAAAAAAACCTTTGATAATAGTGCCGTCTTTTTTTATTACACCAAAAAGTTCGCTATCAAATGTTTCAGGATTAAGTAACGCTCCATTACAAACAATAAAAGGGAAGTCTTTTCTATTAGAATTTCTATGTATTGTTCTCGCAACAAGTTCCTTACCAGAACCAGATGGTCCATTGATTAAAACTCTAACATCAGTCGGTGAAATTTTTTTAATTGTATCTTTTATTTTTTTTATTTCAGGACTTTCACCTATCAAATCATAAGTATCAAAAATTATTTGATTTAAATTTTTATTTTCTATTTTTAATTCAAAAGCTTCCAAAGCTCTTTTTACAAAATTTAATAAACGGTCTTTATTAAATGGCTTTTCTAGAAATTCATAAGCTCCTAATTTCATTGAATCAACTGCTACTTGAATAGTCGCATGGCCTGAAATCATTATTACTGGAAGATTATTATTTAATTTTTTAATTTTTTTTAACAAAAAGATTCCATCTTTTTTTTTGTCGTCCAAAGAAATGTCAATAATGGCAAGATCAAAAAAATTTTGATCAATCAACAATTCAGACTCCGCAACAGCAACTAGCTTCTAAAGTATCATATCCCTCATCTTTTAAAATTGACGAAAGTAAAAATCTTATATTTTTTTCATCGTCAATAATTAGTATTTTTTTCATTTTTTTATTGTAAATTTAATTGTAGCACCACCATATTCATTGTTCAGTAAAATAAAAATCTCCTTTATGTTCATGAATAATTTTACCCACTATAGATAATCCCAAACCTGAACCATTATGCTTCGTGGTGAAATATGGTTCATGAATATTATTAAGGTTATTTTGAGGAAATCCAACTCCATTATCAAGAATTTCAAAATTAAAGTATTTTGAAATCTTCAGAAATTCTAATTATAATTTTTCCATCCTTTAGATAAATTTTTTTCATTTATAGACTCGACACTATTTTTTATTAAATTTGTAATTAGTCTAAAAATTTGATTTTTATCACACAGTAAGAATTTGTATTTGTTGTGCTATTTTCTAAAATAAAATCAATATTTGTATAATTCTTTTTATAGGGATTAATAGAATTATTTATAATTTCAATTAATATCATTCATTTCCAAAAAAGGTGATGGCATTCGTGCAAAATCAGAGAATGAATTTAGTAATGAATTAATTTCAGCAATTTGCTGATTAATTATCTTTATATGATCATCAAAATTTTTTTTATTGCTTGTAATTTGATTTTTAAACTTATCTCTTATTGTATCTAAAGATAATTGAATAGGAGTTAATGGATTTTTTATTTCATGAGCTAATTTTTTAGCAATAATATTCCAAGCTTCAAAACGACCTGTTAAGGAAATCTTTTTCTGATCAGATCTGATTTTTGTTAACATTTCATTAAAAGTTTGATTTAGTTGAGCAAAATCACTGTCTAAATTTTTTTCATTTAATTCAAAATTATAGTTTCCTTCTTTGATTTTGTTTGACGCATTAAATAAAGAAACAAGAGGTGTGGTAAAATAACTTGATAAATTAATTGATACAATACTAGATATCAAAATTAATATTAGGGTTATTATGATATAGATTATCATAAAAGTTATTTGTAATGAAAAAATATTATTTTTTATATCAATATAATATGTGTAAGCCTCACCGGTTTTTTTTAAGTTACTGACAATTTGTGGGTTAACATTTTGTACAGCATACAAATAATAATTATCAAAACTCGATAACTTAACCATTCCGTAAGTTTTGTTAGTATATGCACTCGAAATTATTATTGGTTTACCCTTGTTTGCAGCGGATAGGATATATTTATCAGGTTTTGAAAATTTTTTTTTATCATATCCTGGTAAACTAAAAATTAAATCTCCTTTTTCAGAAACAATGTATAAATTATTAATAGACCTAATTCTCGCTTGCGCCTCTATATATTTTTCAAATCGTTCTTTGTCAGAAATGAGGGTGTTTTTATTTCGATTAAAATCATTAGCGGTAAGCAATATGTCTTTACTAATAGATTGTTGATGCTCATTTAAATATCTTTTAGCTACTTCAACAGAATTGTTAACAACATCATTTATTTTTTTGTCAAACCATTTTTCAATACTAAAATTAAATATTAATAAGGAAAAAATAGCTACAATTATGGAGGGAATAGCCGCTAAAGAAATAAAATATAACAAAAGTCTATTTTTAGTTTTATTGCCAATCTCTGATTTGTTTTTTCTTTTAAAAAATATTTGGGAAAATTTAACAAAAGAGCACTCCTAAAAAAGACGATAAGAATATTAGATTTATAATTAATAAAATTTGAATATTTAAACTATTAAGAGAAATAAAGCCTTTTCCAGCAAAAGTTTGTAATGTTAAAAATCCTACTATTAAGGATAATACTGTGATAAAGCCAATTACAAAATTAATATTAATTTTTTTAATGATCATATAATGTCAATTGCGGTATTAATAGTTGCTGGAGGAAAAGGAAAAAGATTCAGCAGTAATATACCAAAACAATTCTTTAATTACCAAAACGATAAAATAATAAATCATAGTATTAAAAATTTTTTAAAAATTAAAAAAATTTCAAAAGTCATTATAGCAATAGAAAAAAAAATATTTACTAAATTTAAATCATTTATACCTAAAAATAAAAAAATAGTAATAACAAATTCAGGCAAGACTAGAGCTTTATCTGTGTTAAATGGACTTAAAAAAGCAAAAAAAATGAAAATATCCGGAATAATTATTCATGATGCAGCACGTCCTTTTTTTTCAAATATTTCTTGTTAATAAATTGATCAATGGTTTAAAAAAAAATAATTGTGTTATTCCAGTAGTAAATCCAGTTGATACAATATAGTTACGAAAATAAAATAATTGATAAAAATAAAGTATTACAGATACAAACACCTCAAGCTTTTGATTTAAAAACTATTTACGAACTTCATAAAAATAATTTAGATAAAAATATTTCAGACGACTCAAGTCTTTTTTTTAAAAATAAATTGAAAGTAAAGCTTATTAAGGGTGAAAATCAAAATAAAAAAATTACTTTTTTTCATGACTTAAACATCCAAAAAGAAAATAATTTATATGGAATTGGATATGATATTCATAAAATGGTCAAAGGTAGAAAATTAATTATTGGTGGTGTAAATATTCCTTTTAACATGGGTCCTGAAGGGCATTCAGATGGTGATAGCTTATTACATGCACTTATAGATAGCTTTTTAGGAGCTGCAAAGAAAGGTGATATCGGTAGGCTTTTTCCCAACACAAAAAAATTTAAAAATATTAAGTCTAGTAAATTGCTTAAAAAAGTAATTTTAATATTAAAGAAAAATAAACTTTACATAAATTCAATTGATCTTAATATTATATTACAAAGTCCTAATTTAAAAAAATACAAAGAAAAAATTAAAAATAATTTGGCTAAAATATGCGGAATTAATAAATCTAAAATTAATATAAAAGCAAAAACCACTGATAGATTAGGTATTATTGGGCAAAAGTAAAGCATTGGCCTGTGAAGTTATTTCAACTCTAAAATATGAAAACCAATACTAAAAAAATAATTCTTAATTTATTTGGTATTGGCAAAATTAAATATGCTCCTGGCACCTTTGCCTCTTTATTTACTTGCATGATATACATATTACTTAATTATATTTAAAATTAATTTTTTTATTCCCTTAGCTTTATTTTTAATTTTAATTCCATTCTCAATTTTTTTAATTAATAATAATTTAAATTTATTTGATAAAATTGACTCAAGCGAAATTGTAATTGATGAATATCTTGGACAATCTATACCAATTTTTTTTGGTTATTATTATTTAAAATTTTCTGATAATAATTTCACACAAGCAAATTTTATTATTATGATAATAATCATCATTTATATTATTTAGGTTTTTTGATATTTTAAAAATTTATCCAATTAAAATTATAGATAATATTCAGAATGGTTATGGAGTAATTTTAGATGATATTGTTGCAGGAATATATTCTGCTTTGGTCTTGTTTTTTTTGTTAAAAATTTTTTAAAATGATTAAAACCGTAATAAAAAAACTCAAAAAAAATAAATTAAAGATTTCTATAGCCGAGTCTTGCACTGGGGGAATGTTGTGCTCTATTTTTGCAAAAAATAGTGGAGTTTCTGATGTTTTTTCAATGGGTCTGGTTACTTACTCAAATGATTCTAAAATAAAAATACTATCTGTCCCAAAAACAATTATTGCCAAAAAAGGAGCTGTAAGCAAAGAATGTTGTAAGTTAATGGTTACAAATCTTCAAAAACTAAGCAAATCAGATGTATGTGTCTCTATTACTGGTGTGGCAGGACCAAGCGGTGGTACTAAAACTAAACCTGTTGGTACAGTTTATGTAGGAATTATTTGTAATAAAAAACTATATGTAAAAAAATATAATTTTAAAAAATATAATAGATTAGAAATTCAAAAAGCCACTTGTGCAGAAATTTTAATTTTATTAAATAAATACATCTAGGGATAAATTTTTTTTACTCTATTTTCAAACGAGTTAAATATTTTTTTAAACCCTATATCAAAAAAATTTTCAAAAATTTTATTTAAAACAAAATTACTTAATTCAATTTCTATATAAAAATCTATTTCACAAGTTTTTTTTGTTAATTCTTTGAATTTCCATGTATTATACAATTTTTTTATAGGACCACCTTCTGGAGTAACAATAATCTCTGTCTTTTTTTTATCGAATATGACTTTACTTGTATAAGTATCAAAAAATAATTTGTATCCTATTTGCAAATCTGCAAAAATGATATCTTTATTAGAGCCCTTTATTTTATTTTTAATTATAGAATTTTTGCACCATGGTAAAAAATCTTTGTAATTATCAATGTCCAAGACAACATTAATGGCATCTTGTTTCGAAAAATTAAATTTTTTTATTATTCTTTTGGTTTGCAATATTATAAATTTGATAATCTTTTAGATTGTAATACAGCAAAATCTTCGCCAGCATGATAACTTGATCTTGTTAATGGACTTGATGATACCATTAAAAACCCCTTTGAATACGCAATCTCTTCAAATACTTTAAATTCTTCAGGTGTTACAAATCTTTTTATAGGATAGTGTCTTGGTGTTGGTTGGAGATACTGACCAATTGTTAAAAAATCTACATCAGCACATCGTAGATCATCCATGACTTGACACAATTCATCTTTATTCTCTCCCATTCCCACCATTAAACCTGATTTGGTAAAAATTTTAGAATTATTAAGTTTGACATTTGCCAATAAGTTCAATGATTGAAAATATCTCGAACCTGGTCTTACTTTTAGATAAAGACTTGGAACCGTTTCTAAATTATGATTGAAAACATCAGGATTTGAATTGACAACAATTTTATAAGAGTCTTTTTTTCTCAAAAAATCAGGGGTTAATATTTCCACTGTTGTAAAAGGGTTTGTTAATTTTATTGCTTTTACTACATTAGCAAAATGACTAGCTCCACCATCATTAAGATCGTCTCTATCAACAGAAGTGATAACAACATGGGACAAGCCAAGCTCCTTTAACTGAATTTGCAATTTTATCAGGCTCAGAAAGATCAACTTCAGCTGGTATACCTGTTTTTACATTACAAAAAGCGCATGCTCTAGTACACGTATCTCCTAAAATCATGAACGTTGCATGCTTTTTGGACCAGCATTCAGAAATATTCGGACAATTCGCTTCCTCACAAACTGTTACAAGGCCTTTTTCTTTTATAATTTTTTTAGTTTCGGAATAAATCGTTGAATCATTAATTTTTACTTTAATCCATGATGGTTTTCTTTGAATAGGATTGTATTCTTTATTTATCTTTTCAGGATGTCTAAGCTTGCTCATTTATTTAAATAAATTTTCTCCCTTTTTTTTCCTACAGTGAAATATTCTCTATACAATTGGTCCAAAAAATCTAAATTTAGATTCTTCTCTACTAACATTGAGTTTTTTATTTTTAACAAGTTTAAATCTTCTGATAATTTTTTCTCTTGTGTAATTTTAGATTTTAAAATTTCATTCTTTGATACATAAGAAAAGTACCCTCGATTTCCATCAAGTAAATTTAAAAAAATATATGAAAATATAAGTAAATTAATTAATAAAAATTTTTTTTGTATAAAATAAAATATAATTTTTTTCATCTATAAATTTGCCATTTTAATTTTTCCTAAATTAATATCTTCTATTCTTAACAGTCTATTATATTTAGCAACTCTTTCTGATCTAGCCAAAGACCCTGTTTTAATTTGATTTGAGTTTGTAGCTACTGCTAAATCTGCAATAAAGGTATCTTCAGTATCGCCAGATCTGTGCGATATGATTGTGTTAAAAGAACTTGCCTTAGCTACCCTAATGGTATTTAAAGTTTCTGTTACTGTACCGATTTGATTAACCTTAATAAGAATTGCATTTGCTGATTTGTTGTTAATACCTTTTTGCAATCTCTTTTCATTAGTTACAAACAAATCGTCACCAACTATTTGAACTTTATTGCCAATTTTATCTAAAAGATTTTTCCATGCACTCCAATCATCCTCATGCAGTGGGTCTTCAATTGATTTAATTGGATATTTAGAGATTAGCTTTTCATAATAAGCAATAATACCATCTGAATCAGTAATATGATTATTTTCTATACAATAATTATTACCATCAAAAATTTCATTCGCAGCTACATCTAAACATAGATTAAAATCTTTACCTGGAATAAAACCACTTTGGATTATTGCCTCAATAATAAAGTCTAGAGCATGTTGATCGCTGTCTAATGATGGAGCAAACCCACCTTCATCACCAACAGAGGTACTAAAATTTTTTTTATTTATAAGTTCCTTTAATTTCTGAATTACCAAAAAAGACATTTGCATACACTCTGAAAAACTTTTCGCACCATCAGGACGAATCATAAATTCCTGTATTTGCAACTGATTATTTGCGTGGGCTCCCCCATTAATAATATTTAGCATTGGATATGGTAAAGTTAAATTATTTTCAGTACTCAAATATTCATAAATCTGAACCTTTCTTGATGCTGCAGAAGCTTTGCAGTTCGCAATAGAAACAGCCAATATTGCATTAGCTCCAAGTCTAGACTTGTTTTCAGTACCGTCTAAGTCAATCATTAAATTGTCAATTTCTTTTTGGTCACTAGAATCTTTTCCCTTCAGTAAAGGACAAATTTGTAAATTTATATTTTCAACGGCAGTTATCACGCTTTTGTTAAGATATTTTTTATTGTTATCTCTTAATTCATGAGCCTCGTGAGTTCCTGTTGATGCACCTGAAGGAACAATGGCTAATCCCACACTACCATCATCAAGCGTTACTTCTGCTTCTACAGTGGGAAATCCTCTGCTATCAAAAACTTGTCGGGCATATATTTTTTTTATTTGTGACATCCTATTTTTTTACAATTAAATCAATTTTCTTTAATTTATTTAAAAGCGACTCTAAATTATTAATATTTAACATATTAGGTCCGTCAGAAGGTGCCTGATCTGGGATTATTGTGTGTTTCAATAAAGACTGCAGCAACTCCTATTGCAACGGCGGCTTTAGATAGTGGCTCAATGAACTCTCTCTGTCCATCACTAGATGTACCCTTGCCACCAGGTTGCTGAACAGAATGTGTTGCATCAAATATAACTGGATATCCTAACTCCTTAATTGTTGGGATTGCCCTAAAATCATTAACTAAAGTATTGTATCCAAAGCTAACCCCTCTTTCTGTGATTAATATTTTTCTATTATTTTGAGATTCAATTTTTGCAACAACATTTTTCATATCCCACGGAGCAAGAAATTGTCCTTTTTTAACATTTATAACTTTTCCAGTTTTTGCTGCCGCAATTAACAAATCTGTTTGTCTACATAAAAAAGCGGGTATTTGCAAAACATCTACGTATTTTGAAATAACATGACATTGTTCAGCTGTATGAACATCTGTTAAAATTGGTACATTAAATTTTTTTTTTAATTTTTCGAAAATTGCCAAAGATTTATTAAGCCCCAAACCCCTTTTTCCTTTTAGGCTTGTGCGATTAGCTTTATCAAAAGATGTTTTATAAATAAAATTAAATTTTAACTTTTTTGAAATTTTATTTATTTTATCCATCATCATAAAAGCGTGAGCTTCACTCTCTAATTGACATGGTCCAGCAATCAGAGTTAATGGCAAATTATTTGCTACTTTTGATACTTCCAATTTTAATAACTTTCTGTTTCATTTAAATTTTTTAGCAGCCGAGATAAATGATGAGAATAAAGGATGAGGAGATAAAGGTCTAGATTTAAATTCTGGATGAAATTGTACTCCAATAAACCAAGGATGATTTTTTAACTCTATTACTTCGGGTAATTTGTTATCAGGAGATAGTCCAGAAAAAATCATACCCTTATCTTCAAATTTTTTTTTATAATTTATATTCACTTCGTAACGGTGCCTATGCCTCTCTTGAATTTTGTCAGATTTATATATTTTTTGAATTTTAGTATTAGATTTTAATTGAGCTGGATATAATCCTAATCTCATCGTACCACCTAAATTTTTATCTGTACCCTTAATAAAAATACCATCCTGTTCCCACTCATCAATTAATCCTACAACTGGTGTGCATTTTTTTGAAATTTCGCTTGAGCTAGCATTTTTTATTTTAAGAACATTTCTAGCAAACTCAATTACAGCCATTTGCATACCATAACAAATACCTAAAAAAGGAATTTTATTAACTCTACAATGTTCAATTGCAGCTATTTTTCCTTCGGTTCCTCTTTTTCCAAAACCACCTGGTATCAAAACACCATGAACATTCTTTAATTTATTTTTTATTTCTGAGGGTTTTGAATTATCAGAATCTATTCTTATAAGATTTACTTTTAAATTATTTTTAATTCCACCATGTACTAAAGCTTCATCTAAAGATTTGTAGGCATCTTTTAAATTTACATACTTTCCAATGATTGCAATATTTACAAAATTTTTTGAATTCAAAACTGTATTGGTAACTTTATGCCAAGGATTTAAATAAGCCTTCTTTTTTGACTTGATTTCAAAATAATCCAAAACTTGCTGATCTAATTTTTCTTTACTAAAGCTTATTGGAGCCTCATAAATCGTTTTAACATCTATGGTTTCGATTACATTGTTAATTGATACATTGCAGAATAAGGAAATCTTTTTTCTTTGATCAAGAGGTATTGGTCTTTCACATCTACAAATTATTATATTAGGCTGTATTCCTAAAGACCGTAGTTCTTTAACAGAATGTTGGGTTGGTTTAGTTTTGATCTCATCAGAAGCTTTCATGTAAGGAACAAGAGTTAAATGAATAAATAAAGATTTTTTTATTCCACTTTCTATTGCAAACTGTCTTATTGACTCTAAAAAAGGAAGACTCTCTATATCGCCAACGGTTCCTCCTATTTCACATATTACAAAATCTTCATCTTTAATATCTGCTTTAATAAAATCTTTAATTTGATTTGTAACATGAGGTATCACTTGAACAGTTTTTCCAAGATATAATCCTTTTCTTTCTTTTTTTAAAATATCATTATAAATTTTACCTGTAGTGACATTGTCAGATTGTTTTGCAGAGATACCGCTAAATCTTTCATAATGTCCAAGATCTAAATCAGTTTCCGCACCATCATCAGTTACAAAAACTTCGCCATGCTGGAATGGACTCATGGTTCCAGGATCTATGTTTAAATATGGATCTAATTTTCTTAATCTAACTTTAAAACCTCTTGATTGAAGTAAGTAAGCAAGTGATGCTGATGTTAAGCCTTTACCAAGTGATGAAACCACGCCCCCTGTAACGAATATATAACGAGCCATGGAAGAATGTTATAAGATATTTTTAATAAATATGAAAGATTAATTACTTGGAACTAGGTATTTGAGGAGAGTTATTTTTTTTCTCAATTTTTTCAATTTTATCCATTATAGATCCTGAAGGTTTTTGCTTCTTATGAATTATTGTTAGAGATATACTGGTAATAATAAAAAAAACTGCCATTAATGAAGTAAATTTTGTCAAAAAGTCAGCTGCAGTTCTTGAGGACATTAAATTATCATTTCCTGCTCCAATACCTAGGGCACCTCCCTCAGATCTTTGCAAAAGAACTGAGCCAATCAAAAGAATGGCGATAATTACATGAATAATTAAAATTATATTTTCCATGGCAGCTAATTATAATAATTTCTAATTATTTCAATAAAATTATTAGCCTTAAGCGATGCACCACCGACTAAAAATCCCGAACAGTCGTTAATAAGCTTTAAGTTTTTAATATTTTGTCCAGAAACTGAGCCGCCATATAGAATTTTTGGATTTTTGATTTTGTAATTGTCTTTTAAATATTTCTTTAAAAAATAAAAAATTTTATTTAAATATTTTTCATTTGGAATTAAACCTGTTCCAATAGACCAAATTGGCTCATAAGCAAAAATTAAATTTTTAAAATTAGATTTTTTAATTAAAGATTTTGAAATCTGTTTTTTTAAAACTGCAATTGATTTATTTTTATTTTTATCTTTTAAAGACTCTCCAATACAAAAAATAATTTTTAAATTTACTTTATTTGCTGCGTCAATTTTTTTTTTTATAATATCAAAAGTATCTCCTTCTGCACGCTTTTCTGAATGACCAATAATAACATATTTAGCTCCACTTAACTTGGCAATACTAGAGCTAATTGTACCAGTTTGAGGACCAAAGTTTAAATCAGTGCTCGAAATATCCTGTGCACCAAAATTAAGTATCTTAGATCTAATTTTTTTACTAAAGTATGTTAATAATGAAATAGGTGGACAGTATACAATAATTTTTTTAAATTTCTTGTAAGTCTTGCTAAAAAAAAGGCTGACTTTATTAATTTCTTTATAGTCACTTGGCACACCGTTCATTTTCCAATTAGCAACAAAATAGATTGTTTTCGGAGACATAAAGCTTTTTTTAATCTATTAATCTAATTTTTTAAACAATTAAAATGAGAAAAACACTAATTTTATTATCCAAGAACATACTCGTTAAATTATTAGTAATAATAATTATCGGGGTATTTGCCTTATGGGGAATTGGCGACATGTTTAGTGGTGGAAAAAACAATGTGATTGTCGAAATTTCTGGAAAAAATATTTATGCACAAGAATTTGGGGATGAACTAAGACAAGAAATGATAATACAAAATATATCTAATGGCAAAGATGTATTGAAAAAAAATTTACATTTAAAAGTTTTAAATAATATTATATCTAACAAAATTATTGAACTTTATGCCGAAGAAAAAGGTATCATTATTAATGATCAAACTTTGGCTAATTTTTTAAAAAATATTCCTGAATTTCAAGATAAAGATCAATTCTCACGTACTAAGTATGAAAAATATTTGTTACAAAATAATCTAACTTCTTCAGAATTTGAAAAAAATTATAAAAAAAACTTATTAAGACAAATAATTATTGATAGTCAAATAAAGGGTGTGTCATCTACAGAATATCATACAAAAATTATTAAAGACTATTTTTCTAAACAAGCAGCTATCAAGTATCTAGATTTAAACAATATCTATAAAAAATACATACCAAATGAAGAGGAAATTAAAATTTATTACGATAAGAATCCTTTGTACACAAATGAGCTAAGAAGTATAAAATTTTCAATTTTAGAATTAAAAAATTTTGAAAACGAAGAACTATTTTTTTCAAAAATCTCTAATATAGAAAACTTAGTTTTATCAAACAAAACATTTCAAGAGATAGTTGATCAGCAGAATTTAAATATTAAAACAAGCGCAAATTTTGACATCAATGGAATTAACAATAATGGAAAAAAAGAATTCATCGAAAAACAAGTTATAGAAAAAACCTTTAAATTAAATAATCAAATACATACTGATTTTTTTGAAATATCAGGAAAATTTTATCTAATTACAATAGATAAAATTATTCCTAAAAAAATCATGCCCCTTAATGAAACAAATAAGAAAAAGATTATTGATATTATAGCATCACAAAAAATTCAAATAACAATTGATAAAATAAAATCAGATCCAAATAATAAAAAAATATTTAAGGAGTATTTTGAAACAAATAATAAAAATGTAAAAAAATTATTTATAAATTCAAGATTTGATAAAAATCTAATCTTTAAATCTAATGAAATTGAAAAAATACTTTCTTTAAATAATAATGATTTTTTAATTATTCAAAATACAAATAATTATTTGATAAATATCGAAAAAATTTCTTATAATAATAATCAGATTAATAATGAAATGAGTCAACTTTTTCAAAGGCAAGTTGTTAAAAACTTTCAAGATCAAATTCTCATATCTTTTGATAAATTTTTAAATAAAAAATATAAAATTGAAATAAATCAAAAAGTATTAGATAGAATAATAAAATCTTTTTAATGTTACATTTTAATACCTACAAAAATTTTATTAAAAATTTTAATAAAAATAGAATTTCTCTTGTTTATGGTATTGAGAAAAATGTAACTTTATCAAAAATAGATAATCTAATAAATGTTGTGTTAGAAAAAAAAAATAGCTTCGTATTTGAGTCTGTTGAAAGGGCAATACATAGAGGCAGATATAGTATTTTTGGATACGACTCTGATAGAACTTATGAAATTAAGGATAATAAGATTTATATCAATGGTAAAAAAATTTTAGCTTCAAGTCCTTATAAATATTTAAAAAAACTAACCAAAGAATTTAATTTTAAATTACCAGCTAAGTTACCTAAAATGTCTTTAATGCTTGTTGGGTACTTCGGTTATGACATTATAAGATTTGTAGAAGCAATTCCCAATAAAACAAAAGATGATATAAAAATTCCAGATGTCAGACTAGATAGACCCAGAAAAATTATTATACACGATAACTTAAAGAAAAAAATTTTTTATATATCATGTGAATTCAGTCAAAAAAAAGTTTCTAGCAAAAATTACATATCCAGTAAAAAAAAGTTAAAAAATTTGTACAATGAAGTTTCTTTATACAAGGATAAAGAATTTCAAACACAGAAACATCAAAATATAAAAATAAAGACTAATATATCTAAAAAGAAGTTTTATAAATAATGTATTGACAGGCCAAAAAATATATAAAAATAGGTGATATATTTCAGGTTGTTTTAAGTCAAAGATTTGAAGCTCCACTGATAAAGAAACCAATTGATATATATAAAAAAATTAGACTAAGTAATCCCTCTCCTTTTCTTTATTTTATAAACTATAATGATTTTCAAATTATAGGTAGCAGTCCAGAAATTCTTAGTTCGTGTTAAAAATTCAAAAATTACTATTAGGCCAATTGCAGGAACAAGAAGAAGAGGTAAAAACTTAAATGAAGATAATAAATTAAAAAAAGAATTACTATCTGATCCGAAAGAGATCGCTGAACATTTAATGTTGCTAGATCTTGGAAGAAATGATGTTGGAAAATTTGCCGAAGATCGGATCCGTTAATGTAGATAGTCAATTTAAAATAGAAAAGTACTCACATGTAATGCACATTGTTTCAAATGTAACAGGAAGATTTAATAAAAAAGACTCACTAATAGATGTTCTATTATCTGGCTTTCCAGCAGGTACTGTTTCTGGAGCTCCAAAAATTAGAGCAATGGAAATAATTGATGAATTAGAAAAAACTAGAAGAAAACTCTACGCTGGTGGAATTGGTTATTTTTCTCCTAACAATAATATGGATACATGCATTGCTTTACGAACAGCACTGATTAAAAACCAGAAAGTATACATACAGGCAGGTGCAGGAATTGTGGCTGATAGCAATCCAGAAAAAGAATATCAAGAAACAATTAATAAAGCCAAAGCATTAATAGAGGCAATAAAATGAAGATCAAGGTATGTCTTATAGATAATTACGATAGCTTTACCTATAATATATTTCATTATTTATCAGAACTAAACTGCGATGTGACAGTTGTAAGAAATAACATGTTTAAAATTAGATTTCTTAAACAATTTGATAAAATTGTAATTTCACCAGGACCTGGAAATCCAAGTCAGGCTGGTTTGTGTCTCGAAGTCATCAAAGAATATATCTCAAAAAAACCAATTCTTGGAATTTGCCTGGGTCATCAAATTATAGCTCAAGCAATGGGTGGAAAAATTATAAAGGCAAAAAAAATGATGCATGGAAAAATTAGCAAAATTAAAGTCTTTCAATCAAAGATATTTAAAAATTGCCCTAGATATATCAATGGAACAAGGTACCATAGCTTAATTGTAGATCACAAATCACTACCCAAAGATTTAAATGTTACAGCAATTACTAATGATAAAATTATTATGGGAATATCTCATAAAAACTACGATATACATGGAATACAATTCCATCCCGAAAGTATCAAAACTAACTATGGTAGAAAAATTATTAAAAATTTTTTAAAAGATTAAGTTATGAAAGTTGATGAGTTAATTAAAAAACTAGAAAATAAAGAAGATCTTAGTATCGATCAGACTAAATTCTTATTCAATAAAATCATGAATAAAGAAATCGATAATAAGAAAATATCCAAAATTTTAACTGAACTTGCCAATAAAGGTGAAAATTCAGATGAAATTGTAGGAGGCGTAACAGTTTTAAGAGAAAAATCTTTAAAAGTAAAAATATCCTCAGAAGCTTTGGATATGTGTGGAACTGGTGGAGACGGAAAGCACACTCTTAACATATCTACAGCTGCATCAATTGTACTAGCAAGTATGGGCATTAAAATAGCTAAACATGGCAATAAAGGCCTTACGTCAAAATGTGGTTCTGCAGATGTTCTAGATAAACTTGGTATAAATATTAACAATAGTCCCGCTGAAGTTGCCAGAAGTATCGAAAATAAAAATTTTGGGTTTATGTTTGCTCCAATTTACCATCAAACGATGAAAAATGTAGCAGATATAAGAAAGGAGTTGAAAATTAGAACTATTTTTAATTTATTAGGACCCTTAAGTAATCCTGCATCAGTTGACTATCAATGTATAGGTGTATTTTCAAAAAATATACTTCAAATTTATGCTGAAACTTTAATAAAACTTAAAGTAAAAAGTGCATGGGTTTATCATAGCCATGATGGCTTAGATGAAATATCAATTTTTGATAAAACAGATGTTTTGGAAATAAAAAATAACAATATTAAAAAATTTATTATCAACCCTAGCGAAATTATACCTCAAAAATATAAATTTGATGAAATTATTGGTGGTGATGCTAATTTTAATGCTGAAAAAATCATCAATCTTTTTAAAGGTCAGTCAAAGTGCTTTTTTAGAAATTGTATCTTTAAATAGTGCAGCAGGGTTAGTTAGTTATGAATAAAAATGAAAATTTAAAAAATGCCTACAATCTAGTTAAAAATCATATTTTGTCAGGATCTGTTTTAAAGACCTTAGAAAATTTAAAATTATGAGTATTTTAAAAGAAATTGTAAAAAAAAAAATTATCGAAGTAAATAATGATAAAAAAGAAAAATCATTATTAGATTTAAAAAAAATTTTAAAAAAAAAAAATTTTAGCTTTAGAACGCAGTTAATCAAGTTATAAAAAAAAAAATAAAATAGCGATTATTGCTGAAGTTAAAAAAGCAAGCCCATCTAAAGGTATTTTGATAAATAAATTTGATTATTTAAAAATTGCCACTGAATATATGAATGCAGGGGCAGCATGTCTTTCTGTTTTAACAGAAAAAAATTACTTTTTAGGAAATAAAGAATACCTTAGACAAATTAAAAAAAAAATTAATTTACCAATATTATGTAAAGATTTTTTTGTTGACCCCTACCAGGTTTATGAAGCATCTGTTATTGGTGCTGATTGCATTTTAATATTACTAAAGTCTACTGAGATTAAATTAGCAAAATTATTATACAAAACTGCTTTAAAATGTGGACTAGATAGTATTATTGAGGTTCATGATGAAAATGAGATGCAAACTGCTTTGCAATTTAAAGAGGCAATAATTGGAATAAATAATCGAAATCTTGATACTTTTAAAACTGATATAAACACAACTATTAAAATCTATAAAAAATTTAATCTAACAAATAGGTTAATTGTTTGTGAGAGTGGTATCAATTCAAACAAAGATATAAAAAAAATCACCAAAGAAACTGGTGTTACAAATTTTTTGATTGGCGAATCATTAATCAAATCGGGGTCAATTGCAAAAAAATTTAGACAATTAGTGCTCTAAAATCATTCATTACCAATAAAAAAAAACGATTGTAAACTTTAAAGAACACTTATAGAACATTATGTACAGGTTTTGTTCTATGCTAACCAAAAAACAAAAAAATTTACTGATTTATATCAACGAGAAGTTGAAAAGTGATGGTGTTTCTCCATCTTACGATGAAATGCGTATTTCTCTGTCGCTAAAATCAAAGTCTGGAATTCACAGATTGATTTCAGCATTAGAAGAACGAGGTTTTATTAAAAGATTGGCTCATAAAGCAAGAGCTTTAGAAGTTGTAAAGCTACCGGAAAATGCTAGTGCAAAAGACTTGTTTAACAATTTTACTCCCAGTCTCATCAAGGGAGGCTTAGATGATACTAAAAAATCTAAAAAAAATTTCATCCCCTTGATTGGAAAGATTGCAGCTGGATTACCAATTGAGGCAATTGAAGAATTTGCTGAAGATATACCTGCTCCTCCAGGAACAAAAAATCCTGATGATTTTTTTGCTCTAAGAGTAGAGGGGGACTCTATGATTGATGCTGGAATTAATGATGGAGATACGGTGATAATAAAAAAAACAAATATTGCGGAAAATGGTAAAATTGTCGTAGCATTGATTGACAACCATGAGGCAACTTTAAAAAGATATAGAAAAAAAGCTAATGCGATCGCTTTAGAAAGTGCAAATCCAGCTTATGAAACCAGGATCTTTGGTCCTGATAGGATAAAAATACAAGGAGTATTAACTTCTCTTTATAGAAACTTTTAATCAGTTAGTGTAGACACTACTACTGATGAGTAATAATAATATAATTGTAAGATTTGCCCCCTCTCCCACTGGACCTTTACATATTGGGGGGGCTAGAACAGCTTTGTTTAATTGGTTATTTGCCAGAAAAAATAAAGGATTATTTCTACTTAGAATTGAAGATACTGACAAACAAAGATCTAAGGAAGAATATGAAAATCAAATCAAAGATACGCTTAATTGGCTAGAAATCAATCCTGACAAAGAAGCTATTAAACAAAGCAAAAATATTAATAAACACATTGAAGTAGCAAACAAATTATTGTCTGAAGGACATGCATATAAATGTTTTTGCTCAATTGAAGATCTAGAAAAAGAAAGAGAACTATTTAAGAAAAAAAATTTGCCTTACATTTATAGTGGAAAGTGCAGAGATAGAAAAAATTGAAAATAATGGACCTTTTGTCATTAGATTTAAATCTAAAAAAGAATGGTTCATTTGTTCTTGAGGATTTAGTACAAGGTAAAATTGAAATTTCAAATTCAACAATAGAAGATTTTGTTTTACTAAGAGCTGATAATACTCCAACATACCAACTATCTGCTTCTGTTGATGATTATCTTAATGAGTATTACTCATGTAATTAGAGGAGATGATCATAAAATAAATGCATTTAAACAAATTCAAATATTTCAAGCTATGGGCTGGGATGAGCCTAAATACGCTCATATTCCCTTGATACATTCGAAAGAAGGAAAAAAATTATCCAAAAGAGATGGAGCAGCAACTGTTGAGGACTATCAAAAAATTGGAATTCTTCCTGAAAGTTTAAGAAACTACCTTCTTAGGCTAGGATGGTCATATAAAGATAAGGAAATATTTTCACTTCAAGAAAGTATTGATCTTTTTGATCTCAATGGAATTGGAAAATCTCCCTCAAAGCTAGATATGGATAGAATACTCTCTATTAATGAAAGCTACATAAAAAGCCTAGATGAAGATAAATTGTTTCTATATTTTAATAAATATGCAGATAACTATAAAGAAAAAATTGAAAATATTTTTCTAACTAAAATTAAAAAGAATTTTGACGTATTTAGAAATAAAGCAAAAACATTAGAAGATATTTACAATAATACATCGTTTGTTTTTAAAAGACATGATTTAAATTTAAAAACAGTTTTAACTCCTTCAGAATTAGAACTTTTGTCCTTTTTTTATGAAAAAATAAAAAATTTGAATGACGATCATATGGAAAAAATTAAATTAATTATTGATGAAATTATTCTTAGAAAAAAATATTAAATTTAAAGAATTTGGCCAGCCTATAAGACTAGCGTTAACAGGAACAAAATTTGCTCCATCTATAAATGAAATTATAAAGTCTTTAGGTGTTAATGAAATAAAATTTAGACTTGCTGCTGCATTTTATAAAAAAAATAGACTTTTTGCAACAAAGCTGATAGTTAAGCTTTAATTTTTATGACTAAAAAAGCTGAAATTTTACTAGATGATAAAAAAATAGAATTACCTATTTTAAAAGGCTCAATTGGACCTGAGGTAATAGATATTAGTAAGCTTTACTCCCAGTCAGGAAAGTTCACACTTGATCCAGGTTTTACCTCAACTGCAAGCTGCCAATCTTCAATAACATACATAGATGGTGATAAAGGAGAATGTTATTATAGAGGCTACCCAATGGATGAACTTGCTGAAAAAAGTTCTTTTTTAGAAATAGTTCATTTATTATGGACAGGATCTCTTCCAACTAAAGCCGAATGGCATGAATATTCGGAAGCCATAAAAACTCACACAATGGTTCATGAACAAATGAAAACTTTTTTTAATGGTTTTAGAAGAGGTTCGCACCCCATGGCAATTTTAACATCTGTCGTGGCTGCCCTATCTGCTTTCTATCCTGACTCAATTGATGTGAATGATTTAGAACAAAGACAAATTTCTGCAAGAAGAATGATAGCAAAAGTGCCTACTCTTGCAGCTATGGCATACAAATATTCTATTGGACAGCCTTTTATATACCCAGATAATAATTTAGATTATTGCGAAAATTTTATGCAGATGACGTTTGGTGTTCCTACTGAAAAATATAAAGTAAATAAAGTTTTTTCTAAAGCTTTAGACAAAATTTTTATTTTACATGCTGATCACGAACAAAATGCATCAACCTCAACGGTAAGATTAGCTGCATCATCGGGAGTAAATCCTTTTGCATCAATATCTGCTGGTTTTACATCTTTATGGGGACCATTACATGGTGGAGCAAATGAAGCAGCACTAAATATGCTTAAAGAAATTGGAGATGTTAAAAACATACCTGAATATGTAAAAAGAGCAAAAGATAAAAATGATCCATTTAAATTAATGGGTTTTGGACATAGAGTTTATAAAAATTATGATCCAAGAGCCAAGGTTATGCAAAAAACATGTCATGATGTTTTAGGGGAACTTGGAAGAAAAGATGATAAAATATTACAAGTTGCATTAGAATTAGAAAAAATAGCACTTCAAGATGACTATTTCGTAGAAAAAAAACTTTATCCAAACATAGATTTTTATTCCGGTATAACTCTAAGTGCAATGGGATTTCCAGCAACTATGTTTACACCATTATTTGCAGTGGCCAGAACTGCTGGTTGGATCGCTCACTGGAAAGAAATGTATCTTGATCCACAAAATAGAATTGGAAGACCAAGACAGCTATATATTGGGGAAAAGCCAAGAAAATTTTTAGAACTAAAAGATAGAAATTAAAAAAAACTTTCTATTTTTCTTGCCACTAACTCTGATGTGTTTTTTTTAGATATTATTCTGATGTATTTAGTATATCTAAACACATTATTTTTTCTTTCATTGGCACTTTCAATAAATTTAGACGCAACTTTAAAAATTTTATTAGCAGTACAATTAAACTGAATTAACTCAGGAATTATTTCTTTTTTGGCCATTATATTTAAAATATTTGCATACTTAACTTTAACAAAAGGCTTAATTAAAAAATAATTAATCCATGATGTTTTGTAAATTGTAATAAGTGGTGAGCTATTTTTACAAATATCTAAAGACATAGTGCCCGATTTAGAAATACATAAAAGAGACTTTATTAATAAAAAAATTTTTTTTATTTTCATCAACATTAATAAATATAGAATTATTCATTGTTAAAAAAGATTTCACAGTTGATTTATGCTCTTTTAAGAACTGGGAAGTGAAAAAGAAAATTTTGACCATAATAATTATTAATTAATTTCATTAATTGATTAAAAATTGGCATAAAAGTTTTAATCTCAGAATCTCTACTACCTGGACATAATGTTATAATATTTTTACTACGTGCATAGAAATTTTTTATATTTAATTTTTTTTTCAAAAAAAGGATGGCCAACAAAAGTATTTTTAATTTTATATTTATTAAAAATTTTTTTTTCAAATGGAAAAAGTAAAAAAATATGATCAATAAATTTTTTTAAATAAAAAGGCCCTACTTTCTCTCCATGCCCAAATAGTTGGAGCAACCATATGTAAAATTTTAATATTTGGTAATATTTTTTTTAATTTTATTTTCAACTCTAAAAGAAAAATCAGGACAATCTATTGAAAAAATTATATCTGGCTTGTATTGTTTTATATAATTAATTGTAAAATCAATCTTATTTAAAAAAAAAGAAGTTTTTTTTAAAACATCTGCAAATCCCATTACTGATAATTTTGAGCTATCAAATATTATTTTTACTTTTTGTCTTCTTTAAATTATCTGAGCCAATTGCAGATAGATTCTAGGTTATTTTTTTTGAAATGAGATACTATATTTGAAGCAAGTTTATCACCTGAAGCTTCACCGGTTATTATAAATATTTTTTTTTTCAATTTATTACTTTGATAAAAAAATTATTTTGTTTTATCAATTTAACTGACTTTTCTTGATCTAAAAATATATTTTCATTTTTTTTTAAAGCTATACCCCTGATCCCTGCTTTTAGACAATTTTGAATAGTCCTGAATCCAATCGTAGGTATATCAACTCTAATATCTTGAATTTTTTTAGGCATTTTTATTAACACTCCTGACAAAGATCCTTTGTTGATTTTTTTTTGAATTGGAACAATCTTATTTAACATTAGATCAGTACCTTCAGCAGCCTCGATACCAACCACAAAGCCATTATTGATAACAATAGATTGTCCAACATCAAATTTAGAATTTATATGATTTAATAACATTCTGCCTTTTTTAATATCTGCTATCTCTTTATTTGAAATTTTAGTAGAACAAATAAATCTATCTGCCGTAATTTCTGGTAAATATTTTAAACACGAAACAACATTAATATTATTTTTTTTAAATAAATTAACAACAAAATCTAATAAATACGAATCCCCTTTTTTTAAATTAAATATTATTTTAGGTAATAATTTGACAGTTTGGTAATCTAATTTAAATTCATTAATATTTGGTCTTGATACTTTTCCAGCTAAAATAACTTCATTACAATTATTTTTTTTTAACAAATTTAATATTTTTGATATTTCTGTAATGTTTAAATTATATATATTTTTTTTATTTATTATTTTTTTTTTACTTAAGTTTATTATACAAAAATTTATTTTTTTTTTATTAAATTTTTTTATAATAACTTTTGGTAAATTTCCTTCGCCAGCAATTACAGCAATCATTTTTGATAAGGGTGGCAAATCTGTTTATTTTTATTCTTATTTAGGAAAAATTATAAAATCATTAATTAGTGGATTAGTATTATTCTGAAAATTTTCAATAACGCTTCTGTCTTGAAAAAAATTTTCTAACAATTCTTTATATTCATTTATTATTGAATTTTCATAACCTTTTCTTTTTAAACCTACTAAATTTAAATTTTCATAAATACATCTATTTCCTGTTACCAAAGTGTGTGGTATTATAGATTTATTTACACCTGTCATTCCTCCAATCATAGCACCTTTTCCAATATAGCAAAATTGTTGAACTGCAGAATTTCCTCCAATAATTACCTCATCATCAATAAAACAATGACCTGCTACAGGAACATTATTAGCTATTATTACATTGTCACCAATTGTACAATCATGAGCAATATGTGAAGAAATCATAAAAAGATTATTATTTCCAATTGTAGTAATTAACCCTCCCTGTTCAGTACCAGGATTAATAGTTACATATTCTCTTATAATATTTTTATCACCAATAATTATTTGATTTTTTTCTCCTTTATATTTTAAATCTTGTGGATTTGTTCCTATACAAGCAAAATGGATAAATTATATTATTTTTTCCAATAGTTGTATTGCCATCAATAACAACATTGCTCATTATTATTGTAATTATCACCAATTATGACATCTGTTACCAATAATACAATTAAGTTCCAATTTCAACATTTTTTCCAATTTTGGCAATAGGACTAACGTTAAGAATTATTATGTTGTCATTTTTTCTATCAGCGATAGTAGCCATCCACTGACTGCATCTGACATTAGTTTTACCATCAACAATAGCTTGGCCAGAATATTTCCAAATTTTTCCTTTTATTTTTTCAACTTTTACATTCAAAAGCAATTCGCATGGTGGCATAATAGGAACTCTAAATCTAGCTTTCTCTATTGTCATTAAAAAAACTAGTTTATTTTCAAATTCTTTTGGATTCTAAGCAATAAGCAGATAAAGCTGCTGCAGTTTGTCCAAAAGCTTCGACAATTAAAACTCCTGGAAAAACTGGTTGTCCTGGAAAATGGCCATCAAAAAAAAATTTATCTTTTGTTACATTTATGTGCCCAGTTGCAGATTTCATTGGTACTAATATTAGAAATTTTTTCAATTAATAGCATTGGCTCCCTATGGGGCAATAAGCTTTTTTATATCGTTCTATATTTAATTCTTTATTCATCTTATTATTTTTAATAAATTCTCTAAAAGGTTTAGCTGGATAACCCATTACAACTTCATTGTCTTTAATATTTTTTACAACCCCACTTTTTCCTCCAATTTTAACATTATTACCAATTATTAAATGTCCAGAAATTCCAGCTTGACCTCCAATAGTTACATTATTACCGATTATTGTGCTACCAGCAATTCCTACTTGAGCTGCAACAATACAATTTTTTCCTATATTAACATTATGAGCAATATGAACAAAATTATCTATAAAAGTATTTTCTCCGATAACTGTATTTTTTACAGAGCCTCTATCAATTACACAGTTAGATCCAATTTCACAACCCTTATTAATAACCACTTTACCAATATGTGGAATTCTATATAATTTATTTCGAAAAAATTTAAAACCAAAACCTTTTTTTCCAATAACGGAACCATCACAAATATGAACATCATCAAATATGATGAGAATTTTCAATAACAACATTAGATCCAATTATTACATTATTTCCTATAATACAATTTTGTTTAATTGTGACATTATTTCCAATATAAACATTTTTGCCCATCAAAACATTTTTTTCTAAATAAAAATTTTTGCCAAATTTTAAAGTTTTAAATTTTTTATTTATTTCATTATCATTATATGAATTGTAAGTTATTTTTGAATAATAAGAATTTGGATAAAAAAATATTTAAAATTTTTATAAAATCAATTTCAGGACATTCTCCGAAACAATTGAAACAATATCTCTTTGGAATAAATTTTACCAGATTTATCACTCGTCAAAATAACAGATGCTTTAGTATTTCTTAAGTAATGGCAAGTATTTAGGATTTGAAAAAAAAGTTAAGTAGTTTTTTTTAGCACTCTCAATAATCACTTATATTTTTAATTAATATGTTTGGTATTTTTTTAGAAAATTTAATACTAGTTTTTTGTAAAACTTTATATAAATAAAAAAATGATTTACCTTTCATTTTGAAAATTTAAAAAGCTCCACCTAATCTAAAATTAAATTTTTCAACTTTATCAGATTTCATTTTTGATAATAGGTTCAGCATAGCTAATGCTCAACGGTCCAATGGGTGAAATCCAGGTAAAACCTAGCACCTATAGAAGATCGAATTTTATTATAATCACCAACGTTATTTATATCTGAACCCCAAACATTACCTATATCCAAGAAAATATTTGTTGAAGCGTTCCATGTATCGGGCAAGCCGTTGGGTATTGTTGAGTTAAATGTAGATAATAATGAATAATTCCCACCAATAAAGTCACTATCTAACTTTCGGCCCAACACCTCTATAAGCAAAACCTCTTAGGTCCATGTCAGAATTAAAAAATCTATCGCTTAATTTAACAGATTTACTATTTAAAGAATTTATTGATTTAAATCGATACTTAATAGATCCTGTAAAGTCTGTCTTTAAATTGCTTGTAGTAGCTTCCAAAAAAACTATTAGAAACAAAAGGGATATCAGATGGTGGAAAAGCAAATATCTTGGCCAAAACCTACTGTATAACCCTCGGTAGGTTTAAATTTTCTATTTCTTTTATCATTATAAAAATTATAAAAATATTTAGTAGTAAAAAAATCACCTTCTTGTGATTTGATAAGATTAGAAGCAGAAGATTTTGCATTCGACACTATCCACGCTTACACCAAACCCATTTTCAAAATCAATATCTCTGAAATATTCTATATTTTGTAGAAACTGAGTCACCTAATAATTTTATTTTCATAACCAGCATGTATCATAAGTAATATTTCGAAACGTAAAACGAATTTGATAAAGTATTTCCAGTATCCATTAAAATCAGGATTCGAAAAAAAAATATTTACCAAAACTTGCTCGTGTACCTAAATTCAATCCAATGTCAGTATTAATACCCTTGCCTAAAAAATTTTTTTCTTTAAGATTAAAAGCAATTGAAGATCCTGAACTGCCTAGACCTATACCCCAGCACTAATTTCACCAGTAGGTTTCTCTTCAACTTTAATTATTAATATCTAAATTTTTTGTATCATTAACATTTTCAACAATAATTTGAATTTTATCTATAAATAGCTTAAAGACTTGAAGAAGATCTTTAGATTTTTTTATCTTTAAATTATTAAGAAGATCACCCTCTGAAAAATAAATATTATTTCTAATTACCTTTTCCTCCGTAATATCATTTCCTGTTACTGTAATACTTTTTACATACTGTTTATCTATAATTTCATTTATATCTAAAAATAACTGAAAGATTATTATCATTTACTTTTTTAATTGAAAAATCAACATTAGCATTAATGCCTATATTACTTAGATAATCAGTTAGAATATTTCTTACTTTAATAATTTCATCAGGATTGTAAGTTTATTTTTAATTAATAAATTGATATTATTTTTAATAAATTAAGCTATCTTTGTCATTAACTGTAATAAGATTGTTATTGATAATATAGCTATCTATTAATAAATTTTTGTCCAGCATTAATTGAAAAAAAAATATTTACATATTTATCATCTAATGAATATTAATTGAAGCATTGGAAATTTGAATATCATAATATCCTTCGCTTAAGTAAAAGTTTTTTAATAAAGATCAAATCATAATTAAGCCTATCCTCAGAAGGAACTGACGTTGAACTAAAAAAATTAAAAATATTATCTTGACTAGTTGAAATGATGTCTAATAAGCTCAGAAGATGAAAATTTTTTATCTCCAATAAAATAAATATTTTTTACATAAAAATTTATTATTCAAAATTAATTTCATAAAAAATATTTACCCTATTATTATCTATTTTATTTACCTTATAATTTACTGAGCTATTCAAATAGCCTATGAGAAAAAAGGTAGCTTTTAATTAACAACTAAATCTTTATTTAAGATAAGATTCAGAAAATATTACATTATCTTTTAAATAAATAATTTTCTCTATATCTTTTTTAAAATTATCTATTATCATCCAAACCTTCTAATAAAAAATATTCAACAATAGGATTTTCCTCAACAGAAATTATTTAAAGTATTCTTATTAATAATAATTTCTATATTTTTGAAAAAAAATTTGATTCAAAAAGTTTTTTTTGAATTATATTTAATGTATCTAGTATCTGTTTTGAAAATTTCTTTTTTAATACCAGCGATACTCAGAATTGTTTCATTAGAAATATTTTTATTACCTGTAATTTCAATTTTCGAAATATTAATTTAGAATCAGCATACGCTGAAGAAAATAAAAAGGATAAAAAGAATAAAAAAAATAAAAATTTTTTAAAATTGTTCATATTATAATTTGCTAATCTAATTACCATGGTTAATTATTTCATTTATATCTGAAAAATTTTTTATTTTTTTTTTACAATATAGTTTTAATGAACTTTTATTAAATATTTTAATCAAATTATCAGCTATTTCATAGAAAAAAATCTCCTTATTCAAAAATTTTTTAACTAAAATATCATTGATTACATTAAATAATATCCACCCTACATGGCCATTATTTAATAGCATATCTGCCAACCTTTAATATCTCAAAATTTTTTAATTTATTTTCATCAAACGATAAATTTATAGATTTATTAATTTTAAAAAAATTTACATTTTTATTTAAATATTGATCATCAAACAAACTGAATTTCCTATAGGAATTGTCATTGATGTATCATGTAAAATAATCCTAATTAATCCATTATTATAAACTACAGCGCAGTGCGCTAATGCTTCTTTATGAATTTTAATCTTAATTTTACTAATTGGTATATTAAACAAAATATGTGCTTCAATTATTTCAAATAATTTATTAACCAAAGTAGCTGAATCAACTGATATTTTTTTTCCCATTTTCCACTTTGGGTGTTTAAGAACATCATGAATTCTTGCTTTTTTAATTTCATGAAATTTTTTTTTTAAAAATGGACCTCCAGAAGCAGTTAGATAAACACAATCTATTTCTTTAATAGAATTTTTTTTTATGATTTGAGATAAACAATAGTGCTCGGAATCAATCGAATTTATTAAACAACCATAATATTTTGCTTTCGAAAGAAGTAGTTTTACCACCGCAAATAATGCTCTCTTTATTCGCAATTAATAATTGCTTTGAATATTTTATAAATTCAAATGAATACTTGATACCATCAATTGATGAAATTCCATGAATAGTTTTATCAATTTTTGATCTTAATTTAAAAATTGTTTTAAAATCATGAAAACAATTAATCAAATTTATTTGATTTTTAAATAATTTGCGTAATAAAAGTTCTTATTTTTTTATTATTTACAAAAACATACTTAGGATTGAACATTTTTTATTTGCTTAAGCAATAATTTATATATTAGAATCACAAACTAATAAAATAACTTCAAATTTTGATGGAAATTTTGAAATTATTTTTAAAGTATTTATTCCGATACTTCCAGTAGAACCCAGTATCGCTATTTTTTTTTTAATATACATCGTTAATTTTTAAAACAAAAGCAACAATTATAACAAAAATGAATCCATCAATTCTATCTAACAAACCACCGTGGCCAGGGATAATACTTGAAAAATCTTTAATATTATATTTTCTTTTTATATAAGAAAAAAATAAATCACCGAAAACTGTAACTGTAGACAGAAGTAGTTGGATACAAAAAAATTTTACAGAAAAACTAAAATCCATTCTAACAAAATAAAAATAAGAGAAATGATATTTGGGCAAATAATAATGATCCAATAAAGCCTGAAACTGTCTTATTTAGGGCTTCATCTGAGATAATTTTGGGCCCCCTACTAATTTTCCAACGACAAACCCTCCAGTATCAGATAGCCATACAATTAAACATATCCAAATAAAAAGATGGAAATCAAAAAGACTTTGACCTCTTAATTGAATTAGACAAAAAATAAAAAATAATAAAATAAGGAATAAAAATAAAAAATGAATTTTATTTATCAAGAGAAATCTTAATTCATAAAATACTGGCCACAAAAATTAAAGCTGTTAATGAATAAAAAACATAATTTCCCAAGTAAACAAAATATAAGAAAAAAGGGATAAGTAAAAAAGATGATATTATTCTAATTAATAGATTATTCATAGACACTCACCAAAATTTCTTTTTGTTTTTTTAAAATCATTTATTATATTTTGCATGTCTTGTACTTAAGAAATCAGGCCATAATTTTTTTGAAAAATAAATTTCACTATAAGAAATTTGCCATAACAAAAAATCACTTAATCCTATTATGACCACCTGTTCTAATTAAAATTTCAGGATCTGGGGAATGACTTGTGTATAGATTTTGAATTAATTAATTCTGTTGTAATTTTTTTTGTTTTTTTACTACTTATGATTTTTTTTATAGCGTTGCATAATCTCTAGTCTTGAGCTATAATTAAAAGCCAAATTTATAGTTAATAGATATAATTTTTAGATGTTAATCTTTCAATTTTTTTAATATTTATGAATTAATGATTTTTTTAATGTTTCTTTTTTCTCCAATATATCTTAATTCTAATATTATTTTTTAATCAAATAATTTAAATCTTTATTTAAAAAATTATCCAACAGGTTAAATAAATAATTAATCTCATTTTTAGATCTTTTCCAATTATCAATTGAAAACACAAATAAAGTTAAAAATTTTATATTCATTATTTTTACAACAATTTAACAATATTTTTAATGTTATTAACTCCATTTTTATGTCCATAAGATCTCTGACTTTTTTTTCTTTTAAGGCCCCATCTTCCATTACCATCCATAATGATAGCAACATGGGATAATAGCATTCATACTTTTAAAATTTCTTGTTCTTTATCAGTAATTTTATTGTCAACTTCTTTAATAAATCTATCAGTAATATTTCTGTAACTGATCAGATAGTTTTTTATTTTGATCTTCAGATAATTTCTTTTAATTTTAAACTATTTTTTAGATAAATCCATACCTTCTCTTCTAATATTTCTTATTGCAATTTTAATTTTTTCTGATTGATTTTTAACAATTTTTATAAGCTCTTTCCTACGTTCTTCAGACAATTTAGGAACTGGAACTCTAATAATTTGTCCTTCAACTTTTGGATTTACATTTAAGTCAGACTCTCGAATAGCTTTTTCAATAAACTTTATATTATTAATATCCCAAACTTGAACGGTAAGCATTTGAGGCTCGGGAGTTGAGATCGTAGCCAAGTTGATTTAGTGGCATTTTTTGTCCATAAACTTCTGCTCTAACAAGATCCAACATTGAAACGTGAGCCCTACCTGTTCTTATTGATGAAAGATCGTTTGTTAAATGTTTGCAATGTTGATTGCATTTTTTTTTCATAAGTAAACAAGCTTTGCATCTGTGCTCATAAAGATTACTTAGTTAAACTTTTAACTTCGTCGGCAAAATCAGTCTTTTTAACATCAAGACCTTCACCAACTTTATATCTAATAAAATTCTTTATTACAAAACTAGTCTTATTTTCATCTTGAAAGTTTTTAATGGCATTTTCAACACTTAAATCTTGGTTCATTACCCATTTTTGACCTAATAGTGTATTATCTTTTATTATTTTAGATATTTTGCCAGAAACAATTTTATCAATCATCTCTAATTTTTTTCCTTCATTTAATAACAAATCAGTAATAATCTTTTTTTCATTTTCTAAAAATTCTTTACTTATGCCTTCTGAACTTAAAGCAAGCGGAGAAGATGCTGCAATATGCATACATAGTTGGTTGGCAAAAGATTTCGACAATTCTGAATTATCACTTTCATATGCAACTAACACCCCCAGTTTACCAGAATGTTCTGATTGCTTATTATGGATATAACTTGCTATGGCTCCTTGAGAATTTAGGTTTTGAAATCTTCTAATTTGAATATTTTCTCCAATTTTTGCAACAAGACTTACCAATGCAGATGCAACTGTTTCGTTTTCATTAAATTTTTTTTCTTTTAAGTCTTCTATATCTTTCGAAGAAATACACAAAGTTGCAATCTTTTCACAAAATTTATTAAATTCAGGATTTTTAGCCACAAAGTCAGTTTCAGAATTTATCTCTACTATTGAAGAACTATTTTCTTTATTGTAAATAGTTATCAAGCCTTCAGATGCTCCCCTATCAGATTTTTTTGCTGCTTTTGCAATTCCCTTTTTTCTTAAAAATTCAATAGCTAGGTCTATGTCTTCATTGTTTTCCGATAATGCAATTTTACAATCTTGCATTCCAGCTCCTGTTATTTCTCTTAGTTCTTTAACTTTTTCAAAAATACTCATAAAAAAATTAATTTAGTATTTTTCTCTTGAGTCTCTAATTCGGTTAACTTATTTGAAACTTCAACTTTTTTATCTAATTCTTTCTCTTCTTTTTCTTCCTTGCCTAAAGAAATTTTTGATTTAGCATCTAAAATTGTTTTTTGAATTAAATCACAATATAAGTCTATTGATCTTCTGGCATCGTCGTTACCAGGAATTGGAAAATCAATGTTTTCAGGATTTGAGTTGCTATCTACTATAGCTACGATTGGTATTCCAAGTTTTTTTCCTTCAAGTACAGCCAACGATTCTATATTGGTATCTATAACAAAAATCATATCTGGAAGTTTTTTCATATTGCTAATACCACCTAAAGATCTTTCAAGTTTATCTTTCTCCATGCTCATTTTGATCAATTCTTTTTTGGTAAAACCAGTATCTTCAAGCTTAAGATCTTCTTCAATTCTTTTTAATCTTTTAATAGATTGATTAATGGTATTCCAGTTGGTAAGCATTCCACCGAGCCATCGATGATTTACATAAAAATTATCTGTTTCTTTTGCTACATTGGCCACGATCTCTGATGCTTGTTTTTTAGTAGAAACGAAAAGTATTTTACCTCTTTCAGAAGCGCATTTATGGATAGCTAACAGTGCTCTATTTAAAAGTTCTAAAGTTTGAGATAAGTCAATAATGTGTACTGAATTTTTTTCTCCAAAAATAAATGGTTTCATTTTTGGATTCCATCTAAAAGTTTTATGGCCTAGATGCACGCCAGCTTCAAGCAAGTCTTTAATTGTTACGTTAGGTAAGTTCATATATTTATTTCCGGTTAATCCACCGAAGAAACTACCATTATCGGACCGGGGGCTTGCGCCATTTTCTTCGTGCGAAATTTTGTAGATCTTATAAAAGATTGAAAATTTAAATCAAGTTTATTAATTTATAGTTTTGGTAAAAAACCTTGTTTTTCAATGCTTTTTATCGTTTCTGAGCTAATTTTTTTTGCATTTTTTAAACTAAAAACAAAAAACTTATCTTTTTCAAAATAATTAAAGGAAACCTTCGTGTTTCCTTCTTCAACTATTAAATTTTTTAAGCTTCTAAGCTCATCTAAATTATTTACTTTAATACTTATATTATCAATTTTTTTTTCTACTGATATCTTCAATAAAGAAAATTTTACTTACATTGGTTCTCTCAATTCCATTTTTCATCATTTCTTTTTTAATACTTATTAGAAAAGATTTTCCAGCTACTAGTTTTTCTCTATTTAAAACTAAATTCTCAGAAAATATAAAAAATTCAAACATTCTACTAAGATCACTAAATTTTACAATGGCATAAGGCATCCCTTTTGCTGTCTTTTTTTCTTGTATGGCCATAACTGTTCCTGAAAGCATGCATTCTGAAATATTTGGATTCTCTAGAAATTCTTGATAATTGATAACATTGTAATCTTCTAAAATTTTCTTATAATTTTTTAATGGATGTTCACTCACAAAAAAACCAATAGACTCAAATTCTCGCTTGATTTTTTCAGGTTCGTCCCACGCAGAGTATTCATTAAAAATAATTTTAAGATTTTGATTATTTTCTTTTTCAAACAAATTGATTTGATTCACATTTGAAGTCTCATCAAAATTCTTTGAATGTTTTATTATTTCTGGCACATTATTAAACAATCTACTTCGATTTGTATCCAAGCAATCAAATGCACCAGCTTTTATTAAACCTTCTAATTGAAGTTTATTTACATCTTTGCTCTTTACTCTTTGAATAAAATCTTCGATTGATTTAAACTTGCCATTTTTTTCTCTTTCTTTAATTACATTAGATATAGATTCATAACCAACAGCTTTTATTCCTGACAAGGCATAATGAATTGTATTGTTTTTTGGAACAAAATCTGCATAGCAATTATTAATACAAGGATTGCAGATTTTAATAGAAAGTCTTTTTAATTCTTCGTAGAACTGATTTAATTTATCTGTATTTGACATTTCCATGCTCATAGACGCAGAAAAAAAGCTTAGTGGATGGTGAGTTTTTAAAAAAGCAGTTTGATAAGCAATTAAAGCATACGCTGCTGCATGACTTTTGTTAAAACCATATTGTGCAAATTTTTCAACTAATTGAAATATATAAATAGCCTGCTCTCTTGAAATTTCATTTCTTACAGCTCCTTCAATAAAATCTTTTTTTTGCCTATCCATCTCTGCAGATTTTTTCTTTCCCATAGCCTTACGTAGAATATCTGCTTTGCCGGCTGAAAAACCAGATAGAGCTTGAGCTATTTGCATAACTTGCTCTTGATAAATAATAACTCCATAAGTTTCTTTTAAAATATTTTTGATTTTTGGATGAAGATAATCTGGTTCTTCTAACCCATTCTTTCTATTGTTATATGTTGAAATATTTTGCATTGGGCCTGGTCTGTATAAGGCAACTAGAGCGATAATATCTTCAAATTTATTAGGCTTCATTTGCTTTAGAACCTCGCGCATACCGGAGCTTTCTAATTGAAAAATGCCCATCGTCTCTCCTGAACTCAGCAATTCAAAAGTTTTTTCATCATCTAAAGGAATTTTTTCTAAATCAAAATTATTTCCATCCTTTATAATTAATTCAATAGTTTTTTTTATTACTGTAAGTGTTTTTAGTCCTAAAAAATCAAACTTTACCAGTCCAGCTTCTTCTGCCCATTTCATATCAAATTGGGTAACCGGAATAGGAATGCTTGACTCATGATCTTTGTAAAGAGGAATAGTTTCGGTTAAATCTTTATCTCCAATTACTATACCTGCTGCATGAGTTGCAATATTTCTATATAGACCTTCAAGTTTAAGGGCTAAATTAACAAGCTTATCAATTGTAGGATCTTCTTTTTGCGCCTCCTGTATTCTTGGCTCTATTGCAACGGACTCTGCAAGAGACAATGGCCGAGATGGATCAAATGGTATCATTTTAGATAATTGATCTACTCTTCCATATGGCAAACCAATAACTCTGCCAATATCGCGCAAAGCCATTCTTGCCTGTAACTTTCCAAATGTAATAATTTGAGCAACTTTATTCTGATACTTATCTTTCACATAGTTAATTACTTTGTCTCTATCCTCTTGGCAAAAATCTATATCAAAATCAGGCATCGAAATTCTGTCTGGATTTAAAAATCTCTCAAAGATTAAACCAAATTTTATAGGATCAAGATTGGTTATAGAAAGGCACCAAGCTACTAAAGAACCTGCTCCAGAACCTCTTCCAGGCCCAACAGGTATATTGTTATTTTTTGCCCACTTTATATAATCAGAAACAATTAAAAAATACCCAGAAAATTTCATTTTTGAAATCATTGCAACTTCATATGCTAACCTTTCTTTATATATCTGCTCTATAGATTTGTTTTTCATAAATATCGCTAATGGTATTTAAGATAAAATTTTCTAATTTAACCTTTAATCCATTTTCAGCTTGATTTTTTAATTCTTCATCAACATTAATGGAATTCGAACTGAAATTTGGAAGTATCGGCTTACTAGGCAAAGGTCTAAAACTACACCTTGAAGGAAGTAAAAAATTATTTTCAAGAGCCTCAGGAAGATCTTGAAATAAATTCTTCATTTCATCGCTACTTTTTAAATAGTGCTGATTAGAATATTTTAATCTTTTTAAATCATTTACATATGTTTTTTGTCCAACGCATATATACGCATCATGAGCCTCGTGCATATCTTGATTAATATAAAAAACTTCGTGTGTCGCTATAAGTGGAATGGAAAACTTATTTGATATTTCTAAAAGTTTTGTTTCTAACAGAGGCTTCATGACTTTCGCCATGTCGTTGAATTTCAATATAAATATTATCATGGTATTTATTTTGAATTTTTTTTATTAAATACTCACACTCATTTATATTATTTTCAATTATCAATGAGGAGACAAGTGAATAAGAGCCTCCAATTAATACTATCACACCATCTGAATATTGTAATAAAGTATCAATTGAACACTGGGGATCCTCATTTTTTTCAATTGATAAATAAGAGATTGAAGACAATTTTAATAGATTTTTATAACCAGTATGATTTTTTGCTATTAGAGAAATTTTGCCTATTTTCTTTAAATTATTATTTAAAAAGGCGAAGTTTATTTGCGTACCAATTATAGGCTGAGTTCCGATTTTAGAAATATCTTGAGAAAACTCTAGGACACCGCACATGTTAAAACTATCTGAAATTCCAGCTGCACTTAAACGGTTATTTTTACAAAATTCAGCTAATTCAAAAATTTTTAATGCTCCTTCACAGATCGAATACTGTGTGTGAATTTTTAAATGATTGAATTGTTGATTTTTTTGACTCATTTAGAGTCAATTTTAACACTACCATTCATTAATGTTAATCTTAAATCCACTTTGCTTGCCAGTTCTCTATTGTGAGTTGCAATTAAAATTAATCTTCCTGGTTGCTTTAAACTAAGTAAAAAATTTAAAATTAAATCTGTATTTTTTTTATCTAAATTTCCAGTTGGCTCATCGGCAATAATTAGCTTTGGATTATTTATTAAAGCTCTAGCGATTGCCACTCGTTGCTGCTCACCACCAGATAATTGATATGGATAGTGATTTATTCTATTTGACAAGCCAAAATCTTTTAAAATTTTTTCTGCTTGTTTAAATGCTTTTATTTTGTTTTGAGTTTTGCAAATATTAGCTATTGAAACATTTTCTAATGCAGTGAGATCTGAGATTAAGTTGTTGTTTTGATAAACAAATGAAATTAAATTTCTTCGATAATCTGTTTTTTCATTATCACTCAATTTTAATAAATCCCTTTTTTCAAAAAAAATACTTCCACTATCTGGCTTATCTAACAAGCCTATCAAATGTAATAATGTACTTTTACCAGATCCAGAAGGACCGACTAGCGCAACAATTTTATTGTCGGATAATAACAAATCAACTTTCTTCAAGACATGAATTTTTTCTGTTCTATCATTATAAGATTTTGATAAATTAAATATCTTTAAAAAATTACTAATCATATTTTAGAGATTCAATTGGGTTTATTCGAGAAGCTTTGATTGATGGAACAATTGAAGACAAAAAGGTAATTATTAGAGAAATACTAGATATGATTATAATGGTTGGAATATGAATTTCACTTGGCATTTTGCTTAAAAAATAAATTTCAGCTGGAAATATTTCAATCTGAAAAACATTGCTCAAAAAGATTCTTATCATTTCAATATTATATGAAAATAACACTCCCAAAATTACTCCAAACAATGTTCCAGCTATACCAATAGAAGATCCTGTAATAAAAAATATTTTATTTATTGAAAAACTTGAAAAGCCAATAGTTTTTAAAATAGCTATTTCCTTAGTTTTATTTTTTACAAGAATTGTAAGCCCAGAAATTATATTAAATGCAGCAACAATAATTATTAAAGTTAAAATAATAAACATAACATTTCGCTCTACAAGAAGAGCGTCATAAAACGTTTTGTTATTATCAACCCAAGAAAATGCCTTTTGGTTATTTTTTAATAGTAAATTTTTAACTAGGTTTGCATGATCGGCACTTATTCAATCTAATTTCAATATTTCTATTGTCATTTTGTTTAAACAAAAATTCTTCTGATGAATTTATATCAATTAAAATATAATTATTATCGAACTCATAAATACCTGTCTTAAAAATTGAACCTACTAGAAATGAAAATTGCTTGGGAACATTTCCAAATGGAGTACTCTCTTGAATTGTAGATAAAACAGTTATTTTATCGCCCACCCAAACCCCCAAGCTTTCGCTCAAATTTGATCCAATTGAAACATAACTTTTTCCAAAATTATCAATATTTCCCTCTAATATATTCTGAGAAATCAATTTATCACTTAAAAATTCTTTTTTTTCTAAAGCTCTTATTACAGTACCTTTATTAATTTGTTTGCTTATTACTAAGGCTTGAATTTGATATGATAAATTAATTTTTGATATCTGAATTTTATTTAATTTAAGATTTTTTTGAATATTCTGTTTAGTTTCTTCATAATTATCAAACTGATAAACCAAAACATGGGGTTGAAATAGCAATAGCTTTCCGATCAGATCTGTTCTAAAGCCATTCATGACTGACATAACAATTATTAATGTGGCAACACCAAGTCCGATTCCTAAAAAAGAAAAAAGTGAAATAACTTTTAAAATACCTTCTTTTCTTTTAGGCTTTAGATAACGCTTAATAATTAAAAGTTCAGAAGAATTGATCAATTGAAATAAATAGTTTTTAATTTTTTTAAAATATCTTGTCTTCGACAAAATTTCTTTTTCACAACCTAACTCTTTAAACTCAAATTTTTCTAATTCTTGCTGGGAACCAATAATAATTTGATAAGGTATTCCAATTAAATCAAAATTTTTAAACTTACTTGCGGGACTTTCGTCTGTGTCATCAAGTATAACATCAAAAGCATTTTCTTTCAAAAATTCATAAATCTTTTCAGCTTTATTTTTACTTTGCTCGTCATTTTTTTTTCCTAAATTAATTATTGCCACGTGAAAAGGCGTGACTGATTTAGGCCACTTCATTACATTATTATTATAATTTGCCTCAATTATTGCCCCTACTAATCTAGAAACACCAATTCCATAAGAGCCCATTTCCACAGTAATATTTTTACCCGATGATGAGTTAACTAAAGCCTTCATTGGTTTAGAATATTTGTCACCGAAGTAAAAAATGTGACCAACCTCAATTCCTCTTGTTATTAATTGATCCTCTTTTTTAACTTTAATGATCAAACTCTTTTTGATCAAACTTTTCATCTGTGGCTGAGTAAATTTCAGTATATGATTTAATCAAATTATTTAAACTTGATACACTGTTATTAAAATCATCAATTTTAAGATCTAATATTTTTTTACTAGTATATATTTGACTTTCTCCTGTTTCAGTTAAAATCACAAATTCATGAGATAGATCGCCACCTATAGGTCCCGTATCAGCAGCTAATGGAATGGCTTTAAGTCCCAATCTTTCAAAGGTTTTGAGATAAGCAAAAAACATTTTGTTGTAAGATAGTATTGCCCCTTCCTTTGTTTCATCAAAGGAATAGCTATCTTTCATCAAAAACTCTCTACCCCTCATAACACCAAATCTAGGTCTAATTTCATCTCTAAATTTCCATTGAATATGATAAAGAATTAAGGGCAAAGCCTTGTATGATTTAATATTATCTCTAAATATTTGTGTAATTAGCTCCTCGTTAGTTGGGCCATAAAGCAACTCTCTGTCTTGTCTGTCTTTTATTCTTAACATCTCCAATCCATATCCATCGTATCGACCGCTTTCTTTCCATAAATCAGCTGATTGAATTGTGGGCATTAACATTTCTTGCGCACCTGCTCTATCCTGCTCCTGCCTAACAATTAATTCAATTTTTTTTAAAACTTTAAAACCTAATGGTAACCATGAATAAATTCCTGCGGCAGACTGCCTGACCATTCCAGATCGTAACATCAGTTGATGAGATTTGATTTTAGCATCGGAAGGCATATCTTTTAGAATGGGTAAAAAAAAATTAGATAATTTCATTATTTTGAAAAAAATTGTCTTAAGTTAATAAGTTCAAAATATGACAAAATAATAATTAGAGCAAATATTATTAGAGAAATCCCAGTAGTTATTAGAAATTTATTAAATAAATGTGGATCTGCTGGAGCACCAGGGTCAGTTCCTTTTGAAATTTGCTTGTTTTCAATTTGAGACTTTATGTTAAATGGAAGAACAGTAAAAAAAACCACCATCCATATTATTACAAAAATTACTACTCCACCAAATAATGACATAATAAAACCTCTAAACTCTAATTATAACAATGTTTGTATAGGGTCTTTTTTTTGTCTTGCTATAAATAATTTTTTTTAATTTTGACTTTAAACTATCAATAAAGTTTTTTTCATTTTTTTTATTGTTTAATGAATAGTTATTTGAGCTGTCAATTATTGATTCTTCAATATCATAAAGGACCTCATCAATTTCTTCATCATTTAGGGGTAAACCTCTTAAATTAATTATAGGATTTCTATCCAATTGTCCTTTTTTCGAAATTAATAAAGTTATATCCATCAAACCATTATAGGAAAAATTTTTTCTATCATTTAAAAATTTTGAATTCTCATCTATTAAGCCTATTACCATCAACCAAAAGCTTTCCATTATGCACTTTGTCAATTATTTTTGGAGCTCCTGGATAAATCCTAATAATATCTCCGTTTTCTATTAATGCAGGATTTGGCACTCCTAAAGATTTTGCAAAATCAAAATGTTCCTTCAGATGCCTATGCTCCCCATGAACAGGAATCGAAATCTGAGGTTTGATCCAACTATACATATCCTTCATTTCGTCTCTTCCTGGATGACCAGATACATGGATAAATGCATTCTCTTCAGAGATGACATTTATTTTTCTTTTAACTAAAAGATTATGAATTTTAAATAATTTTTTTTCATTACCAGGAATTATTCTTGATGAAAAAATGACAGTATCATCCGAATCTAAAAAAACGTCAGGATGTTCTTCATTCACAATTCTATTCATTGCACCCATTGGCTCACCCTGACTTCCTGTGCATAAATAGACAATTTTATTTCTTGGAATTTTTTTTGCATCTCTTGGATCAATGGGTGGCTTAAGATTCTGAAGATAGCCACATTCTTTAGCTGTATTATAAATTCTATGCATAGATCGACCTACTAAAGATAAATGCCGTCCTACTTTTTCTGCACATTTAAAAACACTTTCCATCCTAGCTGCATTAGATGCGAATGTTGTAACAACTATTCTATGTTGAATATTTTCCATTATTGCTAACATGCTATCCCTAACATCTTTCTCTGATCCTGATCGACCTTCTGTAAAAATATTAGTCGAATCGCAAATCATTGCTAGTACCCCGTCTTGACCAATAGACTTTAACTTAACCTCATCCATTTTTTTACCTAGCAGAGGGTCTTCATCACATTTCCAGTCACCGGTGTGAAATAATGTGCCCACAGGAGTCTTAATTCTTAAAGCATTAGGCTCCAAGATTGAATGAGTTAATGTTACATAATTGATATCAAATGGCCCTATTTTAACGTTTCCATTTAATTCAATAATTTTTATTTTTCCTTCAATTGAAATTTTTTTTTCTTTAAATTTTTCTTTTATTAATATTGCGGTAAAAGGGGTTGCATATATTGGACAACCCAACAATGGCCATAAATGCGCAATAGCTCCTATATGGTCTTCATGAGCATGGGTGAGCAATATTCCTAGAAGATTCTCTTTTCTTTGTACAATAAAATCTGGATCAGCAACCATCAAATCTACTCCTGGAATTGAATCATCTACAAATCCAACGCCAATATCTATCATTATCCAATCGTGATTGTTTGGAGCTCCATAACCATAAAGATTCATGTTCATCCCAATCTCTCCGGAACCACCTAATGGACAAAAAACTAGCTCGTTTTTTTCATTTTTCATAAATTAAAAACTTTCTTATTATAATTAATGATTTCAACCACTCCTCGAAGGGTAATGTTCCTATCAATAATTGATTTATATTTAAGCGAATTGTAAAAAATACTTGATAAGCCACCAGTCAAGATTACTTTATATTTTTTTTTAGTAGATGAAATGATTTTATCCAATATTCCATTCATCATGGATACATATCCCCAATAAATACCGGAATTCATGGCTGAAACAGTATCTTTGCCAATTATTTGAGAAGTTTTTTTTAATTTAATCAAGGGAAGTAAAGCGGTTAATGAATTTAAAGTAATTAGTGATAATCTAATACCAGGGGTAATTAATCCTCCCTGATATACTCCGTCTTTGTTAAGAATATCAAAAGTGGTCGCCGTTCCAAAATCTATAATAACACAATTAGATTTATACAAATAATTTGCGGCAATGACATTTGCAATCCGATCAGATCCAACTTGTTTAGGCTTTCGGACATTAATTTTTATTGGATTGTAAAATTTTTTATCAAGTATTTCAAAACACTTAATCCGATTATTTCTTAATATTTTTTTTATAGCTTTATAAACTTTAGGAACGACAGATGTTGCAACAAAATAGTTTATTTTATTTTTTTCAATTAAACTAAAAAATTTTTTATTTTTATAAATAGAATTTGTTTGAAAAGTTTGTAAATTATAAATTTTTTTAGACCTAAAATTGTATAATGCGAACTTACTATGTGTATTTCCTATATCGGCTATAAGAAACATATCTAACGAACCTTCGTTTGACTTATTAAAACTTTTCCTAACATTAAAGGATTAATTGTTCTATTAAAAATTTTTTTTAAATTTTCAGTTTTATAATTTTTTATTTTTGGATTTTTGATTAAATTTACTCCAATACCAATAATTACAAATAAACCTTTATTAAATTTAAAACTTTCTACCAAAATTCCAGATACTTTTCTTTTGTTTATTAGTAAATCATTAGGTTTTTTTATTTGAAAAATATTAGTTTTAAAAATTTTTTTTAAAGATTTCAACAATACGTTAAGTGAATATTCTTGCATATTTTTAATGTAAGCATAATTCTTAACTTTAAAAAATAATGAACCCATAAAATTTCCCTTTAATGAAACCCAACTATTTCCATATCTACCTCGACCTTTTTCCTGAAAGTCAGAAATTACCATTCCATTATCTATATTATAATTTTCTACTATATATTTTGCAGTATCGTTCGTATTATTTACACAATCAAAGTAATAAATAGGCATAGGCATATCCTACTGTATTGCTTTCGAGGCAATATTAACAAAATAAGTTAAGCTAGAAGGATTTAAAAAATAAAATAATATCAGCAGTGTTGAAAATGCTAATGAAAAACGAATTCCCTTGCTAGTAATAGGGTCAAATTTTTCTTGTTCAGGATCAAAATAAATAATCTTAATTATTCTTAAGTAGTAAAATGCCGAAACAACTGAAGTAATTAATCCTATGATAGCTAAAGCAAACAAATTAGATTTAATAACAGCCATAAATACGTAAAACTTTGCAAAAAATCCTGCCAGAGGAGGTATTCCTGCAAGAGAAAATAAAATTACTGTAAAAGAAAAAGCTATTACTGGATGATTTTTTGAAAGGCCTGATAAATCTCTAATATTTTCTAAGTAGACAGTTTTTCTCTTCATCAAAATAATACAAACAAAGCTTCCGATGTTCATCACAACATAAAGAAATATATATAAAATAGAGGAAGAGATACCCTCATTAGTTCCTGTAGTTACCCCTGCCAAGGCATATCCCATATGACTTATGCTACTATAAGCCATTAGACGTTTAATATTAGTCTGGCCAATTGCTGCCACTGCACCTAAAATCATCGAGGCAATCGAAATAAAAATTAAAATAGTCTGCCATTCATTTACGACATTACCAAAGGCTATATACAAAATTCTTATAATAGCACCAAAGCCAGCCACCTTGGGGGCTAATGCAAAAAAGGCTGTGACTGAAGTGGGGGCTCCTTCGTAAACGTCTGGTGTCCACATATGAAAAGGAACAGCTGAAATCTTGAATGCAAGACCAACTAAAATAAAAACCAGACCAAAAGATAATGCCAAATTAGATGATGTATAATTTTCTGCAATAACATAATAGTTGGTAGAGCCTGTAAAGCCATAAACTAAAGAACATCCATAAAGCAACAATCCAGATGACAAAGCTCCAAGCACAAAATATTTTACACCAGCCTCGGTAGATTTAACAGAATCTCTATTTAATGCAGCCAGAACATAAAGAGATAATGATTGAAGCTCTATACCAAGATACAAACCTATTAAATTATTTGAACTTACCATTACGAACATGCCCAAGATTGCAGTAAGAATTAAGATTGGGTATTCAAATTTATCAATTTTATTATCTTTTATGTATTGATTTGTAAAAAATAATGCAAAAGCACTTGATCCAAGTATTAATATTTTTAAAAATGAAGAAAACTCATCAATCAAATAGTTATTATTAAATAATTTTTCCGAGGTATTGTCATTTATATAAATTAAAGGAATCGTTAGCAATAAAACGATTGATGAAAGTTTGCTTACCACCAAAAAACTATTTTTTTTAAAAACTCCTAAAATTAAAAGCGATAACAAAGAAATTGATAAAAACAACTCTGGATATATTAAATTTATATTGTCCATTACCTGATTGCTGATTTAGTAATTAAAATTTTTGAATTGTAAACCGACACAATATTCTCCACACTTACTGAAATAGTATCCAAAATTATATTTGGAAATATTCCTAGCACGATTGCTAAAAAAACTAATGGTAATAAAGTAAATAATTCATATTTATTTACGTCTTTAAGAGATTTTACATTTTCATTTGAAACTTCACCAAACACAACTCTTCTATACAGCCATAAACTATAACACGCTGAAAGAACTACTCCAGTAGCAGCAAAAAAAGAAACGAGATAATTAGCTCTAAAAGCTCCAATCAAAACCAAAAATTCTCCAACAAATCCGCTAGTACCAGGCAATCCTAAGCCGGCTAAAATAAAGATCATAAATATAATTGAGTATTTTGGCATCGTATTTACAACACCACCATAATCCGAAATCTCTCTGGTGTGCATACGATCATAAACCACCCCAACACAAAGAAAAAGTGCTGCAGAAACAATTCCATGGCTGATCATTTGAAAAATCGAACCTTCTAAGCCCTGTGAATTAAAAGCAAATATACCAATTGTAACAAAACCCATATGAGCAACTGATGAATATGCAATTAATTTTTTCATATCTTTTTGCATTAGTGCAACCAAAGAAGTGTAAATAATTGCAGTGATACTTAGTACAAAAATTAGAGGAGCAAAATATTCAGAGGCGATTGGAAAAAAACCAATTGAAAATCTTATAAAACCGTAACCTGCCATTTTTAGCAAAATTGCTGCAAGAATAACTGAACCAGCAGTTGGTGCTTCAACATGAGCGTCTGGCAACCAGGTGTGAACTGGCCACATAGGTGTTTTTACAGCGAAGGAAGCAAAAAAACCTAACCAAAGCCAGTACTGATAGTTTGCTGCAATATCAAATTTTAACAAAGCCTGAATATCTGTTGTTCCTGATTGATGGTAAATAAAAATAATCGCAACTAACATAAAAATAGAACCAAATAGGGTATATAAGAAAAATTTAAAAGCCGAATAAACTCTTCTAATACCTCCCCAAATGCCAATGATTAAAAACATTGGAATCAAGCCAGCTTCAAAAAAAAGATAAAAAATAAAAAGATCCAAAGAGCAAAAAACTCCCAACATCATCGTTTCCATCAATAACAAAGCAATGAAAAAATCTTTTTTTCTTACTTTAACGCTATTTGATGTTGCAATAATACAGATTGGAGTAACAAAGGCTGTTAGAACAACAAATAAAATACTTATACCGTCAACCCCAACTTTGTATTTGGTGAAATTAATTATCCATTTTTTTTCTTCAACAAATTGAAACTCTGACGAGGATGAGTCAAAATTAATCCACAAAACTAAAGACAAAATAAAAACTAAAATAGAAGTTAAAAAAGAAACATTGAAACTTATTTTATTAGCTCTATTCTCATTCTTGTCATTCTTACTGTTAAATAATAAAAAAAATACACCGATCAAAGGTAGAAAAATAATTATTGTCAAAATAGGTAAATTCATAAATTAGAATATTATCAAATAAGTTAGCAAGAATGACAGCCCAACTAAAATAACAAAAGCGTAGTGATATAAGAACCCACTTTGAAACTGAACAGCTTTATCTGAAACAATTTTTATGATTTTGGCAAAGCCATCTGGACCAAAACCATCAATAACAGTAATATCTCCCTTTTTCCAAAAAAAAGAGCCTAACTTTTTAGCTGGCCTAACAAATAAGAATTCGTAAAGCTCATCAAAATACCATTTATTGATTAAAAAATTATATAATGGTTGATTGATTGAAATAAAACTATCTAGAGATTTTTTATTTTTTACAAAGAAATAATAAGCCAATGGTATCGCGATTATAACTAGGATTGGTGTAATTATTAGAAACCAAACTGGAGGATGGTGCAAAATAAATTCATTTAAGAAAAAAATAGAACTGTTCCAAAACTGCACTGCGTAACTACCAATAAAGAAATCTTTAAAAATATATCCTGAAAATATTGCCCCTAGAGATAAAAAAACTAAAGGAAGAATCATAACCAAAGGTGACTCATGAACTTTGTTATAATCAACATGCTTATTATTAAATTCTCCATGAAAGGTCATAAAAACTACCCTCCACGAATATAATGATGTCATAAAAGCTGTTAAAACTCCGATCGCAACAGCATAACCTGCAAAAATAGATTTAGATGAATATGCAGCTTCAATGATTGCATCCTTAGAAAAGAAACCAGCAAACATTGGAAAACCAGTAAGCGCCAATGTACCAATGATCATTAACGAATAGGTGTAAGGAATTTTTTTCCAAACACCTCCCATTTTTCTCATATCTTGCTCTTCGTGAAAGGCATGAATAACTGAACCTGCGCCTAAAAAAAGCAAGGCTTTAAAAAAAGCATGAGTAAAAAGATGAAAGATAGCAATGTGATAAGCCCCTAATCCAGCTGCAAAAAACATGTAACCTAACTGGCTGCATGTTGAATAAGCTATTACTCTCTTTATGTCATTTTGGACTAGACCGATTGTTGCTGCAAAAAAAGCTGTAGTTGCTCCTACTAGCACAATTATATTTAAAACAAATGGAGAGTATTCGAAAATTGGAGAACATCTAACTACTAAAAAAACACCTGCGGTTACCATGGTAGCAGCATGTATTAAGGCTGAAACAGGTGTAGGTCCCTCCATTGCATCTGGTAACCAAGTATGTAAAAAAATTTGCGCAGATTTTCCCATGGCACCAATAAATAAAAAAATACATATAAAATTTATTAAGGAACTATCAAAACCTAGCATAGTAATATTTTTATTTTGAAGAGAAGATATGTTTTTAAATACTTCTAAGAAATTAACGTCACCTAAATATTTAAATATTAAAAAAATTCCAATTGCTAATCCAAAGTCACCCACTCTATTTACAACAAAAGCTTTAATTGCAGCAGCATTTGCAGATGGTTTTTTAAACCAAAACCCAATTAATAAATAAGAAGCAAGACCAACACCTTCCCAGCCAAAAAATAATTGCAAAAAATTATCAGAGGTAACAAGCATCAACATCATAAATGTAAAGAGAGATAAATATGACATAAATCTAGGCTTATCAGGATCATGGCTCATATAACCGACGGAATAAACATGAACTAAAGCAGAAACTGAAGTTACCACGACCAACATAACAGAAGTTAAAGTGTCTATATAAATTGACCAATTTAATACTAACGACCCTGAAGAAACCCAATTTGCAATTTTAAAGTTGTAAACATTTGAATTAATCGCAACATCAATAAAATAAAAAATGGAAAGCAAGGCCGAAATAATTACAAAGGAACAGGTAATTAGTTGAGATATCCTATCTCCTAGAAATCTACCAAAAAAACCAACGACTATTGATGCAATTAATGGTAAAAATACAAGTAAATAAGCCATACTTTATCCTTTAAGAGAGTTAATATCCTCAACATGGATGGTTCCTTTATTTCTAAAGAAAACAACCAAAATCGCCAAACCAATAGCGGCTTCAGCAGCCGCAACTGTTAATACAAACATAGTAAAAACTTGTCCAACAATATTGTGCAAATACATAGAAAATGAAACAAGATTTATATTTACTGCTATTAAGATTAGTTCAACTGACATTAAAATAACAATCACATTCTTTCTATTAAGAAAAATACCAATAACACCAATAGTAAAAATTATTGCTGAAAGAAATAAATAATGAGCCAGACCAATTTCAATCATTAATTTTTACTCCTTTGAAACTTTCTACATTTTTTAATTCAACTGAATCTTCTCTTTCTCTTGAAACTTGTTTTGTAATATCCTGTCTTCGAAGAGACTCTTTTCTTCTGAAAGTTAAAACAATAGCTCCAATCATTGCAACAAGCAAAATTAATCCAGATAATTGGAAAAAATAAATGTAATCTGTGTAAATAACCAGGCCTAAACTCTCTGTATTATTTGTAGTTGCTTTTAAAACTAGATCATTTTTAACAAAATCAGGTTTATATTTCCAAGTTGAGAACATCATTCCTAATTCCAATAAAATAACTAGACCGACTAGTAAACCAATTGGCATATATTCCAAAAATCCAGTTTTTAATTGCGCAAAGTCAATATTAATCATCATCACTACAAACAAAAACAAAACCGCAACAGCACCCACATATACAATTAAAGTTATCATCCCCAAAAACTCTGCCCCTAACATAATAAATAAACAAGAAATGCTCACAAAATCCAAAATTAAAAAGAAAACTGCATGAACTGTATTTTTACTAGATATAACCATTATGGAGGAAGCAATAGCTACAAAAGAAAAAAAATAAAATATAATTGCGTGGGCTAACATTAGCGATATGATTTATCTGTTTTAATATTGTAGGCAATTTCTTTTTCCCAACGATCACCATTATCTAATAATTTTTCTTTATTATAATACAACTCTTCCCTAGTTTCTGTTGAAAATTCAAAATTTGGACCTTGCACAATTGCATCTACAGGACAAGCCTCTTGGCACAAACCACAATAAATACATTTGAGCATATCAATATCGTATCTAGTAGTTTTTCTCGATCCATCTTCTTTTAACTCAGCATCAATTGATATTGCTTGCGCCGGACAAACTGCTTCACACAATTTGCAAGCTATACATCTCTCTTCTCCATTGGGATATCTTCGTAGTGCGTGCTCTCCTCTAAACCTAGGACTTATAGGTCCTTTTTCAAATGGATAATTTATAGTTGCTTTTGGCTTAAACATATATTTTACCGCCAAAAACAAACCAACTACAAATTCACTTAAAAAAACTGTTTTTAAAATTCTATTAAATTTCATGATTGATTGGGTAATAAATTAAAATAAAATAAAAATCCTGCTGTTAAAACAACCCAAAATAGAGATAGTGGTAAAAAAACTTTCCAACCTAATCTCATAAGTTGATCATATCTGTATCTTGGGACAATTGCTTTTACTAATGCAAACACAACGAATAACAACAAAATTTTTAGAATTAGCCATACTGGTGAGGGAATAATATTAAAAGGAGCAGCGTCAATTGGAGACAACCATCCACCCAAAAACAAAATAGAACCAAGGGCACACATTAATAAAATATTCGCATACTCACCTAACCAAAAAAGAGCGTACATCATACCTGAATATTCTGTTTGATAACCAGAAACTAATTCAGCTTCCGCTTCGGGCAAGTCAAATGGTGGCCTATTAGTTTCAGCCAATGCAGAAATAAAAAAAATTACGAACATTGGCAAAAGAGGGATGGCAAACCAAATATTTTTTTGTGCCATTACAATATCAACAAGATTTAACGAACCTACACAAAGCAAAACTGTAACAATTATAAATCCGATAGATACCTCATATGAAACCATTTGAGCTGCCGAACGTAATGCTCCTAAAAAAGGGTACTTTGAATTAGAAGCCCATCCCGCCATAATAATTCCATAGACGCCTAATGAAGAAACGGCAAATAAATATAAAATCCCTACATTTATATTTGTTACGTACAAATTTTCCCCAAATGGTATTACTGCCCACGCCAATAATGCTAAGGACATTGTAACAACAGGCGCAAGAATAAAAATAATTTTATTTGCACCTGCAGGTATTATAATTTCTTTAAAAATATATTTAAGAGCGTCTGCTAACGTTTGGAATAAACCAAATGGTCCAACTACATTAGGTCCTTTTCTTAATTGAACCATACCCCAAATCCTTCGATCAACCCAAACAATTAGCGCTACAGCTATCAAAACTGGAAGTAATAAAGCAATTATTTTTAAACTATCAAAAAAAATTATATTTAAATATTCACTGATCATATTTTAATTCTCAGTTCCTGTTTTGGATAATTCATTTTTAGACAACTTACAATTAAGCATTGTTTTTGATGATCTCGCTATTTCATTAGATTGGTAGTAATCAATTGAATTAAAGATAACTTTAGAGTCCAAGATATCTAAAGTATTTGAAATAGATAATTTGTTAAGATCATTTCTAGGTAACTGGTCAATTGTTGATAATTGAGGATAGGATTCAAACATTTTGTTTCTAAGTTGATCTAAAGTATTAAATTTTAACGGTTTTCCTAATGCTTCTGATAATGCCCTTAGTATTTTCCAATCTTCTTTTGCCTCTCCCGGAGGAAAAGAAGCTTTAAAAGCTGACTGAACTCTTCCTTCCAAATTAACATACAAACCATCTTTTTCAGTATATGCAGCTCCTGGCAAAACAACATCAGCAATTTTAGTATTTTTGCTAGCATGTGAACCCTGATAAATAATAAATTTATCTTTTTTATCAATTTCAATTTCATCAGCACCAATTAAATAAAGTATCTCATTTTTTGTAACGTCTTCGTTAAGATTAAAAGCTTGAAGCATTAAAGCCCCAACCGAAGATGCTTTTTGATGTAAAATATTTAAACCAGATAAAGCATTAAATTTTTTTAAAATTCTCTTCGTGCTTTCAAGAACATAAGATCCTTGCTTTGCGTTTAAAACACTTTCACCAATAATGATAATAGGGTTCTTAGATAATTTAATTTTTTCTGAAAAAATTGATTTATCATTTTCAATTTCATTCAAAATTTTTAAATTATCACCTAAAATGTTTATTTTATATGTTTGGTCTCCAGGATCTCCGATAGAATAAATATTAATATTATTTTTTACAAAGTTTTTTCTTATGCGAGCATTTATAATTGTTGCCTCTAAACGTGGATTTGCTCCAACTAATAAAATTAAATCCGCATTGTCTATGTCAGCTATTGAAGTATTAAACAAGTAGTTTGATGGGTGGGATGGATTAATAAAAAAATCTGTTTGTCTAAAGTCTATTGAAGGCGAGCCTGCAAAGGTTATAAGAAAATTTTTTAAAGCAAATATTGTTTCTAAGTCAACCAATTCTCCAATCAGTCCTCCGATCCTAACTGTTTTAGCAAATTCCTGCTTAATCCTTTGAAACGCTTCATCCCAGGTTGCCGAAACAAGCTTTCCATTTTTTCTAATGTAGGGTTGGTCTATTCTATTATTTAATAATCCATCGCAAGCGTAACGAGTTTTGTCTGAAATCCATTCTTCATTAATATCATCGTTTACTCTTGGTAAAACTCTTTTTACTTCCCACCCTTTTGTATCAATTCTTATATTTGATCCCACAGCATCCATTACATCAATAGATTCTGTTTTTGTTAGTTCCCATGGTCTAGCTTCAAATGCATAAGGTTTTGAGGTTAAAGCTCCAACTGGACATAGGTCAATGACATTTGCTGATAATTCGCTGTCCAATGTTTTTTCTAAAAAAGTAGTTATTTCCATATTTTCACCGCGGTTAATAGCGCCTAAATCTGGAACACCCGCAATTTCTTCCGCAAATCTAATACACCTTGTGCAATGAATGCACCTATTCATTTGTGTTTTAATTAAAGGACCCATGTATTTTTCTTTTACGGATCTTTTATTTAATTCGTATCTTGAACTTCTTCCTCCATACTGAACGGATTGGTCCTGTAAATCACATTCACCTCCTTGATCACAAATAGGACAATCTAATGGATGATTGATTAACAAAAATTCCATTACACCTTCTCTAGCTTTTTTGACCATGTCTGAATTTGTATAAATAACCTGGCCCTCAGCAACAGGCATTGCACAAGATGCAATTGGTTTTGGAGATTTTTCCATTTCAACAAGACACATTCTGCAATTACCAGCTATCGATAATCTTTCATGATAACAAAATCTTGGTATTTCTTTTCCGGCAAGTTCGCATGCTTGCAAGACACTGGCGCCCTGCTCAACCTCAACTTCAATACCATCAACTTTTACTTTTGGCATTAATCTGAACTCTCCCTTAAATAATATTTATCTGGATCACATTTATCTTCCATTTCTTTTCGAAAGTGCCTCAGCAATCCCTGTACAGGCCATGCAGAACCTTCACCAAAAGCACAAATTGTATGCCCTTCTATTTGCTTAGTTACATCCATTAACATATCAATTTCAGAAATATTACTCTCGCCTCTACTAATTCTTTCAAGCATTCTCCACATCCAACCTGATCCCTCACGACATGGAGTGCACTGACCACAACTTTCATGTTTATAAAATCTTGCAATTCTTGCAATACATTTAACAATGTCTTGAGATTTATCTATGACAACTATTCCAGCTGTACCTAGTCCGCTTTTAGCTTCTATCAAAGCGTCAAAATCCATGACTATAGTTTCGCAAATACTTTTAGGTAGCAAGGGCATTGATGAACCACCTGGAATTATTGCCTGAAGATTTTCCCAACCGCCTGTTACTCCGCCTGCATGTTTTTCTATTAACTCCTTTAATGGTATGCTCATTTCCTCCTCTACATTGCAGGGATTATTTACATTGCCAGATATACAAAAAATTTTAGTTCCTCTATTTTTCGGCCTTCCAAAAGATGAAAACCATGTAGCTCCTCTTTTTAATATTGCTGGAACCACAGCAATAGTTTCAACATTGTTTACTATTGTAGGACAACCATAAAGTCCTATAAGCGCAGGAAAAGGAGGTTTTAATCTTGGCTGTCCCTTATTTCCCTCTAAACTTTCTAATAATGCAGTTTCCTCGCCACAAATATAGGCACCTGCTCCAAAATGAATATACATGTCAAAATCCCAACCTGATCCGCAGGCATTTTTTCCAATATAACCTTTTTCATAGGCTTGATCTATTGCCTCCTGTAAAACTTTTCCTTCGTTCACATATTCGCCCCGAATATATACGTAACATGTGTGGGCACTAACTGCATATGACGCTATAAGACAGCCTTCAATTAATTTTTGTGGTTCGTATCTTATTATATCTCTATCCTTGCAAGTTCCAGGTTCTGATTCATCAGCGTTAATTACTAAATAATGGGGCCTACCTTCTTTAACTTCTTTTGGTGCAAAAGACCACTTAACCCCTGTAGGAAAGCCTGCTCCGCCTCTTCCACGTAATTCTGATTTTTTTATCTCTTCAATTATCCAGTCCTTGCCTTTAGCTAATATTTCTTTTGTATTTTTCCAATCACCTCGTTTTAGAGATGAAGATAAATCAAAACTTTCATCTCCATATAAATTTGTAAATATTCTGTCTTTATCGTGTAACATTTATTTATTTAGTAAGGTTAATCTTTGATTTGCAGGTTCAGATCCCTTTCTACCTTTTTGAGATCCAATTTTTGGTAGTTTGTCTTCAGCAAAACTTTTAAATATTTTTTCTGCAGTCTCAGCATCCAAATCTTCATAATAATCATCATTAATTTGTATCATGGGGGCATTGACACAAGCTCCTAAGCATTCCACTTCTATCCACGAACTTTTTTCATCTTTGCTCAAATGACCCTCTTTAGGGGATATAAATTTTTTACACATTTCAACAATCTTTCCAGATCCTCTAATAGCGCAAGGGGTAGTAGTACAAACTTGAACAAAATATTTTCCTACAGGAGCTAAATTATACATAGTATAGAATGTAGCAACCTCATAGACCTTTATATATGGAACCTCTAACAACTCAGCAATATACTTAATAGCAACCAATGGAATCCATCCTTCATTCTGTCTTTGAGCCAAATAAAGCAAGGGCATGATTGCACTTTTTTTTCTACTCGAAGGATATTTTTTTAATATTTCATCTTTTTTTTTTAAATTTTCATTAGAAAAAATAAATGTTGCTGGTTGATTTTTTGCAATATGTTTTCCGCTCATCGATCTACCTCGCCAAAGACTATATCCATGGAACCTAAAACTGCCGGAACATCTGCTAGCATATGACCTTTAATCATATAATTCATAGCTTGAAGATGGGTAAAACCAGGAGCTTTAATTTTGCATCTGTACGGCTTGTTAGATCCATCAGCTATAAGATAAACACCAAACTCTCCCTTAGGAGCTTCTACTGCAGAATAGACCTCTCCCTTTGGTACATGATAACCCTCTGTATACAATTTAAAATGATTAATAAGCGCTTCCATACTCATCTTCATATCTCTTCTTTTAGGTGGTCCAACTTTTGTATCTAAAGTCATTATTGGTCCCTTTGGTAGTTTGTTTAAAGCTTGCACCATAATATTTATACTTTCTCTCATTTCCTCAATTCTGCATAAGTATCGATCATAACAATCACCATTTTTTCCCACAGGAATTTTAAATTCAAAATCTTCATAACATTCATATGGATTTGACTTTCTTAAATCCCAAGGTACGCCAGAGCCTCTTAGCATAACTCCAGAAAAACCATGGTCGAGGGCCTCTTGTTTTGATACTATTCCAATATCTACATTTCTTTGCTTAAATATTCTATTATCAGTAAGAAGTGTCTCTAAATCATCAATCACTTTTGGAAAATTTTTACAAAAATTCAAAATATCATCTGCAAGACCATTGGGAAGATCTATATGCACTCCTCCTGGTCTAAAATAATTGGCATGGAGTCTTGAACCCGATACCCTTTCATAAAATACCATCAACTTCTCACGCTCTTCAAATCCCCACAATGAAGGGGTTAATGCTCCAACATCTAAAGCCTGTGTAGTAATATTTAGAATATGACTTAAAATTCTTCCGATCTCACAAAAAATAACCCTAATGTATTTTGCTCGTAATGGTACTTCTATTTGCAAAAGCTTTTCTACCGCTAAGGCAAATGCGTGCTCTTGATTCATTGGAGCAACATAATCTAACCTATCAAAGTAAGGTACTGCCTGGGTGTAAGTTTTATGCTCTATTAATTTCTCTGTACCTCTGTGCAAAAGACCGATATGCGGGTCTGCTCTCTCGATTACCTCTCCATCTAATTCTAAAATTAATCTTAAAACACCATGTGCAGCTGGATGCTGAGGACCAAAATTTAAATTCATGGTTTTAGTATGTTTAGTCATTTTTAATCTCTTTTGCTTTATCTTGTTCTTTTTTAATGTAATCAGAACCTTCCCAAGGGCTTTCAAAATCAAAATCCCTATAGTCTTGAGCCAACTTAACTGACTCATAAATAACTTTTTGATGTTCAGCGCTATATCTTACTTCTTTATATCCAGTTAATGGGAAATCTTTTCTTAATGGATAACCTTCAAATTCATAGTCGGTTAGTATTCGTCTAAGATCTGGATGATCGGCAAACTTTATTCCGTACATATCAAATACCTCCCTTTCTTGCCAATTAGCAGAAGGATAAATAGATGTTAACGTAGGGACAATTTCATTTTCATTAATGCAAATTTTAATTGATATTCTTAAGTTATTTTCATGACTTAATAATAAATAAATAACTTCAAATCTTTTAATTTTCTGAGGATAGTCTACTCCGGCAATATCGATCAATTGTCTAAATTTTAGACTTTTATCCCGCTTTAAAATATCAATATTTTTGATTAAGTTTTCTTTATTGCAGTTCAATATTAAATTATCATGCACCAACTCAATACTATTAATTTTAAATTCTTTATTTTCTAAAATAATATTTTTTAAATTTAAATAAATGTCTGACATGTTATCTTTGGAGACTTCCTTCTCTTCTTATTTTTTTTTGAAGCTGCAAAATTCCATAAAGCAAAGCCTCCGCTGACGGAGGACAGCCTGGAACATATATATCGACAGGAACTATTCTATCACAACCTCTTACAACAGAATAAGAATAATGATAATAACCACCTCCATTAGCGCAACTTCCCATTGAGATAACATATCTTGGCTCAGGCATTTGATCATAAACTTTGCGTAAAGCTGGTGCCATTTTGTTTGTCAAAGTTCCTGCTACAATCATTACATCGGATTGTCTTGGTGAAGCTCTCGGAGCAGCTCCAAATCTCTCTAGATCATATCTTGGCATTGAGGTTTGCATCATCTCAACAGCACAACAAGCCAAGCCAAAAGTCATCCAGTGCAAGGATCCCGTCCTTGCCCAATTAATTAATTGATCACTTGCAATAGTCACAAATCCTTTTTTGGTAAATTCCTCTGCAACTTCTTTAAATTCCTGAGGTACTTTATTTAATTTTTCAGAAACCATTATTCCCAATCTAAGGCTCCTTTTTTCCACTCATAAATAAACCCGACGGTTAATACTGTTAAAAATATCATCATACTCCAAAAACCAAGTGCCCCAATTTTTCCTAAAGAAACAGCCCAGGGAAATAAAAAAGCAACCTCTAAATCAAAAATTATAAAAAGAATTGCAACCAAATAAAAACGTACGTCAAATTTCATTCTTGAGTCTGAAAAAGCCTCAAATCCACATTCATAAGCTGATAATTTTTCAGTATCTGGATTGCTAGGCGAAAATAAAAAATTTACTACTATAAAGCCAAAACCAAGAGCAACAGAAATAAATAAAAAAATTAAAATTGTTGCGTAATCTCTTAAAAATTCTGTTTCCATAGCCGGAGTCTATACACTTAAATTAACACCTTATAAATAAGCGATTTTAGCATTTGTTAACAAAAAAATAGCGAAAAACGTAATTAATTTATAAATTTTTTCCAATTTATACGTAGTTTTTTATTTTTTTTAACAGCATCATATAAAAAAGTTGCTAATGGAATATTTTTTGGTCCCAAGATTCTAATTAGCTGTGATCCAACATCAAGTATGAGCTCAGCACCCTCAACTGTGATACCTTTCATAAAATTACTGATTATTTTTTTGTATAAAAATCCATTTCCGAGAAAATGACCCATTTTACTATTCCTGCCTCCTAATGCACTAACATACAAATCACCTGCTCCTGCTGGGCCCATAACAGTTAATGTATTTCCATGAAACTTTTTTACAATAACATTCATTTCTTTTAAGGACTGTTCAAACAATGCAGACGCCGCATTAAAATAGACACTATCAGACCCTTTGATGTTTAAACCAGACTGTCCTGCTGCAGCCCCAATTATAGTAGCATAAATATTTTTAGTTGCGGCACATATTTCAGCACCCTTAATGTCAGTAGTTAACGCAGGATGATAATATTGATTTTCTAAAATTTTTTTTACTATTTTTGCATCATTTATATTTGAACTAGCTAAAACAGTTCTTGTATGTATCTTTTTCATCAATTCTCCTGCTAGGCATGGTCCAGAAGCACTTATAATTTTTTTATAGGAAGTATTAGTCTTAAAATAATCACTTATTGTACAAATTGTTTTTTTTTCTTTTTTAAGTCCTTTTGTCAGTATTAAAATTGGACAATTTTTTTTTATTTTTTTTAATTCACTCGCTGCCCAAGAAATACCATTTGAATTCACTCCAATAATTATTAGAGAAAAGTTAAGAAAAGGAATATCTTCAAGATTGTTAAAGAAAAAAATATTTTTGGAAAAATTTAATTTTATATTATCGTGCTTAATGTATCTTAATTTTTTTGCTGATTTAATTTTTTTAAAATCAAAGGGGCTGCCAACTACAAATACTCTTTTTTTATTATGGTCGAGCAAGCTAATATATGCGGTGCTTGCAACTCCAAAACCTAAGACTAAAATATTTTGCATATATAAATATATCTTTTGTATTTTCTCATTTTGATAATTGTATTTAATGGTATTTAAAAGAAATATGCAAGTAAATGGTGCCCCCTGCCTGATTCGAACAGGCCACCTACTGATTACAAATCAGTTGCTCTACCAAATGAGCTAAGGGGGCAATGACTGAAGGTTTTACATAATTAATTTCACTAAAACAACTGAAAATAATTTCATTAAATAATAACCTTTGTTTTTTGATTAATAATTAAAACAGAACCAACCATTAAGATTGGCAATCCTATTAATAAGTTATTTGTCCATTCTAAATTTTCAAAAATTGTTGAAATAAATAAAGCTAAAACTGGCATCATGACACCTACGTAACCTGCTCTGCCGGGTCCAATATTATTAACTAGAGTTAAATATAGATAAAATGCAATGACAGTTCCGAACACTGATAAAAAAATTAGAGCAAAAATATACTTAGGAGTAAATTCAAATAAAATTTCTGCTCCAGTAACCTCAGCAATAATTAATGTAAATATACTACCATAAAGCATGCCATATGCTATTGAAGGAAAAAAAGGAAATTTTTTATTGGCATTTCTAATATGAACCATATTTCCAAATGACCAAAATAATGTTGCAATAAATGAAAGGGCTATGCCAACATGCTCAAAATCACTTACATCAAAATATAAAATTTCTTCATGGAAAATTACAAAAATACCTACTGCGCCTAATATAGCAGCAATCCAAGTATTAATTGTGGCATTTTTTTTAAAAAATATTTTCTCTCCTATAATATTAAAGATTAAATTAGTAGAAAAAGCTATACAGACAACACCACTGATAAGATGGGTATTTGCTAAATAAAAAAAAATATAATTAAAAGAAAAAAGACACATACCTAAAATGGCAAACCATAAATGATAAGACCAAGAAAATTTCAAATTTTTTTTTAAAATGAATAAAACTAATAAACAAAATTAAACAGGATAAAGAAATTCTATAAAAAACTGATATAAGTGGATCTACATAACCAAGTTGGAATTTAATTATATACCATGTAGGAGCCCAACATAAAAGCGTGGTGATGAACAAAATGGCATTTTTCATTATTTTAATTACTGAATATGTATTCTTTTAAAATTAAGTAAAATTATATTTATTTAAAAAAACTGATATAAGAGTCGCAGATGAGTCACAAATACTCAATAAATGAAATTTTAGAGGCGGTTCATACTTTGAATCCTCAAAAAAAAAGTAATAAGAAGTATGCTAATGAAGAAATTTTAGATGCGGTTAAAGAAATTTATGATAGCGAAAAACCAAAACAAATACTCACACCAGAAAAAATTCAATTTACTCCAAATAATATCAATTTAAAAAATGAGATTAAAACCAAAACAAAAGTTGAAAAAAAAGAAAAAGTTTTTACAACACCCTTGATGCTAACAAATATCATTAAATTCGAACCTATTAAAAGCAAAGCTCTTTTTTTAAAAAAACTTCACAATTCAAATTTAAAAATTATTACAATGAAAATATCAACTCAGGTTAATAAATGATTATAAATTGCAAATGTGGAAAATACCAATTTGACGTAAAAAAATCCGACATCGGAAATAACGGTAGAGAAGTTCAATGCGGTATTTGCAATGAAAAGTGGTTTTACGGAAATGTTTCTAATAAATTTTCTGAGAAATTTATTAAATCAGAAAGCACTTTTAAAACTCCATTGATTCATAAGCTAATTTTTTTATTAATTTTTATAACAACGCTAATTGGTTTTTTAGATTTAATTAAAATATTTTTAATCAAAATAATCCCCTCTTTTCAGCATTATTTTTTGATGAAACAGCAACTTATTTTAAAAATTTCGAATCTAATTTTGTAAGATTCCTAATGGAAGAAATTATAGAAATTGCCACAAATTCTAAATCTGTGGGACTAAATGGTAACGCGGAATACAAATATAGTCTCAAAAACAAAAATTGTGGTAACCATATAATTATTGAATTTCACCCGAACAATGAAAAAATTACAAATTTTAGATATGAGGGAGAAACTTGTATTTTTTGTCAGGCCTCATCCTCATTAGTATCAAAAAATCAAAACAAATTAACTCTTCTAAAAATTATTTGACTTGAATAAATAGATAAATGATTATTTTAATAATAAGTGCAAAAATGAACAATTGGTAATTTTTGATTTCAAACAGTTATTAAAGAAAAAAAATAATTCTAGAAAAGAATGTATTACATTACCTATTAATGCTATTTTAAATGTCTTTAAAAAAAATGATTATTGATAAAATTATAAACAAAGGCGAAGAAATTTCAATTTTAGATGGAACTGAACGACTACAATACTTGATTGATATCGCATCAGAAAATGAAAATTTAGACAATAAATATAAAATAGATAAAAATAAAATTACCGGATGTGCTTCTAACTTATGGGTAGTGGGTGAATTGCTAAAAGACAAAACTATGCTATTACAAATTTGATGCTGACGCTTTTATTACTAAAGGTACAGCGAAGCTAGTAATAGATCTTTTAAATTACGAAAATGTGAGATGAAATTTCAAAATTAAATAAAGAAGATTTTAAATCTTTGGGTATTATAGAATTATTAACTGCTCAAAGACAAAGTGGTTTATCTAATTTAATTGATACACTGATTAAAATAGCTAGAGAAAAAATTACTTAGAAATATAATTTGGCGATGTCAACTCGTACACTCTGACTAATAGTTCTCTTAAAAACATTAATTAATTTAACAGATGAACCTAACAGCTCTAAAGAATTCTCACCCGAGGCCATCAATGCTACTTTTTTTTCATATAAAATATCAATCAAAGTAAGAAAACGCTGTTGTTCATTAATATTTTCATCAGAAAAAATTAGGAATTTCATCTATAACCAAAAATGAACAATGATCTGCGATAGCAATAAAATCTTCGGCTCCTAAATTTTTCTTACACAATTCTTTAAAATGAAATCTAGCAATACCATCAAAAAAGTTATTTATTGTTAAGGACCTTCCTTTGACATGAATAATTTTTTCAGTTTGTGTTTTATTTTTTGTTAATTCACGAAATAATTGATTAATATTAAACAAAGATTTTTCATCACTTGGAAAAAAATAGCGATCGAGTGTTTGAACTCCAGCTTTTCTATAATCTTCGCTTATAATAAGCTCTTGTTGAATAGAGTAGTTTTTTAAAATTTTAATAAAAGGTACAAATTGATCTCTTTGCAAACCATCCTTATAAAGCTCATCAATAGTAATATTCGAACTAAAAATAGTAATAATATTGTTTTCGAAAGATACATTGAAAAAGTTTTCCAAGTATCATTGCATCTACAATATTAGTTACTTGAAACTCATCAAAATAAATAATTTTAATATTTTTTTTTAAATTATTCACATAAAGCTCTAATAAATTTTTATTATGATTTCTTTCTCTATTTTCGTGAAGAAAGTTATGAACATCAATCATAAATTCATTAAAATGCATTCTTTTTTTTGGAATATCGAGATAGTCATAAAAAAAATTTAAAATCATCGTTTTTCCAACACCAACATCGCCATATAAATAAAATCCCAATTTTTTCTTTTTAGTAAAAAACAATTTTTTTATAAATGAATTTTCTTTATTAATATTCTCATAGAACTTAATAAGCTGTTCAATGATTGTAATTTGCTCATAATTTTTTTTAAGTTTACGCTCCAAACACATGGATAAAAACGCCTCTTTTAAAAGTTTTATTTGCATTTTTTTTAAATATTTTATGTTATTAGTTTACTTGTCATGAATGATTTAAAAATTTGTCTAATAACAGATAATACAAGTAAAGCCCTTTTGGCAAAAAAACAAATATTAAAATTATATAAAAACTCATCCTGTCCAAAAATGTTCTACTATTGTAGTTATTGGAGGTGATGGCTTTATGCTTCAGTCTTTAAAAAAATATCATAAACATGACAAACCCTTTTATGGAATGAATAAAGGTAATCATGGTTTTTTGCTTAATCCATTTTCTATAAAAAGCCTTAAAAGCAAATATTGCCAGAAGTAATAAAATTATTTTACACCCCTTGGAAATGACTGTTAGTAGCCATGGTAAAATAATTAAAAAAAAAATTGCCATAAATGAAGTTTCAATTTTCAGACAAACCAAACAAGCTTGTAAACTTGAGATCAAAATTGATAATAAAATTAGAATTAATGAGCTCACGGGAGATGGTGCTTTAGTAGCAACGCCAGCTGGTAGCACTGCTTACAATTTATCTGCGAGAGGTCCTATTTTAAATTTAGATAGTAATCATCTCGCTGTTACACCTATCAATCCATTTAGACCAAGAGGATGGAGAGGTGCTATAGTTTCAAATAAATCAAAAATTACTATTAAAAATTTAGATCCCAAAAAAACGACCTGTAAGTGCTGTAGCTGACAATACCGAAATTAGAGATGTTGCTAACGTAAGAATTTACATTAATCAATCTATTGGTTTTAAATTACTGTACAACAAAAAATTTGGTTTGCAGGAAAGAAATTTAGCTGAACAATTTAAATTTTAAAAGATTCCCCACAGCCACATCTTTCTGTTTCATTTGGATTGTTAAAAACAAAAGTGGATGAAAATTTATCTTTTTTATAATCCATACTAGTGCCTAATAAATACATGATCGCTTTTGGATCAATAAAGACTTTCACGCCTCGATCTTCGACCACTTCATCGCTGGAGTTAATTTCTTTTATATAATTCATTTCATAAGACATGCCTGCACAACCACCTGTTACAACTGAAACACGCACACCTTTGATGCTATTGTCTTCTGCGCTAGATAATATTTCTCTTATTCTTTCAGCTGCTGAATCCGTGATTGATATTATTTTTGATTTCATATTATAAATTTAATTCTAATTTTGCAGACTCGGACATTTTTGTTTTATCCCAAGGTGGTTCCCATACAATCTTCACCTCAACTTCCTCAACTTCAGGAATGGACTCTACAGTTCTTTTTACCTCCATGGGCAAAGACTCTGCGACTGGACAATGCGGGCTTGTCAAAGTCATGTCTAATGATATTTTTTTGTTTTCAATTCTCACATCATAAATCAAGCCTAGTTCATAAATATCAACTGGTATCTCAGGATCGTAAACTGATTTAAGTTTTTCAACAATTTTATCCATTAACGCGGAATGATTTGGATCCATTACTTGTAATCCTCAATATTAAATTTTTTATTTTTATTTTTAATTGTAGTTTCGGCTGTAATCCAAGGCAATGTAGCACAATTAACCCTCATTGGAAAATCAACTATTGATTTAAATGCGTCTAAGGAGCTTTGGTTCACCTTATCAATTTTAATACTTTCTTCTTTGCTTTTATTTTTGACCAAATCTAAAAAATAATTAATCAAAACAATTGCATCAGTTTCTAATTTTCCTTTTAAGGTTTCAGTCATAAGAGATGCAGAAGCAATGCATATAGCACATCCATTTCCTATAAAACTAATATTATCAATCGCAGTATTCTTTGCATGGACAAAAACGTGAATATTATCTCCGCAAAGGCGATTAAAACCCTCAGTATCTTTATTAAAAAAATTTAATTTTTCTTTATTTCTAGGGTTAGTAGCATGATCAAGAATTAAATCTTGATAAAGATTTTTTGAGCTCATTTTACTGTTTAAATATTTTTTGACATTTTTTAATACTCTCGCAAAGAACCTCTAAATCTTCGCTTGTATTATAAACGCCAAAAGAAACTCTAACAGAAGAATTTATATTCAATACATCATGCAAAACTTGGCAGCAATGATGCCCTCCTCTGACGGCGACACCTTCTTGATCTAAAATAGTTGAAACATCATGTGAGTGAATTTGGTCGAGGTTAAAAGAAAAAACTCCTCCTTGTAACTTTGGGTTAGCAACTATTTTTACTGATTTCATACTTTTGTAATTTTTCCAGTGCTAATTGTGTAAGTTCATTCTCATGATTAATAATATTTTTTTTTCCGATATTATTAATAAAGTTGATTGACTCATTTAAGGCCACAACTTCAGCTGTAGGCATGGTGCCAGCTTCCATTTTCCACACACCCCGCGCATAAGCAATTTCTTTTTTAGAAACAAAATCAATCATTCCACCACCACCCAAAAAAGGTTCAAATAATTCTAGCCACTTGTATTTTAAGGCAAGCAATCCAACTCCTGTGGGTCCATACATTTTATGACCAGAAAAAGCATAAAAATCACAATCTAATTCTTTAAGATTAACATCTAAATGGGCAGCACCTTGTGTTCCATCTACACAAACTGGAATATTGTGTTTCTTGGCTATTGATATAATTTTATCTAAAGGGCTTATTGTGCCGGTAACATTGGACATGTGTGTAACACTGATGATTTTTGTTTTGTTGGTAATAAGATTTTCTAATTCATTAATTTGTTAGATCCCCATACTGATCAATTGGTAAAAACTTTATTATGGCACCTTTTTTTTGTCTCAAAAAATGCCAAGGGACGTAATTAGCGTGATGCTCTAATTCTGTTAGAATTATTTCATCCCCTTTATTAATAAATTTTTCTCCAAAACAACTAGCCACTAAATTTAAGGACTCTGTGGCGTTTTTGGTAAAAATAACCTCGGTTTCATTATCAGTACCAATAAATTTTTTGATATTAGTTCTAGTTAATTCGTATTTTTCTGAGGCATTAACAGCCAATGTGTATATACCCCTTCCAACATTAGAAAAATCATTTGCATAAAAATTATTTACTGCATCAATAACGCTTTGAGGTTTTTGAGAAGAGTTAGCGCTATCTAAATAAACTAATCTTTTTCCTTTAATTTTATTTTTAAAAATTGGAAATTGATCCTTAATATCACTAAGCATTTTCTAAATTGTGTCCAATCTTTTTATAAAAAATTTCTCTAAACTGTTTATTAGATACTTTATCTATTACTTCAGCTAAAAAGCCATTAATCATGAGTTCTTTGGCAGATTTTTCATCAATACCTCGTGATCTTAAATAGAAAATTGACTCTTCATCAATACTTCCTGAGGATGATCCATGGGAACACTTTACATCATCTGCATAAATTTCAAGCTCAGGTTTTGAAAAAAATTTAACATTATCAGATAATAATAAAGCACGGGATAACTGATAACCATCAGTTTTTTGAGCTTTAGAATCTACAAAAATTTTCCCTTGAAATACGGCTATTGACTCATCATGTAATGCTGATTTGACAAATTGTGAACTTTTGGTCTGTTCTTCATTATGATTAACTTGTAATTTTATCTCATGAACAAAATCTGAATATTGTAACTGCAGTGCATTAATTGATGCAAATGAATTTTTGCCATTTAGGTTGATAATGCTTTCATCTCTACATGAGTTTACATTTTCTGAAAAAGTAAAAAATTCTAAATTTGAGGATTCATCCAAATTAGCTTTTGAATAGTTAAAAATAGTTGAATATTTATTATTACAATTTAAATTATATTTTTTTAAATCAGAGTTTTTACTTAAAAAAATTTCTGTATTAGCAGTAATTAAATATTGCTTTGTCAGATAAATATATATTTTTTTCATAGATTGTTGCTTTAGAGTTTTCATTTAATAAAATAAAATTTTTAAAACTGCAAAAGCTTGCTTGATGCTCTTTACTGAAATAATTATAAATAACTATTGGCTTATCAATAGAACAATTTTTATTAAGTTCTATTAAATACCCAGTTGAAGCAAAAGCATTATTTAAATTTAAAACAGGGTTGTCCCCTTCTTTTTTAACCGATTTTAAAAATAAATTATTTTTTTTTATTGAAAAACCCTTCTTCTATAATATCTTCACTTACCAAGCACCCATCGATAAAAATAACTGAATAATGTTCATATAACTCTTTTATATTATCTGACAAAATATTATTTTGATCTTTTGGGAAAATCAAAAGTAATGAATTTACGTAAATCATTAGTTAAAGGGGAGTACTTCCAATCTTCATCTTTAGAAACTGGATATCCTTTTTGCAGAAAATTATTTAAAGATTTTTTTCTGAAATTCTAAATCATCACTAGTTGTACTTAATCGATTGAATAAATTTTTCAAAACTTTCTTTAATTTCTTGATACTCTTGCATCTAGTTCACAAACTTTCCGTAACCCTCATCTTCAAGTTCTAATGCTAATTTCCAATCTCCAGTTTTAACAATTTTTCCATCTGAAAGAACATGAACGAAATCTGGCTTAATATAATTTAACAATCTTTGGTAATGAGTTATGATTAAAAAAGAACGATCTTGATTTCTAAGGGTATTGACTCCATTTGAAACAATTTTTAAAGCATCTATATCAAGTCCTGAGTCAGTTTCGTCCATAATAATAAAGCTAGGCTCCAGCAATGACATTTGTAAAATTTCATTTCGTTTTTTTTCTCCACCAGAAAAACCAACATTTAATGGCCTGCTTAACATCTCAGGATCAATTTTTAGTTCAAAAGCTTTTTCTTTAACTATTTTTAAAAATTCAACTGCATTTAACTCTTTTTGATTATTTGCTTTTCTTACGGAATTAAGAGAAGTTCTTAAAAAATTGTTGGTAAAAACACCCGGTATTTCAATAGGATACTGAAATGCCAAAAACACACCCAGTTGTGCTCTTTCTTCAGTGTTTAATTCTAATAAGTTTTTTTTATTAAATATCACTTCTCCTTCAACATTATATCCTTCTTTACCTGATAATGCGTAAGATAATGTACTTTTTCCTGAACCATTAGGTCCCATAATGGCGTGAACCTCACCTTTACCGATACTTAAATTTAGTTCTTTTAATATTTGTTTTTCCTCAACACTCACCTTTAAATTTTTTATTTCAATCATTATCCAACACTTCCTTCTAAACTTATTCCAACTAATTTTTGGGCTTCGACAGCAAATTCCATTGGTAATTGCTGAAGCACTTCCTTACAAAATCCATTAATAATCAAACTTACAGCCTCTTCTTGATTCAGTCCCCTTTGCCTGCAATAAAATAAGTTGATCATCACTAATTTTTGATGTTGTTGCTTCGTGTTCAATTTCTGATGTAGCATTTTTATTCTCAATATACGGTACTGTGTGCGCACCACATTTATTACCAACTAGCAGTGAGTCACACTGTGTGTAATTCTTTGATCCAATCGCCTTAGGATGGATACTAACCATACCCCTATATGTATTGTCAGCATGACCTGCTGATATTCCTTTAGAAATAATTTTACTTTTTGTATTTTTTCCTAAATGAATCATTTTAGTTCCAGTATCAGCTTTTTGGTAATTATTAGTTATTGCGACAGAATAAAATTCCCCTTGGGAATTATCGCCTTGTAAAATACAACTTGGATATTTCCAAGTAATGGCAGATCCTGTCTCTACTTGTGTCCATGAAATTTTTGAATTTCTCCCCCTGCAAGCACCTCTCTTTGTAACAAAATTATAAATTCCACCATTTCCATTTTTATCACCGGGATACCAATTTTGAACTGTTGAATATTTAATTTCAGCATCATCCAAAGCAACTAACTCAACATTTGCAGCATGCAACTGATTTTCATCTCGCATAGGAGCAGTACATCCCTCTAGATAACTTACATAACTTCCTTTGTCGGCAATAATTAAAGTTCTTTCAAACTGACCAGTATTTGATGCATTGATCCTAAAATAAGTTGATAGTTCCATCGGACATCTGACCCCTGGAGGGATATAAACAAATGAGCCATCGGTAAAAACAGCTGAATTTAAAGTGGCAAAGTAATGATCCGACATTGGAATTACTGAACCTAAATATTTTCTAACAAGTTCTGGATGTTCTCTTGTCGCCTCAGAGATTGAACAAAAAATAACACCAATATCTTTTAGCTTATCCTTAAAGGTAGTCGCTACTGAAACTGAATCAAAAACAGCATCAACAGCAATTCCAGCTAACCTCTTCTGTTCAAGAAGAGGAATGCCCAATTTTTCATAAGTTTTTCTAATTTCTGGATCTATATCATCAAGAGATTTGGGCTGTTCCTGAAGACTTTTAGGTGCAGAATAATAATAAAGGTCTTGGTAATTTATTTTTGGATATTTTGGTTTTTGCCAGTCTGGTTCTTGCATAGACTTAAGCCTTTCAAAGGCTTTCAGTCTCCATTCTAACATCCATTTTGGTTCTCTTTTTTGGTTTGAAATAAATCTAACTGTTTCTTCGGTTAATCCCTTGGGTACATCAATCGTCTCTATATCTGTTACAAAACCTTGAGCATATTCTGCTCCATGGTTATAATCTTTTATAAAATCTTGTCCGTTACTCATAAAATACCATAATTAGTGCAACATTAGGTTAATAACTAAAGATATATAAGTTATTTTTTACCTTATTAATAGTTAACTTATGATATAAGCATTTTTCAAAATTATTCAATTACACCTAATGAAATATAATAACGCAGAAATTTTTATAAACGGTCCTGACGGAAAATTAGAAGCTAAATATATTCAAAGCAAAAAAGATAACGCACCTATTGCTTTAATTTTGCACCCTCATCCAGAATATGGAGGAACAATGAATAACAGAGTTGCTTACAATGCGTTTCATACATTTTTGCAAAATGAATTTTCAGTATGTCGATTTAATTTCAGAGGGGTGGGAAAAAGTGAAGGTAAATTTGACAATGGTCTAGGAGAATTATCAGATGCTGCTGCTGCCCTAGATTTTATTCAAAGAAATAATCCAAATTCTAATGAAAGCTGGGTTGTTGGATTTTCTTTTGGTGCTTTGATTTGCATGCAGCTTTTAATGAGAAGGCCTGAGATATTTAGATTTGTATCTATTTCACCACAGCCAAATATTTTTGACTTTAATTTTTTAGCACCTTGTCCTACTTCAGGATTAGTAATTCATGGTAATCAGGATCAATTAGTAACTGAAGACTCGATGAAAGGATTAAAATCTAAATTAAGTAATCAAAAAAAAATTTCTGTTGATTTTATTGAAGTTAAGGGAGCAGATCATTTCTTTTTAAATAAAGATAAAGAATTAATAAAATCATTAGATAATTATATTAAAAAAGAATCTAGATTTTTTTAAACTTTATAAACATCTCCGCCAGACACACTAGTATTTGACACCTGTTGTTTGAGGAAAGCTAATTACTTTCTGTAATAAAGATCTAACAGCTATGTAAGCGAAAGCCTGAGATTCAATAAAATCTCCATTCATTTTTTTTTTATCTAAATCAATTATTTCAATTGTTGTATTATCTTTGATAATTTTCATTAAAAATAAATTTTTTCTACCACCTCCACTAATAAAAACCTTTTTTAATTTTAAAAAATTTTTCAATCGTTTTTACAATTAAAATTCCTGAAATGTATGATAGGGTAGCTGCACCATCGTACGGCGAAAAACCTCTTAATTCAGATAGATTAAAATCTGATGTGTCGTATGAAATATTTTTTTTACTAATGTAATCGTGCCTATCTAGAAAATTATTTACATAATTAAAGTTTACAAGACCTTTTGATGAATAATTGCCATCTTTGTCAAAGTTTTTATTAAAATTTATCTTGATCCAACTATCTAAAAGACAATTTCCTGGTCCAATATCACTTGCATATATTTTATTTTTATCGACATAGGTAAAATTAGAGATTCCTCCAATATTTAAGAAAAAACACGGGTGCTTCTCTTTTAATTTTTGAAATAAAACTTTATGATAAATTGGAACAAGAGGAGCCCCTTCTCCACCATGCTTCATGTCATTAGCTCCTAAAATTAAAAATAATAGTTATTTGTAACAATTGTTTTAGCAATAAAGGATCACCTAATTGTACGCTAATTTTTTTTTTTGAATTATGAAATATGGTAACGCCATGAAAACCCACAACGTCAATTTTTTTTTTATATTTTCTAATCAAGTTTTATTGCAGCATGTGCATGCTGAATAGTTATTAATCTATTAACTTTTTTATATAAGTTACTTTGTAAAATAGAAAAAACATTAGATTCATTAATTTTTTTTTTAAGCTCTTTCAATTGGCTTTTTATTTTTTCACTATAAGGAAAATAGAAATCACTTTTTAATGATACAAATTTATCTCCGTCTGTTTCAAGAATAGAGAGGTCAATACCATCAAAAGATGTGCCGCTCATCATGCCTAATGCGGTATATTTTTTTTTCATTTTAAAATAGTTTAATTTTATATAATAATCTAATAAACACTTTTTAAAAATGAATAAAAATCTTTTAACAGAATTTAAGCAACGTGGTTATTTTTTTCAGTGTACTAATGAAAAAAATTTAGAGAACTTATTACACAAAAAAAAGATCTTTTTTTATATTGGCTTTGATTGTACGGCTCCAAGTTTGCATGTTGGCAGCCTAATTCAAATTATGTGCTTGAGGATATTTCAGAAATTTGGTCATACCCCTATTGTTTTACTAGGTGGTGGAACAACTATGGTTGGTGATCCTTCTGGAAAGGAGGAGTCGCGAAAAATTTTATCTGAGAACTGAAATTAGTAATAACATCAAAAAAATTAAAAATATTTTTTCAAAATTTTTAGATCACAAAGGTGCAAATAAAGTTATTTATGTTGACAATAAAAAATGGCTAGCAAAACTCAATTATATCGAGTTCCTAAGGGAATATGGAAAGCATTTTTCTATAAACAAAATGCTTACTTTTGACAGTGTTAAATTAAGACTGGATAGAGAACAGTCTCTAAGCTTCCTTGAGTTTAATTATATGATTTTACAAGCCTACGATTTTTTAGAATTATTTAAAAAAAATAATTGTATTTTGCAGATAGGTGGCTCTGATCAATGGGGAAATATTATCAACGGCGTTGAGCTTGTTCGAAAAGAAAAACAAAAAGAGGTATTTGGACTTACAACTCCTTTAATAACAACCTCCCAAGGCACAAAAATGGGAAAAACAGAAAAAGGGGCTATTTGGTTGGATGAAAAACTTCTTAGTAGTTATGATTACTGGCAATTTTGGAGAAATACTGATGATAAAGATGTGATTAGATATTTATATTTATTCACTGAATTAACCCATGAAGAAATAGATAAATACAAAAATTATTCTGGAAATAAAATTAATGAATTAAAAATTTTACTAGCTAACGAGGCAACTAAATTACTTCACGGCAACAAAGCTGCTGAAAAAGCTCAAAACACCTCGATAACAACTTTTAATGAAGGCTTGGCTGGTGAAGAGCTACCAAGCAAAACAATAAAAAAAGAAAATATTGATGAAAAAATTTTGTTAAAAGATTTGCTTCTAGAAATAAATTTTGCAACATCTGGTGGTGATTTTAAACGAAACTTACTCAATAACGCCTACAGAATAAATAATATAATTGAGAATAATGAATTAAGAATGATCTCACATACCGATATTATAAATAATCAAATTAAAATTTCTTTTGGAAAAAAGAAACATTTTGTTTTAAAAATTAGTTAGTATCTTTTAAATAAATCAAAAAATCTTTGTATAAATCTTGGTGTTAGCGTTCTTATAGGGATTAACAGTTGTTTTAAGAGAATTAGGCTGTCCTTTAATTTTAAAACTAGCTCCAAAAATTCCATCTCCTTGTTTTCCAGTAATTATTTTACCAACTATTGGAACTTGTCTTAAAATATCATTCAACAAATAAGCTGGTACTAAATTTCCACTAATGCTTACAAAGCCATCTTTGTTGATCTGACCATCAATTGTATACCCGAGCGAATCCCCTAGTTCCGTAAGATTCTTTTATCATGATAATTCCATCTTTTTTTTCAAATTCTAAATAAGATTTTTTAAAAAAAACTCCCTTTCCGGTTAACACATCAATAATTCCAGTAAAAGAAGTGAGTGATAAAAGCTCGGCTAGAATTGGCATTTCTTTCACATAATAATTTGTAAGAGTTGCCTTAGAAATACTATGTGATTTTGTTAGTTTTTCAGAATTAAAGAGTAATTTTCCATTAGAAAAACCTTTGGCAAAATTGAATCCGAGTAAAAAAGGGATTGACCTATCTGAAATAAGCTTTGTCTCTAAATTGTTTTGTTTATTTCTAAAAATCTGAACAGATGCTGTTTCGCTATTGGAAAAAGAGCCAAATGCATTTAAACTTCTCGTATTCACTTTTTTTAATACTTCCAGATAAAATAAATTCATTTAATTCATTATTACCAATATAAACTTTTTTAATTTTGGCTTTAATATCGGCATTAAAAAAACTTGAAAAAGCATCTTCTTCATTTTTTTTATTATCAACTAAGGATTTAACAAACTCCGTTAAATCTATTGAACTACCATTTAAATCTATATTATTTTTTGTTTTAATTAAATTAAAGGAGTTTTTAGGAGTGTAAACTTTAATTTCGCTAAAATTTTCAATTTTATATTTATCGTTTAAAATTAAATTTTTAAATTTTATCTCTGAATTTAGTGCTTTTATATAATAAATCAGAAATGTTAAGTTTATCATTTAAATTATTAAGTTTAATATTTAAATTTGCACTATTTCCCTTTTCTTTTTTATAATTAATTTTTTGAAGATAAATAAATGTATTTTTTAAATCTAAATCTATATCAAAACTATTATGACCTTTTGTGTTATTTAAATTTATTTTAAAATCAATTAATCCATCAAGTATTTTTGAATTGCTGCAAAGATTCAAAATCATTTGAATTAATAGTGCCAATAAAATTACTCGCAAAAATAGGATGAGTCTATTTTTTTATTATAATTATACTGAATAGCTTTATTATTAATAAAAAAAGATCCCTTTGAGCTAAAATCCTTATCAATCAAACTTGAGACAGAATTAAATTTGGTAATAATAAATTTTTCTTTTGAAGATTCTAAAATATACTCAAAACTATTGTCCACTGTAGTAAACTCGCTGTTGCTTTTTATTTTTTTTACTGACAAGTCGTTATTAAGCAAAAGATCTAGGATAACTTTAACTTTCAAATCTCCTTTTAAACTTGTAATTTCTTTTGATAAAAAGGATGAGGATAAATTTTTAAACTCTTTAAGTTTTGTCAAATAATCAATTTTACCGTCAATATGAATTTGTGTTTTTAACGATAATTCATCTTTTGAACTTTGATCTAAAATTATAGCTGGTATTTTTTAAATTTAAATCAGCAATCTTTCCTTCATTAATTGATAATTTTAAATTTAGAATTTTGATAATCAAAATCTGAATATATATTATTTGCAAAAGGAAAGTTTTCATAAAACTGAATAGTTCCGTTTTTAAAAACACCTTTGACTTTTGTTTTTTTAAGATTGTTAAAATTTATACTTAATATCAGCCTGGACCGTTCCATCTAAAAATTTTTTAGAAATTTCGCTTACTTGAGGATTTAGCTGTGAAATTAAAGGTGTAATACTTAAAATTGAAGTTTCTTGTAAATTCAAATAAGCGGAATTTATATTATACTGCTCTGGTGAATACAGATAACAAATCAATATCAACAGAAATTTCACTAATACCAACTTTTTTTTTTACAAATTCAATTTCAGGTTTGTTTAATTGCAAATTTAAACTTAATGGCTTTAAGTTTAAAGGAAAAGTTTATATTTTGAAAATTAACATTACTTCCCTCAATTTTTTTTTCAATTTTTTCCTTAATAACATTATTTAAAATACTTGTTTCAAATCCATTCAATATCAATAAAAATAAAACAAATATTGATAGAAATATAATTGAAAAAATATTTTTTATTCTCATAATTTATACAAAGCCTCTTCTAAAAAGGGATCGATATTACCTTCAAGTATTTTTTCAGGATCGCTTCTCTCAAGACCTGTCCTATTATCTTTTGCTAATTGATATGGTTGCAAAATATAAGATCTAATTTGATGACCCCAACCAATTTCAGATTTTGAATCCTCAAGATTTTTACTTTCGTTTTCTTTTTTTTGAATTTCTAATTCGTATAATCTTGCTCTTAACATGTTCATAGCTGTTTCTTTATTTTTGTGTTGTGATCTTTCATTTTGACATTGAACAACAATATTGGTTGGCTGATGAGTAATTCTAACTGCACTATCTGTTGTATTAACATGCTGACCTCCTGCACCGCTAGATCTATAAGTATCTATTCTTAAATCTTTTTCATTTATAACTATATTTATATTCTCATCAACAACTGGATAGACCCAAACACTTGAAAAACTTGTGTGTCTTCGTTTGTTTGAGTCAAAAGGAGATATTCTAACTAATCTATGAACTCCTGATTCGTGTTTTAAAAGTCCATACGCATACTTTCCCTCAATTTTAATCGTTGATGATTTAAAGCCTGCCTCCTCACCTCTATTTTCGCTTATGAGATAATACTTGAAAGATTTTTTTTCTGCCCATTTTACATACATGTTCCTAAGCATTTCAGCCCAATCTTGACTTTCTGTCCCTCCAGCACCAGCATGAATTTCAATATAAACATCCAACTCGTCATTTTTTTTTGATAAAAAACAGAATAATTCAATTTCTTTAATTTTTTTTTCTAAAATAGTTAAATTTTTTTCTATTTCATTGGCTAAATTGTCATCATTTTCTTTAAGATTAAAATCAAAAAGTTCTTTTATATTAAGCAGTTCCTCCTCTATTTGAATTAAAATCATTTAAAATTTTTTCTAAATGATTTTTTTCTTTTAATGCAGATTGAGCCTTATTATTATCGTCCCAAAAACTTGGAAGATTTATTTGAGAATTTAAATTATTTAATTTTTGTTCAAATTCATTTTTTTCAAAGATAACTCCATATCTTTGAATTTAAGCTTTCCAAATTTAAAATAACTTTTTTTTGCTCGTACATATTAATAAAGTGTACTTAATTTTAAATTTAAATCTATAACTTTCTCTTTCAATTGGTCATTTGATTTAAAACTTTCTAAAATGGAGCTGCCTGCATCTATTGGAGACACTGTGCCTGTGATATTATTTATTTTAATTAAATTTATTCCAGGAGAAACTTTAAAAAATGGAGATATATTTTTTTTAGGAAGTTTTTTAATTACATCCTCAAACACAGGGAGTGCAGCTTTAGCTCCTGTTTCAAACTTTCCCAAATTGTCAGGCTCATCAAATCCTACATAAACACCAATAACTCAAATCTGGCGTAAAACCAATAAACCAAGCATCCATATTATTATTTGTAGTTCCAGTTTTTCCTGCTATGGGAATTCTAGAATTCCTCATTTTTTTTGCCGTACCTCTTTCAACTACACCCTGTAAAATTGATACCATTTGATAAGCTGTACTATTATCAATGATATTTTTTTTATCGTTTTCGATTGTTGGAAATTGAGTAATATCTGATGCTATTTCATCACAATTTTTACATTCGTATATGTTTGTTTTTAAAGATTACCTTTCCATTCTCATCTTGTATCAAATCAATAAGAGATGGTTCAAAAATTTTTCCGCCGTTTACAAAAATACTATATGCATTGGTCAAATTTATTAAAGTTGTCTCTCCAGCCCCCAAAGAATAAGAAAGTAAATTTTTTGGGTTTTCATAAATTTTAAGATTTTTTGCAAATTCTAATATTTTTTGATTTCCTATAGACTGAGTCAACCTTACGGTCATTAAATTTCTTGATTGCTCAACTCCAGACCTTAATGTGCTTTTTCCATAAAACTTATTGCCGTAATTATCAGGCTTCCACTTAACTGGGTCTTTAGCTTGTTGCAAAACATAAGGGGCATCTAAAAGTATTGAATTAGGCTGAAATTTATTTTCTAATGCCGCAGCATATACGAAAGGTTTGAATGCTGAACCAGGCTGTCTTTTGGCCTGAACAGATCTGTTAAATTGACTCAAGTCAAAACTATAACCACCAACCATCGAATATACTCTTCCAGTCCAGGGATCGCTAATTATTACCGATCCGTTAATTTTAGGGATCTGTTTTAATAGCCAAATATTATTTTTTTTATTTTGAACCCAAACTAGATCGTTAACCTGAAAAACTTGACTTAAGATCATTAATTGGTTCCCCCAAACTATCAGCGCTTAAATATTTTCTTGCCCACTTCGTATCCTCAATTAATATTCTTCCTTTTGATCCATCAAGCAATTCGATCTCTGAAAAATTTTTTTGGACACTAATTACTAAAGCTAAATTCCAATTATTAATTTCATCAAATTTAATTTCTGAGACTTGATTTTTCCAAGAAGATACATTTTTTATATTTTTAATCGCTCCTCTCCAACCATGCCTCCTGTCGTACTCTTCTAAATTTTCTCTTAAAGCTTTGGTTGCTATATCTTGAATTTTACTATCAAGCGAAGTTTTTACATACAATCCTCTTTTATAAAGAGTATTTTCTCCATACTTATCAAATAAAAAACGTCTAACTTCTTCAGTAAAAAAAAGATTTTCTTTATAAAAATCTAATTTTCTTTTTTTTAATACTATAGGTTTTTTTACTAAATTTTTATAAAGATTTTCGTTAATATACTTATTCTCATACATTCTTTCCAAAACCCAATTTTTTCTTTTTAACGCAGAGTTTAAATTTTTGTATGGATTGTAAGTACTAGGTGCTTTTGGTAAAGTTGCCAATAAAGCAGCCTCGTTAATAGAAAGCTCTTTTAATGATTTGTCAAAATAAGTCATACTTGCAGAAGCAATTCCGTAAGATCTTTCTCCTAAATAAATTTCATTTAAATATAATTCTAAAATTCTTTTTTTAGTTAAATACTTTTCAATTCTAAAAGCTAATATCGCTTCTTTTACTTTTCTAGAAAACGAAACATCTGAGGATAATAAAAAATTTTTTGCGACTTGCTGTGTAATAGTAGAGGCACCTTCTAATCTTTGACCAGTAATAATATTTTTTAGGTTTTTAAAGAAAGCTCTAGTAATTCCTCTAGCATCGATACCAGGGTGCTGAAAAAAATTTTTATCTTCAGCAGACAAAAATGCATTAATCACAAACGGAGGTATGTCATCTATTGCAATAAATGTTCTTTTTTGAATTGCAAAATCAGCGACTATACTTCCCTCTTTGTCATAAACTTTTGTTGATACGGATGGTTTGTAATCTTGCAAAAATCTATAATTTGGTAAATCACTTGAAAAATACCACAATGCAGAAAAAATGGTTATAAAAATCTAAAAAAGACGAGAGTAAAACAACTAAAAGAAAAGATTTAAGTATTTTTCCCATATTTCTTTACAACATTAAAAAGTGTCTTTTATTTGATAAATATTCAATATTAGCATTATTTCTTTTAAATACCTGATTAATGCAATAATATAATATTTAAGAATATTATAAAATTTTTATGAAAACTAATTTAATCAAATTAAACTGGAAACAATTATCATGGACAAAGAAATTCTTATCGATGCTTCTCAGCAACGACAAACCAGAGTCGCGATCAAAAGCGCAACAGGTGTTGAGGAATATGAGTATGAAAATGAACAAAAAAAACAACTTAAAGGCAATATATACCTTGGTCGCGTAAGTAGAATTGAGCCATCACTACAAGCTGCCTTTATAGATTTTGGCAATGAACGGCACGGTTTTTTGGCATTTAATGATATTCAGACCCAGTATTATCAAATACCGGTTGCAGATAAAGAATCAATTCTTAAGGAAGAAGAAGAAGTTAGAAAACAACTTTTTGAAGAAACGAAAAATCTTACACCCACTGAAAACATAATTACCAATTCAAATAACGATCAGGATGATCATTTATCAAATTTAGAAAATGAAAATATTGATGAAGATTTAACTAATCAAAATCAACAGAAAGAAGAAAATTTTGAGGAAAATTTAATTTCTAATCAAGAAGAATTTACAGAAAATGAATCAGAGTATGAAAAAAAAATAAATGATATTAAATCTCGAAGAAAATTTAAGAGATATAGAATTCAAGAGGTCATAAAACCTGGGCAAGTAATATTAGTACAAATCGTCAAAGAAGAAAGAGGAAAAAAAGGAGCTGCTCTTACTACGTTCTTGTCTTTGGCAGGTAAATATATTGTATTAATGCCTAATACAGCCAAAGGAGGAGGTATATCGAGAAAAATTTTTAACTCCCAAGACAGAAAAAATATAAGAGAAATTATAAACCACCTAGAAATTCCTGAAACTATGGGGCTAATAGTAAGAACGGCGGGTGCAAAAAAAACTCAAAATGAAATTAAAAATGACTTAAACGTTTTGATACAAATATGGGATGAAATAAAAGAAAAAACTTTAAATTCAAATGCTCCTAGCTTAATTCATGAAGAAGGTGACATAATTTACAGAACTATAAGAGATTTTTTTAGCTCTGAAATTACAGATGTAATTATTGATGGAGATACGGGTTTTGAAAAAGCAAAAAAATATGCAGAAATAATTGCCAAAGAACAGGTTAGAAAAATAAAAAAATATAAAGGAAAAGTCCCACTGTTTCATGCTCATGGTATTGAAAAATACTTAAATGAAATATTTGAACCTAGAATAAATTTAAAATCAGGTGGCTACTTAATTATTCATCCAACAGAAGCATTGGTAGCTATAGATATCAATTCAGGAAAATCGACTAAAGAGAGAAATATAGAAAAAACTGCTCTGACAACGAATGTAGAGGCTGCCATGGAAATTGCAAGACAAGCTAAGTTGAGAGATTTGGCTGGTTTAATTGTTATTGATTTTATAGATATGGAAAACTACTCAAATCGCAGATTAGTCGAAAAAAAATTAAAAGAGGCTTTAAGAACTGATAAGGCAAGAGTGCAGGTAGGGAAAATTAGTAATTTTGGCCTTTTAGAAATGACTCGTCAAAGATTAAGGGAAAGCTCAATACAATGGAGAACCGTCTTGAGCACTGAGTCTTTTGCTCAAAAAATATTAAAACTTATTGAAGAAAAAATATTTTCTATACCTAGAGTAAAAACTGTAATACTAGAAATTCCAAAAAAAATTATCGATCATATCCAGTCTAATTTAAGTGAAGAAGTTAATTTTTTTGAAAAAAAATTTAAATTTAAAATAAAATTTGAAATCAACCAAGATTTTGTTTCTGAAGATTACAAAATTATCTTTAAAAATAATAAAAATATAATACTTGAAGAATTAAAAAATTCTTCTGTTGAAGAAGAGATTGACGATAAGTCTAAGGAAGAAAAACAATAAAGATTTACCAAATGAAACAGATACTAACAAAAAAAAATTTCATAAAAAAAATTTTTATAATAAAAAAAGAAGGTTTCATAAAAAAAGAATAGCAAATGGCGAAAATCAAGAAAATGATAAAAATAAAGAGGTTGCCTAACTATTGATTTTTCCTTGAACAGGAGAGGATGGAGATGCTAAATTTTTTTTCTTCATTCTGCCTGATAAGTAACATTGTCTACCAGCTATAACAGCATTTTTCATTGACTCGGCCATTAGAATTGGGTTTTTTGCTTTAGCAATAGCTGTATTGACCAAAACGCCATCGCAGCCTATCTCCATAGCAATGACTGCATCTGAAGCAGTTCCAATTCCTGCGTCTACAATAACTGGAATTTTGGATTGATTTTTTATAATTTCAATATTTATTTTATTTGGGATACCTTGCCCAGAACCAATTAAAGAACCTAAGGGCATAACTGCAACGACTCCAATTTCCTCTAGTTGTTTGCAGGCAATAGGATCATCCGAACAATACACCATAACCTCAAAACCTTCTTTCACTAAAATTTTTGCAGATTTAATTGTTTCTTGCATGTTTGGGTATAAAGTTTTTTCATCACCCAAAACCTCTAGTTTAACTAAATTCCACCCCCCACTTTCCTTTGCGAGACGCAAAGTTCTTAAAGCATCGTCAGATGAATAGCATCCAGCTGTATTCGGTAAATATGTGATTTTTTTTGGATCAATATAATCCATTAACATTGGCTCATTAGGATTGGTAATATTAACCCTCCTTACAGCCACTGTTACCAAGTCTGCTCCGGAAGAATTAATTGCATCTGAAGTTTCTTCAAGACTGTTGTATTTTCCCGTTCCAATAATTAATCTAGATTTAAAAATTCTACCACCTATTTTAAATTGATCCACTATCCGCCTCCTATAAATGTAACAATCTCTACCACATCTTTGTTAGCAATTTTAATAAAAGAATACTCTTGTTTTGGAACAACGGCTCCATTCAATTCAACTGCAACCTTTTTTTTATCGATTGCAAGTTTTGTCAAGAGCTCCTGTATAGTAAAATTATTTGAAAATTCTGTTCTTTCTCCATTTAATTGTATTTCAATCATATTTATTATAATTATTACTTAACTTATATGAACATGAAAATACAAATTATCAATGGTCCAAATTTAAACCTACTTGGCAAACGAGAGCCTGACATATATGGACATCTTACTTTGGATCAAATTGGGCTTGAAGTTGAAAAATATGCCTCCAAAAAAAATATTTCTATAGATTTTTATCAGTCTAATATTGAGGGTGAAATAATAAATAAAATTCAAGAAGCCTCAGGTACTATGCATGGACTTATCATCAATGCTGCTGCTTTTACTCACACTTCTGTGGCAATTCTTGATGCACTAAATATAGTAAAATTTCCCAAAATTGAAATTCATTTAACAAATATTTTTGCAAGAGAAGAATTTAGACACAAATCAATGATTAGCAAAGCTGTTAATGGAATTATTTGTGGTTTTGGTTTAAATAGTTATATTCTAGCAATTGATGCTATTGAAAATCTTTTAAAAAAATGAAAATCGATAAAGAAATTATTAAAGCACTTTCCGATTGTCTTGAAGAGTTTAATCTAACTGAGTTAAGTTACTCTGACGGAAAAACTAAAGTAAAAATTGGAAAAGGAAACAAAGAAATTAAAAATTTTGCTAAGACGACACAAGGTAGCATAGAAATAAATAATGTCCCTATTGATCCATCGATAAATTTAATTAAAAGTCCAATGGTTGGTACAGCTTATCTTTCTCCAGAACCAGGGGCAAAACCTTTTGTTACAGTTGGAAGTAAGGTTAAAAAAGGATCAACTATTTTAATTATTGAGGCAATGAAAACTATGAATCATATTCAAGCTACAGTAGATGGAGAGCTTATAGAGCTTTGCGTATCTGATGGAGAGGCAATTGAATACGATCAGATCCTAGCCAAAATTAAATAAGTAATGATAAAAAAAATATTAATTGCCAATCGAGGCGAAGTGGCTGTGACGGATTATTCGTGCTTGTAAAGAACTGAATATAAAAACTGTAGCAGTTCACTCTACCGTTGATCATGATGCAATGCATGTTCAGTTAGCTGATGAGAGTATTTGTATTGGGCCTCATAAAGCACAAGATAGTTATTTAAATATCCCTTCCTTAATTTCTGCATTTGAAATATCTGGTGCTGATGCAATACATCCAGGATATGGCTTTTTATCTGAAAACTATACTTTTGTTAAAATTCTTGAGGAGCATAAAATTAAGTTTATTGGACCAAGCTCAGATCTAATAAAAAAAATGGGTGATAAAATCGAAGCTAAAAAAATTGCAAAAAATCTTGGTTTACCAATAATTCAAGGATCTGAAAAAGGTGTTTCTGAAATTACAGAAGCAAAAAAAATTGCTAACGATATAGGATATCCGGTACTGATAAAAGCTGCAGGTGGTGGTGGTGGAAAGGGAATGAAAATAGTTGATAAAGAAGAAAATCTTTTAGAGAATTTGCAAATAGCCAAAAATGAGGCTAAAAAATTTTTTGGGAATGATGAAGTCTTTATTGAAAAATATTTCAAAAATCCAAGACATATTGAGGTTCAAATACTCTCAGATGGTAAAAATAATACTATTCACCTGGGAGAAAGAGACTGTACTATTCAAAGAAGACACCAAAAAGTCATAGAAGAATCTCCTAGTCCTGTATTGAATGATGAGCAAAGAAAAAATTTACTTAACACATGTGTAAATAGTATCTCCAAACTTGGTTATGAAGGTGCGGGTACATTAGAATTTATTTATGAGAATGGAGAATTTTATTTTTTAGAAATGAATACAAGACTCCAAGTCGAGCATCCTGTAACTGAGAGTGTTACAGGCATTGATATTGTCAAAAGACAAATTGAAATAGCATCGACTGGAAGTTTAGATCTAAAACAAGAAGATATTAAATTTAATGGTCATTCTATCGAATGTAGAATAACAGCAGAAAACTATCTTAAAGACTTTCAACCTAGTGCAGGAAATATATCCATATATCATCAACCATCAGGACCAGGAACTAGAGTTGATGCTTGTATTTTCCAAGGATCAAAAGTTCAGCCCTATTATGATAGTTTAATAGCAAAATTAATTTGTCACGGTAAAGATAGAGCCTCAGCGATCACAAGATTAAAAAGAGCCTTAGATGAATTTGTAATAACAGGAGTTGATACGACTATAGGACTTCATAAAAAAATTCTAAATCATGAAGATTTTATTCAGTCAAAGTATGACACTAACTGGCTATCAAAATCTAGTATTCTTAGTTAGTAGCAATTTTTAACCCAAACATCATAGTTTGCATGTTCAAATGAATTTAATGATGGATGGTTTGCAATCATCCATCCATTGTACAGAAATACTTTATCTTTATTTTTAGTATTTTTTAAATCATCTTGTATCTGAACATAAGCCAAAACTTCCAAGTAACCCTTGCTATTGTTTAAAACGCATCTTTTTACTAAAATATTTAATTTATATATAGAATGAATTTCATTAATTTTTGCATTATATAAGATTTTTTTTGATGTAATTTTATCTAAAATTACTAACTCAGCTTGATTTTTATTTGTAGTAAAAATTTTGACGTTCTCCGATTCTGCAAAAGAAATATTTGTAAGAAAAATAAATAAAATAAAAATTATTGCTCTGGATCCCATTTTTTATAAGACTCTTGTTTATTAGCTGAACTAGCTAAAGGACTATAAGCCATTTTTGTTCCAGTATAATTTTCGTGATGATTTTTGATCCAATGATGATTGGTAAAATTAATTTTATCTGGTGTAGCATTAGAAATTCTATGTATCCATAAATGCCACTCTGGTGGAATTTTTGATGACTCCACTTCTCCATTGTATATAACCCATCTTTTTAAGTCATTTTTGCTCTTGTAATATTTATTTCCAAATTGATCTTTTCCTACCAAGGATCCTGAAAAAAGTGTAAATAAAAAAGTACCTACAGTTTGGGAGCTCCACCAAGTAAAAATTGATTTTAAAAAATTTATAAACATATTCAAGCTTGAGTTGTTTTATTTTTTATTAGACTTATAATCAAATGTAAAATAGAAACAATCAATATTTAATTTGATTCTATAAATTTATTATGAGCAAGTACTTAGCGGAAAGTTTTTACACCTGTTTATTTAAAATTACACATCAATTAGAAGAAATTACTAACCAGAGCCTCAAAGATCTTGAAAATAGAAAAGATGGAAAATTTGATTTGATAGATATCAAGTTTAACAAAAGAAAAACAAAAGCTATAAGTGATCAAAAGAATGAGGGTTTTTCCAAAAACAAAAAAATTTCAGAAAAAGAAGAAATACTGCAAGATCTAATTCAGTCATCAGAAAAAAAATCAGACCAAAATAATTTTAATACAAATTATATTGCGGACTCAAAATCTTTTCATGGAAGAAAAAAAATGCCCGATCGAAGAAAGGGTTATATTCAAAAAGCTTCTGTTGGAGATCACAAAGTATATCTTCATATTGGTGAATATGATGATGGAAAAGTTGGAGAAATATTTATAGATACAAATAAAGAAGGTGAATTAGTTAAAGCCTTGATGAATAACTTTGCAATAGCAATTTCTCTTGGTTTGCAATATGGCGTTCCCCTTGAAGAATTTGTTGATGCCTTTATAGACACAAAATTTGAACCCTCTGGCAAAATTACTGGCAATGATAGAATACTAAGTGCAACATCAATACTTAGATTATATATTTAGAGAACTTGCTATCTCATATCTAAATAGAGAGGATCTTGCTCATACACCATCAATTAAAAAATTTGAACAAGATAATATTGCAGAAAATTTAGAACAAAGTCAGTTCCTTGATGTTTTAAAAAATATTACTAGTAAAGGATTTGTGAGAAATCAATATAAAGAAAAATTAATCGATCTCACTAATGTAAGACTGAATATAAAAAGTAAAAACGCGGTTTAAATTTATTTAACTATTTTTAAATTAAGTTCTTTAAGTTGAGTTTCTGAAACTTCGCTTGGCGCATTCATCATTAAATCCTGCGCTCCCTGGTTCATGGGAAACATAGTAACCTCTCGAATATTTTTTTCATCAGCTAACAACATAACAATTCTATCAATTCCAGGTGCAATTCCTCCATGGGGCGGTGCTCCATAAGACAATGCATTAATCATTCCACTAAACTTTTTATCAACATGGTCTTTTGTATAACCTGCTATATGAAATAATTTATACATTAATTCAGGTATGTGATTTCTAATTGCTCCTGATGACAACTCAATGCCATTGCACACAATATCATACTGATAGGCTTTAATATTAAGCGGATTGTTAAAATCAATATCTTCTAATTTTCCCTGAGGCATGGAGAAAGGATTGTGACTAAATTCAATTTTCTTAGTTATAGGATCAAATTCAAACATTGGATAATCCACAACCCAACAAAAAGCAAAAGTATTTTCATCTATTAAGTTTAAATCTTTACCAATTTTATCTCTTGCAGATGAAACAAGCTTTTCAACATCAGATTTTGGCCCGCATGCAAAAAAGACACTATCACCTATTTCGGCATTACATATTTTCATTAAATCAAAAATTGCCTTTTCAGAAAAAAGTTTACCTATAGGTCCTCTTGCAGAAATCTTGTCATCGTTTTTTTCTATAGTTAGAGTACGCCAGTCCAGACGCACCTTGATCTTTAGCCCATTTATCAATTCCATCAAAAAAACTTCTTGGCTTATCAGTAGTATTTTTTGTACATATTGCTCTTGCAACCGCACCTTTTTTTATTAAATTCTTAAATATTTCAAATTTTACATCGTCACTTAAAAATAGTTCTGTAGTGTCGTAAATAATTAATGGATTTCTTAGATCGGGTTTATCTGAGCCATATTTTAATAAAGCTTCTTCGTAAGTAATTCTTGGAAAAGAAGAATTAAGAATTTTTTTATTTGAAAAAGCACTGAACACATCATTCATTAATTTTTCTAATATTTTAAAAATATCCTCTTGCTCAACAAAAGACATTTCTATATCTAATTGATAGAATTCTCCCGGACTTCTATCGGCTCGAGCATCCTCATCCCTGAAACAAGGCGCAATTTGAAAATATTTATCAAAACCAGCAACCATGATTAGTTGTTTAAATTGTTGTGGCGCCTGAGGTAACGCATAAAATTTTCCCGGGTTCAATCTGCTCGGTACTAAAAAATCTCTTGCACCTTCAGGACTTGATGCTGTCAATATTGGTGTTTGAAATTCAAGAAAACCAAGCTCCTTCATTTTATCCCTTATAAAAGAAATTACTTTTGATCTTAAAATTATATTTTGGTGAAGTTTTTTTCGTCTTAAATCGATAAATCTATATTTTAATCTAATATCCTCAGAGTATTCCTGGTCACTAAAGACAGGCATTGGCAATTCATTGCATGACCCAAGAACTGTACACCGCTTCACTGCTACTTCAATTTCACCAGTTGACAAATCTTTATTTATAGATTCTGTAGATCTTTTTAAGCAAATACCCTCTAATCTAACAACTGTTTCTAGTCTAAGTTTTTCAAGTTCAGCAAAACAATTGCTTTCTTTTTGAACAACGCACTGTGTTATTCCATAGTTATCCCTTAAATCAATAAATAAAAGATTTCCATGATCTCTTTTTTTATGTATCCACCCCGCTAAATAAACTTCTTGATCACTATTAATAGCTTGAAGTTCATTACAATTGTGTGTTCTATATATATTCACTATGTTTCTCCAAAAATTAAATACAGTTAATAAATAAAAAAAACAATAAATTAAAGTTTGATGCTCATAAAAAATAATGAAGATCTAATCAATTTATGTAAGCTTTTTAAAAATAAGAAAGTTTTATTTATTGACACAGAATTTGATAGAAAAAATACGTATTTTTCTAAATTATCATATATTACAATTTATGATGGCACTAGATTCTGGATTATAGACGCTTTAAGCAATTTAAACTTAAATATTCTCAAAATAGATAATAAGCAACAAAGAGATAATAAAAGTATTTCATGGATCTCAACAAGATTTAGAAATATTTAATAATTTAAAAATTAAAATAAAATCAATATTTGATACACAAGTTGCCGCTCAATTTTGTGGATATGAACAACCCATATCTTATTCAACAGCTGTTTTGAATATATGCAAAGTTAAAATAAATAAAGACTTGCAAAATAGTGATTGGTTAAAAAGACCCATAAACCAAAAAATAAAAGAATACTTAAAAAATGATGTTAAATTTTTAAAGAAAACTTTTTAATTATTTTTACAAAATATTAAAAAAAAATAAAAATTTAGAATATTTTCGTGAGGAAATGCAGCAAATAAATAATAAAAATGAAATTATAAGCAGTAGTATTTTAAGAAAAAAAATAAATAACGAAACTATTGCTAAAAAAAATTTTCAAAAACTGATGCAATTAAGAGAAAAAATTGCCTGTCAGTAAAAATTTACCTAAAAATTGGATTTTTCAAGATGAGACAAATACTAAATATTATCAAAAATCACGATTTTGAAAAAATTGTTAAAAATAAGAATTTAACAAAAAATGAAAAAAAAATAATAGTTAAAATATTTAAGACTATAAAAATAATAAAAAAAAAGAGTTATAATATAAATATACTTAATATTTTAAGCATATACAGATCTGAGGTCTCAAAAAAATATAAAATTGCAGAACAACTAATTAGCTAGCAAAAATGATCTCAAACAACTTTATTTCAAGTGGATTTGAAAAAAAATTCTAAATGGAGAAAAAAATTATTTTTTAAAACAGCAAAAAAAATTTTAAAAAAACATGTAAAAATTAAAATAAAAAAAGATCAAATTTATTTTAATTGATTAGAAATAACCTTGTTAATTAATTTTAAATCTATTTTTTTTTTATTAATCAAATTCTCTCTATCTATATCAGATAACACATTTGCTAATTGCTTCATAAGTTCTTTCAATTCTTTTTAAAGTATATTTTATAAGATTTGTTGACATTTTGATTTGCTTTGATGAAATTTGCTTTAAAAATATTTTATATAATAAATTATCTGAGGGATTTAAAATTTCTAAGTTTAATAATGATTTAAACCTTGACGATAAATCTTTTAAACCAAAATTTATATTTGATAAACGAAACTCAGAAGAAAAAATTAAAAACTTATCATTCAGTTTAAAATCGTTAAATATTAAAAAAAGAATATTTTCATTTATTGGGCTAATATCTTCAATTATTAATCTATCTAATTTAGTATATTCATCTATATTTTCAGACATTTAAATCTTTGCATGCTACTTTAAAAAAATTAAATTTTTTTGCAAAAGTTGTTAACAAAAAAGTTTTTCCACTTTTTTTTGGTCCTGAAATATTTAAAATTTTATCACTCCATTTGGGCCAACGGAATAAATATTCATAAACTAGCTTATTACTTTCAGAAATACAAAAATCATCTAAGTAAAAATATTCTTCGGAGGTTAAATTAAATATTTGCTGCTCATTCATTGTAAGTAATAATCCAATTATTTAAATTTTCTTTTAACATTATTTGATTATCAGCAAGGGTTTTGCTTAAATCATTTAAGTTTCCTGAAAAATAAATTTTTCCTAAATAATAATTAGATGAAATTTCAATATCTTCTAATTTATTAATATAACTATTTTTTTTAACCAAAGCTCTCATGCGAATTTAAATTTTTTAAATTTTTTACTTTATATCTAAAAATAATAGATTGGCCTGATGCAGACATAAGAATATTCTTATTTTTCCAAGTGCTTTCTACCGATGATTTTATTTGATCGATTAGTGCTAATAATACTTCTCGTATCAGAAAAGTTAAATTCTTTAGTAAAATTTTTTAGATAATATGTATTCGATAAATTTAATTTATAATTTATATTATTTATTTTTGAATCCATATCTAAAAAGATAATTAAAGAATTATTTATATCATATTTTTTTAATATATTTTTTTCATTTATTTTATTAATGTCAAAATTTGTTAAAATAAAATTTTTCCTATCAAACAAATCTCCTTCTGCAAATAAAAAAGTCTGTTAAATAATTTTTATAAATTCCACTGTTCCAATTTTCCTTAATAAAATTATCATCCCATATATAATAATTATTTTTATTTTTAATAACTGGAAATACCATTATGGGCTGGCTGACAAAATCTGTAAATATTATATTTCTTGAATTATAAAATTCTCTAATTTTTTCTTTATTAAATAAAATTGAAAACCTTACTTCGATAGTCTGAATTTACTTTTTTTTCCTCCAAAATATTAATTTTATCTATCAGAAATTTTATTTCGGTCGATTCGATATTTCTTATTTTCCATTTTTCGTTATCAATTAATAATCTTAGAGAAAGTTCTTGGAATGAACTTTTAATAGCTTTTCCTATCAATTCATCTCTAAAATTTTTAGAATTATTCCATTTTTCTTTTAAAATTTGATTTTCCACATTGTAAACATCGCCAAATGATTTGCTGGAAAAAATTAAAACTAGAATAAAAAAAATTACTTTTTTCATTTTTTTAATATAGTATTTAAAATATAATTAATAATCATAATTTAAAGTGTCTCAAAAAAAATTTACTTATAAACAAAGTGGTGTTGATATAACTACCACAAACAATTTAGTAAAATACATTGCTAATTTATCAAGTAAAACTAAGAGTAATTGGTAGTAAAGTTAAATCCTTCAAGAATATTGGAGGCTTTGGTTCATTATTTGATTTGTCACAGTATAAAATTAAAAATCCTGTTCTTGTATCGTCAACAGATGGGGTTGGAACAAAGCTAGAGCTTGCCAATGAAATGAAAAAATTTGATACAATTGGAATTGATTTGGTTGCTATGTGCGTTAATGATTTAATTGTACAAGGTGCAATACCATTGTTTTTTTTGGACTATATAGCAGTCGGTAAAGTCATTCCTTCAAAATATAAAGGCTTGCTTAAAGGAATTGCCAAAGGATGCAAAATAGCAAAATGTTATTTGGCTGGGGGTGAAACCGCTGAAATGCCAGGTGTCTATAATAAAAATGGTTTTGACTTGGCTGGATTCTCTGTTGGTGTAGTTGAAAAAACAAAAATTCTTAGTGGGGACAAAATTAAAAAGGGAGATTTAATATTGTCTATTCCTTCATCTGGTGTTCATTCTAATGGATTTTCTCTAGTAAGAAAAATTCTTAAAGAAAAAAAAATAAAATATAATTCAAAAAATAAACAAATATTTCAAGTCTCTATTAAACCCGACAAAAATTTATGTAAATGAAATTTTAAAACTAAATAAATTAAATTTGATTAATGGAGCTTGTAATATTACTGGTGGCGGTTTAATTGAAAATGTACCTAGAGTTTTGCCAAAAAATATTTCAGCAAAAATAGATTTAACAAAAATTAAAGTGAATAAAATTTTTTCATGGATACAAGCTCATGGTGTATCAGAAAATGAAATGTTAAGAACTTTTAATTGTGGAGTTGGATTTGTATTATTTGCTAAAAAAAATAATTTTCAAAAAATAGTGAATAAATTTCCCAAATCTTTCAAGCCCTACATAATTGGAGAAATAGTAAGCAAAACATCGTCAAAAATTATTTTTGAGGGAAATATTAATTTTAAAAATAATTAATATTTTTATTTCTTAAAAATTTTGATTAATTTACAGTTAAATTATTAAAAATTTAAAGCTATTTATAAATTTTTAGAAAAAAAGAGATCGATCTCTCTTTTTGCACTTTCGGCACTATCTGAACCATGAACAGAATTTTTATCAATGGATATTGCAAAAAGTTTTCTTATTGTTCCTTCTTTTGCTTCTGAAGGATTTGTGGCTCCCATTAAATCTCTATTTTTTTGAATTGCATTTTTTCCTTCTAAAATTATTGCTACTAACGGCCCTGAGCTTATATAATTACATAAATCGTTAAAAAATGGTCTAGAGGAATGCATCTCATAAAACTTTTGAGCAAACTTAATATCGACATGAATTTTTTTAATATTTTTAATAACTAAATCATTTTCTTCAAAAATAGTTACTATTTTTCCAATTAAATTTCTTTCTACTGCATCTGGTTTAATTAATGATAATGTTTGTTCCATATTATTTTTCGTAATACTCCTTTACTAGTCTGTTTAATAATTTTACTCCATATCCTGTCGCACCCTCTGGTACTACTTCTGAGTCTTTTTTAGCCCAAGCCATGCCCGCAATATCAAGATGAGCCCATGGTGTTTTATATTTTATAAATCTTTGCAAAAATTGAGCTGCAGTAATTGATCCAGCGCCACCAGAATAGTTTATATTTTGCAAATCTGCAATTTTGGAGTCCATTAGACGGTCATAGTTTTCATGCAAAGGAAATCTCCAAGCTTTTTCATTATCTTTTATTCCCACATCCTGAATTTGTTTGGCAAGCTCATCATTGTTAGAAAACAAACCTGCATATTCATTACCCAAGGAAACAATAATCGCACCAGTAAGCGTAGCTAAATTTATTATAAAACTAGGTCTAAATCTTTCTTCTGCATAAGATATAACATCAGCCAAAACTAGTCGTCCCTCAGCATCAGTATTTAAAACTTCTATACTTTGTCCAGAGTAACTAATTACCACGTCACCAGGTCGTTGAGAATTTCCATCAACCATATTTTCAACTAAACCCACTAATCCAATTGCGTTTACTTTTGCTTTTCTTAAGGCCAAAGTTTTCATTAAACCTGTTACTGTTCCAGCTCCACCCATATCATATTTCATATCCTCCATATGACTTGCAGGTTTTAATGAAATACCACCCGTATCAAAGCAAACACCTTTGCCTACAAAAGCCAAGGGAGGTTTTTTAGAATTTTTATTTCCATTCCATTTCATTATCGCAACATAAGAACTATTTGAACTTCCTTGCCCTACCCCTAAAAGAGCATTCATTCCTAGTGTTTCTCATTTTTTTTTCATTAAGAATTTCAACAGAAATACCAATTTTTTTTAACTTTAAAATCTCATTTACAAACTTCTTAGGGTTTAAAATATTAGCAGGGTATGTTACAAGATTTCTTGTCTCTTCCACTCCTGAAAATATACAATTCGCATAACTAATTGCTTTTTTTATTTCAGTTACATTTGAAGATAAAATAGAAATATTTTTTAAAGAAATATTATTATTCTTTTTTTTATTTAATTTATAATTTTTAAAAACATAACTTTTTGAATACAATCCTAATAAAAAATTTGTTGAAAATAAAAAATTATTTTTAGAAATATGCGCCTCACTCTCCATAAGAATATTAACATTGTCATAGTTTTTGATTAAATCAAAAACAATACCCCCGACTTTTTGAAAGTCGTATTCGGATGAATTATCTTTAATTTTGCAAATTATTACTTTTGTTTTTTTATTATTACTAATTAAGTCTAAGGCTAACACCTCTTTATCATCCAAGCTCTCCTTGAATAAATGCAATTGATTAAGCTCTGATTTTAAAAAATAGTTATTTTGATTGTTAAATTTAAAGTTTTTGTCTACAAAAAACACTGTTGCTTTTGCTTGTTTATTTAATTTATGTGAAATATTCGAACATATATGTTAATTAAAAATACCGTACTAATTACATACTTTATGTTTAAAAACAAGCTGAAGAATTATTTAATTTCTAGAGATTATTAAAATCATATTTTTTTATTCTTATTAGTTTTATCTCTTATTGTTATGGATTACGCAATCTGCAAGACTACTTTATTTAGTTACAGATAGATGGGTCTATCAGTATTCAAAATTTATATTAAGTATATATTTTTTGTTACTACCAAAAATTATATCTCAGCTAATGCTAATAAGCTTATTAATAAGTCTATTTTTATAATATAATTAAATTTCAATCAAATAAAGAAATTGAAATATACTTGGTTATCAGGAATAAGCAAAAAATAGATAATTCAAAATTATTATTAAAATTTCACTTTTTTTAACTTCTTATTAGCATATTTTTTTTATTTATATTTAGCTCCATTAAGTGGCTTAAAATCAAGAAAAATTTTGGCTAACTCAGAATTTTCTTTCATAAATAGCCTTGGTAAAAAAAAATAATTTTAATTCAATCTCTTAAAAGATTTAACAATATTTGTTCATAAAAATGATAATAAAGGAAATTTAGAGAAAATTTACATTATTTGAAGATAATAAAACAATTATTTCCAAAAAAGGAAGAGTTCTAAATATAAATGAAAAAAATTTTCTAGAGTTAAATGATGGAGTAATACATGAAAAAAATTCAAAAAATGATATTTCTACAGTTAAATTTCAAAAAACTCTTTATGATTTCACAAAATATCAAACCAATATTATTACATACTCCAAAAATTCAGGAAAGAGATTTTTTTTGGATACTAGAAAATTATAAAACAAAATAAAAGATCCTGAATATTTTATATGAAATTCATAAAAGAATTTTTAAACCACTTTTTATTCCTTTAATTGCAATTCTTATGTTGCTTTACTTTATATGCTAATAATGAAAAAATAAATTTAAATAAACTTAAAATTATAATTTTTACTTTATGCAACAATATTAATAATCTTTATAGAAATTATTATTAAATTTAAGTATTGTTAATATTTTTTTAAAATATTTTCTTTATATTCTTTCCATTTTTAGCTTGTACTGTATTATATTTTTGTTTCTAATAAAATTTTTAAATAATGAAACTAAATCAATCATGAAAAATTATATTCCTGTAAAACTAATTAACATATTTAACTAAAGAATTTTTTATATCTCTTCTTATTATATTTTTGTTGTTTTTTTATCATTATCATTGCTGATAAATTTTGTAGAAGAAATTTCTTTTTTTAAAGAAAAAAAAATTAAATAATTTATTATTAACAGTTATTTATCTTATCAATTTACAAAACTCCAAATACATTAATTGAACTTATCAATATTTATATTTTTTATTTTCAGGTATTCTTTTTTTTGTTAAAATTACAAAAAAATAACGAAATAAACACAATACTTATTATCAGGTATATCAAAATTTATTCCTGTTTTGATCCACCTGCTTATAATATCATTTATTTTTGGTATTTTTATTATTACTTGCTATTAGTCCATATTTCAGCATCTACTCTAAAATTATATGAGAAAACAAAAAGAATTCACTCATCAAATGAAAATTTAATTGTTATTAATAATACATGGTCTTTGGTTTATGGAAACTTTACAAGATGGTTACAATATTATACGAGCAGACAGAATTTCTGATAATAATTTTACAAAATTTAAAAATATTACAATATATAATCTAGATTCAAATTTTAATTTTATAAAAAGAATTGATAGCAAGGAAGCAATTATTAAAAATAAAAAATGGGTTTTAGAAAATGCTAAAATTTTAGATAATGCAAATCAAAGATGTTAATAATATTATAAAGTAATAATTTTTAATATCTTTTCTTCTATCAATTAATATTAATGATTTAAAAGAATTATTTTTCTAATGCAAGCACAGTTTCATTTTGGAATATTGCAAATAATATTAAAACACTTAAACTCTAGAGGTTACTCAGCTGATGAACTTAAAATTAAATTTCACAAATATCTTTCTTTACCTATTTATTTGTTTGGAATAATTTTACTATCAACCATTTTTACAATTGGTATTAAAACAAGAATATAATACTTTATCTTATTTATTTTTTGGTTTAATCGCTGGTTTTTTGCTTTATTTTTTAAATGATCTTATCAATTGCAATTGGACTGTCTAACAAACTACCACTTATTATTTCAGTGTGGTCACCAGTTGTGATAATAATAATTTTAAGTATTTTAAATTTAATTAACAATTAATGAAAAATAAAATAATATAATTTAATTTTACTTCTTAATTTTAATTTTTTTTTAATCATCAAACTATCTTTATGCAGAAATTCTATTTATGAATTTAGAGGGAAAAAAAATAATTTATTTAAATAATAATAACTTAATAATAGCAGAAGGAAATGCGTAAGCAAAAGACCAAACTAGGTAAAAAAATTTTTGCTGATAAAATTATTTATAATAAAGAAAAGCTTTAATTACTACAGAAGCGTAAATCAATATTATAAAGATGAAAATGGAAATACTCTTATTGCAGATAATTTTTCTTATGACTATAAATAAAAAACATAATTTCAGCAAATAAAAATGTTAAATTTATCGATAAAGATGGAAATGTATTTAATTTTACAACAATTAAAATATTTTGAAAAATCTGAAAAAGGATTACGGAGAAAATTTAAATGCAAATTTAATAGATAAAAGTTCTGTTGAAGGTAAATATTGCTGAATTTGATAATAAATTTGGAACTTTTAATAGTTAGGCAAAAATGAAAAATCAAAATCATATTTAGATTATATTTTTAGATTTATTTAAAAATAATAATACAAATTTTTATACACCATGTAAAGACAATAAACAAATCAACTAAAACAATTAATAGATAGATGTCCAGATTGGAGCATTAGACACAACAAAAACAATTCATGATAAAAATAATAAAATGGTTTATCACTATGGCTCTATTCATTAAAATTAAAAATATTCCGGTTTTTTATACACCTTATTTTTCCCATCCAGATCCATCAGTAAAAAAAAAAAGTGGGTTTTTACCACCAAGCTATAAAAAATTTTACTGATCTTGGGACAAACTTTTAAAATTCCATATTTTTTGGTAATTGATAACAATAGAGATTTGACATTTACACCTATTTACTACTTTGATGAAAATCCAATTTTTTTATCTGAATATAGACAACAAAATGACAAATAGTAAATTTTATTATAGATAGTAGCTATACAAGAGGATACAAAAATTTAAATAAAAAAGATAATGAATGGTAATTTAATTGAAAGAACTGATGGATCAAGAAATCATTTTTTTTTTAATTTTTTAGGAAATTACAATGATTTGATTATTTCATAATAATGATATTAGAAATTAACATTCAAAGAATTTCACAAAAAAACTATCTTAAACGTAAATCAAATTAATACAGAGTATGTAAAACAGGATATAACTTCACTTAAATAATAATATTATTTTAAATTCATATGAAAATAATAAAAAACTCACAATTACAATCAAATATTTATGAAAACTTAAATATTGAGGACAAAAATACTAAATATCAATACACCTTACCTTCTATTAGAGTTTAGTGATTATTTTAAATAAATTTGGACAATATATTAATTTAAATAATTCTTTTTCAAATCAAAATTTAGGTGGTGACACTCAACAACTTTATCATAACTAATAAAATTGAAACAATTAGTGAAACAACAATTCTTCCATTTTTAGATGGTATAACAAATACTTTCAAAACATCAGTAAATAATGTTAATTTTTATAATCAAAACATTAACTAACTGCAAAAGAAAATTTTAATAATAATTTATATTTAACTGCTGCAGTATGAAAATTCATATCCATTAATTAAATTATCGGAAAATAATAATAATGAAGAAACTATTACACCAAAAATTTTTTCTAAAATTCATAACTGGATCAAATAGCAACTGCAAATGATCAAAATAATATTACATGCATATGATCAAGTTTTTTCAATGAATAGAATGAGTAATGTGATCAATCCAGAAACAGGTACAAGTATTAGGATATGGAATTGAATACGATTCTACAATTAAAAATTTAAAAAAACAAATTTATTCTAAAAACAGAATTATCTATTGGACAAGTTATAAGACCGAAGTTATCTGCAAATAATGATAATTCGACTAACTTATCTGAAACAAGTTCAACATTTTGTTGGCAATATGCAAATTATATCAATACAATTTTGATCAAGAAAATAAGTGAAAATTATATTTAATAACGAAAATTATATAAAATTAACTTATGACTATATATATTATCAAATGATTTGAATAAGTTTTTAAAAAATTCAATAACTGCAGAATTTAACTATATAATAATAATCCAATTAGCAACAACTTATTATGAAACTACATGACATATCAAACGAGCATTATTTAGACCTAAAATATATAAAAAAATTTAGAGAATGATTTAAACTTTTGCAATTGGGGGAAGAAAAAATATTCAAGACAAGTTTTACTGAAAATAATTTTATAGAAACAAATTATGAGACAGATTGTTTAAAAATTATCATTAATCTTGTCAAAAAAATTCTATCAAAATGAGGAGATAAAACCATCAAATAATTTAACTTTATCAGTTGTTGTTAAAGCCATTTGGAGCACCTGTGTCTCCTGATTTGTCCAGCTTTTTAAATTAAAATAATGAGAACAATTTTAATAGTTTTTTTATATTATTACTACAAATAATTATAAATGCCGAATAAAATTTTAACAATAGTCGCAAGTGTAAATAATACACATAATAACAAATATTGATCTTGACAAAAGAAATTAAAATTATAAATATTTTATATAAATAATATTATTTAAGAAATGATAATATATAAAAATATTGCTTTAGATAATTTGATAAATGATACGATTAAATAAGAAGAAGTAGATAAAAATAATATAATATATTGATAAAAAAATTATAGAATGACAAATTTTCAAAAAATATTAAATGATATTGAATAAAAATAAAGTAGACATTACTGATCAAATACAAAAAAAAATTTATAAAAAAATAAAAGTTGATTATGATATGGAATTTTCATAATATCAAATAAATATTAGATGGCAAAATTCAATTAATATGGATGAAATTGATAAGAAAATTAAACAATATTATAAATAATCAAGTGAAGAAAAATAAATGTAAAGAAAGATTAATATAATTGAAAAAAATAAAAAATTAAAAATTTACTCATAAATTATATTTAGAAAAATTAAAAAAAAATTATTTAATAAAATATTATTAATGAAAAAAAATATTTTAATTATTATTATCAGATCCAAATAGTATAAATTATGAAATTATAAAAAAAACTCTATTTTTTTTTAAAAAAAAAATAAAAAATAAATACATATTTATTGGATGACAAAGAAGACTTTAATAAATATATAAAATCAAATTAAAAATTAAATTTAAATTTTATAAATATCAAAATATAAAAAATCAAAAGAATTATATTTAAAAAAATGTTTTGATACATCATTTCGAATTACTTAAAAAAAAAAAAGGCTCATGGGTTAATCAATCTGCCATTAAATAAAAAATATTTACCAAAAAAATATCCTGGTTTTACCGAATTTATTTCAGATAATTTCAATAACTTAAGAAATAAGAAACTATGCTATTATATTAATAAAAATTTTTCTGTTTGTCCTAATACAACCCATATACTAATTAAAAGGTAGTTAGTAAAAATTTAACCAAAAAAAAAATAATAAAAAATATTATATAATATTATATAATTTTTATAAAAAAATTATTAGGATAAAAAAACCCAAACTAGCTAATTAATGGGTCTAAATCCACATAGTGGAATAGATTTTGCTACATAATACAGAAGAAGAAAAAATTATTAAAGCCAGTAATCAAAAATATTAAAAAAAATAATATTGATATCATAGGGCCCTATTTCACCAGACTCTGCGTTTCACCTAATTAAAAAAAAAAATATAGATTGTTTAATAGGTAATTATCATGATCAAGTCTTACCTACTTTTAAATATATTTATAGATTCAATGCCATCAATATTACTCTTGGGTCTTCCTTTTATTAAGAATGTCACCGGATCATGGAACAGCAAAAGATATTATAGATAAAAATATAGCGAATCCGAATGATAGTTTTTTATATTGCATTAAATTTTTTTGAAAAATACTCAAAAAAATATATGAAAAAAAAATTTGGTCAAAACTTTTTAAATAACCAAGAAATAGTTAATAAAATAATAGATGCAGCAGATATAAACAAAAATTCAGTAGTTTACGAAATTGGGCCAGGAGATGGCGTTCTAACTAAAGAAATAATTAAAAAAAAACCAAAAAAATTTTATTGTATTGAAATTGACTCCTCACTAAAACCTAGGTTAGAAAATTTTTTTAATAATAAAAATTACAAACTTATTTTTGATAACGCACTAACATTTGATGAAAAAATATTTTTAAATCAGAATGTTACTATTATAAGTAATTTACCTTACAATATTTCATTAAAATTATTAACAAAATGGTGTCATCAGCAATCATCTCATGGTTGGATAAAAGAAATGATACTAATGTTCCAAAAGGAAGTGGCTGAAAGAATCTTGGCTATTGAAAATACTAAAAAATTTGGAAGGATAACTGTTCTCTCATCTGCTTTTTTTAAAGTATCAAATATTATTGATGTAAATAAAATAAATTTTAATCCTGCTCCAAAAGTAAATTCTTGTGTTCTTAAATTCACTTCTTTAAAAAAACCATATATTGGCAAAAATGAGCTTGTTAAATTAGAATCTTTATCAAGAGAATTATTTTCTAACAAAAGAAAAAAATTAAAAAAAAAAATACTTTCTATTTTTAATCCAGAAACAATTTCACTAGCATAAGTTAGATGATTTATATAATTTAAGAGCTGAAAACTTACCTAGGCATACTATCTATTATTTAGCCAAAATTATTTAGTAATTGCTATTTAAAATTTCCAATCGATTGTCTAATAGGTCTATAATTTTCACTTAAAATAATATTTTTAATTACTTTAATACAATTATTTAAATTTTTATTTATCACAACATAATCGTATTCATTCCAATGCATAATTTCTTTTTTTGCCTTGCTCATTCTCTTTTTAACAAATGAGAGATTGTTTTCTCTTTTTTTTAATCTTTGCTTTAATTCATTTAAAGATGGAGGTAAAATAAAAATACTTAAGAGCATGATTATTAAACTTTTTTCTTACTTGTCTTGCACCTTGCCAATCAATATCTAGTAAAATATTTTTTCCTTTATTTAATTTGCTTATTACTTCAGATTTTAAAGTACCGTAAAGATTGTCAAATACTTTAGCATGTTCTAAAAAAAGTTTTTTTTTAATTTTTTTCTTAAATAAATCTTTGCTTACAAACTTATAATCAACACCATCAATCTCTCCGTTTCTTGGAGTCCTGGTGGTTAATGAAACAGAAAGCTCAATATTTAAATTTTCTGAAATTAGTTTTTTTGCGATCGTCGTTTTTCCAGCCCCCGAAGGGGATGAGATAATTATTAAGAGACCTTTATTTTTTGATTTAAGCAAGAATTATTTGGCTGACTTTTCTACAAACCTAATGGCATCACCAACTGTTAATATTTTTTCAGCTTCACTATCTGAAATTTCAGCTCCAAACTCTTCTTCGAAAGCCATAACTAATTCAACTGTATCTAAACTGTCAGCCCCTAGATCATCTATAAAACTTGCATCTTCAGTAACTTTTGCAGCATCAACTCCTAAATGATCAACAATAATTTTTTTAATTTTATCTCCAACATCGCTCATTTTAATATATCCTTTTTTTGTTATTTAATTTTTATTTTTCTTTAGATTAATAAATAGAATTAATCAAGCCATATACATACCCCCATTAATATGGATAGTTTCTCCTGTAATATATGAAGATAAATCCGAAGCTAGAAAAACTACACCATTGGCTATGTCCTCACCCTTGCCCATTCTCTCCATAGGAATATTTTTTAATAGCATAACCTTATGCTCCTCCTTAAGAGTTGCGGTCATGTCTGTTTCAATAAAGCCTGGAGATATACAGTTAATTCTTATGTTTTTTTTTGCATACTCTCTAGCTAAAGATTTAGACATTGCAATAAGAGCAGCTTTTGAACTAGAGTAATTAACCTGACCAGCATTACCCATATGCGCTACTACTGAACTGATATTTATAATTGACCCACTTTTCTTTTTAATCATTATTTTTATTGCTTCTTGGCACAATAAAAAACTTGATGTTAAGTTTACATCAATTACTTTTGTCCATTCATCTTTAGTCATTCTAATCGCAAGATTATCTTTAGTTATTCCAGCATTGTTTATTAATACATCAATTCCCCCGAGAGTATCTGTTGCTTGTTGAAACATTTTGCTCATATTAGAATGATCACTTAGGTCATATTGCAATATATAAATATTGGAATATTTTTTTTTAACATTTTCTAAGTTTTCCATATTTGACCCAATTATTAAGATGTCGCAGCCAAAACTATAAAGCTTATCAAGAATTGAAAGTCCAATCCCCCTTGATCCACCAGTTAATAATATTTTTTTATTTTTAAGATTGAAATTAATCATAATCAAGAATCTACATCCTCTATATTATTAAAATTTCTAACAACAATATCTTTTTTAAATCTTTTTAACATACCGCTAAGCGTTTTACCTGGTCCAATTTCAACAAACTCTAAAACATTTTTCTTTAACATATACTCAATTATTTCTCTCCATCTTACTTTTTTATAAATTTGATCTATTAATAAATTTTTAATTACATTAGAATCTGTAATTTCATTAACATTAACATTCGAAATTATTGGAGTTTTTAAACTATTTAATTCAATATTCATAATCATCTCCTTCATTTTCTCTGAGGCTGGTTTCATTAATTGGCAATGAAAAGGAGCTGAAACTGGAAGGGCAATACTTTTTTTGGAAATTTTATTTTTTATTTCTAAACAGCACTTTTCTACTTCATCTTTCTTTCCGCTTATGACTAATTGGCCTGGGCAATTATCGTTCGAAATTTCGACCGATGAAAAGTTTAAGATCACGAATTAAGTTTTCAATTTCTGATATTTCAGCGCCCAGAACAGCGGCCATTGCACCGTCGCCAGGCTTAACTGCTGTTTGCATAGCCTCCCCTCTTTCTCTTAAAATTAAAGAGGCATTTTTTAATGACAAAGCATCAGAACAGACTAGTGCTGTGTATTCACCTAATGAATGTCCAGCACAATAATGAAAATCGCTCATTTTAATGCCTTTTGTCTCTTTAAGAACTCTAAATATTGCAACTCCTGTGACCATAATGGCTGGCTGAGTATTAGCGGTTAGATTTAATAATCCGCTCTGATCTTCAAAAATTATTTTACTGAGGTTTGTCTTTAAGGTCTCGTCAACTTCGTCAAAAGCATCCTTGGCAATTTTAAAATTTTTATAAAAATCAAGGCCCATTCCTGTAAACTGAGACCCTTGCCCTGGAAATAATATAGATTTTTTCAATGTTATAACTTTTTTAAATAGCTTGATATGACCATGATAATACTATAATTAACACATTTTTTTAGCAATAAAACATATTAAATTATGAATTTTTACGAGCATACATACATAACTACTCCAGAACTAAGCAAGGAAGACTTAGATTCTGTTAGAAAAAAAATTGATGAAATCATAAAAAAGAATGACAGTAAAATTCTAAAAGAAGAAGATTGGGGATTAAGATCATTAGCCTATCAAATAAAAAAAAACTCCAAAGGAAAGTATTGTAACTTATACATTGAGGGTAACAATAAAGTTATAAAAGAAATTGAGCAATTTGAAAAATATGACGAAAGAATAATAAAATTTCTTTCAATAAAAATAAAAAAAATTCCTGAGGAAAGTTCGGAGTTAGCAAAAATTTCAGAATGATGAAAAGAAAAAAAGATAAAAAAAAATTTAATAAGAATAACTCAAATTCTTTATTTGGTAAAAATAATCAAAGGCAAAGCTAAATCGTGCCCTCTTAGCGGTAAAAATGCTCCAGAGATTAACTACAAAAATTTAAAACTATTAAAAAAATATGTATCAGACACAGCAAAGATACTTCCTAGCAGAATAACAAATGTTTCTTTAGGAAAACAAAGACAGTTGGCTAAAGAAATAAAAAAAGCTAGAGTATTAGCGCTGATGCCATACGTTGGAGATTAATATGGAAATAATTCTTTTAGAAAATATAAAAAAGCTAGGGACTATAGGACAAAAAGTAAAAGTTAAGGCTGGTTATGCCAGAAATTTTTTACTTAAAAACAAAAAAGCACTTTTGGCCAATAAAAAAAATATAGAGATTTTTGAAAAACAAAAAAATGAAATTAATAAAAAAAATGAAGCTGAAAAACAAAAAGCAAAAGAAATTAATCAAATTATAAATAATATTGAAATAGATATTTTTAAAGAAGCTATGGATAATGGTCAACTCTATGGTTCAATTTCTATAAAAGAAATAATTTCTTTATTGAAAAATCAAAAAAATGTAGAAATTTCTTCTGAGCAAGTTGAGATCAAGGGACAAATTAAAAACATAGGTTTGTCAAAAGTTTACATTAATTTACATGCTGAGGTTCAATCGACTGTAAATCTAAATGTTAAACCAAAAGTAGAATAAGTATAAACTTTTCCACATTTTAATCTCAAATAACCTATTGTAGGATGCTCTTTTTGTAATAAGAGTTTCACTGAATGAGCTCCCTTAAAAATATCGAAATACTTTCAAATTTAAATAGTGATCCGCAAAATTTAGAGGCAGAACAAACTGTTCTTGGATCGATACTTGTATCAAATGAAATATATGATGAAATCACTGATATCAATGAAGATTTTTTTTACAACCCAATAAATAAAAAAATTTTTAAAGTAATTAATAATTTAATGCAAAAGGGGCTATTAGCAAATCCAATAACTTTAAAAAATTTTTTTTCTAACGAAAATGAGTTAAATGAAATTGGTGGAAGTGAATACTTAATAAAACTTACAAAATTCTCAACGTCAAAGTTACAAATTAAATATTACACAAACTTACTGCATGATTTAAAAATTAGACGAAATCTCATCGAAATTTCTAAACAAATCTTGGAGGATTCTGCGAATAAAAATTCTGAAATCAATTCAGAACAAATCATAGAGAGTGCAGAAAAAAAATTATTTGATATTGCAGAGAGAGGAAAGTTTAACAAATCATATATTGAATTTAAAGAAGCGCTTGTCCAGACAATAGCCATGGCCTCATCTGCTTACAAAAATGAAGAAGGAATAGTTGGTGTGCCCTCAGGACTTAAAGATTTAGATGACAGACTTGGCGGCCTACATAAGCAAGATTTAATTATTATTGCAGGAAGACCCTCTATGGGAAAAACAGCATTGGCAACAAATATTGCATTTAATGCAGCAAAAATTATAAGAAATAGAGAAAAAAATTCTTCTATTATTTTTTTTTCTTTAGAAATGTCATCGGAACAATTATCAACAAGAATTTTATCAGAGCAAGCCAGAATTAAATCTAATGACATTAGAAGAGGTAAAATTAATCAAGACGATTTTGAAAAATTTATAGAAACATCAAAAAGTTTAGAAAATTTACCTTTATTCATTGATGATACTCCAGCAATAACAATTTCAACATTAAGTAATAGAGCTAGAAGAATCAAAAGATTGCATGGGCTTGAACTAATTGTGGTTGACTATATTCAACTTATGAAGTCAGGAAATTACCGAAATGATGGTAGAGTTCAAGAAATAGCAGAGATCACTCAGGGTTTAAAGGCTTTGGCAAAGGAGCTTGACGTTCCAATTTTAGCCTTGTCTCAACTATCGAGGGCAGTTGAACAAAGAGATGATAAAAAACCACAACTATCAGACTTAAGAGAATCTGGTTCAATTGAACAAGATGCTGATGTGGTAATGTTTGTTTACAGAGAAGAGTATTATCTTGAAAAGTTAGAACCAAGAGTCGGTACTGCAGAACACGTAGAATGGCAGGAAAAAATGAATTTAGTTCATAATTTAGCAGAACTTATCATTGGGAAGCAAAGACATGGACCTACAGGAATAATTAGGCTGGAATTTGAGAGTGCTTTCACTAAATTTAAAGACGCCACTCAATAGATTCTTGGTTACAGTTATCTTAAAATAAATTATATACACATAATTCAAATTATGAATTATTCTACAGGCCAAGTATCTATAGACCTAAAAGCAATTAAAAATAATTATTTATTTTTAAGGAAGTTTTGCAATAACTCAGAAGTTGCAGCAACGGTGAAAGCTTCAAGTTATGGGCTTGGCGGTGAAAATAAGATTGTTGAAACGCTGGTCAAAAATAAATGTAAAAATTTTTTTGTAGCTAATATAGTTGAGGCAATAAAAATTAGAAAAAAGTTTAAATCTATAAACATTTTTGTTTTAAATGGATTGCACAAAAATGAAGAAAAAACTTTTCTTAGATTACAATGTCATACCAGTTTTAAATAATTTTAATCAATTTAAAAAATGGTTAGGAGTTATTAAAAATAATTATAACAAGCAGCTTATTTTACATTTTGACACTGGCATGAATAGATTAGGTTTTCAAAAAAATGATATTGAAAATTTAAAGAAAAATAGAGAAATACTATACAAATTTAAAAATGTTTTGTTTATGAGTCATTTGGCTTGTGCGGATGATATGAATAATCCATTTAATTTAGAACAAAAAACAAAATTTGATCAAATAAAAAAAGAATTTCCAGGATTTAAATATAGCCTTAGCAGCATCGGGTGGTATTTTTTTAGGTAAAGAATATCATTATGATATGGTACGACCAGGAATAAGCCTGTATGGAGGAAAAAGAACCTTTCATCGAAAAATTAAGCATGCTGTTGCACTCAAGGCACCTGTTATTCAAATTAATAATATTAAAAAGGGACAATCAATAGGTTATTCAAGAACCTATTATGCAAAAAAAAATATTACTACAGCAACAATAGCAATCGGTTACGCAGATGGAATGAATATTAGACTAAGTAACAATGGTTACTTTCATTTCAATAAAAAAAAGGTCCCTATAATCGGAAGAGTATCGATGGATTTGATTATATTAGATATATCTAAATTAAAAAATATAATTAAAGCTGGAAACTATATAGATATATATAATGGATTTTATACGATTGATGACTTTGCCAAACAATCAGGAACAATTCCCTATAGAATTATCACTTGCATGTCCTCAAGATATGATAAAAAATATATATAAAAATATATTTTTTTAATGATTTATAAAAAAATTCTAAATTTTCCTAAAACAATACTTTTAGTAACATCTATAATACTATTATTTTCAATTTATTTTACAAAAAATTTTGAACTTGATGCGTCGGCTGAAACTTTATTGTTAGAAAACGATCCAGATCTTGCATATCTTAGAACAATTAACAAAAGATATGGATCAGAAGATTTTTTTATTTTAACATATCAACCAAAATCATCTGTTAATAAAGAAGCCATTAGTGAATTAGAGAAATTTGTAAAACAAATTAATAATTTACCGTGGGTAAGTAAAACAATAAGTATTGTAAATGCCCCTTTATTAAAAAGTTCAGACGAACCTCTTGTAGAAAAAATTCAAAACTTAAAATACATCACAAATTCAACTGTCAACTTTGATGCTGCAATTTCTGAATTAGTAAATAGCCCTGTATATAGAGACTTGATAATAAGTGCAGATAAAAAAACTCTTTGGAATAATTGTTTACCTAAAAGATAACAAGGATTTAATAGAAAAAATTAATAAAAAAGCTTTAATTTTAGATAATTCAAAAAGAAAAAAATTAAACTTATTGGAAAATAATGAACTAGATATATTAAATAAATCAATTGATATTTTAAAAAAAAAACAAGGTACTCTTATATCAACTTATAACAGCAATATAAAAAATTTAATTATAAATCAAAGTTCAATTGCTAAAATTAGACTTAGCGGTATACCAATGATTGCGGATGATATGATTTCTTTTATAAAAAAAGATATAATTATTTTTGGCTTGGGCGTATTTTTATTTATTATTTTTATTCTATGGTTAGTTTTTAAGAATTTTAAATGGGTTCTCTTTCCATTAATTAATTGCTCTCTAGCAATTATTTTAATGATTGGTTTTTTAGGATTTTTGGAGTGGAAAGTAACTGTGATATCATCAAATTTTATAGCTTTGATGTTAATTTTAACAATATCAATGAATATTCATTACCTTGTGAAATATATACAGCTCAAATCAAAAAATATTAACAATTCAATTTATGAAATTGTAACAAACACATCATCTAATATTTTTTATCCAATTTTGTATGCAGTTTTGACAACTATTTGTGCGTTTATGTCATTGGTATTTAGTGACATAAAACCAGTTATAGATTTTGGATGGATGATGACTTATGGATTATTAGTTTCTTTTGCATTATTATTTTTTGTTTTACCAGCTTTAATTCTGATTTTTGATCCTAAGGTTTCAGAGCCTTTTTTGGAAAAAAAATCAAAATTTGCAGATATACTTGCATACGTCGCGATTAAATTTCCATATGCAATTTATTTAATAAGTTTTTTTATTATTATTTTTTCAATATACGGAATTAGTAAATTGAAAGTTGAAAATAGCTTCATAAATTACTTCAGCAAAACAACTGAAATTTATCAAGGAATGAAAAAAATTGATGAAAAGCTAGGAGGGACTACTCCCTTAGAGCTTATTATAAAATTTAAAAAAAATAATAATAACAATAATAATGATGAATTTTTATTAGGAGTTAGAGAAAACAATACTGATTTCCTGGGTGAAAATAAAGAGAATGAGTATAATTATAAATATAAATACTGGTTCACAAAAGACAAAATTGATAAAATAATATCTATACATAAATATTTAGAAGAAAATCCATATATTGGAAAAGTTTTGTCTTTTTCATCAATTTTACAAATTGCAAAAGATCTAAACAAGGGGAATGAGCTAGGAACTTTAGAAATGGGTATACTGTATAATAAAATACCTGATGAAATTAAAAAGAATATCATTTCTCCATATATTTCAATTGAAAATGACGAGGCTAGGATAGCAATGAGGATTTATGATTCCATGCCAGATTTAAGAAGAAAAGAACTAATCGAAAAAATTAATAGTGATTTACAAAATAAATTTTTTTTAAAAAAAGATGAATATAAAATTACAGGTGTTTTAGTAATCTTTAATAACCTACTTCAGAGTTTGTTTGACTCACAGATTAAAACACTCGGGTTTGTAATGCTTGGTATCTTTTTGATGTTTTTAATACTTTTTAGATCATTAAAATATGCATTAGTAGGAACCGTACCTAATTTTATTGCAGCTTTTTTCATTTTAGGTTTTATAGGATTTCTAAATATACCCTTGGACATGATGACAATCACTATTGCAGCTATTACTATTGGCATAGCAGTAGATAATAGTATTCATTATATTTACAGATTTAAAGAAGAAATTATTTCAGTCGACAAGCATGCTGCTATTTATAACTGTCATCATAGCGTAGGAAGAGCAATAATTAGCACGTCAATAACAATTGTTTTTGGTTTTTCAATTTTATCTTTTTCTAATTTTATTCCCACTATCTATTTTGGAGTATTTACCGGACTTGCAATGATAACAGCTTTAATTTTGGTTTTAACATTACTACCCAGACTTCTAGTTCAATTTTCATCATAAATGTTAGAAAATTTTTTAAATTTCTTTGAAATATTAAGTATTTTAGATTTTGTTTTTTTATTTTTTTTATTAATAAATTCATTAATAAGTTTGAGTAATGGATTTATTCTAAGCTTATTATCTTTTTTAAAATGGGTTTTTGCACTTATTTTAACTAAAATATTTTTACCAATAACAAAACCTTATACTGAAAATTTAATAAATTCAGAATTTACGCATGATATAATATTCGGAAGTATTATTTTTATATTATCAATTTTTCTTATAATTTTAATTAACAAAGGTCTAAAAAAAACTATTAATTGGACAGGATTTGGAGGTGTTGACAAATTTTTTGGATTAATTTTTGGCTCTATTAAAGGATATATTTATTTTGTTTCAATTTTTACATTAATTAATTTTGCTCACCCATATGAAAAATGGAATAAAAACCTTAACAGTGGAATTTTTTTTCACATAATCATAACGGGAAAGAATTTTTTGGAGGAAAATTTACCAAAAAGATACGAGTATATTGATAAAAGTAAGGAAAAAGTAGATAAAATTACTAAATGACTAATTTGAATAAGTAATGTACTCAATTCAATATGTTTGATGATAGATTACATGAAGAGTGTGGAGTTTTTGGAATATTTGATCACAAAGACGCCTCTACACTTACAGCTTTGGGCCTTCATGCTCTTCAGCATCGTGGGCAAGAAGCATGTGGAATAAACTCGTTTGATGGAAAGAACTTCTACTCCATAAAGAGAAGAGGTTTGGTTGGTGATAATTTTACAAATCCTGATATTTTAGAACAATTGCCTGGATACGCTGCTATAGGACATAATCGATATTCTACTACTGGTTTGCCTATTATAAGAAACATTCAGCCTTTTTTTGCAGACCTTTATCTTGGGTGGTATCAGCATAGCTCATAATGGGAATATCACTAATGCAATTCATATTAGAGAAAAAATGGTTCAAGATGGTGCTGTTTTCCAAACTACATCTGACACAGAAACGATTGTACAATTAATTGCAAAATCTAAAAGAGTAAAAATTATTGATAAAATTATAGAAACAATATTTCAAATTCAAGGGGGCTACGCTTTAGTGATGCTAACAAATAAAAAACTCATAGGCGTTCGAGATCCATTTGGTATAAGACCTCTTGTTATTAGGAAAATTAGATAATTCATATATACTTGCTTCTGAAACATGCGCTCTAGATATTATAGGAGCTGATTTTATTAGAGAAGTTGAAAATGGCGAAATAATTGTAATAAATAAAAATGGCGTTAGAGAGCCTAAAGCCATTCCCTAAACAAAATCCAAGACCTTGTATTTTTGAATATATATATTTTTCAAGACCAGATAGTATAATTGGAGGAAAAGGTGTTTATGAGTACAGAAAAAATCTTGGAAAAGAATTGGCTATTGAATCACCCAATAGAAGCAGACTTAATTTCATCTGTACCAGACTCTGGAAATCCAGCCGCCATCGGATATTCTGAACAAGTCAGGAATTCAATATGACTTAGGCATTATAAGAAACCATTATGTGGGTAGAACGTTTATTGAACCGACGCAACAAATTAGACAATTAGGTGTCAAATTAAAACATAATCCAAATAAATCTATCATTAAAAACAAAAAGATCGTTCTAGTAGACGATTCAATAGTGCGTGGCACTACATCCAAAAAAATAGTGTCAATGTTATATGAGTCTGGAGCAAAAGAAGTTCATATGAAAATTTCAAGCCCACCAATAAAATACCCTGATTTTTATGGTATTGATACGCCAGATATAAGATGAGTTACTAGCTGCAAATAACAGCATTCATGAAATGAGCAAAAATTATTGGAGTAAAAACATCTATCTTTTTTAAGTATAGATGGAGTTTATAAAGCCCTTGGACATGCAAAAAGAAATAATCTAAATCCCCAATTTACCGATCATTGCTTTACAGGGGATTATCCGGTCAAACCAATTGACTCAAAAGAACCAAAACGAAAAAAATAATCAATTATCTCTACTGAGTGATTTTGCTAATAAAAGTTAATTAAAAGGGTTTTCATTATTGATAAATTTTACTAATTACAATTTTATTAAAAATATTAAAAAAATTTAAGAATTTTTTAATTAAAAAATTTTTATATTCGTCTAGGTATACCTTTTAAGTCTTGTTCCAAATGCTTTTAAAATTATTGGATTACTGAATTGACTTGCTTCAAAAATTTAATTCTAGGTCGATAATTACCCCTCAAAGGTGCCCTATGAGAGGTGTTAATATTTTTTAAAAATAAATTTAATTTTTTTATTCTCAATATATTCTTTTGAAGAATCATGATATAGTTTTTATATGCTAAATTAATAAAAAATTCAGTATCTTTTGGATTTTATAGACGAATAAAAATAAGGTTTTATCAAAATATCTGAAAAAAGATTTTCAAAATAATAATTAAAATATTTGGTTTTTATCATTTAATTTCATTCTTAATTAGATCTGATTTGTTAATAACAACAATTAAAGACTTTAGTTTATTTAATATCATTCTACAAATTTGCTTGTCATTTTTAGTAAAATGAATCACTGGCATCTAATCATAAAAATTATAATTGATGACTTATTAATTGCTCCAAGACACTCTTTTGTAATATAGGATTGATTTACACTGTTAGACTTAGATTTTTTTTTTAGTCCTCCCGTGTCATTAAAAATAATTTCCAAGTCGTTATAAATTAATTTTTTTGATACAACTTGTTTTGTGGTACCAGGTAGATCTGCGACTTTGGAAATATTTGAATTAAAAAATTTATTAAAAAAAGTCGACTTGCCAACATTTGGTTTTCCTACTATTGCTATATTTATATTCATATTACCTTATAAATGTAACTGTTTTCTCCCAGGAAAATAATTTTATTATCTAAAATTATTAAATTAGAATCAATCATTTTTGAAATTTTTTTATAGGTAAAAGAATTTATATTATTACTATTTATTATAAAAAAAAAACCATTCGAGCTTGTTACAAAAATTTCATCAGATGCAATAAATAAGTTTGTAAAAAAAATATTTTTCGTAGGCAATTTTTTTTCTTTTAAAGAATTTAATAAATTTTTTTTAAGAACAATTTCTCCACTATTTTTTTTATAAATATTTAAGAAACCTTTATCATCAATAAAAAATATATGATTTTTATTGACAACTAATGACCGTGGCGCAAAAGATCTATTCTTCCATAAAATTTTTCCAGTATTAATATCTAGATTAAAAAAATCCCCAAAACTAGTGCTAAAATATAAATTTTCTTTATCAATGACCAAATTAGAAAATTTGAATAAATTAAAGTTATTACTTTTTTTATTTAATGGCACCTTAAAAGTCCATGCAATCACATTTTTATTCAAATCAATGCAATATATATCTCCTAAATTATTAGAAAAAAAAATTTTATTTTTTGAAAGAGCTATTCGAAATGAATCGCTTGATAATATTAATTCACTCCCAGTTTCAAAACTCCAATTTTGCAAACCTGATTTATTATTAAAAGAATAAAGTTTTCCATTGGCGTTTAATACAAATACAGATTTTTGGTATATTACTAAATTTGATATAAAAGGAACTCCAAGATTGTTTTTCCAAATTATGTTGTAATTATTAATATCAATTGCAAAAATAGAGCCTAGATTATCAGAAATATATAAAATATTTTTATCAATAGCTAAATTAAATTTCATTGGAAAATTTTTTTCTACTATTTGATATAGTCTAATTTTTTTTATTAATTTTAAATTATCATTTAAAATGATCACATTAGAAAAATCATCAACATAAAATAATTTATTTTCAGTATATAAAATATTTACTCTTGAAGGTTTATCGCTAATTTTTTTAAAAAAACTGTTTGATTTTAAAAATTGATAACTAATTTTTAATTTTACATTTGGCAATAAGTTTGAGCTGTTATAATTTGGATAGTGCCATTGATAGACTTCGAACGGGTCAATTGTCAAAGAGACATTATTAATCTTTAAAACTTCTGTTTCTAATTTAATATCTTCTTGTTCAGCTTCATGTATTGTTATGCCTTGTTTTTTTAATTCCTCAATATCAATTTTAACATCTAAATTTGAACTACAGCCAAAAAAAAAAAAGAATATAATAAAAAAATAATTATTTTTCATTTATTAATAATTTAAACTCTTGTGCTTTTTTTTGCTGACCTTTACTTGTATAAAAATCATACATTATTTTAGATTTTATATTTTTATAGTAGTTTTCTTTTGTAACTAATAATTTTAACATTTGATCTTCACTTGCCTTGTCAAAAATAATCAAAGATTTTTTTATATTCAATATTTCATTTAGATTATCTGGAAATGTCTTTTGATTTATTACTTTATCAATTGAGACTAAAGCGTCTATTTTTAAATTTTTATTAATTTCTAAAAGTTGATTTATTGCCAACATTGCCACTGTACTATTTTCGGAAATAACTAATTTGTTAAAAATATTTTTGGCTTTATTAATATTTCCTTGATTTAATTCAATTAATCCCAAACTATATTTTTCTAAATCTTGTATATTTCTTTTTTTTTCTAAATGAATTTTTACTTGATAAGAAATAGGGATAAGAAAAATTACAATTGAAAAAAATATAATATATTTTTTATATTTATGCCAAAATTCAAAAAACCTATCAATAACAATTCCTTCCTGGATTTCTTTCTCAATTTCAATATTCACTTTACAAAATATATATTATTTTTAATAAATTTATTATTTATAATATTTAATTCTACAACTACTCCCACTCAATTGTACTTGGTGGTTTTGAAGTTATGTCATAAACTACTCTATTTATACCCTTTACTTCATTAACTATCAAACTGCTAATATCTAGACAAATCTGATTTGCTAAAATTATAAAAATCTGCAGTCATACCGTCTACTGAAGTAACAGCACGCAAAGAACATACATAGCTATAAGTTCTTGTATCGCCCATTACTCCAACAGTTTTAATAGGCAGCAAAACAGCAAATGCCTGCCAAATTTTGTAGTATAATTTTCTTTTTTTTAATTCACTAATAAATATTGCATCAATATTTTGTAAAATTTTTACTTTTTCTTCTGTTACTGAACCAATAATCCGTATAGCTAGTCCTGGACCAGGAAAAGGATGTCTATTTAAAATAAAGCTACTTATTTTCATCCTTTTTCCTAGGGCTCTTACTTCGTCTTTAAACATCTCACGAAATGGTTCTATTAAACTAAATTTCATATTTTTGGGCAAACCTCCCACATTATGATGGGATTTTATTTTAGATGTTGGGCTGCCTGTGAAACTTTGGCTTTCAATAATATCAGGATACAAGGTTCCTTGGGCTAAATATTTTATATTTTTATATTTTTTATTTAAATTTTCAAAAATTTTAATAAAAGTTTTTCCAATTATTCTCCTTTTTTGTTCTGGATCTTCTATATTTCTCAAAAATTTTATAAATACTTTTTTTTTATTTAAATGAATAAAGTTTTTATTGAATTTTTTTTTAAAAATTTTTGATATTTCATAACTTTCTGATTTTCTCATGAAACCGGTATCGACATAAACAAAGTAAACATTTTTTTTAAGGGCTTTATGTAAGATATATGCCAAAACACTACTGTCTACTCCACCAGATAAAGCACATAAAACTTTTTTATTACCAACTTCATTTCTGATTTCATCAATAATTTTTTTTAATTTAGTTTCATTAGTCCAGTTTTTTTTACACTTGCATATATTAAAAATAAAATTTTTGAAAATTATTTTGCCATTATTTGTATGAACAACCTCTGGATGGAATTGAACTGTAAAAATTTTCAACTTAATATTTTGTGTTGCAGCACATTTAGCATTTTCCGTGTAAGCTACTAACTTCAAATCCTTTTCCGACTTTCATAACCTGGTCCGAGTGACTCATCCAAACTTTATTTTTTTTATTATTAAAAAAATTATTTGTAAGCGGAGATTTTTTTAAGAAATAAAGTTGTGCACTACCAAATTCTTTTTTTTTGGAAGTTTTAACTTTACCTTGAAATTTTTTTGCAATTAATTGATGACCGTAACAAATAGCCAGAATAGGAATATTTTTAATTAAACTAAAATTTTTCATATCTGGCGATTTGATATCTGAGATAGATGCTGCTCCTCCTGAAATAATAATACCTTTTACGTTATTAATTGTTTGTAAATTATTAAAATCTTTGATAACTCACGATATCACAATAGACGCCTAATTCTCTTACTCTTCTAGCGATTAACTGCGTAACTTGGGATCCAAAATCAATTATTAAAATTTTATTCATTATTTATCATTAATTTTCTAATTTTTTTATTAAGCTTTTGCCTTTTAAAATTTTCACCACATTGGGTACAAGTTTTTTTTAATAATTCATATTTTGTCATTGGCAACTTTAAAATCTCCTTTTTGTATATAAAGATCTATTAACAAATATAGATGCTTCGTCATTTTTAGGATCTAGCAACAATACTGTATTTAAATTTTTTTCTTCTTCATTTATATTCTTTAATTCTTTAAAGATTTTTGCTAAATATAAAAAACCTTCAGAATTCTTTGGATTAAATACAAGACTATTTTTCAAAATATATTTTTGCATCAATATATTTTTTTTCTAGATAAAGAGTTTTTTTCCATAAACTAAATTATTGTTTTCTAAATGCTAAAGACCATGAAAACCTAGAATTAAAATAAAAATTATAACATATATAAATATTTCATTTAGTTTTCCACAGGATAATTTGGAGACTGCTTTGTAATTTGAACATCATGTACATGCCCTTCTTTTATTCCTGAGTTTGTAATTTCTACAAAAGAAGCTTTTTTCTTCAACTCCTCTATTGTCTTAGCTCCGACGTAACCCATTGATGATTTTAACCCACCTATTAATTGATTGATAATATTCTTTATAGGTCCTCTGTATGGGACTCTTCCTTCAATTCCCTCTGGAACTAGTTTTAATGAGTCTTTTATATCTTGTTGAAAATATCTATCAGCAGAACCTCTGGCCATTGCTCCTAATGAACCCATACCTCTATAAGACTTGTAGCTTCTACCTTGGTAATAAAATATTTCACCAGGGGCCTCATCTGTTCCGGCAAAAAGAGATCCTATCATGACTGTATCTGCACCAGCCCCTATAGCTTTTGCAATATCTCCGGAATATCTAATACCTCCATCAGCTATAACTTTAACTTTGTAATTTTTTAATCCATTTGCAACATTATTAATAGCTGTAAACTGAGGGACCCCAACGCCAGCAACAACTCTGGTGGTGCAAATAGAACCAGGACCAATTCCTACTTTAACTGCATCGGCACCTAGATCAGCAAGTTCTTTAGCAGCTTCTGATGTAGCAACATTTCCAACAATTAAATTATTAAATTTAACAATTTTTTTTAATGCTTTTAATGTTTTTTGAACAGATTCTGTATGACCATGTGCTGTATCCAAAACTAACGCATCTACTCCAGAATCAATCAAGTTTTCTGCTCTTCTCAAACCATCCTCTCCAACTCCTATTGCAGCTGCAACTAATAAGGATTGGTTTTTATCTTTAGAAGCATCTGGATATAATTGAGATTTCTCCAAGTCCTTTACGGTGATCAAGCCAACACACTGAAACTTATTGTTAACTACAACAAGTTTTTCAATTCTATGTTTATGAAGTAATTTTTTGGCTATTTCTGATTTTACGCCCTGGTTAACAGTGATTACTTTTTTAGTCATCAAATCCTTAACTTTGGCTTTTGTATTTATTGCAAATCTTAAATCTCTGTTCGTAATTATTCCAACCAATTTATTTGTATTATCGACCACTGGAATTCCAGAAATTTTGTTTTGATTCATTAATTCAATTGCAAAGGCAATATCTTTTTCTGGTTGTATAGTAATTGGATTCACCACCATCCCAGATTCGAATTTTTTTACATTTTTTATTTGAAAAGACTGCTCTTCAATGCTCATATTTTTATGTATACAAGCTATACCCCCTAACTGAGCAATGGCAATCGCTAATCTATAATCTGATACGGTATCCATAGCTGCAGAAATTATAGGTATTCCTAAAGCAATGCTGTTAGTTAGATGAGTTTTTGTGACTGAGCTTGATGGTAAGTGTGATGACTTTTTTGGGACGAGCAGAACGTCGTCAAATGTAAGTGCTTTATTTAGTTCCATAGACTTATTTATTTGTTTAATAAAATAAAGTCAACTATTTATAACATGCAATACAAATAAAGCTCCTTGGATTCTTTTCTACTAGAATCTGGCTTAATAAAAAAAAATTTTGAAAATTTTTCTTTTGCTAAATTGGCTAATTCTTTTTGCCCGGTACCAGAAAACGTTTTTAAAAGAACGCTGCCACTCTTTTTCAAGCATTTTAAAGAAAAATACAAAACCTCGGTAGCAATAATATTGCTGCGCATAGAATCTAATGATTTATTTCCTGTTGAGTTTTCAGCTATATCCGAAAGTATAATATCGAATTTTTTATCATTAGTTAAATTAATCAATTTTTTTTGTATCAGGATATCAGTAAAATCACCTTTAATAACTGTACAATTATCAATTTTATCTAAATCTAAAATATCCAAGGCAATATTAAGGCCATTTGCATTTATTTTACTTGTATATTGAGACCAACTACCAGGCGCTGCGCCAAGGTCTATTATGCTGCTATTATTTTTTAAAAATTTAAACTTATTATTAATTTCAATCAGTTTGAAAATAGCTCTTGATCTATAATTTTGTTTTTTTGCCTGGATAACCAATGGATCTTTTAACTGTCTGGTTAACCATAATTTTGAACTATGACTTAATTTCTTATTTTTAAATTTTTTCAATTTCTAAAAACTATAGTAAATCTTCTGATATTAAACTTTCTTTGAAGTTTTTTTTTAAATTATATTTTTTTCTTATATCTTTATGGTGAATAAAACTCACCGGTATTGAAAATATATATATAATTCCAACAACAAATAAAGTTTCAAAAGTGTATGTAATTAAAAAACCAAAAATTAATACAGAAATTATCATTATTATTAAAACAAAAGGCTTGGAAATTTTAATTTTTTTAAAAGCATATGTTGGAATTTTGCTAATCATCAAAAAAGAAGCAAATAAAATTATAAAAATATTTATATTTTCGAATTTTTCAAACAAATCAGAAAAATTAGTAAAACTTAATATGATTGGTAGAAGTAAAATTCCAGCCCCAGCTGGCGATGGAACACCTGTAAAAAAATTTTCAAACAAAGAGTTTTGAGAATTATTTGATGAAATATTAAACCTAGCAAGTCTTAAACAGCAGCATACTACAAATATGAGAGTTAGGATCCAGCCAATGTTTCCATATTTATTTAAATCCCAAATATAAATCATCAAAGCCGGTGTAACACCAAAATTAACAAAATCTGAAAGGGAATCTAATTCCGCTCCAAATTTTGAAGTACCTTTGATCATTCTGGCAATTCTTCCATCTGCAGCATCTAGTACAGCTGCTAACAAAACCGATACAATCGCAAAATCAAATTTTCCTATTAATGAAAATTTTATACCAGTCAGCCCCAAGCATAATGCCAATACAGTTAAAATATTTGGTATAACAGATCTAATGCTGATTAATTTTTTCATATGTGGATTATTTTAACGTTTTATTTTTTTTAGCCAACAGAGATTCGCCTGCAACAACTGACTGGCCAAGTTTTGCAAGTAATTCGTAACTTTTATCAAAATACAAATCTACTCTACTACCAAAACGAATAATCCCAAACCTTCCACCCTGATCAAGTAAATTTCCTGGTTCAGTTTCGCAAACAATTCTTCTAGCAACCAGCCCTGCAATCTGAACAATCCCACATTCTTCACCATTCTTTAATTTTATCTTTAAAATATTTCTTTCATTGTGCTCACTCGCTTTATCTAGAGATGCATTTATAAATTTTCCAGGTTTGTAAAAAATTTCTTCAATTTCACATGAGGCAGGAACTCGATTTACATGGCAATCAAAGACATTCATAAATACGCTAACTCTTATAAAGCTTTTGCTATCCAGTCCTACCTCTTTAGGACCATGACATTCTGTGATCATGCTAATTTTTCCATCTGCTGGACTAACTAGATAATTATTATCATTAATAGAAACTCTCTCTGGGTCTCTAAAAAAATAAAAAACCCAAATATTCAATATTAAAAAGAAAACTCCAATACTATTGGAGGCAAAAAATACAAAAAAATTGATAATTAAAGTTATTGTAAGTATTTTCTTACCTTCCTTATGTAATGGAGGGAATATAATATCTAGCATCAGATTATAATTGCATTAATTTTGGTTATCTATATAACACTTTTTTTTTAATTATTACTATGGCAAAAATTAAAGTCAAAAACCCAGTTGTAGAACTTGATGGTGACGAGATGACCAGAATAATCTGGGAATTCATCAAACAAAAACTTATTCTTCCCTATTTAGAAATTGATCTTAAGTATTACGACTTAGGTGTCGAAAGTAGAGACAAAACAGACGATCAAATTACTGTGGATAGTGCAAACGCCATAAAGCTTCACGGTGTTGGGGTAAAATGCGCAACTATTACTCCTGACAAAGGAAGAGTAGATGAATTTAATCTTAAAAAAATGTGGAAATCTCCTAATGGCACAATTAGAAATATTTTAGGTGGAACAATTTTCAGAGAACCAATTATTATCAAGAATGTACCGAGACTAGTTCCTGGCTGGACCAGCCCTATTGTTATCGGAAGACATGCTTTCGGAGACCAATACAGGGCAACTGACTTTAAAATCCCGGGAAAAGGAAAGCTTTCAATTAAATGGGTTTCAGAAGACGGAAAACAGACTTTAGAGCATGATGTTTTTAACTTTCCAAATTCAGGTGTTGCAATGTCAATGTATAATCTGGATGACTCAATTAAGGATTTTGCAAGATCGTGTATGAATTACGGCCTACTAAGAAAGTGGCCGGTATATTTGTCTACTAAAGATACTATCTTAAAAACCTATGATGGTAGATTTAGAGACTTGTTTCAAGAAGTTTATGATGAAGAGTTTAAAAAAGAATTTGAAAAAAACAAACTTACCTATGAGCATAGACTAATAGACGATATGGTTGCTTGTGCTATGAAATGGAGTGGTGGATACGTGTGGGCATGCAAAAATTATGATGGAGATGTTCAATGTGATACTGTTGCACAAGGCTATGGCTCTTTAGGATTAATGACTAGCGTTCTAATGACTCCGGATGGAAAAACAGTTGAGTCAGAAGCCGCTCACGGAACTGTTACAAGGCACTACAGGGAGCATCAAAAAGGAAATGAAACATCAACTAATCCAATTGCCTCAATATTTGCGTGGACTAGAGGCTTGGCTCATAGAGGAAAGCTTGATGATAACAAAGAGCTAATAAATTTTGCACAATCTCTGGAGGATACTTGTATCGAAACAGTTGAAAATGGAGAAATGACAAAAGATTTAGCAGTACTGATAAGTAGAGATCAAAAATTTTTGACAACTAGTAATTTTTTAGAGGCAATTAATAAAAATTTACAAGCCAAACTTAAATAATTACGATTAAACTAATTTAATCTCATTTAAAATAAATTTAAAAACATTATCTAAGTTAGTTTGAATTTCTCCACCAGCTTGAGCAAAATCTTTTCTTCCTCCACCACCTTTGCCATTTATTAGTTTAGAAATTTTTTTTGCAAAATTTGAAGCGTCATATTTATTAAGACAAGCACCAGAAACGCCAACTGCTAAACTTAATTTGTTTTCATTTTCTCCAAAAATAAAAATAAGCATATCTTTATTTTCTACTTTGGCCTCGTCAACAATCTCTCTTAGATCTTTTCCTTGCAAACCCTTAATTATTTGGAATCGAATAAGAAAATTATCATAATTTTGGTTATAAATAATATTTGTTTTTGGATTCTGAAGAATATTTTTTTTATTTAATAACTCACTTAAGTTTTTTAATTTAATTATTTTTTCATGATCCTCTAAATTAGAAAACTTTTCAATATCACCATTTAATGATTTAATTTTATCTTCTAAGTCTTTAATTTGAAATTGTAATTCTTCTTTATTTTTTTTTTGTTCTGCTTCTAATAAATCTTCATACTTATTAAGCTCGTCACCTCTTAATGCTTCAATTCTTCTAACACCAGATCCTATGGAGGACTCATTTATTACTTGAAATTTACCAATTTCGGATAATTTTTTTACATGAATACCCCCACATAACTCAACTGAAAATCTCTTCTCCTTATAATCTCCCATGCTGACTACACGAACTTCATCTCCATATTTTTCCCCAAACAAAGCCATGGCTCCTAATTGAACTGCTTTTTTTTGACTCATGATTTGAGTTTGAACGGAGCCATCTAAAGAAATTACATCATTCACTATAGTATTAATTTTTTTTATCTCTTCAGATTTTACAGATTGAGAATGACTAAAATCAAATCTCAATCTATCTGGCCCAACATAAGAACCTTTTTGGGTAACATGTTTTCCTAAAGTATCTCTTAGTGCTGCATGCAACAAGTGAGTTGCAGAATGATAAGATTTAATTTTATTTCTTCTTTTTTCATCAACAGATAGTGTTATTTCGGATCCTTCTTTAAATTGTCCTGATAAAATTTTTCCAGAATGAATATACAAATCTCCAAAAAATTTTTGTGTATCTGTTATTTCACAAATATTTATATCTGATATTATTTTACCAGTATCTCCAACCTGACCTCCTGCCTCAGCATAAAATGGTGTTTGGTTTGAGACTAATTGAACCTCGTCTCCACTATTTGCAGTGGAAACAATTTTTCCATCTTTAATTATTACAAGTAATTTACCCTCAGCTTTACTAAAGTTGTAGCCAAGAAACTCTGTAGGCCCATATTTTTCCTTAATTTCAAACCAAATTTTATCTATACCCTGTGAACCTGCGCCTTTCCATGATGCTCTTGCTTCTTGTTTTTTTTCATTAACAATTTTTTGAAAACCCTCCTGGTCAACTTTAATATTTTTTTCCTTTAAAACATCTTGGGTTAAATCAACAGGAAAACCATATGTATCATATAATTTAAAAGCAACCTCGCCTGCTAAAGAGTTATTTTTAATATTTGCTGTTTCATTTTCCAGAATTTTAAGACCATTTTTTAAAAGTGAAGAAAACTTCTCCTCCTCTGTAAGTAATGTCTCTTTAATTAAAGGAAAGGCATTTTCTAATTGTGGATATTCATCTTTCATTAGATTTACTAGGCAGGGAAGAATTTGGTACAAAACCGGATCAGAGTGACCCAATGTATGAACGTGTCTCATTGCACGTCTCATAATGCGTCTTAAAACATACCCGCGACCTTCATTGGATGGGGTAACTCCATCAGAAATTAAAAATGCAGAAGCTCTCAAATGATCAGCTATTACTCTGTAGCTTGCTCTTGTTTTTTCAGATAGCTTATTCTTAATTAAATTTTCTGAATAATTGATAATTTCTTTAAATAAATCAATTTGATAATTATCATGCGTTCCCTGCATAACAGCAGCCATTCTCTCCAATCCCATTCCAGTGTCTACAGATGGCTTTGGTAAATTAATTCTTTTATCTTTTGAAATTTGTTCGAATTGCATAAATACTAAGTTCCAGATCTCAATAAATCTGTCACCATCTTGATCTGGCGTTCCCGGTAGACCACCTTTTAAATGATCTCCATGATCATAAAATATTTCAGAACAAGGGCCACAAGGACCTGTATCGCCCATTGACCAAAAATTATCTGTTGTTGAGATCTTAATTATTCTATCATCAGAAAAATCACTTATACTCTTCCAGAGAGAATAAGCCTCTTCATCCTCTTTAAAGACTGTCATATAAAGCTTATTTTTTGGAATTTGAAAATCTTTTGTAATTAAGTTCCAGGCATAAAAAATTGCCTGTTCTTTGAAATAATCTCCAAATGAAAAATTTCCAAGCATCTCAAAAAAAGTATGGTGTCTTGGGGTGTAACCAACGTTTTCTAAATCATTGTGCTTACCACCTGCTCTTACACATTTTTGCGAAGTTGTAGCTCTATTGTAGTTTCTTTTTTCAAGTCCAGTAAAAACATTTTTAAACTGTACCATTCCAGAGTTCGCAAACATTAATGTCGGATCGTTTTGTGGAACTAAAGGACTAGATTCTATAATTTCATGACTATTCTTATTGAAATATTTTTTAAATGTATTTCTTACATCATGAAGAGTTTTTTTAGACATATTTCAATAAATACAGTTTTTGAAATATAAGTCTATACAAGACAAAGGCACTATTTATAGTGCCTTTGTTAGAATAAGATGGCTTAAATCTTAATTTTTTATTTATCTTCTTTTTTTGATAACTTAGTAACTTCAGTAATTTTTTTTTCTATTTCACTATTATTATCATTTTTTTCTTTTACTGAAGGATTTCCAGACATTTTATCTGAAATTAATCCGGCATTAGCACGAATTGCCATTTCAATCTCCGCAGACATTGAAGGGTTATTTTTAAGATATTCTTTGGCATTTTCTTTTCCTTGGCCAATCTTCTCTCCTTTGTATGCATACCACGCACCTGATTTTTCAATAATGTCAGCTTTGGCCCCAAGGTCAACAAGCTCTCCCGTTTTGCTAATTCCTTGCCCATACATAATATCAAACTCAACAACTTTGAATGGAGGAGCAACTTTGTTTTTAACAACTTTTACTCTTGTCTGATTTCCAACTATCTCTTCACCATCTTTTATTGCTCCAATTCTTCTAATATCCATTCTAACAGAAGAATAAAATTTTAAAGCATTCCCCCCAGCAGTGGTTTCTGGGCTTCCAAACATTACACCAATTTTCATTCTAATTTGGTTAATAAAAATTACCATTGTATTTGATTTAGAGATACTTCCAGTAAGTTTTCTTAGCGCCTGACTCATAAGTCTAGCTTGAAGGCCCATATGATGATCTCCCATTTCCCCCTCTAATTCTGCTCTTGGGGTTAATGCAGCAACAGAATCAACAACTAATACTGAAATTGCTCCAGATCTTACCAAAGTATCAGTTATTTCAAGTGCCTGCTCTCCTGTATCTGGTTGGGAAATAAGCAGTTCCTGAGTATCAACTCCAAGTTTTTTTGCATAACTAGGATCTAAAGCATGTTCAGCATCAACAAAGGCACAAACCCCACCCTTTTTTTGAGCTTCTGCAATTACTTGCAAAGCTAACGTTGTTTTTCCTGAAGACTCAGGACCATAAATTTCTATAATTCTACTTTTTGGAAGACCTCCAATTCCAAGGGCAATATCAAGACTTAAAGATCCTGTAGAAATAGATTCAACATCCATAACGTGTCTTTGGCCAAGTTTCATTACTGAACCTTTTCCAAAATTTGAATCTATCTGGCTTATAGCTGCCTCTAAGGCTTTTTGTTTTTCTTTACTATCTGTGTGTGCTTCGCTTACTATTTTTAAATTTCCCTCTTTTTTGCTCATTTTATCTTCCTTTTATTTATTATTTGTTTAACGAATCTATATAAATAAATGTACACATTTTGTTCTTTTTTGCAATTAAGACAATAAAATATTGATTTTAAATGATTTATTTTCTAAAAAATATGTCTAATCCAGTTTTTTTTGTAAGTTTCTTTTGGATCGTATATTTTTGCTTCTAATCTGAGATAGTTTGCGGTCAAATTTCCAACAACCTGCAAAAGACCAAAAGTTGATAACACTTCATCTCTTTCTGAATTAATTAAATTTAATCTTGCATTAAGAAGCAAGCCTCTTGAGTTCAAAACATCCAAGGTTGTTCTTTGACCAGACTCGTATTCTTGAATAATACCTTCGTAGGCAATTTCAGATGCCTTTAATTGTGCCTTAGCTAAATCTAATTTGCTTTGAGCTAATTTAAAATTGGACCAAGAAGAAGTAGCAATTTTTTTTGTATTATTTTTTGTATCGGTAAGATCTAAATCTGCACTTATTTTTAAAGCTTGTTTCTCCTTAACCTGCGAATAACCTTTTCCTCCAGAATAAATTGGTATTGAAACTTGCGCTAATGCTTGCGTCTGAGTTCTTTTATCGTAACTTGAGCTATAATCATCAGACTCTGAGATTTGAAAAGACAAAGAAGCTTTTGGACCAAAGGCATCCTCAATATTAGAATTTAAATCATGATTTGCTTTTTCAACTTGGAGTTCTGCAATTATTAATTGGACATTATTTTTTTCTGCAAGATCAATAGTTTCAGTTAATGATTTTGGAATTGAGATATTTTTTATATCTGAAAGTTTAAGATTTTTTGGTTCATACCCTACTATATTTTTAAAATTATTTTTACTATTCTGAAGTTCATTTTCTGAACTTAATAATCTTGCCTTAGCTGAAGCCAATGAAGACTCTGACTGAGCAAGATCAGAGAGTTTAACCAATCCTTTATTATATCTTGCTTTGTCTAATTCAACTTGTTTATCTGAAAGATCTAAGTTGTCTTTATTTATTGAAACTTCCTTTTCAGACAACAATACATTAACAAAAGCTTCAATTGTTTTGTATAAAACCTGTTGTTCAATATTCTTAAGCTCATATCTCGATATTTCTACAGCTTTATTATATTTTTTTGCATTAGAAATTCCCTGAAATAATTTCTGAGTAATTGTTATTGAATTAGTCTGAGTTTGTAAGCTTGAGTCTGCAACAGATGCCCCTCTTTGATCAGTGGTATTTTTATTTTGATAATCACTTTTACTTAAGGAGGCTGTGATTGATGGTTTAAAATTACTATAAGCTTGAATTAAAGTTTCATCTACTGCTTTTGTTTTTTCCCTTTGAGAGTTTAGTTGAGGATTATTCAAATAAGAAGAAGCTAATGATTTAAATAAAGTTTCTTCCGCTAAAACATGCGTAGAAAGAAAACAAAGGAATAAAACGCTTGATAAAAAACGCATTTAATTTGTGCTAGATTTAATCTTGTCCTCTAAAAAATCAAGCCTATCTTGACCCCAAAAAAGCTCATTTTCTAGTATAAAAAAGGGAGCTCCAAAGACATCTTTGGAAATTGCCTCATTGGAATTGGCCAAGTACTGATTTTTAATTTCTTCTGAATTTGCAAAAATATTCATTTCATTAAAATTTAAATTAAATTTATTACAAATTTTTTCTAGTACTGAGTTTTGAGCAATGTCCCGCTCTTCTGACCATAGGTTGCTTAACACCTCATGTCCAAAGTCTAAATGGATACCTTTTTTAATTGAAGCAATAGTAAACAAAGCAGCCTTGTGAGGATCTGAGGGAGGGAAATGTTTTGGTTGCTTATTTATATTAACATTAAGCTTTTTTCCCCATCTTTCAATCTCAATTAATCTATATTTTTGTCTAGCAAGATGTCTTTTAGGTACTGGAGTTCCTCCTGTTTCAGGAAATACTTTTCCAACTAAATCAAAAGGCTTTTCGTCAACTTGCAGTGAATATTTTTTTACTAATTCCTTAAATTTAGAAATTCCTAAATAAGCGTAAGGGGATGCAACACTATAATAATATTCTATTTTCATTTAAATATTTTTCTTTATTAGATTAAAAATTATACTTATATATAAATATTCAATAAATAATAACCAAATATGATCGAACTATTAACTGCAAATACACCAAATGGTCAAAAAATATCAATTATGTTAGAGGAGATAAAGCTTGATTATTTTATAACTAAAATAAATATTAATAAAGACGAGCAATTTGATCCTGAATTTAGAAAAATTAGTCCATTTAGCAAAATACCAGTTATTAAGGATGGTAAAGTTTCGATTTTCGAGTCTGGTGCGATTTTAATATATCTAGCTGAAAAAAGTGGAAAATTTTATGATGATTCAGAAAGATTAATAATCAATCAATGGTTAATGGCTCAGATGGCATACGTGGGTCCTATGTTTGGACAGCACCATCAATTTCATCATTACAATCCTGGCAAAAGTGAATTTGGTGAAGAAAGATATTTTAAAATAGCTAGAAGAATATATGCAGACTTAGATGAAAGATTAGGTCAGTCGGAATATTTGGCTGGAAGAAATTATACTATCGCAGATATTGCAACTTTTCCTTGGGTGGCGCGTCACAACATTCATGATATTGGTCTTAAAAATTATCCTAACTTAACAAGATGGTATTCAGTAATTTCAAAAAGAGAAGCTGTTATTAAAGGATACGATCTTCTTAAAAGAGGAGAACAAATACCAACTGCCTAAATTAAATTAATCGTCTGCAAAAACCTTTTCTTGTTTCTCGTGCTTTTCTTGAGCTTCTATACTCAATGTTGCTATAGGTCTTGCCATTAGTCTTTTTAAACCAATTTCCTCACCCGTTTCTTCACAATAACCGTATGTTCCTTCTTCAATTTTTTTTACAGCGGACTCTATTTTATGTATTAATTTTTTATTTCTAGCCACAGTTCTCATTTCTACTGTTTTACCTGTGTAAGATGTGGCCTGATCAACAACATCAGCTGATGCAGAATTATCATCAAGATCATTAAAGATAATTCTGTTATTCTGCTCTATTAATTCTTTTTTCCAATCAAATAATAATTGCTTAAAATAAGCTTTATGCTTAGCGCACATGTACTTTTCTTTAGCTGTGGGCTTATAATTTTTCGCTACTTTAGTTGGCATAGTTTTGGGATAATAGGGTTCTAATTTTAAGTGTCAATTAATAATAAAATAGTTAAAAACGAATAAATGTCCGAAAATAAAAAATTATTTATTTTTTTATCAACACATCTAATAATCTGGACGCTAATACCAACCTTTTCTAACCAGAATCTTCCTTTGGATACGATAGAAGCTCTAGCTTGGGGAAGCAATATGGATTGGGGCTTTAATAAGCATCCACCTATGAGTGCAATTGCTGTTGAGTTTTTTCATTTGCTATTTGGTAGTCAAGATTGGGCCTATTACCTTCTAAGCCAATTATTTATAATTTTTTCATTCTACATTGTTTATATTTTTTCTAAACAATTTTTACAAAATGAACAAAACGCAATATTTTCTGTTTTACTTCTAGAAGGTATTTTTTTTTATAATTTTACCACCCCTGAATTCAACGTTAATATTTGTCAATTACCTTTCTGGGCACTTTGTATTCATTATTGCTGGAAATGTATTGAAAAAGATAAAATACAAGATTATTTTCTTTTAGGAGTTTTTGCTGCATTTGGATTTTTGTCAAAATACTTATTTGCTTACTTAATTTTAGCATTAGGATTTTTTCTAATTGTTTTAATGTTTAAAGAAAAAAAATTTAAATTTAAATTAATTATTACTATCTTAGTTTTTGCTGTAACTATTCTTCCTCATCTGATTTGGCTCAATGAAAACAACTATATAACAATAATTTATGGTATTAAGCGGACAGGTAATGACTATCATCTTTTAAACCATCTAATTAATCCAGTAATATTTTTAACAAAACAATTGGGTTTGCTAACATTTTTTTTAATTCTTTCATTTTTATTAATTTCAAAAATTAAATTAAAAATTAATTGGAATAATCAAAGAATAATATTTTTATTATTTACAACAATTGGTCCGATAGTCTTATTATTTTTAACATCTGTTTTTATGGGAGCTAAAATCAAAACTATGTGGCTAACTCCGTTTTATTTATTTTTTGGTGTTTTGGTCGTGTATTTATATGAAGAATATATTAATCCAAATAAACAAAGTAATTTTATAAAATTATTTACTATTTTGTTCTTTTTAACTCCTGTTATTTATTTTTATATCTCCGTATCAAAAGATAGCAAAAGAACTAGTTACCCCGGTAAGCAAATAGCACATTTTATAGAAAAAAAAATTAGCAATAGCTCTACTTTAATTAGTGGTGATGAGTGGTATGCGGGAAACTTGTCTTATCACTTAAAATCAAGACCAAAATGGGTAGGTTATAAAAAAACATTTAACAATGGTATTTGCTTTGCTGAATTTCCTCCAGTAGAATTTAAAACTAAAAAAGCAGAGAAAAATACTATTTGTTTAAATAAATGAAAAAATTTTTAATTATTATCCCCGTTTATAATGATTGGGATTCTGTTCATGAACTCATTATTAGAATTAATAAGGAAATTAAATCCACAAATCATAAAATATCTATAATAATTATAAATGACTCATCCAATCAAAAAAATAATTTCGAAATTATACCGGCTGAAAATATACAATCAGTTAAAATCTTAAATTTAAATAAAAATATTGGCCACTGCAAAGCAATAGCGAGCACACTTAAATATATAAATGATAACATAGATTATGATTACGTAATTCCTATGGATGGCGATGGTGAGGATAGACCGGAGGAAATATTAGATTTTCTAAAAATAATTGATGATACAAATGAAACTGTGGAGATCATAACTGCTAATCGAATTAAGCGCAGTGAAGGAATAGTTTTTAAAACTTGCTATCAAATTCATAAATTTTTGACTTTTTTATTAGTTGGAAAAATGGTGAGATTTGGAAATTACTCCTGCTTATCAAAAAATGCTGTTCAAAAATTAATCTCAGATAGTTCAATTTGGGTTAGCTATTCTGGAGCGATAATTAAAAATTTTTCTAATATTAAATCAATTCAATCCTCAAGAGGTAAAAGATATGTTGGACCATCCAAAATGAATTTTTTTAAATTAATTAAACATTCATTAAGCATACCTGCTGTCTTTAAAGAGTCTGTTCTTTTCAAATCTGCTTTTCTAGTTTTGATCTTTGCATTAGCGTCTTATTATTATTCCTCATATTTTTTAATAGCCTGCTTAATTATATGGATATTTATGCTAAATATTTTTTTTCTATCTAAAGATGATAACATTAAAAACTTAGATAATAGCTCTCAGAATATTAAAGGTTTAACTAATTGGCCTAAAATCTAAAACTACTTTACACCTAATCTTTTGTGTATATCGCTTGAAGAGGTGGTAAATCTAAAAACATATTTTTCATCTGGCCTTGCGCGCTTAAAGCACTCCTGAGCTGCCAAAGCACATTCATGAAAACCGCACAGAATTAGCTTTAATTTACCTGGATAAGTACAAATATCCCCTACTGCAAATATTCCTTTTTCACTAGTTTCAAAATTTTTAGTATCAACAACTATTGTTTTATTGTCTAAATTTAAACCCCAGTTCACAATAGGACCAAGCTCCATTTTAAGACCAAAAAAAGCTAATACAGAATCTGTATTAATTTCTTTTACTTTTTTCTGATCACTTTCGATCACGACTTTTTCAATTTTTTCTTTGCCAACAAAATCTTTGGGTTGGAAGCCTGTATAAAGATCAATCTTACCTTCTTCTTTCAACTTCATCATTTTATCAACTGTATGCTGTGCTGCTCTAAATTCATTTCTTCTATGGATTAAAGATATTTTTTTTGCATTTTTAGATAGTTCTACGGCCCAGTCTAAAGCAGAGTCTCCTCCCCCAAATATACAAATATTTTGATTCGAAAAACTATTTTTATTTTTTACTGAATAAAATAAATTACTTTTTTCAAAATTCTCAATTCCTTTGATTGGTGGCTTTCGAGGCTCAAAAGAACCAACTCCTCCTGCAATAATAACGTTGGGTGTTTCAAATATAGTTTTTTCGCTTGTTTCAACAATCCACTTGTCACCTTTTTTTTGAAGAGAGTTAACTCTTTGATTTAAATGAAAGCTGGTATTGAAAGGCTTGATTTGCTCTAAAAGATTATTAGTTAAAGATTCACCTGTACAAATAGGTAAAGCAGGAATGTCATAAATTGGTTTGTCCGGATAAAGTTCGATACATTGTCCACCTGCTTTGTCTAAATTATCAACAACGTGGGCGTTTAATCCTAAAATTCCCAGTTCAAAAACAGTAAAAAGTCCAACTGGGCCTGCTCCAATAATTACAGCATCTGTTTTAATCATCTATCCTTGTTTTTCAGGTAATGATACTACTACACCATCTAAATTTTCATCTAAAAATATTTGACAACTCAATCTGCTATTTGGCTTTGTTTCAAAAGCAAAATCTAACATATCTTTTTCTGCATCTGATTGTTCAGGCAGTTTATCTAACCAATCATCATCAACATAAACATGACAAGTTGCACAAGCACAGGAGCCACCACAATCTGCATCAATTCCAGGAATATTGTTTTGTGCAGCGCCTTCCATAATCGTTAGACCCTTGTCTACCTCTACAGAATGCTCTGTTCCGTTAAATTCAATATAGGTTACTTTTGGCATGATCTCCTTTATATTTATTCACGTGACAATGACAATGAAGAATTTAAAAAAAATTGAGATAAAATACGCATTAAAATCATTTAAGTTAAAGGATGATTTTAAAATCTCGAGAGCTTCAAAAAAAAATATTCATGTTATAGATATTTTTTTAACTATAAATGGAATAACCGGCATATCTGAGTGTGTTCCTTACTCGAGATATAATGAAAATATAAATGACATCATCTCTTATTTAAACAACAATACCCAAAACTTAGAAAAATTAATAAAAAAGCAAAGTATTATAAAAATTCCCTACCTATGTTTACAAAATGCCCTATCTTCGGCTCTTTATGACATTAAATTAAGAAAAAAAAATAAGAAACTAGAAAAAAAAATTATCACTGCAATTACCATTCCAATTTTTAACCTAAAAAAAACAAAAAAAGTTTTAACAAGCTTTAAAAAAACTAAAATTATAAAAATTAAGCTAAATCAAGAAGAAGTCATAACAAAACTAGAGTTGATCAACAATATCTGCCCAAAATCACAAATTATAATAGATGCAAATGAATCATGGGACATTAAATTTCTAAAAAAAAACATTACTGTTCTTGAAAAATTTAATATTTTATTAATTGAACAGCCTTTTGCCCAAGGAAAAGATTATTTGCTAAAAAAAATAAAAACTAATTTAAAATTTTGCGCGGATGAAACTTTTCATATAAAAAACAAAAATTTGCTTAAACAAATGCAGTGTTATGATGCTGTAAATTTAAAGCTTGATAAATTTGGAACACATAATCAAATTTTAAAATATATTAAACTTACCAAAAAATATAAAAAAAAAATAATGCTTGGATGCATGGTGTGCTCTTCCTTGTCCATATACTCCACAATACCCTACTTAAAATATTGTGATTATTTTGATTTAGATGGTGCTTATTTTTTAAAAAAAGACCGGCTTAATGGAATTAAATATAAAAATGGAATTGCAAAAATATCTTTGGATTACTCCAAAAAAAAAGGCCTCCATTAAGAGGCCTTTTTTAATCACAAACTTCTAAAATTATTTGCTAGAAGCTGGTGTAAGCGACTTAGCCGTTGCATAAATCACTAGACCAAATAATATCTTGTTGATGAAATCAGCCAAGTTATAAATTTGGTTTAGAGTTGCCTCATCAGTTCCGCCAACCATATATCCGAATAAATATCCTAACGGATATACAGACCAGCCTAATGTAACAACCCATTTACAGAAATTGAAACAGTTTGCTGCAGGACCTTTAAGTTTAGCAGCTTCTTGACCTGCTTCACCTGAAAATACTTCGTACAGGATGTAAATCCATCCTGCCATTCCAATTACGAAACCAGCAGTTACGTTCATATAACCAGCTTCTCCTAAGTATCCGCCAATTAACATAACTAATGTTCCAATTAAAAGTCTCCAGAAAATTCCTGTAGATACTTTTTTTACTGCAGATAGAATGAAATAAAACTCAATCATTAACAATGGAACTGTTAATAACCAATCAATATATCTGAATACAGTTGGAGAAGATCCGGTTGCGACCCATACCTCTCTCATGTACATATAATGCCAAAATGCAATACCGGTCACTAGACCAGACAAAGTAATTGACGTTCTCCATGAAGCTTTCACTGAGTTTCTTTCAATAAAAAAGAATACAGTTGAAGCCAATAGTGCCATTGAAACTAGCCAGAATGTAATTCCGGTAAAATCATTGGACGCTAACATAGCAGTTTTCATTTTTTCTCCCTTTTTTTTATTTAAATAAAAAAAAATTACCAAATTAATTTAGTAATTTTATAATAATGATCTTTAACCACTTTTTTTGAATAATCCAAGCAATTTAAGCGCGAAAATATAAAAATAAGGCAAATTTTAAAAAAAAATTGTTAAAATTTTACTTTTTAGAATAAAATCAATAGTAATTTTAGCTATCAGGAAAAAATTTGAGCGACCAATACAGAAAAATTTTTACAGAATCAATTTCAAACAAAGAAGAATTTTGGTCTAAAGCTGCTTTAGATGTTAGGTGGACCCAAAAATTCGATCAAGTTCTGTTTGAAGATAAAAAACCTTTTTACAAATGGTTCAAGGGCGGAAAAATCAACACATGCTTTAATGCTTTAGATAGACATATAGAAGAAGGCAACGGAGATAGAGCTGCGCTTATTTTTGATAGTGCAATGACTAATACCAAAAAAAGAATTTCATATAAAGAGTTAAGAGATGATACTGCAAAACTTGCTGGGGCACTTCAGCAGTCTGGGGTGAAAAAAGGAGACCGAGTTATTATTTACATGCCGATGATACCTGAAGCTATTCAAGCCATGTTAGCTTGTGCAAGAATTGGTGCTGTTCATTCAGTTGTATTTGGTGGTTTCGCTTCCTCTGAGCTTGCAAGTAGAATAGATGACAGTGGAGCAAAAATAATTTTGTCTGCTTCGTGTGGGCTGGAGCCAGGAAGAACAGTCGAGTACAAACCTCTTTTGGATGGTGCGGTTAAACTAGCAAAGCAAAAAGTTGAAAAAATTATAATTTTCCAAAGAGACAAACATAAAGCTGAACTCACAGAAGGATTTGTTGACTGGAATGAATTTATTAAGGATGCGCCTATTGCAGATTGTGTTGAATGTGATGCAAATGATCCAGCTTACATTCTTTACACTTCAGGAACAACCGGTGTTCCTAAAGGAATCTTGAGAGATATTGGAGGACACATTGTTGCGCTCAAATGGACTATGAAAAATGTTTACGACATTAATCCAGGTGATGTCTGGTGGTCTGCTAGTGATATTGGTTGGATTGTTGGGCACTCTTATATTGTGTATGGACCTTTGTTCCAAGGATGCACTACGGTAGTCTTTGAAGGCAAACCTGTAGGCACTCCTGATCCTGGATCTTTTTGGAGAGTAATATCTGAGTATGGCGTTAAAACTTTATTTACAGCTCCTACTGCCTTTAGAGCTATTAAAAAGGAAGATCCAAATGGAGAGTATTTTAAAAAATATGACCTATCAAAATTTGAAGCATTATTTTTAGCCGGGGAAAGAGCTGATCCTGATACTATTCATTGGGCAGAGGCACTATTAAAAAAACCAGTTATCGATCACTGGTGGCAAACAGAAACAAGTTGGGCAATTACTGCAAACTTTAAAGGATTAGGTTTATTCCCTACTAAGTATGGATCTGCAGGAAAACCCGCCCCTGGTTATGATGTAAAAGTTTTAAAAGAAGATGGAAGTGAAGCAAAACGAGGAGAAATGGGTGATATTTGTGTAAAACTTCCTCTTCCGCCAAGTACTTTTCCCACTCTTTGGAATGCAGATCAAAGATATAAAGATAATTATATGAGCACTTACCCTGGCTACTATCAAACCTATGATGCAGGCCACATGGATGAAGATGGATATCTATGGATCATGGCAAGAACAGACGATATTATCAATGTTGCAGGTCACAGACTATCTACTGGCTCTATGGAAGAAGTACTTTCAGAACATCCTGATGTTGCGGAATGTGCAGTAATTGGAATTGCAGATAAACTAAAAGGTCAAATGCCAGTTGGCTTAGTTGTATTAAAAACTGGAGTAACCAAATCTCCTGATGATATTCAAAAAGAATGTGTAAAAATGATTAGAGATAAAATTGGACCAGTAGCTACTTTTAAAACTGCAATCGTAATTAAAAGACTTCCCAAAACTAGATCGGGCAAGGTTTTAAGAGGAACTATGAGAAAAATTGCTGACCGGGAAGAATTTAAAATTCCTGCAACAATTGACGATCCAGCAATCTTAACTGAAATAAAAAATTCTCTTAAATCTGCAGGAATAATTTAAATTATTTAGTATTATCTAAAATAAATTTAGAAACTACTCTAGCAAACTCTGGTTTGTTCCATTCAAAAAAATGATGACCGCCATCATAATCAGTAATCTTGGGATCACCCTCTGTAAGTAACTTTAATTCAGTAATATTAGAATTTCTTTTAGCAAGTTGTTCTGTAAACCATTTCATTTTTTTTGGATGTTGCGCTGCTTTATGATCTCGTTCATGATTCACAACTAATATCGGCAAGTTCATTTTGTACTTAACACTGCTTACTTTAATATTATAAGTATATTGTCCAGTTGGATTACCTGAGTTATCTCTATGAATACTTGCAAGATAAGGTGTTGTGAAAATTAATCCTGCATATCTATCTGATGGTCTATCTTTTTCATTACCAACTAAGACGCCCATCATTCTAGGTCCACCTGCACTAGTGCCACCCAACCATAAATTTTTGTCTAATTTTTTTTTATAATAGTCGGTCACTTGTTTCATCCTAAAAACAATATCTTCATTGTAAGCATTCTTTGGAAAACCCTTTGTTGCTTTATTCGTGATGATCGGTAGCGGAGATTTGACCATAATAATATCAAATTTTCCCTGTAATAAAATAATAGGTTGATAAATTAAACTTAATGAAGTGCTTGCACCTCCAGCAAACCACATAATCGCTGGTTTTTTTTTATCACCATCACCTGGATATAGTTTAGTAATCGTATTTCCTAATTCTGGATTACATTCCTTAATATTACATGGAATTTCAATCGTTTCGTTGGCTAAACTATTTTGATTATAAAAAATAAGAAGAAGAACAAATAATATTTTTTTCATTCAAGCAATCATATCAAACCTATTAATTTTTCTACCTTTTTAATGCATTGAAGTAATTAAAGAATTTTATCAACTGAATAAATAACAATACAATACCTGACTATTTTTCCAAAACTAACGAAAAGAAAAAATTTAACAAAGTTAGTTTTTAATGTTCCTGCTATAAAAGTTAATGGATCTCCTATTAAAGGAACCCAAGCAAATAATAAAGACCATTGACCGTATTTGTTAAACCAAAATGATGCTTTTGAAATTCCATTATGAGAGAACGGAAACCACTTTTTATTTTGAAATTTAACAAAGTGAATGCCTAAGTACCAATTGACACAAGATCCTAAAATATTACCAAAGCTTGCAAAAAATAATAATAAATAACTTTCATAACTTTTAGTAGATAACATTCCAACTAAAGTTAGCTCTGATGAAACTGGAAGAATAGTTGCTGCAAAGAAGCTAACAAAAAATAAAGTTATATATCCCATTTAAGCACACTTCTAGTTTCAGTATTTTTGTATTTCTACAATAATTACTAGAGAAGTTTATTTTTTATTGATCAATAAAGCTTCGCTCAATGCACATAGCGATACCCATACCGCCACCGATACATAAAGTAGCTAAACCTCTTTTAGCTTTTCTTTTTTGCATCTCGTGAATTAACGTTACTAAGATTCTAGCTCCTGAAGCACCAATCGGATGACCCAAGGCAATCGCTCCTCCATTAACGTTGACACGGTCAGGTGTGAAACCTAATTCTTTATTCACGGCAATAGCTTGTGCTGCAAATGCCTCGTTTGCTTCTACTAAATCTAATTGATCTTCTCCCCATCCTGCTTTTTCTAGAGCAAGTTTAGCGGCAGGAATTGGACCTGTTCCCATAATTGAAGGATCAACACCACATTGAGCCCATGAAACAATTCGAGCTAATGGTTTTAAATCTTTTTTCTTTGCCATTTCTCCAGTCATCAAAACAACTGCAGCTGCACCATCATTTAATCCTGATGCATTACCTGCTGTAACAGTTCCGTCTTTTTTGAAAGCAGGTCTTAAGCCCGCAAGTTTTTCAACTGTAGATCCAGCTTTTGGATATTCATCCTGCTCAAATACAACATCTTGTTTTTTAACTTTTACTGTTACTGGAACAATTTCATCTTTGAATTTTTTAGCAGCAATTGCCTCTGTTGCTTTTCTTTGAGAAGAAGCAGCAAATGTATCTTGGTCCTCTCTTTTGATTTGAAATTTTTCAGCAATATTTTCTGCAGTAATTCCCATGTGGTATTGATTATATACATCCCAAAGACCATCAACGATCATCGAGTCTTGCATTTTACCATCACCCATTTTAATTCCGTCTCTTAAATTCATGTAATGAACTGAATTAGACATGCTTTCTTGTCCACCAGCTACAATAATTTTTCCATCTTGGCATTTGATTGAATTATAAGCTAATGCAACTGAAGCAAGTCCTGAACCACAAACTTGATTAATAGTAGTTGCAGTTTTATCTTTTGAAATTCCTGCATGCATAGCAGCTTGTCTAGCTGGATTTTGTCCAACTCCTGTAGTCAGAACTTGACCCATATAAACCATATCAACTTCATCACCTTTTAGTTCAGAATGTTCTAAGCATTTCTTTATAACAGCTGCGCCTAATTGAGGAGCTGTTTGTGATGCAAGCGATCCTCCAAAAGATCCAATAGCAGTTCTAAAAGCACTAGTGATAACTACGTCGTCGTTTTTCATATGTGTAAGGTTCCTTCTTTTATTGGTTTAAATTTATTGCATGTACTGGCCACCGTTAATAGAGAATGTAGCTCCAGTGATGAATCCTGCAGTGTCTCCAGCTAAGTAACTAGCTAATGCAGCGATTTCACTTGGTTCTGCTAATCTACCCACGGGTATTTGGGATACAATTCCTTTTAAAATAGTTGGGTCAATTTTTTTTACCATGTCAGTTCCAACATAACCTGGAGCAATAACATTTACTGTAATTCCTTTATTTGCATTTTCTTGTGCGATAGCTTTTGAAAATCCAATAATTCCAGCTTTGGCTGCTGAATAGTTTGCTTGTCCGATTTGACCTTTTAATCCATTGATTGAGCTTATAGAGATAATTCTTCCGAATTTTTTTTCTCTCATTTTTTCAATTACATTTCTTGTAATATTAAAACAAGAATTTAAGTTTGTATTAATGACTGCATTCCAATCATCAGGTGACATTTTGTGAATAAATCTGTCTTTAGTAATACCAGCATTGTTAACAACAATGTCAACACTCTGTCCAAAATCTTTTTCAATTGTATCAATTGCATCTTTGCAACTCTCAAAGTAAGCAACGTCAAATTTGTATGTTTTAATTCCTGTTTCTTTAGTAAATGCCTCAGCTGCTTCAGGTCTTCCTATGTATGTAGCAATAACTTCATGACCATCTTCTTTTAATTTTGCTGCAATAGCAGCTCCAATTCCTCGTGTACCACCAGTTACTAATGCAAGTCTTTTCATAATCGCGAATATATATCTTAAAAATATTAAACCTCAAGATCGATTTAATTCGGGGGAGAATAAGATATCGATCTTTGAGGTTTAAAAATTAGTTTAGTTTTTTACTGAAGCAGACGCTGTTTTTTTCTCTACTACAACGTTTTTAATTTCAGTTAAACCATCTAAAAATCTAGCATTTAAAATTTCAAATGCTTCTTTAGCAGTTTTTTCATTGATTTTTGCTAATTCAGCTACGTTAGCTTGAGCTTCTACGATAGCAGATTTGATTAAATCAACTGATTTAGCTACTGATTCTTGAGCATTTCCTTTAGCGATTTCAGAAGTTGCATCTTTTGCACTTGAAATTGCGTTATTTAGGATTTCTACTTGTTTTTTTGAAAATGAATTCACACCTTCAAAAGCTGCTTTAGAAGCACTAGCAAAAGCTTCCATAGTTTTTTTCTGAGAGTTAATTAAAGCTTCAGAATTAACGTCTAAAGAAGGCATTTTAGCTGCTGATAACATTTTTTGAAAATCAAAGATTTCAAAAAGGTTTGTATTTGTATTAAACATATTTACTCCTGTTATTTTTAAAGTTGATGTTCATATATGTTGCGATGCAATATAATGCAATAGGTATTTTTATATAAAATAATAAAATATTGAATTTAAATGATTATTTTTATTGCATAGCAATATATTTATATTGCCTTGCAATATCTTATATTGCATAAGCCACATATTAATAAGATTATAAAATAGAAAAATGAGCGATAACAAATCAAAAAAAAACAAAATCACTGCAAAAGCAAGTGTTAAAGACGAAGAAAAGAATAAAGCTGAAACTACTAAAATTGAAACAGAATCGACTCAGAAAACTTCGAATTCTAATAACAGCAACAAAACAACTAACATCCATAGCGGAGAAGAAGCAACAAACAATATGCAATACCCAGACTTAAATCAATTTAACGAGATCTTTCAAAACAATATTAAAATTTACAACAATTTAATCTCATCAAATTTTTCAAACTTTGGAAAAAATTCTAGTGACACTTCTAAAACAGCTAATGGTGAATTTGGAATTCAGGATTTACTAAAGTCTATTAACCCGACTACGAGTAAAATTATGGAGAGTTTGGAAAAATTTACAAATGAAATTGGAAAAAATCCAACGGTCTATTATGATAATATTGGAAAATGGTTAACACAATTAACAGCTTTAAATTTTTATTTTGTATCTAAGCTTTCAAATCAAAACGCGACCCCTCCAATCAAAGAAGACAAAACAGACAAAAGATTTTCATCGAATGAATGGCAACAAAATTTATTTTTTGATTTTATAAAGCAATTTTATTTAATTACATCTCAAATGCTAGATAATTTGGTTGAGTCTGTTCAGTTTCCAGATCCTAAGCAAAAAGCTTTAATGCAATTTTATATTAAACAATTAAATATGGCTATGTCCCCAAGTAATTTTGTTTTTACCAATCCAGATGTAATGCTTGCAACATTTAAGGAGAATGGTGAAAATCTGGTACGAGGATATAATAATTTTAGAGAAGATTATTTAAAGCATCCAAATAAATTTTTTATATCTCAAACAAAATTTTCTGATTTCAAAGTAGGAGAAAATTTAGCAACTACACCTGGAAAAGTAATTTTTAAAAATGAAGTATTTGAGTTAATTCATTACAAACCAGAAACCGAAACACAATTTGAAAAACCATTACTAATTGTTCCACCTTTCATAAATAAATTTTACATCATGGATTTAAATGAAAAAAAATCAATGATGAAATATTTGGTAGAAAATAAAATGAATACATTTTTAATCTCATGGAAAAATCCAAGTATTGAAAGTAAAAATTTTGGTTTTGAAGAATATATTGATAATGGAGTTTTAAAAGCCATTGAAGTTGCTTGTGAAGAGACAGGATCCAAAGAAATTAATTTGGCTTCTTATTGTGTAGGTGGAACTTTAGTTGCAATGGTACTAGCTTACTTAGAACAAAAACCAATTCCATATAAAATCAATTCATCAACTTTTTTTGCGAGCCTAATTGATTTTTCAGAGCCCGGTGATCTTGGTATTTTTATTACCGATGAACAAATTAAGGCAATTGAAGATCAAATGAATAGCGTTGGATATTTTGATGGAAAAAATATGGCAGCTGCATTCAATTTTTTAAGACCAGGCGATCTGTATTGGAACTATGTTGTAAATAATTATCTACTAGGAAATCAGCCCACCGCATTTGACATGTTATATTGGAATAGTGACTCAACTAGGCTACCTGCAAAACTTCATAGTGATTATTTACGATCTATGTATTTGCATAATAAAATTGTCAAAAAAGAATATAAATTTAAAGATTTGATTTTAGACTTAAGCAAAATCAAAACCCCTATGTTTCATGTTGCAACTACTGAGGATCATATTGCTCCATGGAAATCCGTATTCTCCGGACTTAAAAATTATAGTAACCAATGTAAATTTATTTTGGCTAACTCTGGTCACATTGCGGGGATTATTCAAGGCAAAGATGCAAAACCTGGTAAACAATATTTTTATGATAACGATCAAGTTACTGTTCAATCTTCGCCAACAGATTGGTTGGACAGTGCATCTAAACAAGATGGATCATGGTGGCCTCAATGGATTAAGTGGCTAGAACAGTTCTCAGGCAAAAATAAAAAAATTAATGAAATTAATTTAAATAAATTTAAAGAATTATATTCTGCCCCAGGAGAATATGTAATTGAGCAATAATTATGATTGCAATAAAAAAATATTCTAATCGAAGATTATATAATACAGAAACCAGTTCTTATATTACACAGGATGATATAGTAAATTTAATTAAAGAAAAGGTTCCTTTTCAAATTACAGATGTTGATACCAAAAAAGATATTACGTCATCAATATTAATGCAAATTCTTTTAGAAAAACAAACAGCAGGTACAAATTTAATACCTGAAGAATTTCTAAAACAAATAATTATTTTTAATGAAAATAATCAGTCTGCAGATATGTTTGGTTTTTTGAGTAATGTTTTAAACTTTGCTAACTCTAAAAATATATTTACTGAAGGGTTTGGGGGAATGATGAAATTCAATCCTTTTGATTTTCAAAAATTTTTTGATTTTCCTATGTCTGCAAAATCAAATAATAAACCAAAAGAAAGCTCACCAAGTGAGCCCAAACAAGAGTCTACAGATATCAATACTCTATCTAAACAGCTTCAAGAATTACAGTCACAAATTGAAAAAATGAAAAAAGCTAATTAAATAGCAAAGGCTTGCCAAACTTTTCTTCTACTAATTGTTCATTCCACACACAAACGTTTCCATTAACAATGGTTCCGTGTAGTGTTGCTTGTACTTTCCATCCATCATAAGGGGTCCACTTACAATTACTAGCAATCCAATCATTAGTTATAGTAAATTCTTTATTCATATTCATAATGGTCAAATCTGCAAAGTAACCTTCCTTGATATAACCTCTTTGTTTTATACCAAACAATTTACAAGGATTTTCAGATAGCAAACTAATCACTTGTTCTAGCTTTATTTTTCCTTCTCTAAAATGCTTTAACATTAAAAGAAAAATAGTTTGCACTCCTGGCATTCCAGATGGACTAGCTGGATAAGCTTGCATTTTTTGCTCCTTTGGTATGAGGAGCGTGATCAGAGCCAATAACATCAACGGTTCCATCTAAAACTCCCTTCCAAATACCCTCCATATGTGCCTTTTCTCGAACAGGAGGATTCATTTGTACAAAAGTTCCCTTTATCCTCATAACAATCTGGTGCAAATAAACTTAGATGATTGGGTGTTGTTTCAATGCTCACAATGTTTTTATAATCTCTTAAAAAATCTATTTCATCTTTGGTAGATACATGAAGCACGTGGATTCTTTTATTTAATGCTTTTGCTAATTTCGCAACTTTTGTGGTTGAGGTCATTGCAGTCTCAACACTTCTCCAGACATAATGAGATTTTACATCTCCCGGAATAATCTTATCTTTTCTAGAATTTAGCATATTTTCATCTTCGGAGTGAATTGAAACAACTCTAGGAGCATTTTTAATGACTTGCTCAATGTGTTTATCTTCTTTCACAAGCAAATTGCCTGTTGAAGATCCAACAAACATTTTAATTCCACAACAGCCCTCTAAATTTTTCATTACTTCTAAAGAAGAAGAGTTATTTTCAGTTGCTCCGTAATAAAAAGCATAATTACAATACATTCTTCCTTTGGCTCTATCCAATTTATCCTGAAAACGATCAGGACTATCTGTTGGAGGTGAAGTATTAGGCATTTCAAAAACAGCAGTTACTCCACCTAAAACTGCAGCCTTACTTCCACTTTCTAAAGTTTCTTTGTTTGGATCTCCTGGTTCCCTAAAATGAACCTGTGTATCAATTATACCAGGAAAAACCGTTAGACCCTTAGCATCTAAAATTTTATCAGCTGTCTCCGTAATATTTTTTGAAATCTTTGCAATTATATTATCTTTTATTGCAATATCAGTAACTACCAATGATCCTTCTACATAACATTCGGCATTTTGGATAATTAAAGTATATTTATTTGACATTATGAATAACAAACTAATATACAAAAATAATTAAAATGAACAACAATTTTGTAATATCGCTAGATCATAAAGCTATCATTTCAGTATCGGGCGTTGATTCATCCAATTTTTTACAAAATATAATTTCAAATGATATTAATTTAGTAACTAAAGAAAAAAGTATTTACTCTTGTTTATTATCTCCACAAGGAAAATTTTTATATGATTTTTTAATAAGCAAAGACTCTGCTGATCAATTTTTATTACAATGCAATAAAGAAACGAGTGTTGATTTAATTAACAAATTAAAAATTTACAAGTTAAGATCCAAAGTAGAAATAAATGAAATTGAACAATATCAATCATTTTTTTTTAATATGGCAAATGAAGTAATTAATGAATCTTTTAAGAAAATCAAAGGATTTACCATTCAAAATAGCTATGGAATATTTTTTAATGATCCGAGGCTAGAAGACTTTGGTATTCACGGAATTATCGATAAATCTAAAGTACAAAATTTAATAAAAGATTTAAACGTAAAATTCTTAGATTTGAATATTTTTAAAAATCTTTGTCATAATGCAGGTCTTATAGAATTTATTCCATACGAAGCTCTTTCTAATTATTTTTCTTTAGAGCTTAATTTAAAAGAATTGGGAGGATTAAGTTTTAAAAAAGGTTGCTTTGTAGGACAAGAAAATACCGCGAGGATGAATTTAAAAAATAAAGTAAGAAGAAGAATTTTTCCTTTTCAATTAATTGATGGATCGGTAGAAATAAATGAGGAGATAAATTACAATAACGGTTTGCTAGGATCAATTCTTTCTAAAGATCCAAATTTTCTTATAATCAAAACTGAAGAAACAGAAAATTTATTCAATTTGCCAATTAAATTAGAACGATCTACAATAAAAATAACAAAACCTTTTTGGCTTACAATTTAAAAAAATTATTTAGTTTCTTGTTCGTCCAATACTCTTCTAGCAACTCTAAAACACTCTACAGCTTGGGGAACACCGCAATAAATACCAATAATATGCAAAATAGATTGTAACTCTTTTTTTGTAACGCCGTTTCTAAATGCACCTTTGCAGTGCAATTCCCACTCATGCATTTTACCAAGACCAGCTAGCATGGTTAAATTTAGCATAGATCTAGTTTTGCTATCAATTGTTTCATCTCCCCATCCAAAGCCCCAGCACCATGCTGTCATTTCTTGTTGGAAAGGCAAACTAAAATCATCTGCTTTATCTAATAAATTTTTTACGTACTCCTCCCCCATCGTTTTTTTTCTTTTTTCCAAACCTTTTTTAAATAAATTTTCATCCATAATAATTCTCCTTGATTATTAAAATTATATCCACTTCAAGTTGATATTTTTAGTTTTTGTATAACTCTTTAACTCATCGAAACATTCCTCAACTCCAAGACCGCTTAATTTCCAACCTCCATAAGGTGCTCCTGCATATCTGCCTGCAGCATTGATCCAAACATAACCACATTGAATATCTTCAGCTGTTTTCATGGCATTGCTTAATGAATTGGTTACTATTCCAGCTGTCAACCCATACTCTGTAGCATTAGCAATATTCATCATTTCATCATAATTCTCCCATGTCATAACGGAAATAACAGGGCCAAAAATCTCCTCATTAGCAATTTTCATGGTAGGTTTTACGTTTGAAAAAATAGTTGGGTTTATAAAAAATCCATTTTTTAATTCATTTGATTGGGGGCTATTGCCTCCTAATTCTAATTTTGCTCCTTCTGAAATACCTGATTGAATATATTTATTAACACTTTCATATTGTTTTTTTGAAACTACTGGACCAACGACATTACTTTCAATCCATGGCAATCCTACAGGAATTTTTTTTACTTGTGCAATAAGAGTAGCCAAATATTTATCATGCAATTTTTTATGGACTAAAATTCTTGATGGTGAACTACAAGACTCTCCTTTTGTATCAAATCTCATTCCTTTGATAGTTAAATCAACTGCAAAATCTATATCAGCATCCTCAAATACAATTAAAGGATTTTTTCCTCCAAGTTCTAAAGAAATATTTTTTAATAATGGAGCGGCATCTTTTGCAATAGCAATTCCTGTTTGAACCGAAGAAATAACAGCTATTCTTTTAATTAAGGAATGTCTAACTAACCATGATCCTGAGTCAGCTCCTCCAGTAACTACATTAATAAGACCATCAGGAAAAAGACCATCTAATAATTCACAAAAACGCAAAGAAGAAATAGGTGCCTGCTCAGAATTTTTAATGATGACTGAATTTCCCATTAAAATTGGTGCTGCTAATTTCTCAGCGCACCATCTAAAGGGTCTATTAAACGAATTAATTTTTAAAACAACTCCGTACGGCTGTTGTCTTGAATAATTAAGATGATTGCTTTCCATAGAAAAAGTTTCGCCTTTAACTTCTCTAACTAATCCCGAAAAATACTTCATATGTTCAACTGCTTGCATTACATCTTTTCTAGCAAAAGTAATCGCGTTACCAGCGTTGTAAGTATCCATTTGTGCAAAAGATTCTGCTTTGTCCACAATTCGCGAGCAAAGCTTTAACAAAAGATCTGAGCGCTCTTTCAAAGAAACTTTAGACCAAATTTTTTGAGCTTTTGATCCTGATTGAACGGCTAATTCAAGTTCTTCTTGGGAAGAAAGTGGGACATCAGCTAATTTCTCATTAAGCGAAGGATTGATAACTTCATAAGTTGATGAGGCATTATGCCATTGACCATTAACGTATGTTCCTTTGATTTTAAACAAATCCTTATTCATAACTAAATCTAAACTTTCTCTTATAATAAATCTAACTTATTTTTGGTGCGGCCAGAGAGACTTGAACTCTCACAGGCTAGGCCCACACGGCCCTCAACCGTGCCTGTCTACCAATTCCAGCATGGCCGCATAATAATTTTTGTTATATTAATTAATATAAATGTGACAATAATACAGTAACAATTATAACTATTCTGGTATTATTTAATTTATGAATAATCAAATCGCTTTTTCTAAGGAAGTCAAATCAGGTACAGCACAAATATACCAAAAGCTTAAATCTTCCATTCCAGATATAGAATGGCCATTGATTGCCCCTTACATTTACGAAATCAATAAACTAAAAAAAGAAACTAATAGTGTAATACTTGCCCATAACTATCAAACACCCCAGATTTTTCATGGTGTTGCAGATATCATTGGAGACTCATTGGCCCTCTCCATAGAGGCTGCTAAAGTAAAAGAGGATAACATTATCATGTGTGGAGTTCATTTTATGGCTGAGACAGCTAAAATTATGTCTCCCGAAAAAAAAGTTTTTTTACCAAGTACTAAGGCTGGTTGTTCTTTGGCTGCATCCATCACTGGCGATGATGTGATTAATCTCAAAAAAAAATACCCAGGAATTCCTGTCGTCAGTTATGTGAATACTACGGCTGATGTGAAAGCAGAAACAGATATTTGCTGTACATCTGCTAATGCGGTTAAAGTAGTAGAGTCGCTTGGAGTAAATAAAGTAATTTTTTTACCCGATGAATATTTAGCTAAATATGTTGCTAGTAAAACTAAAGTAGAAATAATTTCTTGGCATGGAAAGTGTGAAGTGCACGAACAGTTTAATGAAAAAGATATAAGAGAACTGAGAAAAAATTATCCTGATCTTACGATCATTGCTCATCCAGAATGTCCACCTGATGTTATTAATGCATCTGATTTTGCTGGCTCTACTTCTCATATGGTTAATTATGTAAAAGAAAAAAAACCAAAAAATGTTTTTTTAGTTACTGAATGTTCAATGAGTGATAATATTGAGATTGAAAACCCCGATGTGAATTTTGTCAAACCTTGTAATATATGCCCTCATATGAAGTCTATTAATTTACAAAATGTGTTAGATTGCTTAAAAAATAAAACAAATGAAATTCTAATTGATCATGACATTATTAAAAGAGCTCGAGGATCGATCGAACGAATGATTGAGATTGGAAGACAAGATTAGAACAACTTGATAAAAAACCTAAAAAAAATTATCAAAGAAACTTTGCAAGAGGATATGCCTAATGGCGATATCACGACTGATTTAACTATTCCCAATAATCAAAAAATAGCAGCTAGAATAATTGCCAAGGATCAAGGGATTGTGTGTGGACTAAAAATTGTCAAAGAAGTTTTTTTCATGATCGATAAAAAATTAATTGTCAGAACTCAATTACAAGATGGGGCTAGTATTAAATCTAATCAAACCATTCTAACTATAAACGGAAACAAAAAATCTATCCTTAAAGCAGAAAGAACTGCTCTTAATTTTTTGGGATTAATGTCGGGTATATCAACTAAAACCAATGAATTTTCACAATTGGTAAAAAAATATCAATGCAAAGTCTGCTGTACTAGAAAAACCCTGCCAAATCTAAGAAATTTACAGAAATACGCTGTAACCATTGGTGGTGGAATTAATAACAGAATGAACTTAAGTGATGAAATTTTTATCAAAGATAATCATATTGTAAATAATGAGCTTGGCACTTTAATTTCCTCTGTTATCAAAAAAAATAAAGGAAAAAAAATTATTACTGTTGAAGTGGACAATCTAAAACAACTCAAAAAAATTATACCCTTTAAAATTAACCGAGTACTCTTTGATAATATGTCACCAATGAATATAAAAAAAGGAATTAAACTACTTCCAAAAAATATAGAAACAGAAGCATCAGGTAATATCACTAAATCTAATATAGTAAGTTATGCTAAATCAGGCGTACATAGAATATCTATGGGCGCATTAACCCATAGTATTCAAAATTTTGATTTTTCTCTTGAAATAAAAAATTAATTTAGTGCTTAGATTTAATTTTTGCCTGGGCAGCGGATAGTCTTGCAATGGGTACTCGGTATGGAGAACATGAGACATAATTTAATCCAGCATTATGACAAAAATCGATAGAATCTGGATCTCCGCCATGCTCACCGCATATGCCTAATTTAATTTTTGGATTATATTTTTTTCCACTTTCACAAGCTAATTTCACTAGTTGACCTACCCCATCGACATCAATACTTACAAATGGATCAATCTTGAAAATATTACTATTCACATAATCATCTAAAAATTTACCTGAGTCATCTCTGCTGATACCCAAGGTTGTTTGGGTTAAATCATTTGTTCCGAAGCTAAAAAAATCTGCATGCTTTGAAATTTCATAAGCGTTCAAGGCTGCTCTAGGAAGCTCAATCATAGTTCCAACTAAATAATCAATTTTCATTGAATATTTTTTTTGAACTTGATTTGCAATTTTATTTACTAAAGTTCTTAAAATTTCTAATTCTTTAGCAGTAGATACTAGAGGAATCATTATCTCAGGGGTAACTGATTGTATTTTTACTTTTCGACACTCTACCAAAGCCTCAAAAATTGCTTCGCACTGCATTTCATAAATTTCTGGATAAGATATGGCAAGCCTGCATCCTCTATGTCCTAACATTGGATTTTCTTCATGAAGATCATTAATTCTATTGTTAATTTCTTGTTCAGAAATATTCAAAATTTTAGCAACTGAGGCAATCTCTTTTTCACTTTTTGGCAAAAATTCATGAAGAGGAGGGTCTAATAAACGAACGGTGACAGGAAGGCCTCTCATTGTTTTAAAGATATCGATAAAATCTTTCTTTTGAAAAGGTAAAATATTTTTAAGCGCTTTACTTCGATCCTCAATATTTTTAGATAAAATCATTTGACGAACATAAAGAATTCTTTCTTCTTCAAAAAACATATGCTCAGTTCTACAAAGACCAATGCCCTCAGCGCCAAAATCTCTTGCAACTTTTGTATCTAATGGTGTCTCTGCATTCGTTCTAATTTTTAGAGTTCTAGTTTTATCGGCCCAAGCCATAATAGTTGAAAAATCTCCAGATATATCAGGTTTAATAGTAGTTACTTCACCAACCATCACCTCTCCCGTGGACCCATCAATTGTAATAATATCACCCTCTTTTATTACTCTTTCATTTACTCTGAACACTTTATTTTTATAATCAATTTGAATTGTTCCGGCTCCGGAAACACAAGGTCTTCCCATTCCTCTCGCGACAACAGCAGCATGACTTGTCATACCACCTCTGCAGGTTAAAATTCCCTCTGCAGCATTCATACCATGGATATCTTCTGGTGAAGTTTCCTGCCTTACTAAAATAGATTTCTGTCCTTGAGACTTAAGCTGTTCTGCATCATCTGCTAAAAAGGTTACTCTGCCAGTAGCAGCTCCAGGTGATGCTGGTAAACCTCTTGCAATGACATCTTTTGTAGCTTTTGGATCTAGCGTTGGATGTAATAAAGTATCAAGCATTTTAGGATCAATTCGTAATAATGCTTCATCTTTAGTAATTAATTTTTCCTTGACCATGTCTACTGCAATTTTAATACTAGCTTTTGCAGTTCTTTTTCCAGATCTAGTTTGCAACATCCATAATTTATTGTTTTCAACAGTAAATTCTATGTCTTGCATATCTCGGTAATGCTTTTCTAACTTTTTATAGATCGCCACCAATTCCTTGTAAACTTTTGGCATCGACTCCTCCATGGATAGTGCTTTCGAACCAGACTCTAATCTTGCTTTCTTAGTAATATTTTGTGGAGTTCTAATTCCTGCCACCACATCTTCTCCTTGTGCATTTATCAAGTACTCTCCGTAAAAACTATTTTCTCCTGTTGAAGGATTTCTAGTAAAAGCAACACCTGTAGCACAATCATCTCCCATATTTCCAAAGACCATTGATTGAACATTTACTGCAGTACCCCACTCTTCAGGTATGTTATTTAATTTTCTATAAGTTTTTGCTCTTTGATTTTTCCAAGATTGAAACACCGCTCCAATAGCGCCCCACAATTGCGCATTTACATCTTGTGGAAAATCTTTTCCGGTTTCTTTTTTAATTTGCTCACGGAAAGAACCAATTAAAGATTTCCAGTCATTTGCTTCCATCTCTGTATCAAGCACAACTCCTTTAGTAAGCTTGTAGTTTTCAATTAGATCTTCAAAGTTATGATGGTCAACATTAAGCACCACATTACTATACATCTGAATAAACCTTCTATAACTGTCGTAAGCAAAAGTTTCATTATTAGTTTTCTTAGCAAGACCTTCCACTGTTTTGTCATTCAAACCCAAGTTCAAAACTGTATCCATCATACCCGGCATTGAAACTCTTGCACCAGATCGCACCGAAACTAATAATGGATTAGAAGCATCTCCAAATTTTTTCTTAATTTTTTTTTCTACTTTTTTTATGGATTCATTAACTTGGTTTTTAAGAGATGCTGGATAAGTTTGGTTTAATTTATAAAATTCGTTACAGGCTGCGGTCGTAATCGTAAATCCTGGTGGCACAGGTAACTTTATTCTTATCATTTCAGATAAATTTGCACCTTTTCCTCCCAATAAATTTTTCAATGATTGCTTGTCAGCCTTAGGGGTATCTTCAAAATTATAAACCCAAATACCTTTGTTATTAGGCTTAGATTTAACAGAAGATGTATTTTTTTTTGGTTTTTTAGCCATTATGCCCCTTCAAGTTTTGAAAAATCAGTAAAATTATCGAAGGTTTTACACATCAAAAATAATAATTCTAGCCTATTTTTTTTCACATCTTCATTATCGTCGTTAACCTTAACTTCTTCGAAAAATTGATCTGTGAGTATCTTTACTTCAGAAAGCATTTTAATTGATTTTTGAGAATCACGTAGACGACTTGGAGTTGTAAAATATTCTCTTATTTCATTAATCTTTATTAATAAATTATTCTCAATTTCAGATTTAAAAAGCACAGGATCTGGAGTTCCAAATATACTTTCCTTAACCAATGTTTCGTTTTGGTCTAAAATATTTTTAGCTCTTTTGTATGCTGCGATAGAATTAATACCATCAGGCTGCTTCATGTATTTTGCTAAAGTAGTAATTTTGGTATGCAATACATAAAAATCATCACTACGATTATTGGACAAAACTGAATCAACTACATCTAGTCTTTTTTCTTTATCTTTTAGTAAATTTTTAAATCGGTCATTAAAAAAATCAATTAGGTCATCCGCTAAGTTTTCATTGATCATTTGAATTTTTTTAGAAAGATATAAATTTTTTGCATTATTAATAAGTTCTTTTAAAGAAATAGAAATTTTATTATCAATGATAATTCTAATCATTCCCAGAACTGCTCTTCGTAAAGCAAAAGGATCCTTGGAGCTTGTCGGCTTTAAATTAATCCCAAAAAAACCAATTAAAGTATCTAGCTTATCAGCAAGAGCCACACAAATAGCAATTTTATCTTTTGGAACTCGATCATTGGGGCCAACTGGTAGATAGTGATCAGATATAGCATTTGCAATTTCAGGACTAAAACCTTGTTCTAAGGCAAAATACTTTCCAATTACGCCTTGAAGCTCTGGATATTCACCAACTAAATCAGTAACTAAATCTGCTTTGCAAATTGAACCTGCAATTTCTGTATCTTCTTTGTTAGCTCCAATAATATCTGCTATGAGGGACGCTAGCTGTCTAGTTCTTTGCGTTTTATCATACAAAGTTCCTAAATCTTTATAGAATGTAATTCCATTTAACTTGGAAACATTTTTTACCAAGTTTTGTTTTTTATTTTTATCCCAGAAAAATTTTGCATCTGATAATCTTGCTTGAAGTACTCGTTCATTGCCAGCAACAATTAACTTTTTTTCATCCGTGTTATTAGAAATAGTAACAAAACTATTAGTAATTTTTCCTGTTTCTAAAGATTTCATAGGAAAATATCTTTGATGCTGCATCATGGTTAAATTTAACAGTTCTTCTGGTAATTCTAAAAAATCCTTGGAAAAATCACCTTTTAGAGCAGTTGGGTAATCAACTAAATTCGTTACTTCTTCAACTAATTTAGGATTGGGGTTATCCTCGCATTTTGATTTTTTAAAAACAGTGCTTAATGATTTTAATACGAGTTCTTGTCTAATTTCTTGATCAAGAATAATTTTTTTTCCTTTAAGAATAGAAAAATATTGTAAACAATCTTTTATGACAGATGATTTTTCATCATAAGGTCCTCCCAAAAATATTTTATTGGTTGATTTTAAATGAAAAAAATTAAAATGAACTAAATGTTTATCAAACAAACATAATATAGATTTTAATGGCCTTCCCCAAGTCAATGCATGATCAGACCACCTCATTGATTTTTTCCAGTTTAGGCTTTTTAATAACTCTGGAACTTGAGAAGATAATAAATTCTGTAAATGAATTTCTTGTTTTTTAGTTTTAGCAAAATAAAATTTTCCTTTATCAATCTCTTTTTCAATGACATCACTTTTGGATAAATTGTTAGATTTCAAAAAACCCTCTAAGGCTTGTTCTGGTGATCCAACCTTAGGGCCTTTAATTTCTTTTGCTGGCAAAGTTAGACTTGAAGGTAATCCCTGTATGTAGATGGTTAAACGAGTGGGAGTAGAAAAAGCATTAATAGTTTTGTACTTAATACTTTGTTCGTCTAATTTCTTAGAAAACAGAGAATGAAGGCTATTTCTGCTTTCAATCTGCAAGCCATGAGGTATTTCCTCTGAATATAATTCTAACAAAAAATCAGACATTTATTTTTTTTGGCTATCCAACCAAGCTTGACCACAACCTTTAGCCAAATTTCTAATTCTTGTGATATATCCGGCTCTTTCAGAAACTGAAATAACTCCTCTTGCATCCAGTAAATTAAATGTATGACTTGCTTTTAAACATTGATCATAGGCAGGTAAGCAAAGTTTTTTTTCTAATAAAGCATTGCACTCTTCTTCGGCAAATTTAAATATTTGTAATAATTTCTCAGTATTGGCATGTTCAAAATTATATGCTGAAAATTCTTGCTCCGCTTGCTTATAGATAGCTTCATATTTAATACCCTCTTTATTCCATTCGATATCAAAAACACTTTTTTTACCTTGAATAAACATGGCCAATCTTTCTAAGCCATAAGTAATTTCTGCAGATACTGGTTTGCACTCAAATCCTGCCATCTGCTGAAAGTAGGTAAACTGAGTAATTTCCATCCCATCACACCAGACTTCCCACCCTAATCCAGCAGCACCTAAAGTCGGACTTTCCCAGTCATCTTCGACAAATCGAATATCATGATCTTTATAATTTATTCCAATAGCAGCAAGACTTTTTAAATAAAGTTTCTGAACATCTTCCGGTGATGGTTTGATAATAACTTGATATTGATAATAATGCTGTAAACGATTAGGGTTTTCACCATATCTTCCGTCAGTTGGTCGTCGCGATGGCTGAACATATGCAGCTTTCCAATTATCAGGACCTAGGGATCGTAAAGTAGTTGCGGGATTAAAAGTGCCAGCACCCATTTCGGAATCGTAAGGTTGAAGAATAACGCAACCTTGATCAGACCAAAATTTTTGTAATTTAAAAATAATTTCTTGAAAACTTAAAAAATCAGGTTGTTTCTTTTTTGTAGATTTGCCTTTAGTAGGATTGGCATTATTTTTTTTTACCACCATACTTTACAATCCAAATTTATTCCAAATTGATCTTGTTTCTAATTCTGAAAGCATGGAAGAAGCTGCATCGGACATACTTGAAGATAGTTTTTTCTTCAGCCATCCTTCTTGTTTCTCAAAATTCTTGACTTTTACTTCTTTACCAAACTGATCTTCCAGCACTTGAAATACATTACCAATCCCATCAATCAACCCATGTTCTTTTGCCTTACTTCCTGCCCAAAACTCCCCGTTGAATAACAAATCATCAGATCCAGATTTAATTTTTTCTTTTCTACTGTTTTTTACCAACTGAATAAATTCTTTATGCAAATCTTCCTGGATGGCTTTTAGTTTTTGGATATCTTCAGGTTTTTCTTCCATGAAAGGGTCTAAAATGCTTTTACTTTTTCCAGCTGTATGAATTCTTCGTTCTACACCGGCTTTTTTAATTAAATCTTGAAATCCAAAACCAGAATAAATAACTCCAATGGAGCCAACAATAGAACTAGCATTTGCATAAATTTCATCGCCAGCACATGCAAGCATGTATCCACCGGATGCTGCCACATCTTCAGCAAAAGTGATTACTTTTATTTTTTTCTCATCTGCTAACTTTCTAATTAAAGAATACAAAAGGTGTGACTGTACAGGTGATCCACCTGGCGAGTTAATAGAAATTGCAACAGCTTTAATTTTTTTTAAAGAGAAAGCTTTTTTTATTATTTCATGATGCGAGGCATAGCTTAACCCTTGTTGAAATCGTCCAACATTACCTATTACACCGCTTAGGCGAATATGAGCTACAAGTGGTTTATTTTTAAAAAACATATTTGGTTTAAGCCTTTTAAATCTTACAAAATAGAGAGTAAAGGATTATAGCATGATTCAATTGCAATTGGTGCGTCATTAGATAAGTAACCATCAGATTTTAAATAAGTTAGATTATTCTTATGACAAGTAATGTAGTTCCTCTAAAAAAACTGGATGCCTCTAATCCTTACGAGGATTTAAAACTTAATTATCAATCAGAAATTGAAAAAGTTGATGAATTTACGAAGGAAAAACTGTCCAGTCATATTGAATTAGTGGGTGAAATGTCCTCATATTTAATACAATCTGGGGGCAAACGCCTAAGGCCACTTCTGACAATCGCATCGTCTGGGTTGTTTAACTACAAAGGAGACCGACATATTAAACTAGCTGCATGTGTAGAACTTATTCATAACGCTACATTGCTGCATGATGACGTGATCGATAAATCAGATTTTAGAAGAGGAAAAAAAACTAACAATAATATTTGGGGAAATAAAAACTCTATTTTGACTGGAGATTATTTATTAAGCCGTTGTTTTGAGATTATGGTTGAGGACGGATCTCTCGAAGTGCTTAAGCTTTTATCAGCAGTATCCTCTGAAATTGCACAAGGTGAAATTTTACAATTACAAAATGAACAAGAAGTGGAAACATTAGAAAAAACTTATTTAGAAATCATTAATGCAAAAACCTCCTCTCTTTTTGCAGCAGCTATGCGAGTAGGTGGGTGTATCAACAATAGAACTAAAAACGAAAAAGAAGCTTTAACTTCCTATGGATTAAATCTTGGAACCTGCTTTCAAATAACGGATGATATTTTAGATTATCATTCAGATAAACTTAGTTTTGGTAAAAAAATAGGCAATGATTTTTATGAAGGAAAAGTTACTCTTCCTTTAATTATGTTGTATCAAAAATCAAATAAGGAAGAAAGAACAGTTATTAAAAATATGTTTGCACAAACAACAAGAACGAATGAACATCTGGATACAATTTTACATTTAATGAATAAGTATCAAATTATCTCGGCTTGTAAAAAAAGAGCTGAACATTTTTCTTCGGTGTCAGCAGACTCGCTTGGTATTTTTCCTGAAACTAAAGAAAGAATTAAATTACAAGAACTTGCTTTTTATATCGTTAATAGAATTAATTAAGTTTCCAAATAGTTATATTCAATATTAAAGCAAAAGAACTCCATAACAAATAGGGAAGCATTAAATAAAAAGATAGTTTACTAACAGCAAAATATAATTTCATTAGCCATATAATAAAAAGCAGAATTAAAACTATAATACAAGCTGCATAGCCTATTTGATGAAAACCAAAAAAAACAAAGCTCCAACTTGCTCCTATTAATAGATGAATATAATAAATAACTAAAATGTAATTAGCTGATGACTGATTATTAATTCTTAGTTCTTTCCACACATTCCAAACTGCAAAAGACATTAATGCATATAAGGTTGTCCATACCGGACCAAAGATCCAATTGGGAGGACTAAAACTTGGTCTTACAATTGTTTTGTACCAAGTACTGACCGATGCACCTGTAACTAATCCAGCTGGTACCGAAATTAAATAGGTTAGAAAAAGAGTTAAAATTAAAATTTTATATTTATTCCAAAAACTCATAAAAGATTAGTGTTTCTTACCAAAAATAAGGCTGCTGCTGCAAGAAAGTGGCCATAGTAAGTAAGATTCACAAATACTCTTAAAATAAACTTATGATCATCTTTAATTTTTAAATAATCACAAAGAACATTTCCAGGATTGTACAACAACTCCCATTTCATCATTTAGGCAGCTTCTTCCCGATAAGAATCTAACGAAGGACACGAACAAACTAAGTTTCTATCTCCATATACATTATCTACTCTTCCTACCGGAGCCCAAAATTTATTCTCTTTTAAGAAAGATAAAGGGAAAGCTGCTTGTTCTCTTGTGTACTTATGTTCCCAAACATCAGCTACTAACTCTAAATAAGTATGAGGAGCATTTTTTAAAGGATTATCTTGTGAATCAAAAATTTTACTCTGAACCATAGTAATTTCTTTTTTAATATTAATTAATGAATCACAGAAACGATCAATCTCCCTTAAGCTTTCACTTTCCGTTGGCTCCACCATCAATGTTCCAGGAACTGGCCAAGACATTGTAGGTGCATGAAAACCATAATCAATTAATCGTTTGGCGATATCTTCTTCACTCACGCCACTTTCCGCTTTAATTGCTCTTAGATCAATAATGCATTCATGTGCCACCAATCCCTTTTTGCCTTTGTATAAAGTTTTAAAATGTCCTTCTAATTTTTTAGAAATATAGTTTGCATTTAGTATGGCAACCTCTGTTGCTTGCCTCAAACCTTTGGACCCCATCATTCTAATGTACATCCATGAGATTGGTAAAATACTAGCGCTTCCCCAAGGAGCAGCAGATACAGCGCCCATTCCTGTAGAAGGTCCAGAATTGTCTTTCACCACAACATGATTTGGCAAAAAAGGTTCTAAATGTTGATTCACACCAATAGGTCCCATTCCTGGTCCACCCCCACCATGTGGAATACAAAATGTTTTATGTAAATTCATATGACAAACATCTGGTCCAAATTTTCCAGGCTTTGCAATTCCAACTAATGCATTTAGGTTCGCCCCATCCATATACACTTGTCCACCATGTTGATGAATGATGTCGCAAATATCTCTTATCGCTTCTTCAAACACACCGTGTGTAGAAGGATAGGTTACCATTAAAGCTGCAAGATTTTTGGAATGTAATTCTGCTTTCGCTTTTAAATCTTGTACATCTACGTTTCCATCTGCATCACAGTTGACAACCACTACTTTCATTCCAGCCATTTGCGCGCTTGCAGGATTAGTTCCATGTGCTGAACTTGGAATAAGACAAATATTTCTATCTTTATCGCCGTTATGAATATGAAATTTTCTAATCACCATTAAACCTGCGTATTCACCTTGCGCTCCGGCATTAGGTTGAAGTGAAATTCCAGAGAAACCTGTAATCTCGGACAGCATTTGTTTCAAATCATTAAATAAAGTTTGATATCCCTGACTTTGTTCTACAGGCACAAACGGATGCAAAGCTCCAAATTCAGGCCAAGTCACCGGTATCATTTCAGCAACCGCATTCAGCTTCATGGTGCAAGATCCAAGGGCAATCATCGTTCTATTAAGCGCGATATCCTTATCTTCTAGACGTTTTAAGTATCTCAGCATTTCTGTTTCGGAATGATAAGTATTGAACACTGGATGCTTTAAATACTCTGAAGTTCTTTCTAATTCTTTAGGAATACTTCGAGATACACTTTCAGAAGAAGTGTCTGCTGAAAATATTTTAGACAAAAGAGCAACATCTTCCAAATCTTTGGTCTCATCAAACGCTACTGAAATCTGTTCATTATTAACTTGTCTTAAATTAACACCGTGGTTTTTTGCAGATTTTATAATCTTAGAAGTATCAGCTCCAGTTATAATACAAACTGTATCAAAGAAATTTTGAGAAACTAATTTATATTTTTTAGAAACATTCTTGGCAAAAGTAGTTGCAAGGAAATTAGTTCTTTTCGCAATATGTTTAAGACCTTTAGGCCCATGATAAATTGCAAATGCTGCGGCCATAATAGATAATAAGGCTTGAGCGGTACAAATATTACTTGTAGCTTTTTCACGTCTGATATGTTGCTCTCTGGTTTGAAGAGCCATTCGTAACGCTTGATTATTTTTCCTATCAACCGAAACACCGATAATTCTTCCTGGCATCGCACGTTTATATTCATCTTTCGTTGCAAAAAAGGCAGCGTGAGGTCCGCCGTATCCCATAGGCACACCAAAACGCTGTGAGTTTCCTACGACAATATCCGCATTCATCTCACCTGGTGCTTTTAATAAGGTAAGAGATAATAAATCAGCAACAATAATTGCTTTTCCTTTTTTACTTTGAATTGTTTTAATATGTGTTTCGATATTTTCTACCACTCCATATGTATCTGGATAAGATAAAATTCCACATAAAAGATTTTCACTTAATGATGATAATGTAGTTATAGATCCAACTATTACATGAAGACCAAAAGGTTCAGCTCTTGTTTTGACCACATCAATAGTTTGAGGGTTACATGTCTCTGATATAAAAATAGTATTAAATTGTTCTTTAGAAACTCTTTGACATAAAGCAACAGCTTCTGCAGCTGCTGTTCCTTCATCAAGAAGAGAAGCATTCGCAATATCCATTTTAGTTAAATCGATAATCATTTGTTGGAAGTTTAACAACATCTCTAATCTTCCTTGAGCGACTTCTGGTTGATAAGGAGTGTAGGCCGTATACCAACCTGGATTTTCTAAAATATTTCTTAAAATAACATTGGGCGTATACGTTCCATAGTAACCCATGCCAATAAAATTTTTATTAATAATATTTTTTGATGCGATTTCTTTTAAAATAGAAAGAGCTTTGTGTTCAGATACAGAATCTCTTACATCTAATTCTTCTTTTTCTAATATAGCTGCAGGAACAATATTTTTTATGAGTTGGTCCATCGATGAGTAGCCAACAGCTTTTAACATTGCGGCCTGATCCTCCAGTGAAGGTCCAATGTGTCTTGCAATAAATTCTGAAGTTCTATGATCGTTCATTAGCTTGGATTCTCCATTACAAATTTCTCATAATCAGCTTTGCTCATTAAAGAACCAAGCTCATCGGGACTGCTTAATTTCACCTTAAAAAACCAACCTTGACCTTCTGGATCCTGATTAATTAAGGATGGATCTGCAACAATTGCAGCATTTCCTTCCACTACTTCTCCTGAAACTGGGGTATATACGTCACTTGCTGCTTTTACGCTTTCCACCACTGCAGCTTCAGCTCCGCCAGTTACACTTTTTCCTGCATCTGGAACTTCAGCAAATACAATATCGCCTAGCTGCTCGGTTGCATACTTAGTAATTCCCACCGTTCCTATATCTCCCTCAACTAACACCCATTCATGTTTTTTTGAATATTTTACTTCTGCCATAACTCCTCCTATTTAGCATAACTCTTTTGATAAAATGGCAACAAACAAACTTGTGCAGGATATTTTTTGCCTCTTACTTCTAATTCCACAGAAGTTCCTACTTCTGAATAATTAAAATCCACATAACCCATCGCAACCGCTCCACCTACACTTGGTCCAAAGCCACCACTAGTAACCTCTCCTACTTCTTTATTATCTTTAAATATTTTAGTGTGCTCTCTTGCAATAATTTTTCCCTCAGGTTGAATTCCTACTCTTTTTTTCTTAGTACCATTTTCCAAATGATCTTTAACTATTGATCCTCCTATAAAATCACAAGTCTCTCTTCTTGATTTTGCAATTCCAAATAATAAATCAGCTTCAATAGGACTAATCTCAGAATTTAAATCATGACCATATAAACAAAGTCCTGCTTCTAACCTTAACGAATCTCTTGCACCAAGACCAATCATAGCAACATCGCTATTGGATAATAGTGTTTCGCATAACTCTTGAGCTTGTTTATTGTTAATAGAAATTTCAAATCCATCTTCTCCTGTATAGCCAGATCTTGTGACATAGACAGTTTCTCCTTTAAATTGAAAAGATCCTCCATTCATAAATTTCAAATTAGAAACACTACTTATAAAACTCTCTAAAATAGTAACGGCCTTTGGGCCTTGGAGTGCAATTAAGGATAATTCATCATGTAATATAAATTCAGCAGGTTTGGTAAATACAGATCTAATTTGTTTTACATCATTGTGTTTGCATGCTGCATTAAGCACAATATTTATTCCTTCTTCTACTTTCGTTACAATTAAATCATCATCTATTCCTCCTTTATCATTCATCAGAAAAGAATATTTGGATTGATGTAATTTTAATGCAGATAAATCGATGGGTACAATTTGTTCTAATTGTTTACAAGTTGCCTCATCTCCTATGATAGAAAATTGACCCATGTGAGAAACATCAAAAATTCCAGCTTTGCTTCTGACATGATTATGTTCTCCTGCAATTCCTAATGGATATTGCACAGGCATTTCATATCCAGCAAAAGGCACTAATTTCGCACCGCTTTGACGGTGAAAATCAAAAAGACTAGTTTTTAATACTGCTTGATTCATCTAAACTCTGTTCACCCATCTGTCTTGGTTACCTGAGATCTTGAATCCTTCGGTGGAGCAACCCGCTCTCTTTCCAGAGTTTTTGTTTTTACGGTCCTTTTGCCTGAGATATTCCTGGGCGGTTGATCCTTCGGCGCTACAAAAGTAGTCTCTCCCGTAAACCACTCTATTTAACCAAAAAATCCATCTAAACAACAGCCTTTTAGTTGCATAAAAACACAAAATATTAACCATAATACTCATATTTTTTCTCTTTTTTATATTTCCAAGTTTGTGAGTGCCCAAGTCTACCTTGATTGATCGACTCATAAGGATTTACAAATCGCATACCACGACAGGGATCTTTTTTAGGCCCTGCTGAAAATGACAAAGGTTTTACGAGGCTAATTTGGCTTCGTTTGTCCAACTGCTCTTGTTTGCGTTGTTCTTCTCTTTGTTTTTGATACGCATCGAGTTCATTCTGTCTTATTACGTCAGGAACAGAATTAGTTGTAGCCACAACTTTGGTGGCTACGGTTTTTTGATATTTTTTGGGAAGCTTCTTTCCTTGCATCGAATAATAAATATCAGGATGATGTTGCAACAACTCCTCTTTATGTTCTGTCAAAAACAAATTTGTTTCCTTTTTTATTTGTGACATGAAATAGCGATGCGTTGGCTCCACAGCACGAAATTTGGTTTTTCTTTCTTTGTTAAACCAATTCTTTTTATTTCGTAATACATAACTTTTGTTACCTATGTTCATAACGCTCCTTTTTATAAGCTTTTAATTGTTCCCGTAACTGTGAATAGCGATGCAATAATCTAGTCTCATAACTTCCGAGCTTGACCATGGCATTACCACTATTGCAATCACGCAAAAAAGATAAACCCATCAAGAGATTATGGTATGTTACTGTTTTAGCATCCTCTTTTGCAAAATCAGTATGATGAATGTGTTGTAATTTATTTTTATATTCATCTGCTTCATAGGATTGCATCTCGTAGGCAAGTATACCGCTTTGAATTTTATCCGATCGTTTTAAATTCCAAGCCGTAATCACAATCTTATTTACGAGTTGCATACTAAATAAATCAACTGGCTGCAGTTCTTTTACCATTTGCTGATTGAACTGTTCAAATTCAGATGGATTTTCACCAACGGTAATAACATCCGAAGATCGCAATCCATGCTTAATCGCATTACGCCTTGCCCAAGCTTTTCCGTTCTCCGTTCTTGGACCAGTACTTTTTTGCGCATTCAGTTTATTCGCTGTGATTTGTTTTAAGGAAGTTACTTTAGTCATTGATCTTACCTCCTAATTTTTTTAAATCCTCATACAGCTCTAACAATAATTGTTGCTCTAATGGATTTAAGTGGCCACCTTCCAAAACTGAAATGAGATAACGAATCTGAGATTCGTCATCAATCAATCCCCCATCAGCCAACATAGTCCGCATCTGTTGCATCACTGGCATAGGTTTCATCGTTAACGGTTTGATAGGCATATCAATCCTACCATTATCCATTAACGAGCCAACACTTCCGCCTTTTACAAACTTAGCTCTTGATTGTTTTAATTGTTGATGAAGTAATAAAGCACACTGCTTCATTACTTGATCGATTGGTTGTTTCATTTGTTGCATAGATTACTCCTTTGCTTTGTCTGGAACTTGCTAAACGACCAAGCTGACCAAACGTTAAAAAAAATAGAAAACAACATTTCCCAAATGAGAAATTGATTTCTATCGTTTAGTGCTCGTTGTTATTTGTAAGGAGTGTCTACGAATGACCTCGCATAGTTAGAAAAGAACTATGAACTTAAAGAATATATACTATAAGTTGTGCTAGTTGTCAACACTAAGCACAATATATAGTAAGCTTTAAAATATGAGGAAAATGAGGGGAAATACTCAAAGTAAAGGACTTACTTTGATGTATTTGAAACCAAGTCTTTCTGGTCCCAAATCAAGTTTAATTACTTTTATTTCATTCGATTTTAATTGGTATTACTCGATAATTTTAAATTAATCTATAGTTAAAATTAGCTCATTACTACATAGTAACTACAGTTAATTAAATTTATACTTAAAATGACTTAAGGAGAAAATTAAGGATAAGGACTATCCTTAATATATAGGCAGATTTTTTATATTCTTTAATTTTTTAGAATATTTAGATTAGAGATAAAAAGTTGTAGGTAAAACATAAAAAATAGATAACTAATTATAAAAGAATTCCCAAAAAGAAGAATTTTGATAAGTAAAATTAAAATATTTTTTTACTAAGTAAGGTCAGATTGATTCAAAATAAAAAATTAAATGATATAAATAAATATTACCCGAGTAATAATTTAGCTGAGTCAGTTGAGGTTTTCCCGACACTCATCTGGCTCAGTAAACAATTAATTCTTAACTTTTTCATAAATTTAAAAATAATACTTTGTAAAATTTTTGAAAAAATAAAAAATTGAAAATTTTATTAAGGTTATGGTGCTGACTTTTTCTTGTTTTATCAGGACCTCTAATGATTTTAGAAACGAGTTGAATTTATTTGAACTTAAACTGTTACTATTTATGTAATAATTTGTTAAATATTTTTTAACACAAATATTTTTTAATTTTTTTTTAGATAATAGAAAAAATAAAGCGTAGTCGTCATAATAAAAAAAAGGAAATTTCAAATTAGACAATTTCTTCTTATTAATCATAAAAGTAGACGTCTTAATTGGATTGTAGCATAATAATAAATCATAACTAATATTTTCTGGTAATATTATAAATTTAGATCTATTTTTATTAATAATTTTATAATATGAATAGCAAAAATCATAATTACCTTTTGTTAAACTATTTAAACATTCGGAAAGCTTATTTTTTTTCCAAGTATCATCACAATCTAAAAAAGCTAAAAATTTACCTTTGCTATATCTAATTCCTAAATTTCTTGAGTAAGCTGGACCTTTATTAGTTTTATTTTTAAAAACTTTAATTATTTTTGTTTTTTTTTTAATATTTTTTATTATATCATATGTATTATCTAATGAATTATCATCAATTATTATAATCTCTATGTTTTTATGAGTTTGAGCAAACACACTATTAATACATCTGATGATATATTTTGAACCATTAAAAACAGGAATAATTACACTCACTTTAATATTTTTAATTTTTGAAATCATTTTAAAAAATGAGTTAGTATTAAAATATCTTAATAGAATTTATTTTTATTAAACTTTAAAAATTTTTAAAATATATTTTTGGTTATAAATTTTAAAAAAAGCAAGAATTTATCTGGATCACAAATTCGTAACAGATTAAATTGTTTTTTAATTGAATGATCTATATTCAATATACTATCTTTTTTATCTCTTTTTCTATTATGAGTGCTTTTACCTTTTTGAATTTTAAAAGTAATTTTTGGATATTTTTTTAAAAACTTATTAATTAATTTTAATATACTATTTGCTTGTTTTGTTCTTAATTCATCGTAAATATATATTTATTTTCACTTTAAAAAATATTTTTTCAAAGTTATAGTTTTGATAATTGTAATTATTGAAAATCCAAAAATTAGAGAATAACTGATATTTAGAAAAAAGTTTTTATATTCAATAAAATTTAAGCATAAAATAAAAAAAAGAAAACCTATAAAATTGCTAATAATTATAGTTTTATCTTTTTTCATAGCATACAAAACATAATGAGGTATTAAACTTATTGTCATAATAAATCCTCCTAAAATTAATAAATAAGAATTTTCAATATAATTTTTAAAATAAACTTTGTTTACTAAGTCAATGATTTTTGGAATGATTAATATTAAAGTCACTGATATCAATAAACCAAATACAAATGTTAAGATTATTAATTTTTTAATCTCTTTTTTAAAATAAATAAATTTTTTTAAGTGGTAATATTTTATTATATTTGGATACGAAAAACTAAAAACTGCTGACTCTAAAATGTTAAAAGAACCAAATATAATTGTTATATAAAAAATATAAATACCTAATTGTTCGGTACCAAAATTATTATTTATAAAAATACGATCATATACAAAAAATAGTTTAAAAATAATTGAAGATAAAAAAAAAACTAATGCAACTTTGTAACCCTTATAAATCCATATAGGATTGAAATTAAAAACATTCAATTTGTTGTTTTTTAAGTTCAAATAAATAAATGTTAAGCCAAATATAAATGAACATATCAGTCCTATTGTCCATAGTAAAAAAATTATATTTAAGGTATTATACTGTGGGTAAAATAATATTAATACTGCTAAAAAATATATCCAAACAGAAGATTTGATAGCAAAAGAAACAGTAGCTAAAATTTGTTTATTTAATGAAATTAAAATTCGATAGATTTCCTGAGTAAATCCTTCGAGAAAAAGCAATATTATAAACCAATAAAAAATAAAATTTTCATTAATATAAAATTTAAAAATCAAATATTGAATAGGTAAAAAAATTATAAAAACAAATATTTGAGATATTAACTGATTTATTATAAAATTATATTTGTTATTATTGTTTATTATGATTTCACGATTAGAAAAAGTATAAAAATCTAAACCATTTAAAAAAAATCCAAACGAAATAATTGTAAAAATTAATCCATATAACGCAAGGTCAGTAATAGTAAAAAATTTGGCCAAAAAAAAAACCAAAATAAATTTCCCTGACATTGAAAATATTCTTAATATTATGTTAATAATTCGTAATTTAAAATTCATTAATTTTTTTAAAAATTTTTAATATTTAGATTTAATTTTTTTTTAAAAATATATTATTTAATTTGATATATTTTTTTTTAAAAAAAATTTAAAAAGAAAAATTAAAGATAATATTTTTATATAAGAAAATAAAAAAGAAGCACTTCCTACTTCAAAAAATGCTATACCCATATAAATAATAAATAAATATAAAGAAAATGTCCCTGGGTCTTTGAAAAAAAAAAATGATCTTTTTTTTATAGAAGCATCTATAATTACTGAAGTAAAAGCAATTATGATTATTACAAATATTATTCCAATATAACCAAAATTAATATAGGCCTCAGAAATAAACCCCGATCTCATTCCACCAGATAATTCAGGATCGTAATTTTGTAACAATGTTATATATCTTGTAAAAAAATAATCTGATTTTAGTTCATTTATAGATGTTGGCACAAAGCTTAAAACTCCAGCTAAGTAACTTTTCCCATGTATGAAATTATCATCAAAATGTGATAATAATCTTGCAAATTCTCTAATTGTTACAAAAAAGTTAGCAGATAACATTTCTAAAAAACTTCTTCCTGGTGTCTTAAAATAAAAAATTAATAATATAAAAACTATTACCGGAAATAGTAAATAAAAATATTTTCTTAAGAAAAAAAAAGAAATTATCATAGCTACAAATGGAAAAGCAATAAAAAATCTTTTGGCAGTAAGAAAAATCAAAAATGATAATAAAAAAATTGAGATCAATATAATTTTTTCCTTATTTTGATAATAAACAAAAATAAGAAATTGCAGATAAGTAGATATAAATAATAAGAATAATGTATAAATTGGTCTTATTTTTAAAAACATTATTATATTATTTTGAAAGAATTTATCGATATTTGTAAATTCACTTAAAGCAGGAATTGTACCTAAATAACCAAAACATAAAAATATAACTGTATATGAGATTGATATTATTAAAAAATTTATATATAGAAAATTTTTTTTTATTTTTATAGTATAATTTATAGCAGTGCTTTTGATGTAGTTATTATTTAAAATAAAAGAAAACAATAAAAAAAAAAATAAGTATAAAAAAAAACTATAAATATTAATAATATACGATTTTAAATAATCGGTTTCATAATAATTGTATTCATAATAATTATGATTTATCATTATGGGTATTATAATTGTAAATAACCACCACAAAATAAAAAAAAAGGAAAATGGATAATTAGATAATATCCTCATCACTTAATTTAATTAATAATAGTAGAATAATTATTAAAAAAAATATTATTTATTTTTCTTAATATCAGATCCAAAAAATAAATATTTAATTAGTTTTTTAAAAGATTTAAAATTTCTTCTAAATTCATCATAGTTTTTAATAGATTGTAATGTTTTTTTTAAAATATAATTAAATCTTAAATAAAATTTCCTTCTTGCATAATCTGAAAATTGAACTAATTCATCGTGTGTAATATTTTTTAAATTGACAACAGAATTGTGCAGACCTTTCGGAGTAATCCAATCATCATAATTTTCTGATTTAATTAAACCTTCATTTTTTGCTTGTTTGTAAGCAGTAGTTCCTGGATAAACCATTATTGGAAAGAATTGAGCAGTGTCTATATCCAATTTCAAAGCTAATTTTAAAGTGTCGTATAATGTTTGTTTAGTTTCATTTAAATTTCCAATCATGAAACATCCATGCAACATTATTTTGGCTCTTTTGCATGAATTCACAAATATTTCTGTATCTTTTAAATAGCTTTCAGTTTTTTTCACATTATTTGTTTTTATCATTTTTTTTAATACATCAGTATTTCCACTTTCAAAACCTACACAAAATAATCTACCACCAGCCTTTTTCCATTTTTTTAATAACTCTAAAGATATACTGCTGTCCACTCTACAATTACTATCAATTTTTAGTTTATTATTAATCTTAATTAATTCATCACATAATAAATCAGTTCTTTTTTTATTTATAATAAATGTGTCATCCTCCAGCATAACTGATTTTACAAAAGGTAAATTTTTCATTATCCACGCAAATTCATCTGCTACATTTTTATTCGACCTAAATCTAACTGTATGACCACTAAATGTTTGAGGATAAACACAAAAGCTACATTTATATGGACAGCCTCTTGATGTATCTAAAACTACTAATGGCCAAAGTGAATGTCCGTAAAAATAGTTTTCTATTTTTAAAAACCTTTTGTATATTTTAGTAACAAAAGGGATGTCATCCAAATTAATAAGATCTTGTGGGGGATTTTCAATAATAATATCTCTTTTTTTACAATAATAAGTTACCCCTTTTATTTCACTAATATTAATTTTATTTTTAATATAATCAGCAATCTGTGAAATTGTAATTTCGTATTCCTTTCTGCAGAAAAAATCAATATACTTGTGTTGACTTGCCAAATCTTTAGCTAAAGCTGAAATATGTCTACCAACCATTGCAATTTTTATATTATAAATATTATCTTTTAATCTTTTAGCAAAAGCTAAGTCAGAATTTATACTGGGAGTGCTAGTATCAATTACAACTAGATTAGTATTAAAACTTTTTATTCTGTCAATTGCCTCATCTATACTGATGCCATCCGCAGGACAGTCAATTAAATTTATATTATTTCCAAATTTTTCTACATAACCAGCCGCTAAACTTAGCCATTTTGGAAAATATAGTGTATCACTTTTTGTGACAGCAGGTGATCGTTGCTCTCTAGAGAAACGGTATAAAAATGGTGGGTTTATAAAAAAAACATTAATCATAAAATATGTATATCATGTTTTTTAAAAATTTTTTTAAGAGAATTATAAAAAATTTCAAGGTTTTTAGGATCTAATATTATCTTTTTAAGTTCAAGTTTATGCACATCAAAGATACCATCAGAAACTGATTGATTATAAGAATTTTGAGCTTTCAAAGCATCACTTAATAAAGGTTTTTTAAAATTTTGATAATTATTAAATTGGGAGAAATTCTTTATAATATTAATATTTGGCAAAAATGAGTAAAAAATTTCACCAATAATTGAGGTTTTTTTAAGCATTTTATAACTTTCCCAACCTGAAGTTCCTGAAATTACCACAACACCATCAGATTTTTTAAGTAGATCATTAAAATTATAAAAAGGTGAAACTAACTTAACATTTTTAAATTTTAAAATTTTTTTATAAAAAAATAAGCTATTATTACCATAACCGTGAGGATGTTCTTTAACATAAAGAAAATATTCTGTAGGTAAATTTATTGAAATATTTCTTATTACCTCCATCTGATTCTGATTGTTATTACTTAAAATCAAAGTTGACGCCTCAGGTTCTGTTTGCAAAGTATATATAATAAATTTACCATTATTAACTTGTTTGATAAATAATTTTAAAAAAAGATTATATAAATTTATAAATTTCCTATTTAAAATTTTTATTAAATATTTTAAAAGCAACTTAAATGGATGATTTGTAAAATAATCTTGATTATTTTTCCATTTTAAAAAATACCATTGAAAAAACCTATAAAAAAACTCTTTAATATAAATAAAATTTATTCCAGGATTGGCTCTAGCATAACTTAAATAATGTTGTTTTACATATTTATATTTATTTTGCCTTATAAATTTTTTATTTTTAAAAAGTGAATTAAAATGATTAAATTTACTTCCATTATTATTTAATGAGTAATTGTAACCAATTTTTTTATCTCTAGAGGGATAAAGTGAAAAATGTTTTTTCTTATATATCTTACATAATTTTAATATTACTAGATGATACAAATAAGCAACTCCTGTAGTCAAAAATATATCAACTTTATTTTTGATTATTAATTTTTCAACAACTTCAATTATATAGTTACAATGTCTTATTTGATCAATTTTTCTTAAATTTCTTAAATTTCTATCTTTATTTAAAAGATCGGAATAATTAATTTTATATTTGTTTTCATAGTGTTTACTTTTTTTTATAGTTAAAAAAAAATTTGTTCTCTTAAAATCATTTATGTTATAGAAAATAATTTTTTTGTCATTTATTTCTGGATATCTATTCCTCATTTTCAAACCATAGACAAATCCCCTCTTTTTTTTCATTTTCTTTGCTACATCAAAAAAAATTAAACTTTCATCACAAATAAAGTCAAAGCAAATTTTATTTTTCATATCTCAATTCATTCAAAAAACCAAAAGGTAAAGCGTAGACAATCATTAACTAATTATTAAAAAAATTAAAAAAACAATCGTATGAATTAATAAGATATGTAAAAAGTTATTATAGTACATTATTTTTGAAATTTTTTTTAAAAAACACCTTCATTTGGAAATTATTTCCTTTTCTGCCCCTGTTATTGTTTTAATAATTACTAAAAATTTTTTTCAAATAACTTTTGATATTTTTTTTTAATTTTAATCGATTTTTTTTTTAGAAAATATAAAGTTTGGTGAAATTAAATATTATTTTTTTCTTACTTGTAGTTTAGAATTTTTCACATGGTTTAAAAAAGAATTTTTCATTAAATAGAATTGTTCAGCTTTTTTCCAATCTTCATTATTGTCAATATCTTGAACTCTACTATTTGGTAATAAAAATGGTGTTGAATATTTAGCAAATATAATTTTTTTCTTTTTCCAAGAATCAGAATATCCCCAATAAAATTGTCCTGCATCATAATAAATTTTTTCTAAATCTTGAGATCTATAATTATAATATTTGGGAAAAATCATTTTAATTCCTAAATTTCTTGAAATTTTAAATGACCTCAAAACAGATGTGGAAAAATCAGTTGCGCTAAAACAAAAATTAAATCTACTTTTTTGAAGTTTTTTCAGTGATCTTTTTAAATCTAAATATTGAATTAAGGGTGCCGTAGCCATAATACAGCACACTTCTTTAAAAAAAATATTTTTGCTCTCATACCATTCTATTGCATGTTTAACGACCTCTGTTAATCCAATATGATCATTTGATAGTTTTTTTGGACGAACAAAAGGAACTTCTACACCTAGAGATTTTGCAATTTTTACAATTTTAGGATGATCTGTTGAAACTATGATCTTATCAAAAATTTTAGATAATGTTGCAGCTTTTATCGAATAATAAATAATAGGCTTTTTATTAAAAGATTTGATATTTTTTAAAGGTATTCTTTTACTTCCACCTCTAGCTGGTATTATGCATAATCTCATACCAATGCACTTATTTTAAACATAGTATAAAATGGCTTCTTTTAACAACATTTTATTTCGTTAGCTTGGTTTGTCTTTCATCCCTGTGAGTAGTGCCAGTTCTTCTTGCCACTCAGTATCTCACGAAAAGTACTTGTGCTTTCACAGTCACGTCTTCAGCTGACAGTTTAGCAATTTTTCGCATCATTCTAAATTTGCAGCTATAGCTTCAATTTTCGATAGCCACATTTACTCCTCATTAGTTAGTTAACGAGGAGGATTGGCTTTGTAATTCGTTCTTGCAGCAACTTGTGGAATCTACTGACTAGCTTCTTTTGACAATCAAACCACTCACTCACTTCTCTACCAGAACATCGAAGGTTACTGCGTCCCCAGGATTTACGTCCACTGCTAACTCACACCCAATAAGTTTATCAAAATACTTAGGAGCCAACCCAAATCCAGGACGAATTCGACGTATGTCTTTATCAGATATTTTTTGACCTTTTTTTAACCCTTTGACGAAATAAATGGAGCGACGAAAAATCAAATTTTGAGTCTCGGAACTAGATCTACTAAAACTTAATGAACCTTTAGCGGTCCAAGCATTATTGCAGTCATTCACTAGCTTGGAAAATTCATCAATGTTTAAGGAAAAGCTAGAATCTGGTCCACACTCTTCATTATCAAGTTTGAAATGTTTTTCAATAGCAACAGCACCCATGCCAATAGCCGTCACTGCCGCTATATTATTAGTCGTATGATCTGAAAGGCCAACTTCCACACCAAACCTCTCTCTTAGCCAAGTGAGGTTGTTTAGATTAGAATCGTTTGTACTTGCTGGGTAACTGCTAATGCAGTGAAATAGTAGAAGATCAGATTCACTATTTTCTTTAACTACCCTAACTGCTTCTTCTATTTCACTCATAGATGCCATCCCAGTCGACATAAAGATCGGCTTATTTTTTCTAGCAATATATTTTATAAGTGGTAAATCAACAATTTCAAATGAAGCTATTTTGTAAGCTGGTGCACCCAATGATTCAAGTAAATCAACCGCAGTTTCATCAAATGGCGTAGAAAATATGGTGACCCCACAATTCTTAGCATGGTCGAATAATTCTTCATGCCACTCAAATGGCGTATAGGCCTCAGAGTATAATTCATACAAAGTTCGACCAGACCATAGCCCTTCTTTAACTATAAAGTCTGGCAAGTTACAATTAATTGTCATTGTTTCTGGCGTATATGTTTGAATTTTAACAGCAGAAACACCAGCTTTTTTTGCCATTGTAATTGAGTCTTTAGCTCTCTGAATGCTTCCACCGTGATTGGCTGAAAGCTCAGCAATAATGAAGGGCTTGGAACTTCGGTTGATTATTGTTTGATTAACTCTCATTTTTCCAACCTCAAACTAATCTGCAATGGGTCAAGCCCCAGTTCTTGTAATGCACTTAACGCCTGCTTATTTAAATAAGATATATTTACATAAAAATAGTTAGGAACCATAGAAGGCTTAGATTCTTGCGGAGAAAAATTTTTGTTTATAAAATCTATACAAACCCCCAAAATCTCTTTGCTATATTCAGTCAAATTGAGGCCAATTGAGTTATCTTTTTTTAAATAAACCGAGCCAACATAATTAGTTTCTTTACGCATTAAAAACCAGTGTAAATAAGGATGGTTTTTAACAAATTCTCTATGCTTTTCGAAGCTTGTATTACTTCTATGACTGATCACGTAATTTCTTATCTTTAATAGATCATATAAAATTTGAATTTGCTCTTCAGTGGATAAAATTCGTTCAAAAATATAACTCATGTTACAACTTAACTCACCTTATCAATTTTAAGCGTATATATCACACCATCAATTTCAAAAAACGCTGGCCAATCATCATTATTACAAATTCTCAATAAGTTAAATTGTTCTCGTATTGTTTTGTCTAAATCAAGTTGGGAATCAGAAGGAGTGCGTCTTCGATAAAACGTTGGTATACCCTGCTGCTCTTCAAAATTGAGATTTGGATATCTCTTTAAGAATCTTGAAATCAACTTAAACGTAACCACAGCTTGCTTTTGCCTTATTTCCTCATAAAGCTCACTGCCATTAAGTGACAAAATCAATTTGTCAAAAATATTTCCAGTATCTACATCATTTGAAACTTCTAGCAGACAAACGGTAATGTTCGATTTACCCTCTAAAATTTGCCATTGTACTGGAGCAAAACCTCTGCCTTCTGGTAAATTACTTGCATGGACCACTAATAAAAGCTTATTTGAAGACAGAATTTTGCCTTTCAAGATTTTTGTGTAGCCTAAAACAAAAACTAAATCGAAATTACGGATCTTTTCTTCTTCGTAAAAGACACATACATCGAACTTTTGTTGCACTTTCAAGGCTTCGGGAAAATACTTTGATATCCAGTCGTTAGTTTTATCAAATAAGAATGCAATTTTCTTCATTTCCACATAACCTTTTTGCTGTAACATGTTGCATTTGCGATTAGCTTACAAATTTTTTTTTGGTTATTTATTTTAAGGTCTGGAAAGATTGGTATACTTAAAGTTCTTTTGAAGTACTCAACTGAAACTGGGAAGTCGTTTACTTTAAAACCCATTTTTTTAATAAACGAGTGAGTATGAGCTGGAATATAATGAACATTAACTCCAATATTATTTGAAATTAGATAATTGTATAATTTTTTTTTTATTTTTTTTAAATTAATAAGAATTGGATATAAGTGTAAACTAGAAAAACATTTAGGATCTTGATAAGGTAGAGTTAATGGTAAATTTTTTAGTAGTTCATAATACCTCTTTTTAATTAAATGCCTTTTTTTGTTAAAAAAATCAATTTTTTTTAATTGACTTATCCCTAAAGCTGCCTGAACATCATTCATACGATAATTATGACCAATTTCAATTTGATCGTAATTTTTTTCATAAATACTTTTTCCTATATAACTTTTTTTTTTTAAAATACCGTTGTTGCTGTAAAGTTTCATTTTATGCAAAAGATTTTTATTTTTTGTTGTTACTACACCTCCTTCAATAGTGGTTATTATTTTTACTGGATGAAAACTAAACACAGTTGCATCTGAATATCTACAATTACCTATTTTTTCATTAAGATATTCCCCCCCTAGCGCATGAGATGCATCTTCTATAATACTAAAACCATACTCTCTACTTAATTCATATATTGCTTTCATATCACAAGATTGTCCAGCAAAATGAACTGGTATGATTAATTTTGGTAATTTTTTCTTTTTTTTAGCAATGTATAATTTTTTTTCTAATTCAACTACACAAAGATTATAAGTTTTAATATCAATATCAACAAAATCAACCTTAGCTCCACAATGTAAGCCAGCATTAATTGTAGCCACAAAAGTATTAGGTGTTGTCCAGAACCAATCTCCCTTATTAAGTCCAACTGCTTTATAGGCAATATGTAGTGCTGACGAGGCACTATTCACAGCAATAGCGTACTTTACTCCGATATAGTTGCAAATTTTCTTTTCAAATTCAGAAACTTTTGGACCCTGGGTTAAATAATCAGATTTTAAAGTATTTACTACTAATTTTATATCTGATTTAGATATTGACTGTCTGCTATATGGAATCAATTTCGTTTAAAAAACCCTATTAATGGAACAGTTTTAATGAAAGTCATTATTAAAAGTGAAAATATTAAAGCCAAGCTAATTTGGCTTATAAAGTTAATTTTTAAATCAACATAATGTAAAAATAAAACAAAAAATAAAAACGAAATTAAATGACTCACTAAAATCAATTTATCTTTTTTTTTGAATACAAAATATAATGTGGAATCATACTTACTGAAAATAAAAAACCTGCTAAAATTAATAATTTTGCATCAATTAAATAATTTTTTAGAAGTGGTTTGTTTATGAAATCAATAATTGAAGGCAAAATCAAGATGAGTACTAATGAAATTATTAAAGATAAAATAAAAGTATTTAGTAAAAGTTTTTTCGACTGTTGTTTAAATACACTGTTCTCTAGATTTTGATATGATTTAACTAAACGTGGATAAAAAAAAGAAAAAATAGCTGGTTCCAAAATGTTAAATACCCCAAATATTAATGTATAATAAAAAAAATATACTCCTAGGTAATCAATAATATAGTTTTGTTTTAAATAGAACTTATCATATAAGAAAAGTCCTTTTACAAAAAGTGCTGATAAAAAAAAAATTAAAGCTGTTTTATATCCTTTTAAAATCCATTTTATATTAAATTTAAAATCATGATTTTTATTTTGATTAAAGTAATTGTATATTATTATTAAACCAAACAAAGTAGAGCAAATTGCTCCTATTGTCCAAAATATAAAAATAGAATTAATAGTTGATAATTTAGGGAAAAAATAAATTGATAATATTAAAATATATATCCAAAGAGAAGATTTAATACAAAAGGTAATGGTAGCTGAAATTTGATTATTTAGTGCAATTAAAATTCGGTAAATTTCATGAGAAAAACATTCAAAAAAAAGCAATATTAAAAACCAAAAAAAAAAGAAATGACCTTCTAAAAAATAATTAAAAAAAAACAATTGAATTGGAATAAAAATAACAAAAATTATAAGTTGAGAAATTAATTGATTTATCAAATGGTTATACTGTTTTTCACTATTTGCTATTATTTCTCTGGTAGAAAATGTGTAAAACTCTAAACTATTTATAGTGATGCCAACTAAAATAGCAGAAACAATTAATCCATAAATTCCAAATCTTCTTCGGTAAAATATTTAGCAAAAAAGAAGATCAATAAAAATCTACCAGACATTGAAAAAATTCTTAAAAAAGAATTATAGAATGACAATTTTAAAGTCATATAATATAAAATTAAATTTTTTTTAAATATTTAGTCTAAATTTTTTTTGATGTTCAAGTTTTTTAATTTATCTTTATTATTTTTGCTATTGTATTCAAAATTTAAAGGAACTTTTTTTCCATCTTTAATAATCATTGTTTTTTTTTTAACTAAATTGTATGAAGGCAAAATTTTGTAATACTCCTTAAATTCATATGTATTTGAAGCTTCATATTTACTAATCAATTCTTCATGAATTTTTTCTCCAGGTCTTAATCCAACAATCTTTAATCTTTTTATTCTATTTATTGATTTGGCAATATCTATCACTTTTATTGAAGGAATTTTTTTTACAAAAATTTCTCCTCCATGCATATCTTTAACTGCTTTCCAAACTAATCTTACTCCATCCTCCATGGATATAATAAATCGTGTCATTTCAGGATGTGTTATTGGAAAAAAATTAGAATTTTGTTTATTCAATTCAAGAAAATAAGGTATTACCGATCCTCTTGATCCTATAACGTTTCCATAACGTACTACCGAAAATTTAGTTCTATCAGAATTAGTATAAAAATTTGAAGAGACAAACATTTTATCAGAAACCAATTTAGTAGAACCATATAGGTTAATTGGTGAGCTTGCTTTATCAGTTGACAAAGCTACAACTTTTTTAACTCTAAAATCAATTGAAGCGTTTATAATATTCATGCTACCCAGAATGTTTGTCTTAACATATTCAAAAGGATCATACTCTGCTTTTGGCACAATCTTTAATGCGGCAGCGTGCACAACAACATCTATTTTGTTATCAAAAGCTCTATAAAGCCTCTCTTTATCTCTAATATCACCTAAAAAAAATCTTAACTTTTTTAAATTGGGATATTTTTTTTGCATTTCCCATTGCTTCATCTCATCACGAGAAAAAATAATAATTTTTTTTGGATTAAAATTTTTTAATGTCATTGACACAAATTTTTTTCCAAATGAACCTGTTCCACCAGTTAGTAAAATGACTTTATTATTAAACATAAATTTCTGTTTATTGTTTTCTTAAAAAACCAAAATGAAGAGAATAAAAGATCATTAACATATTATTAAAAAAATTACCGTTCGGACTAAATGGAAAAATAGTAATTAACAAACATGAAAGTAAACAAATTTTGTAATCAGAAAAAATAATTCTTTTATTTAAAAATTTATGTTTAATGAATCTTAAGATTTGATAAATAAAATAAATTAATATGCCAAATAAAAAACTAAATCCAATAATCCCAGTTTCTGCTAATAATTGAACATAAAAGTTATGAGGATGAGTAGTACACGGACTTACACCTTCTTGATATTTTGCTTCTTTACATTTTAATCTAAATAATTTTGGACCAACTCCCAAGACTGGCTTATCTAGAAACATGTTATAAGCTGTACGAATATGACTATCGTGTAATGGGGTAAATATATATTTTTGTTCTTTTTGAAATCCCATTTGTTTTATTGGATCTTTTATAAATCGATTTAGTAACCTGTTATCATTTAAAGTTAATGAAGTGATTAAAGCTAATGAAATAATAAAAGTAATTATTCTAAATTTTTTAAATTTATTAATAAATAGTATGATAAATACAGTTGAAAGGTTTAAAAACATGAAGGAGGTTCTGCCGCCGCCTAAATAAATTAAAATATCAATACATATAAATAAAAAAGCTAGAAAATAAATCTCAAACCTGGTTTTATTTTCTCTTATTATAAATAAAGCAAATAATAAAGGAAATAACCTTGATAAATAAGAGTCCATTATAGTTTCATCACCAAATAATGATGATACTCTTGGGGCACGTCCACCCAAAATTTGAAGTTTTTGTCCAAAAAAGTTTACCCCATTAAAAAACTGGTAAAATCCATCAATGACTAGAATAGAAAAAGTAATAATAAAAAAATAATAAAAATAATTTAATATGTCTTCATTTTTCTCTATTAAATAAGATATCAAAAGAGCAAAAACTCCTATTCTAAAATAAAATAAAGAGCTTTCAAAACTGAGTAAAATATCATCAGATAATAATGATGAAGTGATGCAGACTATACAAAAAGCTATGAAGATATAAAAGAATTTGTTTTGATAAATGTAATAAAGCTTATTTTTAATAGTATAATAAATAAACCAAATTGAACAAAGGCTGACTAATAAATCTGGTAAAAAAGGACCTGTAACCATCAATGGAACTATAGAGGCTATTAAAATACATAAATAATTATAGGGCCTAGTTTCTAAATTAATGCTAGCCGTTGACATCAGGTTTTATATAAACTTGAAAACGTCTTTTGAGATTTGGTTTAAATCTCTTTTAATCTTAAAATTAATTTTTGTTTTAGCTTTTTTGTTACAGGTATAATAAATTGGAAGATCTCCATTTCTTCTGCTCTTTATTTTTCTTGGAATTCTAATTTTATTAACTTTTTCTAATGATTGGACAATTTCCTTAACACTATAACCCTTACCTGAACCAAAATTATAAATTTCATGGCCTTTAATATTTTTAAAATTCTTTAATATTTTAATATGAGCCTCTGCAAGATCCATAACATGAATATAGTCTCTCACCCCTGTACCATCCTTAGTTTTATAATCATTACCGTAAATATTAAGATAAGGAACCTCTCCTTTGATGACTTTTGTTATATAAGGCACAAGGTTGTTAGGTAATCCTTTTGGATTATCACCTATTAAACCAGATGAATGATTTCCAATTGGATTAAAATATCTTGCAATTCCTATTTGCCACTTAGGATCAGATTCTGCTACATCTATTAATATTCGTTCAATGATATATTTTGAAGTTCCATAAGGATTAGTGGTTTCTCCGGTTTTAGTCGTTTCAGACCAGGGAAGAGGCTCATTGGCATTATAAACACAGGCTGAAGAACTAAAAATAAGCTTGAAAACACTATGTTGTTTCATGCATTCAAGCAGTGTAATGGAACTAGCTATATTATTATTAAAGTAAATAAGTGGACTCTTGCTACTTTCGGCTACAGACTTTAATCCTGCAAAATGAATTACAGCATGAAATTGGTACTGTTTAAATAGATTATTTAATTTTAATTTATTACGTACGTCTAAATTATAATATTTAATGGTTTTCTTTGTAATCAGTTTTAGTTTTTTAAATACATCTTTCGAACTATTAGAAAAATTATCTACTACGACAGGTGTATAGCCATTTTCTATTAAAGCAATAAGGCAATGAGAGCCGATATAACCAGCTCCTCCTGTAACTAAGATAGTATTATTTTTCACTTTTGCTAAAAATGAGTTGCAGAGTTTTTAAAATAATAAAAAAATCAAAAAAAAAACTTTTTTTTTTTAAATACAAAATGTCGTATCTTGTTCTTTTGGCTAATTGCTCATCATTAATAGCACCATTTAATCCTAGGCATTGAGCCAATCCTGTTAAGCCGGGTTTGGAATGATTCCTTTTTTTATAATTTTTTAATAAATACTCATGATCACTCAAACGTTCTTTGTAATGATTATCATGCCAAACCTCATGGGGTCTTGGTCCTATAAAATTCATTTCTCCTTTCATAATATTAATAAGTTGAGGTAGTTCATCTAAATAAAATTTTCTTAATAAATTTCCTAATTTGGAAATTCTTTGTTTTTCTTGATCTGATGTCTTAGGTTGCATGAATTCATGATTTCCGAACATAGTTGCAAATTTATAGCAATTAAATTTCGATCCAAATAAACCAACTCTTTTTTGAATAAATAAAACTTTTTTATCAATAAACATATAAACCAATATGCTAACGAGGAGTAATAAAGGACTTAATGCAATGAGTAACAACAAAGCTAAGACTCTGTTTAATTTACAGAATTGTTTGTACATGAAAAATTTATTTTCTAACTTGAGACCTTATAAAAATAATGAAAAGCGAAGTTAAAAAACCTAAAAATAACCCAATCAGGACAAAAATAGATTTTTTAGGAGAGATATGCTTTTCTGGCTGAGTAGCTTTTTGTAAAATTGGATCCCACTTAAAATCTAATTGTTTTAGAATTTTTATATTTTTGTTTAAATCAAGTTCGCGTTTTACAATTTCATTATATTCCTTGGTTTGATCAAGATTTACCAGTTGGTTTTTAGCTTTTTCAAGATTACTGATTAACGTATTGTATTTTTCTGTTTTATCTAAATTGGCAAGGTCTTTTCTGATGTTATCAATTTCAGATTTTAATACTTTGGCACCCTTATAAAATAAGGCTCCAGGCTCATTTAACATAGATCCAGAATTTCCCCTTACAATACTAGTGGGAATCGATTCTTCTAAATTAATCGATTTTGCTGTGTTTAGCGCTTGTTGGTATTCAAATAACTTATTTTCTAAAGATCTAGTTTGTTGTTGCACGTATTCTTTTAATTGCAGCTCTAATTGACTAATTTCAGTATCTAAATTTCTTTTTCTATCCTGAAGATAAATAACTTTTCTTTCTTGGTTTTCTTTTAGATCTTCTCGTAGATTGTTCTCAATGGTTGTAAATATATTGCTCTTAGCAAGACTTGCTTCTTTTTTAATATAGTTATTTAGAATCTCAGGTCCGTTTAGCTCTTGTGTATAGGTAAAAATAAGCTCAGGAACCAAAGTCTCGCTTTGCTTTAATCGAAGATTGACTACTTTTTCTTGAAAATGAGCATCTTGTAAATATTGCTCAACTGTTATTTCTTTTTCTTTTAATGTTTGAATAAATGCTTTTGCATTATCTTCTAATCGTAAAAAATCTGCAAAGTTAGAAATAGAAAATACTTCATTTTTAAAATACGAATAAAATAAATCTCTGTATTTAGTTAAATTTTGAAATTCCTCATTTGTTTTTCCGATAATATCAAAGACGTTTTGAAATTTTTTAAACTCTAAAATTATGGGCGGAGATAATTTAACACTAGTTTGATATTTTTTTGGGATAGTAAGACCAATCCCATAAGCAATTACAGCAAAAAATAAAGAAAGCCCTATAATTAACACTTTCTCTTTCCAAAGTTTTCTGATGATCTCTATTAGATCAATCTCATCCTCGCTTTTGTATCTTCGTTTCATGTTAATCAAAACCAACTTCCAAAATTAATAGAATCGCTACACTAAAATAAAGAATGAAAGCTAATACCAGGATCCATGGTAAGTATTTATCTAACATTCAAGCAATGCTCCGCACTCTGCCATTCTTAGTTTTGGACATATCATGTTCATACAAAAATTATTTCTATAGAAAGTTGATGGATACTCTCTCTTTATTAATTATTATGGGGGTAGACATTCCTTCTATAGAAATTTTGAGTGTTTTTTTATAATCTTCGAGCACATTAAAAATTAAGGACTTTAAGGGTCCTTCCAGGAAAACTCCCTGTTTGGACAAATACTGAAAAAAGAATTTTGAATCTAATATGCCATCCCTGGTCATATGACTTTGTAAATAATGAATAAAATCTGTTATGGGTTTTTGCTGCCAAGCATAATTATTAAGAAAATAATTGACGCCCTTTTTAAATTTAAGCCTAGTAATAAGAGATTCATCAGCAAAACTTGGGTGATGAATAAAGCAATAGCTACCTAATAAAGGGATTTTTTTTGAGTCTTTTCGAAACAAAGGCCTAAAGATCTCACAATCTTTTAGCTCTGTTTTCATCGATTCTTCAAATAATTGAAATTCGAAAGCTTTATGCTTTGCTATGCCCCACATAAGCGAAGATGTACCAAATTTGGTACATATAAAAATATTAAAGAATAACGCTTTTTATTAATAGTAAAAATTACTACTATTCATAAATACCTAAATTGGGTAATTTATATATATGGAACGAAAGATATTAGCTAAATTATCCCAAAAATATTTTCCATCAACTTAAAGATCATGAGTTTAAAATTATTAAATACTTTCAAAATGATTTAGGTCGGTATTTGCTTTTATTCAAAATTATGGAAAGTTATTTCGCAGAATATTCCTTATCACAAGAGCGAATATTAGAAAGTATCCCCTCTTCCATTTCTTCACGCTCAAGTTTGTTGAATTCTATTAATAATTTGATTAGCAAAAAGTATATAACAAAAGAACCGGATCCGGATAATAAACGAGCAAAATTAATTATCCCGGAAGAAGATTTAGTAAACGAATACAAAGCTTGGGTAAAAATAATTCACAAAGAATAATGGTTAAGCTTTTTTTTGTAATTTAGCAGCTAGATGCTCGCCTGAATATCCCATTAATAACAAATAATGCATAGAACGATGTAACCATTTTTTAGTAATAAAAAATTGGTGCTCCCCTTTTTTCTGAATAAATTTTTTCTCTATCAAACAAACTGCTTTTCTTCGAACTGTTTCTCTAGGACAGTTTATTAGAGAGGCAATCTTTAATAAGGTAGTACCTTTTCCAAATTGTCTAATTTGTGCATCCGTATAGGTTAGAAATGGTTTAGGTGTAGGAAAATTTAGTACAAGCATACCTTTGCAAATAGCTTCCGCATAACTTTCTCCCTCATTTGCAACTCGTTCAATTTTTTTAGCAAGAAGAAAATGTTGCAGATAATCAAATATTCTTTGTTCTTTTTTTTTCATTTTTGTTACGGAAAATTTTTGTAAGTCTGGAAATTGTTTTAAGATGCTATAAGTTTTATTTTGCATGTCGTAATAAAAATTTTTTAATATTAATAATTAAAAGAAAAAAAACAATAGCACCAATATTATCCCCTATAAAATAAAGCAAAGTTTGTCTAAGAATTTCCTGCAATTCTAATGTTTCCCCAATCATCCATCTAAAAAAGTTTATTAATAATGAACTTATAATAGATATAGATACCGATAATTTTAAAATATTTTTTAAAGTAATGTCATCTAGGTTTGGTATGGGGCGAACAAAATGAAATCTATACGCAATCATCACAGCAATGGCCGATAACAAAGAAGTGATCAATAATACTATTTCATTACCAGATGCTGATAAATATAACAAACCATGCAGGAAAGCAGCTATCCATAAACCAGGAAAGCAAATATAGCCAAGTAACAAAACGGACAAAACTCTTACGCCGTGAGGTAAAAAAATCCAGGAAGCATTTAGAGCACTATCATTTGTTATGATCCATTGTTGTAACGGATCAATGACAGTTTGCACAATGGAGATACTTGCGAGGTAAAAAAATATGACTACTAGGTTTTTTTGGATCATGTATTTGGAGCATATTATTTTTAATCTAGAAGTATATCCCTTATTTTTTAACGAATAAGAATACGACGATTAAATATAATGGCTATGAGCGCAAAACTAAATTGGTATTGATTTTTCGACAAAAACCCTGTCCGATCAAGTTTTGAATATCTCGATATCTTTGAGTTCTGGATTGTTCAAACCCATTAAGATTAATAAAGCTTGCAATACTTAAGGTTTTATTGCTCTTCTTTCTTAGTTGTAGCAATACCTGTAATTGAAAATCACTCAAAGAAGCCAATTTTCTAAAAAAATGTGAGTCTAATTTTTCAAGCTCAAGCAATACTTTATTAATTTTTTTTAACATAAAAAAAAGAAAAATATAAAATAAATGCTTAAAGATCAATTATAAAAAATAAAACAAATAAAGGACTTTTAAGTTTTACTATTTAATAAAAAATATGTTAAATTGATCAAATATAAAGTCCATTCAAGTTTATCATGTAAATTAATATCTCAATGAAGATTATAACATTGAGTGCTATTGCGCATATAAGAACACAATCGGTTCTTTATTTTATTATCTCTATTTCAAAATGAAACTTTGTAATTAAGCTATTACTGATGAAGCTATTGTTCCCAATCAAATCTTGGAAAATTGGTAAATATTTTTGTAATGCCCTCTTCCCACTGCTTGCAGATTTCTTTGTATTCAGGACTATCATGATTTAATGCATTTCTATAAGCTAAATTTAACTTGTCCTTTCGGTACACTGCAAAATCAATGGGTGGTCCCACGGATAAATCTGATTTGATTGAGCTATCCATACTGATCAGGGCGCAACGAGATGCATCTCCTAATGAGGTTTGATTTTTAATAACACGATCTAAAATGGGTTTTCCATATTTAATTTCTCCTATAACTAAATAGGGTTTTGATTCACTGGGTCTAATAAAATTTCCCTGCGGATACACCAGAAATAATTCTTGCTTTTGATTTTTAATTTGTCCACCTAAAATAAAAGTAGATCCTAACTGCAGGGTTTCTTGATTAATTCCATCCGGAGAAGAATGTTTAACAGCTAATTTTCCTAAATACACAGCGATTTCTTCTAATTCAGTGAAAGTATTTAAGTTATCTTGACCTTGACCATTTTTTAAGTCTTTTTGAATGGAACCATACACCGCTTGCGAGGTTGCAAGATTACCAGAAGTTAAAATAACAATACAACGATCGTTTCCTTGATATTCAAACATTTTTGAATAGGAATTAAAGTTATCAAGACCAGCATTGGTTCTGCTATCCGAGGCAAATACCATTCCTTCATCCACTTTAATTCCAACGCAATAAGTCATGCTTAATTGTCTTAATTAAAATTAGCTTAAAAAACAATTATTAAATGACATCCCAGCTATCGAAATATGGCATGACTATCTCGGAATATTTACTTTAATATGGGAACATGAATATGGCTATTAATTGGAAAAAATACCCATCAGATAAAACTTATGATGAATATGTTACCAATGATCATGTTTTGCGCCGCGAAGCTAAAATTATATCCAAAATATTAAATAAATATTCCAATCAACAATTGGAAGAAATCGAAAAAAACTGCCAAAGTACCATTAGCTCCAGGGGAATTAATTTTAAGATTTATTCAGCAGATAAAAAAGCAGCAGAGGAAAAAAAATGGCCTTTAGACATTATTCCAAGAATTATACTTAAATCTCAATGGAATAAGGTGAAACGAGGTCTTGCGCAAAGATGCAAAGCTTTAAACTTATTTATCAACGATGTGTATAATGAAAAGAAAATTTTTAAAGACAAAATTATTCCAGAAGAAATTGTTTTTCAGTCTAAGAATTATCTAAAACAATGTCATAATTTTACCCCTAGAAGAAAAATTTGGTCCCATATTTCAGGTATTGATTTAATTCGTAATCTGGAGGGAGAATTTTTAGTGCTTGAAGATAATTTACGAGTTCCCTCTGGAGTATCTTATATGCTTGAAAATCGCATGGTGATGCGGGAAGTTTTCCCAGAACTATTTACTCGCTATCGCGTTTCACCCATTGGTCATTATTGTAACCGATTGTACCACTGTATGCTGGATGCTATCCCGTATAAAACTAGCACACCAACTATGGTCGTGTTAACTCCCGGCGTTTATAATTCAGCTTACTTTGAACATTCGTTTCTTGCTCAACAAATGGGAATTACCCTCGTTGAAGGAAAGGATCTTTATGTAGAAGATGATAAAGTGTATATGAAAACGGTAACAGGTAGTCTTCGTGTAGATTGTATTTATAGAAGGTTAGATGATACGTTTCTTGATCCGAAAACATTTTACAAAGAATCGTTAATCGGAGTAGCTGGATTATTTAAAGCTTTTTATAATCATAATGTTGCCATTGTAAATGCTCCTGGCAGTGGGGTAGCGGATGACAAGGTGATTTATTCCTACGTTCCAAAAATGATAGAATATTATTTAGGCGAAAAACCTAAAATCAATCAAGTGGAAACTTATTTATGTCATGATAACAAACAAAGAGAGTATGTTATTGATAATATCAATAACATGGTTGTAAAACCTGCTGATGGATCTGGAGGATATGGAATTGTTATCGGTCCAAAAGCGACCAAAGAAGAAAAAGAAGAATGCATTAACAATATAAAAAAAAATCCAAGAAATTATATTGCCCAGCCGTTAGAAACTTTATCGACTACACCCACAATGCAAGGAGCGAATATAGAGCCACGCCATCAGGATTTGCGTCCTTTCATATTATCTGGAAAAGAAACCTATATCACTATGGGTGGTTTGACACGCGTTGCCTTAAAGAAAGGGAGCACCATTGTTAATAGCTCTCAAGGTGGTGGGTCCAAAGATACAATTGTAATTGATATGTAGTGGATCCTTGCACTATCTATTTTATTTCATACTTTGGAAAAAAAAATAATTACTAAGAAAATAAAGTGTTCCATTATGGTAATGATGGATCAAGATAAGTAAAATACTTTTTCAGCCGTTTTATAAATAGCTTTGAGATAAATGGCTTTGATGTCTTCTATTTCTTTCATCGAAAAAGATTTGGAGTTCTGCGGAAGGAAGGTGCGCATCATTGTATAAGAGGTGTTGTCTTGTGTGGGAATAACTGGATGATCTGCTTTAATGTACAAACCTCTGATATCTTCAATAAATAAACCAACATCCGATTGCCTGGGTTCAGGAAAATAAAAGATAAGACAATTAAATAAGCTGCCACGTTTACCTTTTTCATAAAAATCATAATACGTTTCTACCGACTTTTCTAAGAAACACATTGGATGCTTCTTTCAGCTCAATATTAAAAGTCTTGTCTTGCTCTAGGATTTGAATCAACTGCTTCGCATAATCAGCTTGGGAAATATCTAAATTGGTCATGATTAAACGGGAAATAAAGTTTCAGATAATTTACACGATTGGCAAATCTTAAAACCATATAAGAGAAAGTTAGGGTGAACAGTATCGTTCTTTGCGCCACACTTTTCGCATTGTTCGATGATGACTTGTGAATCTTTATATTGTGTCATTAATCTTGTTGCTGAATAGGATAATCGAGATGACCTGTTTTAACATAAATGACTGTTTCATCCGATTTGGTAAAAGGAGCATGCTTGCTATAGCGTGGACTTCGTATCCAAGTTCCTTGGGGGTAGCTACCATGTTCATCATAAAATACTCCTTTAATCACAAAAATTTCTTCTCCACCTGGATGAATGTGAGGATTAAAAATAGTATTAGGTGACCATTTCACTAAAGCAGTACCAACACCATTAAATTCATGAAGCGGCATCACGAATAAACCTGGAACCATACCTGGGTACCAGGGTGTGTCATTAGTATTGATACGAACAGTTTGTACATCTTCAGGATGAAATTGTCTTAATTTAACAAATAAAGTGCAACCTTGTTTTGAAAATGGAGCGTGCGAACTATTGGGCGGATTTCGAAGATAAGATCCTGCAGGATAGTTACCTGTCTCATCGGAAAAAACTCCATCCAGTACTAAAATTTCTTCACCTCCATCATGGGTATGACGTGTAAAAGAAGAGTTAGCAGCATATTTTACTACCGTACTTGCAATTGCAACTTCACCACCTACCCGGTCTAAATATTTTCTCTCTACACCAGGCACAAGTGATGGTTGCCAGTCCATCTTATGAGTATCTACTACTACCTTTAAGCTAAAATCAGCATTTACAATCATTGTAATTATTTACATTTAGTCAATATAAACCATGCATACCCTAAAATGATAACGAAGGGAATGAGACGAAAGAAACAGCAAGTCATTATCAGTATAACAGATTAAATTTTCTTCTGGCCAATGACCACATCAACTAGAATAGCGATAACTAAATTTAAAATGGTAATACAACAAATCACAACAAAGCTAAAAAAATATATCCAAGCCCACCAATATACTTGCTGAATAGGCAAATGCACCGATTCCCAAGAGGATAAAGTTAAGCACTTGAAATAAAGTAATCATAGAAATTCCTAGATCGCCCCATCGCTCTGGTTGGACATGGCCAAACAGGATAGAGCCCATAGTTGCGTAAATATATAGAATAATAAACAACAATAAGACTTACAAAAAAAACTCTTCGAATAGAATCGATAATCGCTTCAATGATTTTTTTTAATTCTGGTATCACCGAGACTAATCGGAGTACCCTAAAAATTCGCAGTAGCCTTAACACTAAAAAACTTGAATTATTAGGAATAGGTATTAGAGAAATGGCAACAATGATGGTATCGAAATATATTCCAGCCACTTTTAAAAAAAACAGATTTCTTTTTTTCACCAAAAAAACGTATTAAAATTTCAATGACAAAAAAGATAGTAATTGAATAATCCAGTAAATGAATAATATCTAGGATCGCTGGGTCTAATTTATAGGTTGTAGCTCCAATCAAAATAGAATTTAAAATAATAATCGCAACCACAATGATCTGAAAGTATCTGTTATCCTTAAGTTGCGAAAAAAAAGGTCTCATGGCCTCTATATAGGATCTTTTTCTTATCTTTTAAAGATAATAATGATCAACAGTCCCTTAGCTATGGCAGATCTCATTATCATAACCATGAATTACCTTATGGGCAAAGAAGCTATGCAGAAATCAGATATCTAAATTAGTTATAGAAGCCATAGAAGAAATAACGATCCCAAACCTACTTCCAAACTAAGGTAATTATTCTATCAATGAAAGATAAAAGAAAACAGTAAAATTATTTTGTTAGCAGGATTACTGCTGGCAAATATAATTGCCCTGTCTGTTTAGCCAAGCGCCATTGAGCTAATACCATCTCTTTTGTTTTTCACCCTTGTAAAACCTAGAGGCCCAGGTAAATGTGGGCCTCACCAAATTAACCCCCAAACATTTGAAAAAAGGTAGAATTTAATTTCCAGGGTTTAAACACCCTGGAAATAAGATTAATCAATTAGCCTAATTTTTTTAAAGCTTCTTCTAAAATCTTTACTGAATCAGCATGCTTACCAGTTTTGTGAGCTATTTCACCTTGATCTCTCAAAGTTTTCACTTCTTTCAATGCTTCTGGAGCAAGTTTAGAGTTAGTAATTTTTTCATCAACTTGCTTTAGTAACATGGGACAAGATCCAGCGTAAGCAAATGATGACAAAAACATAGTTGAAATAATTATTGCAAATAATTTTTTCATTGTGTTTCCTTTGTTAAGTTCGGCGGGAATCTATCAGACCTATTAAATTGTCAATGATTATCAATTTCTAAAAATATCGAACCCCAGGTTCTATATGGGTCTCACCAAATTTAATAGAATAACTTGGCGATATAAGCGTAGAGGGGAATTCCAATCATAATATTGATAGGAAAAGTTAAACCTAGCGACATACCAAAGTACACAGCTGGATCTGCTTTAGGGATAGAGTATTTTAATGCAGCCGGAACCGCTATGTAGGATGCGCTTGCTGCTAAAATCATTAATAAAATAGTATCCCCTAAAGAAATCTCGAAAAATTTAGCAAGTACGAAGGCAAGCATCGCATGCACAGGTGGTGCTACAATAGAGTACAAAATTAATAATACTGATTTATTCAGAATAGATTGTAAGTTTCTTGCAACTTGCAAACCCATATCTAATAAAAAAAAAGCTAACATTCCCTTAAACAAATCAATAGAGAATGGAGCCATCATGGTTTCTCCACTTGCGCCACTAATAAACCCTACTACCATAGCGCCTATCAATAGTAATTGAGCACCATCTTTTAAGGATTCTTTTATTAAAGATGTGGTGGGAATAGCACTTTGTTTCTTTCTGTCATACATGCTAGCTCTATTGCCAAAAAAAATAGCAATGATAATGGCAGGAGACTCCATCAAGGCCATGGCAGCTGCCATGTGACCGCCATATTCAGTTTGATTATTATCCAGAAACTGGGTGGCAGTAATAAAAGTAACCGCGCTGACCGATCCATAGGTTGCAGCAACTGCAGCAGCATCATAGCGACCAATAATTTTTTTCAATAAATTATAGCCAATCACAGGAATGAGCACAGCTAGAAAGATTGCAAGTAACAAGGTAACAACAATTTCATAATCAAAACCAGATTTGCTAAGAGCAAAGCCACCTTTTAATCCTAAGCCCATCAATAAATATAAAGATAAAAATTTCGTTAAAGGTTCAGGGATGGATAAGTTCGATCGAATAAGACCAGCAAAAATTCCAAATAAAAAAAATAAAATTGCTGGGTCTAATAAGTTATGCATATTTTTTATAAGGTAAATATACTCTAAGAATACAAAAGCAAACTCTCTTTAACCTAAACATGAAATACATAAAATTAAGAATACAACTTTTAGCTTGTTTAAAGAATCAGTCTTCATTTTTTTCTTTTTTTTTAACCTTTTTAATACTGAATAAATAATATTCATGATTAATAAGGGTTTTCAATAAATTCTTTAATCAAGATATGATATTAAATTTTAAATAGTATAAGATTGGTCTATTAAATAATTTTTAAAAGGGAGTACAAAAATGAGTAAATCTTCAAAACTATATAATGAAGATCTTGCACCAACCCCTCAAAGTAAAAAAAATTGGGGATGGTTTGAAATCTTTAACGTATGGGCAAATGATGTTCAAAGTTTATTTGGTTATACTTTAGCAGCATCACTATTTCTTGCCTCGGGACTAAATGGATGGGCGGTATTTCTTGCTTTAATACTTGCAGGATTTTTTATCATGTGGCTTGTCAACTTATCTGGAAAACCAAGTGTACAACACGGTATTCCTTACCCTGTTTTTGCAAGAGTAAGCATGGGAGTGTTTGGAGCAAACTTTCCAGCTATGGCGAGAGGTTTAGTTGCAATGTTTTGGTATGGCGCCCAAACCTACGCTGCATCAACAGCTGTTGCTCTATTAATTACTGGTATCACTGGTATCAAAGGTAATCCTGTATTTTTAGGCATGTCAGGTGTGATGTGGTTTTCTTTTATTTTTGTATCCTTGTTTCAAATATATTTATTTTGGCAAGGTGTAGATCTGATTAAGAAATTTTTAAATTTCGCAGGACCAGCTGTCTATATCGTAATGATAGTTTTAATGATTGCAATCTGGGCTAAAGCAGGCGGTAGTTTGTTATCTGAAGTTGGGAATGTCTTCTCTGGTGGAAAAAGATCCGGAGGCTTTGAAGGCTTAAGTTCAGTTGGAGCATTCTTTGCAGTCTTTTCAATTATGGTTGGATATTTTGCTGCTGTTGTTATTAATTTCGGTGACTTTGCAAGATTTGTAAAGAGTGAAGAAGAAATGAAGAAAGGTAACCTATGGGGTCTGGTAGGAAACGTTGTTTTATTCTCTTTCATTACTTTAATGATCACAGGTGGAACCATAGCAATTTTTGGTCAGTACATTGCTGAACCAACTGAAATGGTTGCAAAAGTAGATAATATGTTACTAACTATTGTTGCAGCATTTGCATTTTTTGCAGCAACCGTTGGAATTAACATGGTAGCAAACTTTATTCCTCCTGCTTATGACCTTGCTAATTTAATGCCGAGTAAAATTAACTTTAGGATGGGTGGGCTAATTACAGCTATCTTTGGTTTTGTAGTTGGTGGTTTATGGGTATCCGTAATTACTAATATGGGACTCTTTCCATTCGTAAATACGTTAGGTGCTATCTTAGCTCCGGTCTTTGGTATTATGATTGCAGATTATTATATTATTAAGCAACAAAAAATTAATATTAATGATTTGTTCAGCGAGTCTGCTAATGGTGCATACCATTACAACGGAGGCTTTAACGGAAAAGGAATGTTAGCCTGGGCAATATCAGGTTATGTTGCCGTTGGAACTGTATGGCCTAAGATCTTAGTGTTTGGCTTAGATGATTTCTTTGCTAACTTAGGTGGCGGTGGCGGATATGCGTGGATTATTGGTGCATCGTTAGGAGCTATTATTCACCTAGCCATTTCTAAGCGAAACTAAAACTAACAATTAAAAAAAAAGCCCATCAACTATTGATGGGCTTTTTTTATGTCTGTCTATTTATTAATAATAGAAGCAATATTGTGTAGATAAGCAAATAAGAATTTACGATTTTATTTTTATTTTCGCGGGAAGAATTTCCCGCGAAAATATGATATTTAATTACTTTTTATTAAGTGTAGCATTTAAAACAAATGCCAAAATCCCAGCAGGGATTAAGCCAGTCGTTAATAAAAGTTTTAAGCTAATTCCAAAATCAGGAATATGAGCCACAAACTGAGGTAGTAAAGACATACCTAAACCAAAGGATAATGATAATCCTAAGATTAAAAGATTGGTTTGGTTCATTTCCGCTCTTGAAATTAATTTAATTCCAGCTGAAGTTATCAATCCAAACATAATGATAGCAGCACCACCTATGACTGATTCAGGCATAGCGGCGATGATACCTCCTAGTTTTGGAAATAAACCCATCAAAATCAAAATAATACCAGCAATAGTTCCCACATGTCTGCTGATCACACCGGTAAATGCAACTAAGCCTGCATTTTGCGAGTAAGAAGTATTTGGAAAAGCATTAAACACTGCTGCTAAGGCAGTACCAACACCGTCCGCCATAATTCCACCGGCTATTTCTTTATCAGTTGCTTCTCTATTATCTCCACCAATCGTGGTGGCACTAATATCACCGATAGTTTCAATAGTAGTCACTACTGCCATAAACAACATAAGAATGATAGCACCAGGAACAAAACTAATTCCATATTGAAGAGGCATAGGAAGAGCAAACCAAGGCGCACTTGCTATTTTTCCAAAATTTACCATTCCAAAAGCTGCAGCAACCAAAAATCCAGCAATAATTCCAATTAGGATAGAAGCTGAAGACACCATGCCCTTACCTTTAATGTTGCACAGTAAAGCTACCACTAGAACAGTTCCAGAAATAATAAGGTGATTAGAATTTGCAAAGATAGCTGGTTTGTTATTCATTAACCAAGCACCACCCCCAGCATACATAAATCCAACTTTTAGCAAGCTAAGTCCGATCATCAACACAACGATCCCTGTCACTAAAGGGGGGAACATATGCCTTATTGGTTTTAATACTTTGCCAAGAAAGAATTGAAAAATTCCACCGATAAATGCCGCTGTAAAAACTGCACCTAAACCTGCTGCTTTGAACGGAAGCATAATAGGAATAAATCCAAAACTAGTTCCTTGAATAATAGGAAGCCTGGATCCCACATCTTTAAACCCAATAGTTTGGATAAGGGTTGCGACACCGGCGATAAATAATGCCATTTGAATTAAAAAAATTTTTTCTTCAGGACTTTGCCCAAAGACACCAGCAACAATAATAGGCACAGTAATGTTACCAGCAAACATGGCTAGCACATGTTGAATTCCTAAAGGGATTGCTTGGTTCAACGGAAGCGACTGGTCGCTTCGAAGCTTACTGCTCATAAGTACCTCCCTAGTTAATTAATCCAATCTTACTCCACTTATTAACTAATTCAATATTCAGAAAATAACAAAAACCAAGAAAAAATATCATTAATTAATTTTATTCAACTTATAATAGCAGAATAAAATAGATTATATTGAATGATATAGAATCAAATTCTATTTTTTATTTGAAAATATAAATAATCGAGGCTAATAAAAAAGTTGCAACAATTGATCCTAATAAAATAAAAATATTATTCGTATTTCTTCCTCTTAAATTAAAATAATGCCTTGCAAAAATAAGTATAATTGCAATCGCACATAAAATTAACCAGTTATATTTATTATAAACAATTAAACCTGCATGACCTGATAGCATGATGAATAAAACGACATAGGTAGAGTAGTTATTATGAATAGATCTCTGTTTGGCTGCTAACGATAAACTGTCATCAAACTTTTGATTATTCAAACTACTTTCAATAATTTTATTTTGATTAGGAATGATAATAGTAAAGACATTACCAAACATATTAGTTCCTAAAATTAATCCAACGCTGAGAAAAGCAAAACGAGCATTAAAGATCTGAGTTAATCCATAAGAGGTTGCGATTAGTAATAGAAAAGCAATCGATAAAAATAATTTGGTATTATTTATGATAGAAGATTTGCATAACAAGTCATAAATAATCCAATATAAAAATAAAAAAGCGACTGATATAATAATTGCAGTATGAGGAGCAATATCTAGGACTTTTTTATTCACCATTAAAATTCCGGCGTTATAATAATAGGTAACGCACAATAAAAGCACTCCAGTCACAAAAGTTAAATAGCTTTGCCATTTAAAAATAACTAAGCTCTTAAGATATTCAGTGGGTGGAGAAGTTTTTAATCTACTTAACTTATAAAAATATCCAGAATGCATAAGATATCCCTCTTTATCAACTGAGTTATCGTCACTTGTAACAGTATTTTGATTTAATTTATTATCTAAATAAACAAACAAAAAACTATTTCCAACCCAAAGGATAGCAAAAATGACGTGCATCCATCTCAAAATAAATTCAAGCCATTTCAATCCGTAAGGTATTAAATCCATAGTAATAATTTAGCTTCCTCGGTAAGTGGAGTAACTCCAAGGAGTGACTAGTAAAGGAACATGGTAATGTTCTTTATTATTATTCACCCCAAATTTAATAGTTACATCTTGTAAGAAAGGAATTTTGCTAGGTTGAGTAAATTCTTTAAAATAGTCTGCTACAAAAAAAACCAATTCATAATAACCAGTCAAAAACTGATCTCCTTCAAGCAATGGATGATCTGCTCTACCATCATTATTCAAAGTAATGCTGGTAATTTTTTTTTTCTCATTATGATTATGATAATAATATAAGTCTACTTTTATCCCCTTACCTGGCTTACCTGAATAATTATCTAGAACGTGGGTAGTTAATTTGGTCATTAAAATATCTATATATTACTTTATTATATAAATATAATAATAAATAAATAGCAGTCATGAAATCCGTTCAAGATATAAATATTTTAAAAAAAACTGAATTTGTTAGTTATTTTCAAAATATTTTTGAAAAAACAAAATGGATTGCAGAAAAAATGCACACCCAAAAACCATTTAAAAATAAGCAAAATATTTTCAACACCGCCATAACTATTTTTAACTGTGCAACCAAAAAACAAATATTAAAAATTTTACAAGCGCATCCGGATCTTGCTGTAAAACAAAAACTAACTAAAGAGTCTACGAGAGAACAAAAAAATGCCAAATTAAATGAATGCACTCCAAAAGAATTTAATGAATTTCAGCAACTGAATAAAGAGTATAAACAAAAATTTGGTTTTCCTTTTATCATTGCAGTCAAAGGAAAAAGCAAAACAATCATTTTAGATAGTTTTAAAAAAAGAGTTAATAACTCCGTTGCTAAAGAGTTTTTGACTGCCAAAAAACAAGTGGAAAAAATTGCAAGTTTTCGGTTAAAGGATTTAGTTAAATAATAGATTAGGCAACCAAGTGACCACTTTAGGGAAAAAGGTTATAAAAACTATAAACAATAACATCGTAACCACAAATGGTGCAACGCCAATAAAAATATCTTTAACGGAGCCATGTCCTCTTACTCCTTGAACTACATAAATATTCATACCTACTGGCGGTGTAATTAAGGAAATTTCCATCATCAATACTAGAAAAATTCCAAACCATACCGGATCGATACCAAGATGCATAATAAGAGGAAAGACAATAGGAATAGTTCCTACCATCATTGATAAGGTTTCAATAAAACATCCTAAAATTAAATAAAAAATAACCAAAACAAAAATTAATTGCATTGGTGTGGTTCCCATTTCTGAAACAAACATCAATAATTTTTGTCATTCAAAATAAATTTAAATCAACTAAAAGTTGTTTACAATAAAAATATAGATTTATTTGAACTTTTGAATTAAAACTTTTTTTTTAACAAAATAGGGACAAATTAATATGAAAATCATAAAAAAAATTGGAATTGTTTTTTCCATTATTTTCTTTGTATCAGCTGCTAACGCTGAAACATTAAGAATTGCCGGTAACTTTGCAACGGATCACTCTAGTAGCGTTGCTATGAAAAAATTTAGTGATGAGGTTTCAAAACTAACGGGCGGAAAATTAAAAATAGATGTGTTTCCAGCGATGCAACTTGGTGGAGCCAAAGAAAACGTTGACCAAGTTAGATCAGGAGCAGTAGCTATGACATGGATTGGAATGGCTTATTTAGGAAGAACTGTTCCTGAATTAGAAGCTGTTTCATTACCATTTGTGTTTAAAGACCGAACACAAGCCTTTAAAGTGATCGATGGCAAAGTGGGAACTTTATTAAACCAAAAGTTAGAAGCTAAAGGATTTACTTCTCTTGGTTACATGGAATTAGGATCAAGAAACGTAACGAATAACAAAAGACCACTTAAAACTTTAAATGATTTTAAAGATTTAAAAATTAGACTTCAGCCAAACGAAGTTCACTTGGCATCTTTCAGAGCTATTGGATCAAATCCAGTATCAATGGGTATTAAAGAAGTATACTCAGCTCTACAACAAGGAGTGTTGGATGGACAAGAAAATCCTTACAGTATTATTGCAACAAGAAAATTTAATGAGGTGCAAAAATATTTAAGCGATACTGGACACTTCTTTGATTTCATTATTGTAGTTGCAAACAAAAATAGCTTTGCAAAATTAAAGCCTGAATACAAAAAAGCTATTCAGACTGCTATGAAAAATGCAATTAACTGGCAAAGAAATCAAGCAGCTTCAGAGGATGATGCTTCTAAGGCTAAATTAATTAAAGCAGGAATGAAGTTTGATAGCATTTCTCCACAAGTAAGAGCTCAATTAGTCGCAAGCACTAAAGGAGTCGTAACTGATCTTAAAAAAAGGATTGGAGCTGAAGTGGTAGATGCTGTTCTAAGCGCTGCAAAATAAACTCTTAAATAATATCAAGCCACTTCTATTGAGGTGGCTTGATAGCTTCTCAAAATGTATTTTCAATTTCTTAAAAAAATAGACAAACTAAGCTATCTTGCAGTTTGTGCTAGCATGGGTTTGATGACTTTTATTGTTTCTATGCAAGTAATTTTAAGATATTTTTTTTCTCATTCGATTGATTCTGCAGATGAATTATCCAGACTTTTCTTTGTTTGGACTATGTTTTTAGCAATCCCGCATGGTCTAAAATATGGATCTCATGTAGGAATTGATTTTTTATTTAATAAATTTTCAACAGATATTAAAAAAATTTTAACTAGAATTTTTTCAGTTTCAATTCTCTCTTTATTATTAATTGTGTTATACACCAGTTCTAAAATTGCTTTTGAAAAATGGGATGAGCTAATGCCTACCTTAAATTTTTCAGCATCTTTTTATTACGTCTCTATCATTCTTTGTGTATTTCACTGCATTTTACACCTAATTCCCATTATTCAAAAAGGAGAGGTGGTTTTTAAAGACTAATGACTGTAATCATAATTATTTTATTTCTTCTATTTGCTCTGATTGGAATGCCTTTGGCTTTTACTTTGGGATTCTCTTCTTTTTGGGCTCTTGTTTATGGTGACATGGATTTACAAATTCTACCTCAACGAATGATGCATGCGGTAGATAATTTTCCTTTGATGGCAATTCCTTTGTTCATGCTGGCAGGAGAAATTATGGTTGAGTCTGATATTATAAAAAGACTTATTAATTTTTCCAATAGTTTGGTTGGAAGAGTTCATGGAGGCTTGGCGCATGTAACAATTATTTCAGGAATGGTTCTTGCTTCAGTAACAGGAGCTGCAGTGGCTAGCGCAAGTGCTTTAGGAAGCATATTGGTACCTAGTTTAAATAAGTATTATGACAAAGGGTATTCAAGTGCAGTAATAGCTTCTGCAGCCAATTTAGGTCCTATCATACCACCAAGTAACGCAATGATTATTTATGCTTTGATGGCAGGATCCTCTGTTTCTGTAGGAGCATTATTTATGGCAGGAGTTGTGCCTGGAATTATTCTTACTGTGGCAATGATGATTCTTTCTTCTTATTTATCGAAAAAAAAAGGTTTTGAGCTAACTGGTGATCCGGTGAACTTTAAAAATGTTTGGGTGAAATTTAAAGAATCAATTGTTATTTTATTAATGCCAATCATTGTAGTAGGAGGAATTGTAGGTGGAGCTTTCACTGCAACCGAAGGTGCTGCAATTGCAGTTTGTTATTCTCTAATCATTGGTTTTTTTATTACTAAAAAATTAACTTTAAAATCTCTACCTCCATGTATGTTTAGAGCAGCTCTTATCTCTGGTGTAGTCGGAGCTTTAATTGCATTTGCCTCGACTGTTACTTTTGTACTAACGATTGATTTAATACCCATGAAGTTAACTAACTTCATTCAAGAGTTTACCAAAAGCCCCCTTGTGTTCACTTTAATGGTAATGGTCTTGCTTTTAATTGTGGGTATGTTTTTAGAATCGAATGCTGCTTACATTATGCTGGTACCCTTAATAGCACCGATTGCTTTAGCTTACGGCATTGATCCTATTTATTTTGGCTTTATTTTCGTACTCAATTTAGTGATCGGTATGATGACTCCACCAGTTGGTGTTCTTTTATTTGTCATGTGTGGCATAACAAAAATTTCAATGTCCGAGATGGTAAAAAATTCAATACCATTTATTATTTTACAATATTTAGTTTTAGGATTGTGTATTATTTTTCCAGAAATTGTTACTGCATTACCTAAAGCTTTAGGATATTAAGTTTGCTTGTGAAAAATTAATTTTAACTAAGAGAGGTATCTAATGAAACAAAGAAAATTTATCGGAATGTTAACTCCATCTTCCAATACTATTTTAGAGCCAATTACTTCAAGAATTTTACATCAAATACCTCATGTTACTGCACACTATAGTCGCTTTACCGTTACTGAGATCTCTTCTAATCCAAACGCTTTAAACCAATTTGATAATACTAAAATTGTAAATGCCGCAAAACTTTTAGCTGATGCAAAAGTAAATGCCATCGCTTGGAATGGAACATCTGCAGGTTGGTTAGGATTTGATGCAGACCGCACTTTGTGCAAGGAAGTCAAGGAAGCAACTGGAGTTGAAACTACAACCTCTGTGCTTACATTAGCAGAAATATTTAAATTAAAAAAAATTACTAAATTTGGTTTAGTCACACCTTACTTGGACGATATTCAGGAAAAAATAATTCAAAATTTTAAAAAAGAAGGTTTTGATTGTATTGCTGAAAAACATTTACGCGATAAAGGAAACTTTTCTTTTTCAGATTACGAGCCGGAAACTATAAAAACAATGGTTCGAGAAGTTGCTAAATCAAAACCAGAGGCCATTACTATTTTTTGTACTAATTTTAGAGGTGGAGAAGTAGTAGATGAACTCGAAAAAGAATTAAATATTCCTATCTATGACACGGTCAATATTACTGCATGGAAATGTTTAAAAATTTGTAAAGAAGACACCAAGGCCATTACAGGTTGGGGTCAACTATTTCAAGATTTGTAAATTAATTTTTTTTTATTAGTAAACGAGCTAATCCAAGAATAATTAAACCAACTACCGCTACGACAAATGCACTGGGAAAATCATGAAATTGGTTTCCGCCATGTCCTGGATGCGCATATAAATTAGTTTGTAATCCCATAAACACAATAGTTAATGCAGATAGAATATTAGTCATGTAGTCCTCCTTTTTTTATTAAAAATTGAATCACTGAGTTTAAGTTAGTTCCTTTTTTTAAATTGGTAAACACATAGGGCAACTTTTTTCTCATTTTTTTAGTATCTCGTTCCATGATCTTTAAGCTAGCTCCTACATATTTTGCAAGGTCGATTTTATTAATAACTAATAAATCAGATTTCGTAATACCGGGGCCACCCTTTCTTGGTATTTTTTCTCCCTCCGAAACGTCAATAACATAGATCATAATATCAGCTAATTCTGGACTAAACGTTGCTGCTAAATTATCGCCGCCAGACTCAATAAAAATTAAGTCAAGATTTTTAAATTTATTACACATTTTCTCAACGGCAATTAAGTTGATAGAAGCATCCTCTCGTACGGCTGTATGAGGGCAACCGCCTGTCTCTACTCCCATTATTCTCTCTTTAGGCAGAGCTCCTGAATGGATTAAAAAATTAGCGTCTTCTTTCGTATAAATATCATTAGTAATTACAGCAATATCAAAGCGCTTTCTCATTTGTTTACACAAACAATCAAGCAAAGCCGTTTTGCCTGATCCAACGGGTCCTCCAATTCCAACTCTTAATGGATTACTCTTCATGATTGATAAATCCTTGTATACATGTGTTCGTGTTTAAAGCTAACAATATCTGCATATAAACTAAAAGTAGATAAATTTTTTAAATTCCATTTTTGAAATAAAGATAATTGTTTTTCATATTTCATAAAAATTTTTTTTAATATTTGTTGCCCTTCTTCTTGTCCTGCTGGTTTTACCTTCACATAATTAGATACTAAATTATTTAAAGTGCTATACAAAAATCCTTTTAATGTTTCTGAATGCTTTTGTTTCAATATTTTTGAAAACATAGCATACATAATACAATACGGTTTGTCTTGATTGTGCAAAAATGAAGTTATGGTTGCTAGATCATAAATCTTATTAGTAATTTTAAAAAATGAACTTCCTGTATTAAAACTCTCTTCAATTAATTCCTCCGAGCAATTTAAAGACTTATATAAAGCAATTAATTGTATAATTTTTTTTTTCTTAATGGCATTCATGCGAAAAATTTCATTAATAAAAATAAGATCCTGTTTAAAATGACTATGAAAAAATAAATAGTCTATATAGCCCTCTAAGGTTTGTTTATTTTCTATAATATTATTTTCAATTAAATATTCTAATCCATGACTATATACAAAACTTCCCACAGGATAATTAGAATTAATAGTATTTAAAGAATAGAAACTTGAATTATTTTTAGTGCTTGTGATCATAGGCTCCTCCTAGAGGTTCAAAAATTTTATTTGTTGTACTTATCTTATACCCTAATTGTTTAAGCATTTTCCAAATAACAGGATCAAATAAAATACTGATTGTTTTTTTTCCCACTTCAGCTGCCAAGTGTCTATTTCCAATATGCCATGCTACCTCACTTTGCTTCACAGGATTGGCTATAGTAATTTGAATAATTTTTTCTTTTTTAGCAATTACTTTAATCGCTTTATGATCATTCGTAATTAAATAGGAATTGTGTGATAAATATACTGCAGTTTTAAAATTAATTAAGATTCTATTTTTTTGGGAATGCAAAACTTTTCTTCTTAAATATCTATCTTGATATTTTAAAATAATATTATCAATTATGGGATACTTAGCTTGATCTTTTGTATAAGTATCTACCCGAAGCATTAATATAGAAAATATCTTTGTGCCATAGGAAGTTCTTTGGCTGGTTTACAAGTTAAAATTTTACCATCTGCTCGAACTTCATACGTTTCTGGATTGACTTCTATAGTTGGCAAATAATTATTTAAAATCATATTTTTTTTACTCAACTTACGAATATTTTTTACCGGTAAACAAGTTTTGTTTAGCTTAAATTTTCTATTAATGTTTTGATCCATAGATAATTGACTCACAAATAAAAAAGAATTTTTTGTAGGGGACTGACCAAAAGAACCAAACATAGGTCTAAACATATTAGGTTCTGGTGTCGGAATAGATGCATTAGGATCCCCCATCACGCTCGCTACGATAGAACCATGTTTTAAAATTATGTCAGGTTTTACTCCGAAGAAATCAGGTGACCATATGCAAAGATCAGCAACTTTTCCTTTATGAATAGAACCGACATAATCATCAATTCCGTGACTAATGGCAGGATTAATGGTGTATTTTGCCAAATATCTCTTCACTCTAAAATTGTCATTATTACCTTTTTCCTCTTTATGGGCACCAAACTGTAATTTCATCTTAGCCGCCGTTTGCCAGGTTCGTATAATAACTTCTCCTACTCTACCCATCGCTTGGGAGTCTGATGCAATCATTGAAAAAGCCCCCATGTCATGCAGAATATCTTCAGCTGCTATTGTTTCTTTTCGAATTCTACTTTCTGCAAAGGCAATATCTTCTGGAATTTTTGGATCTAAATGATGACAGACCATAAGCATATCTAAATGCTCATCAATAGTATTAATCGTAAAAGGTCTGGTTGGATTAGTTGATGAAGGTAAAATATTTTTATAACCACAAACCTTAATAATATCGGGTGCATGGCCACCACCTGCACCTTCTGTATGATAAGCATGAATGACTCTGTCGGAAATTGCATTAATCGTATTTTCAACAAATCCTGATTCATTTAAAGTATCGGTATGAATAGCTACTTGGACGTCAAATTTATCAGCAATTTTTAAACAAGTATCAATTGCGGAGGGAGTAGTTCCCCAGTCCTCATGTAATTTTAAACCACAAGCGCCCGCTGCTATTTGTTCTTGGAGAGGCTTCATCTTTGATGCATTTCCTTTTCCCAGAAAACCAAGGTTCATAGGAAAATTTTCTGCAGATTGCAACATTTGCTCTAGATGCCAAGGACCCGGTGTGCAAGTAGTAGCATTCGTTCCTGTTGCAGGACCAGTCCCTCCACCAATCATCGTGGTCACTCCTGAATGAAGAGCTTCTTCTATTTGCTGTGGACAAATAAAATGAATATGCGCATCTATTCCACCCGTAGTAACAATTTTTTTTTCCCCAGCAATAACTTCTGTGCTAGGGCCAATAATAATATTTACATTATCTTGAATATCAGGATTACCTGCTTTTCCTATCGCAAATATTTTTCCAGATTTAATTCCAATGTCAGCTTTAATAATTTTATCATAATCCAGAATGATAGCATTCGTGATTACAGTATCCACAGCACCTTCTGATCTGGATACTTGGCTTTGACCCATACCGTCACGGATGACTTTGCCTCCGCCAAATTTTACCTCATCTCCATAAGTGGTAAAATCTTGTTCAATCTCAATAATTAAATTCGTGTCAGCTAATCGTACTTTGTCGCCTTTAGTAGGACCAAACATTTCTGCATAAGCTTTTCTGCTAATTTTCATTTTGCTAGCTTTCCATTCACTTTTGCATTAAAACCAAACACTACTTTTTTTCCCAAAAAAGAAGTCAGCTCTACATCTTTTTCTTGGCCTGGTTCAAATCGTACTGAACTTCCCGCAGGTACATTCAAACGAAATCCTAAAGCTTTTTTTCTATCAAATAATAAAGAACTATTCGTTTCTGCAAAATGGTAATGGCTACCCACTTGAATAGGTCTGTCTCCTGAATTTTTAACTCGGATCATTATTTTTTTTCCCTTAACATTTAAGTTTATTTCCTCTTTCGTTAAAATAAATTCTCCTGGTTTCATGCTATTATCGTATAGGGTTATGAATAGTTACTAATTTTGTTCCATCTGGAAAGGTAGCTTCTACCTGCACTTCTTTAATCATGGTATCTACACCTTCCATGACCTCTTGTTTCTTGATCAGATTGGTACCCTCTGACATAAGTTGCGCCACTGTTTTTCCTTCTCTTGCGCCCTCAACAACATAATCCGAAATAATAGCCACGCACTCAGGATAATTAAGTTTTAGTTTCTTTTTTCTCCTACTCCTTGCAACCATAGCTGCAAGGCTAATTAATAATTTATCTTTTTCTCTATTAGTTAATTTCATAATTTAAAAATACATATTTTTATGCAAGTAGTCTTTCTTTTTTATTACTTTATTTCCTAAAAAATTTATTAAATCAAATAATTTTAGTTTAAGTTTAAGTGTATTGTTATCTATAAACTTGCATACCAGTAATGAATTAGATGGATAGCTATACCCATAAAAATCTTTATCTAAAAAGAATTTATTCATATTAAGATTCATATCTTTAATATTTTTTTTATAAAAAATAATATTAGCAAAACTTTGGATTGGCTTGGATAATATATTATATTGATGAAATACCTTAATGTCATGAATAATACTTTGATCAGTATAGAGTATTTTTTTGTTTACAAAAATTTTGGTAATATCCTCAAAAAATATTTTTTTAATTTGTTCATTAAAAAACTCTCGACCCAATACAAATTGTTCTGCGAATAACAAGGAGGAATCTTCTTCTACATAAATAGAATTATTTTTTTTTAATTTAGATTGATTAAAAAAAATTAACTCTTGTGGTAAATAACTAAAATGACTGTTTTCTTTAATAGTAAAATTGTTGTGAATGAGAGAATAATTTTTACGGGAATAATAAATTTTTTCTGCAGCTTGAGAGGTAAATTTAATATGAGCATGATTAGATAAAGTAATGGTATTGCTAAATTGATCATCTCCATGAATACCTCCCGCTTGATTGACAAAAATACAATTTAAAACTTTAGAATCTTGTTCAGTGGGAAAAAAAACTCTTGATAAGCTTGATTGATAAATTTTGTTAATTCGGGGAATGGCATTGCTAACATGAATATCAATGATCCCTTGCATTACTTAATGAGTTTGATGTTCTCCTCAAAATAATATTCTACCAAATTTTTTTCTTTGCCTTTTCTTTCAATAATAAGAAATTGCATATTTTTAAGAGAAATCAAAGGGTAGTGCCAAACTTTTTTAGTATAAATAATTCCTATTCCTTTAGGAACGATGAATGCTTTGATCTCTTTGATATCTGGTTTTGCTTTAGCTAAACTAACACAACAAATAAATCGCTCATGTTCAAGCGGGATAAAAGCTTGGCTACTTAAAGGATGCATTTCCAGTCTATCTATCTTAAGAGGGAATGTTCTTTTTTTAGCTTGATAAATGTTAATAGAGACTGAACCTTTGTTTTTGAACGGTTGCAAATTTACTAGATTTTCATATTTAGCTGCAAATCCATCATTAATAATTTTTGCTTTTTTTTTATTTGTGGAAATAATTGACCCGAAAGGTCTGAAGTTTGTTTCGTTAATCAAAGTAGGCTTGATAACAATCATTGATGCATGCCTAAAGCCTTAACTCTGGAAACGCCTCCGTCTGGATAAATATTTAATTTTAAATAATTAACCTGTACCTTATTGCTTACTGTAAATTTGTGAACTTTATGAGCTTTTAGTTTGCTTAAACTAATTAAATTTTTCCAATTGTTTGAACTTAAAAGTATTTTGTTCATAGCAGAACCTGTGCCTAAGCATTTTATTCCTTGCAGTGAAAATTGAGCAGGATAATTTCCTTTAAAATGATGAGTTGAGATTTCAAAGTTTTTTACGAAACCATTTAAACATTTAATAATCACCCAGTCATAACCTGGTCCTCTTCGTCTTCGTGTCTCCCAGCCATCCCCCATATTTTTTGCTTTTCCTTTAGCTAATATATTTTCTGATTGGCCAAAGTGTTCATTATTACAAGCAAAAATGGAGGCGCCGTTTTCTAAAGATGATAAATTAATCATTTTGTTTTTACTAATATTTAGTAAGCTTGTATCAATTTCTCCATAAATTCTTAATCTTGCAACTCCACCATCTGGAAAAATATTCAATTTAACAAATTTGAAGGTAGTATTATTCTTAACATTAAAAAAATGTTTTGAAGTTGGTTTTGCTTTCGAAGGTTTAATCAAGGTAACCCACTTTGCTTTTTTATAATCAGAATCTGAAGTGGCTAGTAATGAAAATTGGTCTGGTTGATTACCATTAAAATGAGCTGTATCAATTAATACTTTTCTTATTTTTCCTGCTCTTCCTAATTTTAAAACTAAATAATCATTTCCTTTAGTTCTTTTTCTTCGACTCTCCCATCCATCCATCCATTTGCCATTATTATCAAATTTATTTGCAATAAAAACTGGATCACTCGGACTAATAATTCTGGAAGCTTTAGCGAAAAAGTCATCGGTACAATACACAACCGAAGATCCAAGTCTTGGCTGTGCTAAATCAACAATATTATTTTTAAAAATAATTTTTTCTTTTTTCATTTGCTATGAATAATTCTTAATCCAATGATTAGCAATATCAATACGTTTATAAATCCAAATATCTTTAAATTTTTTTACTCTATTTACAATAATAGTATTTACTTTTTTATCTGAATTAGCGTTTAATATGAGAGTTTTCATTAACTCTGAATTAATGAAGAGACACCTCTGTGTACAAATTTACCTTTTGGCTCTGTTGCAAATTTTCCATCAGAATAAACTACAGCACCATTAGAAATAGTAGTCACAGGGTAACCAGTGACCTCAAAACCTTCCCATGGAGTATAATCAGAACCGTGGTGTAAATCCTTTTGTGAAATCTTGGCTTTTTTATTAGGATCCCATAAGACAATATCAGCATCAAAACCAACATCAATAGAGCCTTTGTGAGGCCATAATCCATAGATTTTTGCATGATTGGTGGAAGTCAGTTCAACGAATTGTTTGATCGAAATTCTTTTTTTTGAAACTCCTTCTGAAAATAAAATAGGAAGCCTAGTTTCTACTCCAGGAATTCCATTCGGTACCCATTTGAAAGAGGTTTTTGCTTTGGGATTAAGTTTTCCTTTCACATCATTATATCTAAAAGGACAGTGATCACTGGAAAACACACTAAAAATATTTTCTTGTAGACCTTTCCAAATTGCTTTTTGTGACTGCTCATCTCTTGGTGGAGGACTACAAACATATTTTGCTCCTGATATATCCATATTCAGTCCCTTTAAATCCTCTTTAGTAAGCGTAATATATTGAGGACAAGTTTCTGCATAAATAGGTAATTTTCGTTTTTGTTGTGCCCATTGAATTTGTTCTAATGCAATTTCAGATGAGACATGTACCACCATTAAAGGAACGCCAGCAATTTCTGCATGACTAATAGCTCTATGTACCGCTTCTCTTTCAACCACATCGGGTCTAGTTTCGGCATGATAATAGGGAGCTGTATTTCCTTTTTGTTCAGCTTCATTCACGAGAAATCTTATCGCGTCATAACCCTCTGCATGAACCATTACTAAAGCATTATGCTCCTTAGCTGTTTTCATAACATTTAAAATTTCAAGATCTTGAAGAACAAGATCATCATACGTCATGAAAATTTTTAATGATGTATAACCATCTTTAATTAAAGCTGGTAGTTCTTGTCCTAAAATTTTAGGAGAAGCTTCTGAAATAATTAAATGAAATGAATAATCTATATAACAATTACCTTTTGCTAATTCATGATAGTTTTGAACCACTGTTCTAATAGACTCTCCTCTATTTTGAAGTGCAAATGGAATGACAAAAGTATTCCCACCTGCTGCTGCAGATTTCGTCGCTGAAATAAAATCATCAGCCATTTCAATATCAGGTCCTGATGGTTGAGAAATATGAACATGACTATCAATGCCACCTGGTAATGCCAGTAAATTATCTGCTTTAATTACTTTAGCAGATTCAGATTCTTGAATATTTTTTTCAATTTTAATAATTTTTCCATCTTGAATAGCTATATCTACTTTATTAAGACTATCTTGATAAAAAACTTCTGCATTTTTGATTAATAAACCGTACATAATATTCTTAAATTTTATCTAATATTTCTAAGATGATCAAATCATATCTGTAAGCTTAAGAGCATTCTTCCAAGAATCTTCAGCTCTACCACCGGTCATCCAGTCACCGGTAATACCTATCTGTTTTGTCTTATCCCAATACACAGAAGAAGACTCATGGTCTGAAAAAGCATAGAGCCAACCATGTACATCTTTATGTGTTACTTGATTGTTATCGATTTGAAATAAACGAAGAAATTCATGAAGCATTTCATCTAAAATAAGAGCTTTATCTTCTCTATATCGTTTATAATTTTGAGAAGCATAAGCCTCGTTACTTTGAATGGTTAATAATGTGAGGTTGTTGTTATTTAACTCTCTTTGTTTTGAATTTTCATTGGCACACCATGATAAAATAGAACTATTGGTAATGGCATAACCAGAATGTTGAAAATTCTTATTTTGTAAAGCAAGCATCATGGTAAAGCAGGGCTTCATCGTATGCTTTTTTATTTCAAAATCAATTCCGGCTCCTCGTATTAAATCATTGGTCTGCTCTTGAGGCATGGTTAAGATTAATTTCTTACTCTGAAACTGTTGCTCTTTATCGGTGGTTAATTGCCAATGATCGGATTTATATTCAATCTTAATAATTTTATGATTAAATTTACATTGATCTAAATTCAACAATGATTTCACAAAATCGTTATTGCCATTAATACCAATATATTTATCCGTTGCTGGTAAAACAGATGTGGTTTTACCTAATTCAACAAAATCACCGTTCCATTTTTTTACCAACGATAAATTCTTAATGAATTCTAAAAATTCTTTACTTTTAGGTGTGATGTATTGAAGACCATGATCAAACACGCCTACTCCCTCTACTTTTCTGGTGGATGATCTACCTCCTGGACCTCTGGCTTTTTCAAATATAATAATATCATCATTTCTTAAGTAATGAGATAATACTGCAGACGAAAAACCAGCTCCAATAATAGCAATTTGATTCATAATCTAATCTTAATCTAAAATAACAAAATATTCATTTTTTATCTTTGCTCTTGCAATCTATCTATACTTGATAACTAAACTGTTTCTATTTTAAATAAATTCTATAAAATTAAATTATGAAAAAAATTCTATCACTTTTATTATTATCTTTATTGTTTACCCAAAGTCCTGCGATCTCTGATATTGGCAGTATCATTAAAGGCCATATAAAAGATGTGCAAAATAGATTTAAAGATGATCAGATCATTTCTGGAACCATTCTCAAACAAGGCATGATTGATAAATCTGCTAAAGGCCAAGATTTATTACATAATTCATCAGGAACTTGGTCTTTGCTTCGAGTAGACAATGACCTTTACTTACAATCTTCCAAAGACTTCTCCTCAAGTCTTGGTCCTGATTATCATGTTTATATAAGTAGTGCCGCAGCCATCCAGGACAATGAGGAATTTGACGAAAAGCAAATAGAAGTAGGAAAGTTACTAAAGCCCAATGGGGCTGCTTACTATAAATTACCGATTAAAGATTCTGATCAAATAAATAGTATCTTAATATGGTGCAAACAATTTAAAGAATATATTGGCTCTGCTAATTTAATTGCTCTTCGCTAATTTTTTTTCTTACTAAGCAATATTGGTTCAATAGCATTTTCTAATATTTTACTGACCAGTTTTGTCCCTTCGGCATTCGGGTGAATGCCATCACTTTGATTGTATTGGGGCTGCATAGCAACTCCTTCTAATAAGAAAGGAATGAAAGGAAGATTATAAGTTTTGGCAAGCGAAGGATAAATTTCATCAAATTGTTTTTTATAAGCAAGGCCATGACTAGAAGGCGCTAACATTCCTGCAAGAACAATAGGAATATTTTTCTTCATCACTTGCTTGATCATTTGTTCTAAATTAGCTTTGGTGGCATCAGGACTTATTCCTCGTAACATATCATTAGCACCCAATCCTAAAATAACTAGATCAATACCAGGCTCTTGCAACGTCCATTCAATCCGGTTAAGGCCTCCTGAGGAGGTACTGCCGGATACACTGCCATTGATTACTTGAATTTTATAACCTTTTGCTTGTAATTGATTTTGCAATACTACAGATAAGTGTTGTTCAGCAGGCAAACCATAACCTGCCATCAAACTGTCACCAAATAAAACTATCTTCTCTAGTGCTGATGCTTTTATGCACAGTAGACACAGTATTATAATTTTAATAAGTAAAGTTTTAAACATGCACTCTCTTCTTAAATTAAAAAAGGTTAATCTGAAATACCAAACTGGCAACAAAGTGATCAAAGTGTTGCGTGATATTGACCTGACGACGAAGCCTAAAGATACTATTTCAATTGTCGGTGAAAGTGGTTCGGGAAAAACAAGTTTAATCATGCTAATTGCAGGACTAGAAAAAGCTAGTTCGGGCAAAATCTTTTTTGAAGATCAAGATCTTACCAAAATGAAAGAAGATGAGGTGTCAGAAATTAGAAGAAACAAAATAGGAATTATTTTTCAATCGTTTTACCTCATTCCTAATTATACCGCAGTTGAAAATGTGGCATTAACCTTAGAATTAAATCAATTTGCAAACCCCACTAATCGTGCCAAAGAATTGCTCGATCGATTTGGATTAAAGGACCGATTGCAAAATTTACCCTCACAATTATCAGGAGGAGAACAGCAACGAGTGGCTATCGCCAGAGCAATTGCGATGAAACCCTCTTTAATTTTAGCAGATGAACCAACAGGTAATTTAGATAGTGAAAATACCGCCATGATTTCAAAAATTTTATTTCAATATGCTAAAGAAGAAGGATCTTCGTTAATGATGGTGACCCATGATCCTAAATTAGCAGCACAAGCTTCAAGAAAAATTAAAATTAAAGATGGATCGATTGTCTAATTCAGTGAACTATTCTTTAGTATTGCAATATGCTTTTAGAGATTTACGACGTAATTATAAAAAAATTTCAAGTATCATTCTTACCCTCTTTATTAGCTTATTCATTTTAAGCTCGATTCTAACCATTGAGGATAGTTTAAAAAAAGAACTAAACGATAATGCCAGATCGTTGTTAGGGGGAGATATTGAAATTGATTACAACCGAGTAGCTGGTGATCCAAAACTGCTTAATCAAGTTCGAGAATTTGCAACTATTTCACAGATGATAGAGTTCAGTACAATGTTGACCACGTATCAAAAAGAAAAAAATATTTCTTTATTCACCAGAGTGAAAACCGTGGATGAACTGTATCCTTTGTATGGATCCGTGCAATCAGAACCTGCGGATGCGCTTAAAAGCCTTCATAAAGAAAATAAAACTATTTTAGTAAATGAAAATATTTTTAAAACATTACAACTCAGTTTAGGAGATACTATTAAAGTCCAAGACCAATTATTTAAAGTAATAGGAGTCGTACGTTCTGTTCCTGATGTTAGTGGTTTTATTGCTTTTGGTGATTTTGCACTCACCGGCAAACAAACTCTAGAACTCATGCAACTGAATAATCTAGGTAGTTTTTTAAACCATGAATATAAAGTTCGTTTTCAAGAAGGTGCCAATATCAAAGACACGAGAACTAAAATTCAAACTATTTTTGAAAACGATAGAAAAGCTACTCTTCGTTATCCCGAAAACTCTGCCAGTGGCCTTAAAAGAGTCATTAATAATTTTTCACAATTTTTATCCTTAGTATCCATCAGTGCCATGCTGATTGCAGGAATTGGTATTGCTAACACCTTAATGTCTTTTTTAAATCAAAATAACATGTCGATTGCAGTTCAAAAGGCCTTGGGGTTTCCTTCGTTGCACATTAAAACTGTTTATTATGTCCAACTATTTCTCTTATTATTTTTTATTAGTATTACAGCTTACTCTTTTAGTTTTTTATTTATCCCTATTGCAGATGCTTATCTTTCACAAGAATTGGGTCTTCGAATTGAAGCAATCTTCTCTTGGTTTAATTTTGCAAAGATATTTACTGTAGGATTATTAGTTTTAATTCTTTTTTCCATTCCCACGATTAATGCCATTGATCAAGTCAAAGCATCGAATTTATTTAGGAACGTCTTTCAAAATTTAGAGTTTTATTACTCCAAACAATCTGTTGTTATAAGCATAGTATTGTTGGCGATATTAATCGTACTGTTCACTTTAGGTTCGGCTCGACCGATCTATAGTTTGGGATATTTTGCAGCTTTTTTTCTCTGCCTACTCATCTTTTTTGTACTATCTAAAATAATCATAGGTTTATTGAAAATGTTTCAAGGTACCTCTAATATTTCTCTGAAAACCTCTATTAAAAATATCACCCAAGCAAAAAGCATTACCCCTATTACCATTATGTCTTTAGGTTTGGGAGTAACATTGCTCCTAACCTTAGCATTAGTAGGTACTAATTTTAAAAGAGAGATTGCCAAATCTATTCCAGAAATTGCACCTGATTATTTCTTTCTAGGAATACAACAGGAAGAAAAAAATGTATTTCAAAATGCTATTTTGAAAATGGATCCAGAAGCTAAAATAGAAATTGTCCCTATCATCTCGTCTGCCATTACAAAAATAAATGGAGTGGATCCAAATACTTACATCAAACCAAGTAATGATAGTTACTGGGTCATTGCCCGAGAGCGAAGATCATCATGGGCTGATGTGGCACCAAACGATAACCCTATTGTTGCGGGACAATGGTGGGATCTAAGCAGACCAAATCAATTACAAATTTCTTTAGATGCAAAAGTTGCAAGAAATTTAGGAATTCGCTTAGGAGATACATTTACTCTAAATATTTATGGAAGAGAAATTGAAGGAAAGATTATTAACTTTAGAGCAGTTGACTATAGAGATCTTAATATTAATTTTGCTATGTTATTTAACCCTTCCTTTGCCCAGAACATACCACATGAATTTTTAGCAACTGCAAAATTTGCCAAGTATACAATCAATTTAAAGAAACTGCTATGCTAGAAGTCTTGCCTAGCTTATCGATGATTAAAATTTCTGATTACTTAAATAAAGTGACAGCTATTTTAAATCAAATTTTCATCGCAGTATTACTAATATCCGCTATCACTATTATCATAGGCTTGATTGTGATCTCAAGCGCAATCATGGTTCAAGGAAAAGTAGAAGCAATTTCAAAATCTTGTGTTTAAAATCTTAGGATTTTCAAAACGGGAAGTTATCTTATCTTCCATGATTGAATTTATGATCATATTTAGCTCCGTCATTTTAATTGCAGTATTGTTTGCAACCCTTGGGTCCAAATTTATTATAGAGACGATCTTTAATCTACAATGGTTATGGGATTTATCGATTATATTTTATCTTGGTTTATCGATTGGCTTAGTAACGTTAGTATTAATTATGCTAACTAATGTAAAATATCTAAATCCTAAAGTGTACCCGCTGATTAGAAATCAGTAATCTTAATTTTGATCTAGTTTACAACTAATCAACAATAGAGATTGTTACCAGACAATAATACAAAATAATTTTGCATAAGAGACCACTATTAATAGCAATATGAATTTAAAAATTTTTAAAATACTTGGATATTAATTGTTAGTTAATAAATTTATGGACTGGAGAAGACTACAGGTATTTAACGAAATTGCTAATTTTAATAGTTTTACACAAGCAGCTGAAAATTTAAATAAATCACAATCAACACTTAGCAGAGATATTTTATTTATAGAAAAAAGATTAGGCTTTAAAGTTTTTAACAGAAATATTAGAGGTATTAAATTAACTAAAAAAGGGTTTGACCTTTTGTTAATTACGAGAGAATTTTTCAATAAAATCCAGTCATTTAAATAATTTTATAAACCATCTATCGAAATTTTAGATATCCAATTCTATCAGGTCTGAAGATCTAAAGTAGCAATTTAACTACCATTCTTAATTGATAATTGTCATTTAAATAGGAGAAAACAATGAAAAAAAAAACATTAAGTTTAATAACCTGCTTAATTTTACTTAGTTCGTTTACGACTACAAAATTGTTAGGCGAACCAATTAAGTTTGGAATGGCAGAAATTAGTTTTAACGCTGGATACATGTCAAATTACCAATGGAGGGGTGAAGACCAAAATTCTGGTGATGGAACACCTACAGCTGGCATGGACATATCTCTTCCTTACAACATTTATTTAGGAACCTGGACAGCTTCTGCTGATGTGTCTAGCGGGCAAGAAGTTGACTTTTATGGAGGAATTGCTCCATCCTTTGGCGATGTAAGTTTTGATCTTGGTTATATTTCTTATTACTATCAAGGTGGTGTCCCTAACGTAAATTTTGGAGAATTTTATATTGGAGCTAGTTATGCACCAAAAGACAAACCTTACTCCTTTGGAGTTAAATATTCTGCCAGCGATACTGGTGGAAGTTGTACATCAACAACTTTTTCAAACTGTAGTAATATTGAATACACAGCAAGTTACGACATGTTCTCTATTTCTTATGGAGATTATGAAAAAAGAACTTACACAACTATTTCTGCCTCAAAAGAATATGCAGGAATTGAATTTAGTTTAGCTTATACGGACGCTGATTGGGATGGTGGAAAATCTGCAGCTACCAATCAAAAAGATGAATTTTTAGTTCTATCGTTATCAAAATCGTTCTAATCGTTTATTGCTCTCCCAAAAAAACCCTAGATTTTAAGTCTAGGGTTTTTTTATGCGATTCTATAAATCAAAGTAAAATTAATATTAGTTGTTTAAATTTTTTACAAAACTATCGATCGCCTGCTTTAAGGAAGGAGTAAAGCTCATCATATGTTTTCCGGTCACGGGAAAATAACTATATTTTTTAGACTGTGCTGCATCAAACATTTGCTGTCCCATAGAAAAAGGAACTACTATATCTGCGCCTCCATGCATCACTAATAGGGGTGAGGTGATATTTTTGATTTTATCGATACTTTTGTATTTATCTTTTAAAATAAGATTTACGGGAAGATAGGGATAATAAATCTTCGCAGTAGCCACCATCGATGTGTACGGGGACTCTAAAATAACCCCTGCAAAATTTTGTTGTTGTGCCACTTCAACTGCAATGCCAGTGCCAAGCGATTCTCCGTATAAAATAATTTTATCTTTAGAGATGTTATTTTTCTCTAACCATTGAATAGCACTGTTAGCATCTTCATATAATCCCATTTCTGTTGGTTTTCCTGGATTACCGCTAAAACCGCGCCAAGAAATAATTAAGATAATTAAGATGTAAATTTTTAAACTCATTCAATTTATAAATTCTATTATCCAGCTCTCCTGCATTTCCATGAAAAAATAGAACGGTATAACGATTTGCAGGATTATTATAAAACCAAGATTTTAACGTTATCCCGCTTGCCACTTGGTATTGCTACTTGTTCTGCTGGTGCATTTAATTCTGTTACTCGTAAATGATTATTAATATGTGGCAAATATAAAAAACTTCGTTGAAACGCATACATGTATAAACATATACAAAGATAAAAAAGAATGATGGATCCAAAGCTATAAAGATAAAATTTTTTAAAATTCATTCTGTTTTTATGAAAGTTGTATCAGCTTGAGTTCAAGTATTCTTTTATTTGAAAGTTTTTTTTAAAAAAAGCAACAATTCGTTTATTGGCATCCTCGGTTACTTCCTTGATTGTATCCATCTTTCATTCCTGCTCTTGGCAACATCCCAAGAATGACCTGCATTATCATAAACTTTCAGTTCTACTTTGGAACTTTGTGACTGAGCTTTTTTAATAAATGGCATCACGCTATTAAATCGTTGCACTGTTTCTTTTTTTCCATGCAAGTGCCAAAATAGGATTGCTATTTTGATTTACATATTTTGCCGGATATCCATTTAATTTATCATCCCAAACTGCCAAACCCCATACACCGAAGCTCCTGCATTCACTTGTTTGGTCGCAGCTAAATAGGTTGCCCAGTAACCACCATTTGACCAACCTACAGCAAACAGTATTTTTAGAATCAATTTTTGGAGTCTTGTTTAGCAAGCTCAACAATTTCTGATAGTTCACTTTCAATATTTTTTCTATATTTGGTCCAAGTATCTACTCTGGTTTTATGAGTAATATTATGTCTGGAAAAAAAATCTGGTTCATAAACAGCAAAACCATTGGCAACCAACATCTCTGATTTTCTGGTCATCCCTTTGCCAAATGGACCGCCGCTTGTATGTAAATTTATAACAACTGGAAAAGGACCATTTCCTACTGGATAATATTTCTTAAATACAATTGGTTCAGTGCTCGCTGAAGAAGATATGACTACCAAGCATACTAACAATGAAATAAATAATTTTTTCATAATAAATAATATTATCAATTTTTTTTATTCTTCAATAATATTATCTTTTAAGCTCTTACCGTGGGGGCCATAGCAACATAAGAGGTATCAATTCGGGAAGAGTGCCCTCTTCTTATTTTATAATGATGTTTTCCTCTAGCTGCAGCCAGTGTAATCGAGCCTTTGCCAAAGCGATGATTAGCTTGATCCATAACCTGCATAACTTTATCCAATGGTTTTCTTACATGAGAAAAAAGGTTGTCTGCGTATTCATCTTTGGGCTTCAAATTAGATAATAAAACCCCAGCTTTGCTATAATTATAGCCTGCCACATAAATAGATTCTAAAGCTTTAATGGCGGCATGCACCAATTCCATAGTGTTATTGGTTGCAATAGGAAGATCTACTTGCTGTACTCTTGAGACATAATTACTTGTAAATCTACTAGTTTTAATAAAAACATATAATGATTTTGCAATTAACCCCTCTGACCTAATACGTTCTGCAGCAGTAATACAATGGTTCACTAAAGCTTCGGTTAGATCAGGAAGATCAGTAATAGTTTTTCCAAAAGAACGGGAGACACAACAATTTTTTCGTAAAGTAGGAATAACATTTAATGGAAAACAACTAATACCATTTAACTCATGGACTGTTTTTGCCACCATCACAGTTCTATTTTTTCTAATCCAGTAATGATCGACATGCTTTAATTGATAAGCATTCATAATATTTCCATTTCTAAAAAATTTAGATAACTGTCTTCCTATTCCCCATACTTCTTCTACTGGAAAAGTTTGCAATACTTGGTCTATATATGCTTGATCTTTAGAAATAAATTCTTCTACACCCATACTGCTTTTCTTAGCAATGTGATTGGCAACCTTAGCTAAAGTTTTGGTGCTAGCAGCACCAATGGAAACAGGAATACCTGTCCACTGTAAAATAATTTTTCGGATATGAGCAATATATTTCCTTACACTATTCATTTTGATATCACTTAAATCTAAAAAGGCTTCATCGATGGAATAAAATTCAATATTAGATGCAAACTGCTCTAAAATTTTCATTACGCGTCTAGATAAATCTCCATAGAGTTCATAATTGGATGAAAAAACAGAAACTTTATATTTATTAATTAGGGGCTTTGCTTTAAACAAAGGCTCTCCCATTTTAATTCCAATTTGTTTTGCCTCATTAGATCTAGATATAATACAGCCATCATTATTAGATAATACGACTACTGGTTTTCTTCTTAAATCAGGTCTAAACAAACGTTCACAAGATACATAAAAAGAATTACAATCTACTAATGCAATAATATTATTTGTGTGTTGCATGAATAATATAAGTCACCACTCCCCACACATTAATATCGGAGTGCTCTTCAATGAGTATTTTTCCTGTAGTGTGGTTAATATAAAAACGTTGTTGCTGTTTAATAATATTTTTAACTACGAGCTCATTATTGAAATTAAGAATAGCAATACAATTTTTACTTAAATGCAAACTACGATCTACTACTAATAAATCTCCATTAGCAATTTTATGATCGTTCATAGAATTTCCCTGCACACGAATAACAAAAGTGGCGGGTGCATTTTTAATTAACTCGCTATTTAAATCGATTTCATCTTGAACATAATCGGTTGCAGGAGAAGGAAAACCTGCAGAAACTTTCTGTAATATCAACGGTATTTTCATGAAAATATGTTCTTGTTTTGTTCTTTGTATTAGATTAGATATAGCAACGTCAATTAAAGAATTATAAAAATAATTTGATCCGGTTCCTTCGGAGGAATACTTGCAAGCTAAATTAAGACACAATTACAAACCTTAAAAAAAATTCTTGAGCAAATCCGAGCTCATGTTGCGACGCAACTAATCTTTAAGTTGTGAATACATATTTTTTTTAGCAACAACTAAAACACAATTGGACCAAGATCAGATGATCATATGTGCTTTGTTTTAACTTTAACCAAAGAAAACAAATGAAAAAACTAACAGCCCTAATGCTAGTATTAGCATTAAACCTTGGTAGCATCGTGCATGCAGCTGAAGGTGATATGACAAAAGAACAGTATATTGAAAAAGCAGTTGCTTCAGGAATGGACTCTGAACAAGCTGAAACTAAATTCGCTGATCTTGATAAAAACAAAGATGGCGTATTAAGTACTGACGAACAAGAAAAGTAATTCTTGAATATTGTAACTGCGGAAGGTCCCCCTTCCGCAGTTAAAAAATCTAATAAAACATACTAGACAGTCTTCTTTCTTTATAGTTTACTATTAGTAGATGCGGATTTTATTTATTATTTTATTATCTTATTTTTTTTCTTTTTCCGCACAATCTGCAGTCAGTCTCACTAAAATCTTAGAAGATGCTAATCAGTATACAGTTAAAATTCAAAACTCGATTGAAAGACCTTTTGTCGAAGATGGTTATTCTGGTCGGGGAACAGGGTTTTTAGTAGATAAGGCTAAAGGATATATTTTAACTAATTCCCATGTCTCTGGATCATCTCCAGCTATTAATGAAATTAATTTTAAAAATAAAAGAAGAATTGCAGCTAAACAAGTGTACATTGATCCAGATCTCGATCTTGCTATCATTCAAGTAGATCCTGCTCTTATTCCCAAACAGGCAAAAGAAGCACAACTTGAATGCTCAGCTGATTATCAACAAGGAGAAGATGTGGTTGCTTTTGGTCATCCCTACTCCAAAGATTTTACCTTAACGAGAGGAATTATTTCTAGTATCCGTTATGAAAAACTTGCCATGTTTGAAGCTATTCAAACCGATGCTCCTATTAACCCGGGAAATTCGGGAGGACCTTTAATTAGTATCAATACGGGAAAAATAATTGGTATTTCTAGTTTTGGTTTACGTAATACCCAAGGACTAAACTTCGCTATACCATCGCATCATGCTTGTGTCGTTTTAGAATTGTTTCAAAATGGCAAAGACCCATCACCACTGAATTACAATGTCTTATTTGCGTCCAATGATAATTTGGGCAGTTATTTAAAAGTATCCACCATTTTAAATAAAAAAAATGTACTAAAACCGGGAGATATTGTCTTACGTGCCAATGGTGTCGCTGTGAAAAATCCCACAGCACTTGCAACAGCAACCAGAGGAACTAACAAGGTAAAACTAGAAGTAATCAGAGCTGATAAAATAGTGGAGCTTACCACAACCCTTCAACCTAAGGGTTCGTTGACAAATCGCGTTGGAATTATTGTATCGGATGCTTTAATTGGAAATAAGTTTACCTCTACGTATTCTGGAGTATCAGAAGAAGTTTATAATCCTGAGCGTCTTCTGGTAGTGCAAACTGTAGAAGCTGGAATTGCGAAAGGAATTTTAAACGGAGGGGATATCATTTTATCAGTGGATGGAAGAAATATTTCGGATGTATATGAATTAGAAAAATATCTAAAAGATAAAAAAAGTGTAGAACTTATTTTGCGAAGTGCATCTAACTTTGATCGAAAAAATATCTTCTTCGATCGTTTTGAAACATTAAAAGTAGAAGACGTTCAAATTTTGAAATTTTAATTATTTCCACAAAGCACCAGCGATTATAAATCCTCCACCAAAAGCAAAAAGGGCAATTCGTATATATTTAGATTGTTGCTCATCTGATTTTTTAGCAATCCCCATGCCTAACATAACACATCCCATAAATAATAATAAATATTGGGCTGTCATATCTTAGTGACAAGCCTGATTAAATTTTTTCAGTCTCCAATAATTATAAGGCCATGGAGTTACAAATCCTACTGCTAACATAATGGGGATCACCCACCAAACTATCACAGCTCCTCCTGTGAGGAAATAATCGGTAGCATTCATGGCAAGCTCCATACTTAACATAGAAATAAAACTCATACCGAAAGCAGTATGCAAAGCTTTTCTAAGTGTAAAATGTTGTCTCATTAAAATAATAGTCTCTAATATAATGCTAGTAATTAGTCCGTTCACCATAGCTAACGCCATAATACCAAAAGTAGGAAAAGGAATTTTGGTCATTTGAAAAAAAAGAATGGTGCCAAAGTCACCAATCGAACAACCCAGAACACACCAAGCAGTATTTTTAGCGCTACGTCTCCACGTATGTTTGCAATGCCAATGAAAATTACTTACTGCTTCACTCATATAATAATTTAGTACACTTTATAAAATTTATAAGGCCAATTTATGTTATTATAACTTATGCAATAAATCTCGTAACTTTTTTTTACTTTCTAAACCTAAACCAACAAATTTAGGGAAAGTCACAAAACTATTCTCCACCACAGCATCATCAGGAAATCCACCAAATGGTTGAAATAAATTAGGATAAATTTCATTACCCCCTAAATTTAATCCAGCTGCAATATTGCATGATAATTGATGGCCACCATGTGGAATAATTCTGGTTGGGCTCCAACCATATTCTTGCATCATGTCTAAGGTTCTTAAATACTCGACTAATCCATAGCTTAATGAACAATCAAACTGTAACCAGTCTTTTTCTTTACGCATCCCCCCATAACGAATTAAATTTCTCGCATCCTGCATAGAAAATAAGTTTTCCCCCGTTGCAACTGCATGAGGGTATTGTTCGCACAGTTTTGCATTTAGTTCGTAATCTAAAGGATCTCCTGCTTCTTCGTACCATTTCAGTCCATATGGCTCTAGAGCTTTTGCATAACTAAGTGCTGTGGCTAAATCAAATCTTCCATTTGCATCCACACATAAATTATTACCTGTACCAACAATTTTTAACACACTTTCAATTCGCTTTAGATCATCCTCTAAACGAACTCCACCTATTTTCATCTTCACCGTAGTAAAACCTTGATCAACATAACTTTGCATTTCTTGTTGCAACATCGAAATATCTTTTCCTGGATAATAATAACCTCCAGCTGCATAAACAAAAATTTTATTGGTACATTGTTTGTTTCCATATTTAGCAGCCAGTACTTCATACAAAGGCTTTTGTTCTACTTTAGAAACTAAATCCCACACTGCCATATCTAATGTCCCTACTGCCGTAGAGCGCTCGCCATGTCCTCCTGGCTTTTCATTGTTCATTAATACTTTCCAAATGTTTTCAGGACTAAAATTAGTTCCCTCTTTATTTAATAATTCCTCAGGTTTTGCTTCCTTCAATCTTGGAATAAATCTTTTAGTTAATAATTCTGATACAGCATATCTACCATTCGAATGAAAGCCATAACCTACTACCTGTTCTCCATTAATTTTCTGATCAGTTTTAATTGCAACTACGCTGCAATCCATTTTCGTAAAATTAATATAAGCGTTTTGAATTGCAGAACTAATGGGAAAAACTTTTTCTATAATCTCAGTAATTTTCATCTATCTCTTTATATAGAAATAACACAAAATGATAAAATACTACTCAATCATTGTTTTTTGATGTTGCATTGATTAACATTATTAAATCTTTATAATCTCCTTGATCAATTAAATTATATTATGCGTATAACAATATTTATTTATTCTGAAGATTTGCTAAAAAGTTATATAAAATTTTATAATAGTTAGATAAATCGGCAATCAACATTTTTTCATTTGCACGGTGACCTTCATCTCCATCGCCTGGGCCAATATTAATGATATTGATATTATCATCAGAAAAGTATCTTCCATCCGAAACTCCAATGCAGGATAAGAATTTTGGATTTTTTTGATAAACTAGCTGGTAAGAGCTAAAAAGACTCTTTAAATAAGAATTATTTTTATTAGAAGAAAAACCGTTAGTTCCAGTATCTAATACAACTCTAGCTTTTGGTTCAATTGATTGAATAAATCTTTTTAATTCATTAAAAGATTGTTGAACTGTTTCTTTTTGAGTTATTCTTCTATCAATTTGAAAATAAGCAGAAGAAGGAACGACGTTAACATTTTGTCCACCTTTAATTAAACCAATATTGATTGTAGACTTTTGATTTTTAAAATCATTTTTTTTAATAACTTTCTTGTACTGCAGCTGCAATTTCATAATAATATTATTTATTTTTTCAATTGCATTAACACCTTTATGTGGCTCACCAGCATGAGCTGTTTTGCCATTAATATATACACTCGCCCAAAAAACACCTCTTTCTTCCACAATAAAATTATTATTTGTCGGAGCTCCTAAAACCAAGGTATGAGGATTGATTATTTTTTTTTCTCTTAAAAAATAAGAGCCATCTTTTCCTAGATTTTCTTCATCGGTCACAAAAGTGAATGCGACATTTTCTTTTAAATTAGGAAATAGTTTTTTTAAATTCTTGGCTAAATACAATTGAACAGCAGCACTTCCTTTACAATTCACAGAACCTAATCCATATAAATACTTTCCTTTTTTAGTTAATTTATAAGGTGGTGTGTTCCAATCTGCTAATGGTGGACTAATTGTATCAATATGAGAATTAAAAACTAAAGATTTCTTATTACCTACAAAGTTCTGCGCTACTAAATTTGCTTTTGCAGAATTTCTTCCTACAACTTTTGTATATAATTTAGAGTCTTTGAGATAAGATTTTACAAAACTACAAAATTTATCTGAAGATCCTGGTGGATAACAAGTATTGATAGAAACTAATTGTGCTAATAGTTTAGAAATATCGCTTTGAAAATTCATATAGTTTAACTTAAAAAATTATTATTATCTTTTTTAACCTTTTTTTAAAACTAATAAAACATTTACTTAATCTTGCTTACTAATTTTACTCATAAACTCCTTGGTTCTTTCATTACTTGGATTGTTAAATAGTTCCCGCGGACTATTTACTTCGATGACTTTTCCTTTGTCTAAAAAAGCAACTCTATCTGATAAATCTCTTACAAAATTCATTTCATGAGAAACAACAAACATTGTCATTCCTTCTGAGGCTAGAAGACGAATGGTATCCAGCACTTCTTTCACAAGCTCTGGGTCAAGTGCGGACGTAATTTCATCTAACAATAATATCTGAGGATTTAAATTTAAAGCCCTTGCTATTGCCACTCTTTGTTGCTGGCCGCCAGAAAGTTCTTCAGGATAAGCTTTCATCTTATCTTCTAATCCCACTTTTTTTAATAACTTAACGGCATTTTCTTCTACCTCATGTTTGTCTCTATTTTGTATTTTAGTTGGGGCAATACAAATATTTTTTAAAACATTCATATTTTGAAATAAGTTGTACTGCTGAAATACAATTGCAATTTTACTTCTAACAAGTGTTAAATTCTCTTTATTATTATAATTAATTTCTTTACCATCAAGAAAGACCGACCCCTCTATGGGTTTTACTAGTCCAACTAATAGTTTTAATAATGTACTTTTGCCTGAGCCTGAAGGTCCAATTAAACTTACTATTTCTCCTTTATTCAAATCTAAAGTAAGTTGATCTAATACCTTTAGCTTTTCATAGTACGCCGAGATTGAATTAATTTTTATTTGTTGCAATTTTTTTCTCCAATTTTTTTCCTAAAATATCTAAAGGATAAGATAAGATAAAATATAAAATAAGAACTGATCCAAATACCAAAACTGGCGAAAATCCTTTATTATTTAAAATTTTACCAGCAAATGTTAACTCCATTACTCCAATTTGCGAGGCTAAAGCTGTATCTTTAATAAACATAATAAAAAAACCAAAAGCTGGAGGTAAAATAACTTTCCAGGCTTGTGGGAAAATAATTTCTCTTAATATTTGTAGATAAGAAAAATTCATTGCTCTTGCCGCATCCCATTGAGCAATATTAATTGACTCAATTCCACTTCTGACTATTTCAGAAATAAAAGCAGTGCCTATAAGGCAAACTGTAACTACAGCTATAAAAAATAGAGAGTCAGAAATTTTTAAAATTTGAAAAATATAAAAAATTAATAACAAAGACACTAGAAAAGGAATTCTTCTAAAAACTTCGATATAAAAAATAATTAAAAAACGTATGGGAAGAAGAATGGTAGATTGTGTCTTTCGAAGAACAGCTAACAAAATTCCAAATGAAAAACCAAATAGGCAGCCAATTGCTGTCAAAAGAAAAGTAACCAACATCGCTTTTAATAAAAATAAAATATTCCAATAAGTAAAAAAGCTAGGTATTTCCTCTATTATTCTTTCCATAATTAAATAATTCTCATTTTTGCTTTAAAGAAATATCTGCCAATAATTGCCAGACACATGGTTGCTAAAATAGTTATGACTATATAAATCAAAGCAGTTATTGAAAAAATTTCTACACTTCTAAATGTCAAAGAATTAATATTAAAAGCTCTACCCATTAACTCCTCTACTCCAAAAATAGCTGCCATAGAAGTTCCTAAGGTCATAATAATGTAATGATTAGAAAGCGCCGGAAATATTGTTTTAATAATATGTGGCAAGATAATTAATCTAACTTGTTGACTAATAGTAAAATTCATAGTTTTGGCAGCATCTAATTCTTCAGATTTAATAGATAAAAAACCTGCTCTTTGAATTTCTGTTAAATAAGCTGCAGCATTGAGTGTCATTCCTATCAAAACTGCTAAAAAAGGAGATAACAAAATTCCAAATTCAGGTAAGGCAAAAAATAAAAAATAAATCTGTACTAGCTGAGGTGTATTAGTAAAAAAAGTTACATATCCAATTACTATTTTATTTAAATAATTTGGACCAAAAGTTCTTATGGCAGCAAAAACTAAACCAAAAAACATTCCGCCAAAAAAGGATAGTATGGCTAAAGCAAAACTTATGAGAGAACCTTTTATAAGATAAGGTATGTACTCATAAACTTGGCTGTATATTAATGTATATCCCATAAGAAATATCCCCCTGATTTATCATCAGGAGGATATTATTTTATTTAAAGTAATTAATTAGAAGTATGGTGTCGCTTGAACACTATGAACTTGTCCAATGCCAAACCATTTTTTCCATGTAGCATCAACAAAGCCATCTTTATGCATTGTATAAATTGCTACATTTAACCATTGTTGCAAAGAGGAGTTTCCTTTTTGAATACCAATACCGCAGTACCATGTATCAATAGCTTTGCTCACCACTTGCCATTTTACATTTTTGTTTTTATTCATGTGCTCGCCTAAAAAATCAACCACATCCACAATGGCATCTGCTCTTCCTTGTGCAATTGCTCTCATTGCATCAGGATAGTTATCAAACAATGTTATTTTAGCGTTAGGCAAATTCTTTTTTGCCCAATCTGCAGGCATAGTTCCTCTAACCTGAGCTAACTTAACATCAGACTTGTTCATATCGGTAACAGCCTTGAATGGTTTTTTGCTAGTTGTTAACGCACCAAATACTTCTGTATGAACTGGAAGCGTGTAATCAATAATTTTCTGTCTAGCCACGTTTCTTGTCATTGCTCCCATAACAATGTCAATTTTACCAGTTGAAACAAAAGGAATTCTATCTGGAGAACCAACTTTTACTAGCTCCAATTTAACGCCTAACATTTCAGCTAATTTAGCTCCGATATCTGGATCAAAGCCTACTAAATTATTTTTATCATCATATTTTGCTAATGGTGGCAATCCTGGATTAACCCCCATTTTTAACACTCCTGATTTTAAAATCTCATCTAATGAACGAGCTTCAGCTCCAGCAATAGATAAAACCAAAAATAGAAATGGTACTAATATTTTTTTTAACATTATTATTCCCCGTTAATTTGTTTTTATTGAATTTAAATATATTATCTTATTGAAATAATTAAAATTAAAAAAAAATATTATTTAGTCTTCATAAATGTTCGTGAACAACAACATAAAAACAACTAGTAGTAGAATAGTTGAGTTTTATATTAATGATCAAAAATTTTATGCCAAAGAAGGTTCAAGTGTAGCTTTGGCATTATATCAAAATAATTTCAAGACCCTGAAAACTTCTCCAAAATTGAAATTAGATCGAGGTTTTTTTTGCATGATGGGATCTTGTCAAGAATGCTTAGTAACTATTGATGGGAAAAAGAAACTATCCTGTCAAACAAAAATTAAAGAACAAATAAGAATTAATATTTAAATATGACTTCACAATTTTATGATGTTGCAATAATTGGATCAGGGCCCAGTGGTATAGCAGCTGCTTTAGAGTTATCTAATCATAATCTTAAAATTTTACTCATTGATAATAATGAGAGAGTTGGTGGACAGATCTACAGAGCCTCTCCTTCTGAATTTAAGCCTGATGAAAGTATTGAAGAAATAAGAATACAGCAACAATTTGAAAAGCAAATTAAAAATTCTAATATTGATTACAAACCTAATCATACTGTTTGGCAAATTTCTGAACAATTTAGAATCGATGCATTTAATGAAAATGAAACTTTAGTATGGTTTGCTAAAAAAATAATTATTGCAACAGGGACCACCGAAAGAATAGTTCCTTTTGATGGTTGGACTAATCCAGGAATTATTGGCTTGGCTGCATCAACTATAATTTTAAAATCGCAACAGAGTTTACCAGGCAAAAAAATTATTATTGCTGGTTGTGGTCCACTATTACTAGTTGTGGCTTACTATACATTAAAGTTAGGAGGTAAAATAGAAGCTATCATTGATACAAACTCTAAATGGAAATGGTTTAAAAACTTTTTCTATTTACTCTCTAATTTTAAATTATTTACAAATGGTATTAAATGGATTGTAAAAATATTATTCTCTAAAATTCCTATTTACTCAAATTACACTGTAACTAAAGCTAGCCCAATTGATACGGGCATGAATATTGAAATTAAAAAAATTGATAATCTAAAAAGTGAACAGGCAATTACGTTAAATTGTGATACTCTATGCGTTGGTCATGGCTTAATACCATCAACTGATTTTTCAAGATTAGTAAACGCTAAGCATATGTTTGATCAAACTAAAGGTGGATGGATACCGGTTGTAAATTCTTTTTATGAAACATCGGTAGAAAATTTTTATCAAATTGGAGATGCTTCTGGTGTGCTTGGAGCTATGCCAGCATATGAAAAAGGAACTATTGCTGCTTTATCAATACTAAATAAATTAGGATTGCTAAATGAAGAGAATTTTACCAATAGAACTAAAATAGTTTCACAAAAACTAAACAAATACCAAATTTTTGGTAAAGCAATTGCCTCTATTAGCTTTCCACCTAATCAACTAATTAATCAAATAAATGACAAAACTATTATTTGCCGTTGTGAAGATATTACTAAAATTGAAATAGAAAATGCTGTTAAGCATGGGGCAAAAGATTTAAATCAATTAAAGACCTGGACAAGATGTGGAATGGGACCCTGTCAAGGGAGAACCTGCAATTACGCTGCAAGCATAGTCATGTCTGAATCTTTGCAACAAAAAATAGAAAAAATGGGTTATTGGACAGGTAGAGCTCCAGTACGGCCCATTCCATTTGATGTTGCTGTTGGTAATTTTGAATATGATCAAATTACAAAAATAGAAAGCGCTCCTTTATGAAGCAAATGTACGATACCATTATTGTAGGAGCTGGCATCATGGGATCAACGGTTGCATTATTTCTTGCACGAGCTGGAAAAAAAGTTTTGCTTATTGATAAATCACAAATTTTTAGATCTGCTTCAGGCTCAAATGCAGGAACTTTGACTATTCACATGACTAGAGCCAATTTAGTTCCCTATGCTTTAAAAGGTTGGGAGATGTGGATGACTACTAAAGATTGGTTGTCAAAAAATATTGAAATTAAACACCAGCCAGGTTTATGTTTAGCTTTTACTAATGAAGAAGAAAAATTACTAATTGAAAGATCTGAAATTAGGAATCAGCATGGAGCAAATATAAAAATTCTAAGTAATAGTGAAGCTACAAAAATAGAGCCTGCTATTTCATCAAAAATAAAATGTGCAGCCTTTTCTGAAATTGATGGTTATGCCTATGCCAATCAAACAGGCTATGGATACAAAGAGGCTTTAGAAAAAGAGGGAATTGATATTTTAGAAAATTCAGAAGTAATAAATATTAATAAAAATAATAATTATGAAATTAAAATTAAAAATGAAGGTAATCATACAACGTTTTATTCAAAAGAAATTGTTTTAGCTGCTGGAGTTTGGCTAGGACAAGTTCTTAAAATGCTAAATATAAACATCAATCTAAAATGTCTTGCACAACAACTTATTGTCACTGAACGTATGAACAACTTTTTAAATAGTGTTATTACTATTGCTAATGGAAAACTTTCTTTAAAACAATTTAGTAATGGTACCGTTCTAATTGGTGGAGGCTGGCCTGGAATTGGAAGAATTGAAGACAAATTTACTGCCACAAAACCGGAAAATTTAATTGGTAATATAAGACTAGCTTGCTCAGCAACTCCAGAATTAAAAAACACGAGGATTTCAAGAGTTTGGCTTGGTTTAGAGGCTGAAACAGATGACGCTATGCCCATAATAGGACCCCTGCCTAATAATGAGGGTGCTTATGTCATTGGCTCTGTTCACTCAGGATATACCAGTGGACCTTATATGGGTAAGATATTGGCTAATTATATTTTAGAAAAAAGAACAAACTTAGAATTATTTAACATCTCAAGATTAATAAAAAATTATGACTAATTCATTCAAAGGTCTTTACGCCGCTAATATTGTTCCCCTGAAAAAAAACAAAAGAATTAATATTCCTGAATTAAAAAAACATTTAGCAGATATTGTAAAACAAAAATATATCAAAGGGTTACTAGTAAATGGTCATGCAGGGGAAAATTTTACACTTTCAGAAACCGAACAATTGCTTGTTTTAAGCATTGCTAAAAAAATAATTGGTAAAAATCAGTTAATTGTATCAGGGGTTAATTGTGAAGATCCTTATGTAGCCAGAGTCATGGCAAAAAAAATGGAAAAGCAAGGAGCTGATGCCATTCTTATTTTCCCTCCTTTTTCATGGTCTTTTTCTAGATCACAAGATCAAATATTTAATCATCATAAATTAATTCATGATTATATTTCAATTCCAATTTTTACATATCAATCTACTATTAATTCAGGAGCTATGAATTATGAGGCAAGTCTAAATAAAAAACTTCTATCTTTGAAAAGAATTATAGGTGTCAAAGAAGGAAGTTGGAATACCAATGCTTATATTCAAAATTATAAATTATTCAAAAAATATAAAAGTAAATTTTTAGTAATGGCATCAGGTGATGAACATTTATATCCTTGCTTTAAACACGGTAGTGATGGAAGTTTGGTAAGTCTTGCTATCATTATGCCCGATGAAATTGGAGAGATGATATCACTAATCCATAAAAAGAAATTTAAAGAAGCCCAAAAAATCAGCAAGAAAATTAATTTATTAGCAAATGCAATTTATGGAACTTATCCTGCAAGCTTTGCTACCGCTCGATTAAAATATTGTTTACAAAAAATGAAAAAAATTTCATTTGATACTATGAAGTCAACAATTGTTCTTGGGCAAAACGATAAGAAAAAATTAAATTCAATTCTTAAGAAAATAAGAATAATAAATTAATTTTTTAGTTCTGTTCTTACAAATAAAATTCCAAATAATATTATTAAAATGATTCCAATAATTTTTTGATAACTTAAATCTATATTAAAAATTAGAATATTAATCAGGCTAGCCCAAACAAGCTGGGAATATTGAAAATGAGAGACAAAAGAAACATCCGAATACTGAATGGCTAATACAAGTAAAAAATGAGATACAAATCCAATAGATCCCATTAATAATAAATAGATCCAAAAATCATTTACAAAAATACTTCTGTCTAGATAAAGAACTATGGAAAAAAAAACAGATCCTAGCAATCCACTATAAAAGACAGCTACGAACGGATCTCTATTATTAGATATTTTCTTGGTAAAAAATTGATATAGAGCAAAGGAAATAGCCATAGCCAAGGGAAAAATCATAAAAATACTAAAAAAATCTTTTGGTTTTCCTAACGAATAAACAATTGAAAAAAAACTAAGAACCATCAAAACTAAACCAAGATTTGAAATTTTTTCTTTAAGAAAAACTACAGAAAATAAAACTAGAAATAACGGTGAGGTAAAAAAGACGATATAAATATTTACTAAATCAACATTTTTCACAGCTATATACATAAAAACGCTGCCCGCTATTAACATTACTGACCTAAAAATTTGAATATTATAATTTTGTTTTAAGTTAATTTTAATTCTGAAGATGGAAACAATTATAATTGTAATAATAAAATGAAAAAAATATCGTCCCCATACAATTTGTTGAATACTCATAAAATCTGTTAAATATTTAGCAATTGAATCCATAACCACAAACATTCCATAAGCAAATAAACTGAACAGGACACTTAGGATATTCTTATTTAACATCATAGTGAATCCATTAAATATGGATTTTTGATATTATCAAAAATTTCGTCTGCTAAATTTTTTGATGTTGCATTGATTAACATTACTAAATATTTATAATCTACTTGAATTAATTAAATTATATTATGCGTATAACAATCTTTATTTATGTCAGCGCTATTTTTTCTTTCTGATAAATAGTGCATTAGCAACACACCATGAAGGTTCTGCTCATGGGTCAGCTTCCCAAGAGAGAAATAGGAAAACAAGTTATTTAATAATAATTGTGTTAGTTGCCATGGTGCAAATTTACAAGGAGCTGATAATTGGAAATCTCTAGATGAAGATGGCCATAGAAAAGCACCACCTTTAAATGGTACAGGACATGCCTGGCATCACTCGGATGAACAATTGTATCAAATTATTAAATACGGTTTAGCAAAGTTTGTTAAAAACTATCAAGGTAAAATGATGGGTTTTGGAGATGTTTTAAGTGACACTGAAATAACTTCTGTTCTTGCTTATATGAAAAGTACTTGGCCTAAAGATATTTTAGAAAAAAATCAGTCACATGAATAAATAAAATGAAACACTTAGCTTCTATTGCTACATTTCTTTTATTACTTTGCTTTAATTCTTTTGCTGCAGAACAGGTAAAAGTAATTGATGGCGATACTATCCATATCGGTAAATTAAAATACCGTTTTTCTGGAATTGACGCTCCTGAAATGAAACAATTATGTAACAAAGATGGAAAAGAAGTTCTTTGCGGAGTGTTAGCAAAGAATGCATTGATAGAAAAAATAAACAACTCTCCCGTTACCTGTAAAATAGAAGAAGTAGATCGCTATAAACGATTAGTAGCTGAATGTTTTGTAAGAGAAGAGAGTTTATCGAAATTTTTAGTTAAAAATGGTTATGCGGTAGCTTACCGAAGATATTCAATGAAATTTGTAGAAGATGAAAATTATGCCAAAGAAAATAAGTTAGGTTTGTGGTCCATGACTTTTGAATATCCTTGGGATTATAGAGCTAAAGCCCGTGCTAAATAAATTTTTGAGAAATTCGGTCAAAAATAATTGCAATTAACACTATACCGATACCACCTACAAAAGCCTGGCCAATATCTAATCTACCCAGTCCAACATAAACTGTAAGACCCAAACCTCCTGCCCCAATCAATGCTGCAATCACTGCCATAGATAAAGACAACATCAAGGTTTGATTGACCCCTGCCATAATTGTTTTTAGGGCAAGCGGTAATTCAATTTTATATAAAATCATCCAATTTTTACAGCCCAACGCTTTTGCTGCTTGAACAAATCTTTTTTCAACTTGGCGCAATCCTAAATTTGTCAAACGAATAACAGGAGCAATCGAAAATATAATAATCGCAATGACACCAGGGGTAATTCCAATTCCAAATAACATCACCACCGGAATTAAATAAACAAAGCTGGGTATGGTTTGCATCACATCTAAAATGGGACGAAGAATCTTTTCAAATAAATTGCTGCGTGAAGCAAGAATACCAATAGGAATTCCAATTGCAGCACAAAATAATACTGCAGTAATAATCATAGCCATGGTTGTCATGGTTTCTTCCCAAACATCGACAAGATCAATAAAAATTAAACTAAGTGCAGTAAAAATAGCAAACTTGATACCGTTCGTTTTATACGCAGAGATAACAAAGAATAAAATAACAAAAGGTAGAGGAACTAAATTAAAAAAATAATCCAAACTATTTAAAACACTATCAATAGGAATCGAGATTTGTTTAAAGAGTGGTCGTTGATCAAACAACCACTCTTTCACATATTTCTCTACCCATTCCGAAACAGGAATGTAAGCATAGTTTGATGGATTAAAAATGCTCAAGATAGTTACTTAGCTGCCGCTATCCAACTATCAAAGGTTTTTTGATTATTCTTGATCCAATCTTTAGCATGCTGTCGAACTTCTCGTTCACTTTTCTCACCCTTGTTCATCAACATATTTTGAGCTGCAATATCTGATAAAGGGATCGAAGCTACCTCTAACAACTTAGCTACTTTTGGATTTTTTTCTAAAAAAGCAGCATTCACTGCTGGACGAATATCATCCGCACCAAATCCTAAATTAATTGCAGGCTTCGTTGCATTCTCAACTTCCGTTACTTTTGTTTTAGAGTAAGGAACTTCAATCCAAACTACATCTTTACCTAGTTGAAAAGCACCCACCGTCCAATTCGGTGTCCATGTATAAAACAGAACAGATTTTCCATTTTTATATCTTGCTAAAGCATCTGCCATCGAAGCTGAGTACTCTGCTTGAATAGGATTAATGAATTCTCCTAATTTTAATTCAGCAAAATGCTTGGTGATTTGCTTTTCACATCCCCAACCTGGAGGGCAAGCAACCATATCTGCTTTACCATCGTTATTAGCATCAAATTGTTTTGCATGTTTTTTAATATCTAAGACACTTTTAATATTAAGACGGTCTGCGGTTTTTTTGTCGATTAAATAACCCTGTAAGCCACCTTTTTTCATGACGTAACCAACAGGTTTTACTTTTCCCTTGGTCTCCTCAAGATAAGTATCATGAGTTCCGAACCAGCCGTTGACCCATAGGTCTAAATCTCCTTGAGCTGCTGCCACATAAAAGACCGAAGGCTTAATTGCTTTAGGCTTCTTTACTTTATAGCCTAATTTCTCTAATGCCATTTTGTATACTTCTGCTTGGAAATACCCCGTATCCCAATTGGCCTTGGCCATCTTAATTTCCTTAGCCTGAGCCAGACTTGAGCCTAACAAAAATACGCTAAGATAAATAATTGCTTTTAGTGTTTTCACTGTATTCCTTCCGTTGAATATTTGATTGATTTTATTTGATAATTTTACCACGTATGGGATCAAGATGTAACCGCTATTCAACCAAAAGGTGCACAATAGCATATCTTGTGGTCAAAGCTGAGAAAGCGGAAGATATGTACACTTTTATAGGAATTTATTTTTTTTCTTTTTCAAAAAAAATTTATTTTACCATTTAAAACAAAATTTTAGCAAAATTTGTGAAAAATGATTCTGTTTTGCTTATTTGATATTTAGAACTGACTTAATTCTTTTTACTTAAAGACCACAGGAAGCCTTGGTCCGTTAATAATAAAACTTTTCCTGTTTCATCTAATTTAATATCTCTTATTCTTCCTATTTTTTTCTCAAAGATAATATCTTCTTGGATCAGTTTATTATCTTTAAATATAATTTTTCTTAAAGACTGTTCGCGCAAAGATGCAATTAACGCATGACCATTCCAATCTGGAAACTCCTTACCCTGATAAATTAAACATGCAGAAGTTGCAATCGATGGCACATAATAAGTAATGGGTTTATCAAATCCAGGTAACCATTTGGGTCCTCCTGGTAAACCTGAATACTTAGTGCCTCCCCAATATAAAGTATCCCAACCATAATTGCCTGCATAGTTTACTTTACCAAACCAATCTCCACCTCTTGCTCCATGGTTTGTCATATACACTTCCCCATCATAAGGTGACAAAGCCATACCTTGCACATTACGAATTCCTATTTGATAAATTTCTGGAAGCCAATTAGATTTGCCTTTAAATTTTGGATTATCCTTTGGAATAGCTTCCATCTAAATGAATTCGAATAATACTGCCTGGATGTTTGGTTGGATCTTGAGCAATACTATCTCCTCCTCTTTCGCCTGCTGATAAGAAATACATAATTATCCTTAATCACTATTCTTGATCCAAAATGATATCCGCTATCAATCGGTGGTTCTGCTCGAAAGATATTGGTAAATTCTAATTTACTTTCATTAAATTTAGCTCTTGCAGCTGAAGTACTTGTTGTTCCTTGTCCTCTATTTTCAGCATAAGTAACGTACACATAATCCTTATGATACATCACATCTAATAAACCACCTTGACCATCTTCTAAAACGTTTAAGTTATGAGAAATTTTCTTTCTGCTGTTCGTCTCTCTATTAAACAAAACTAAATTTCCCGATTTTTCCGTAATTAAATATAAATTAGGTTTAACAACAGTGATGGACCATGGTGATTGAAAACCATCAGCTATTTTATTAAGTTCTGTGTTTGCAAATGAAGGAAGGGAGAGAAAAAGGAGAGAAAAAATAAGTACAATATATTTTTTCATAGTTGGTTAAGCGCTATTTTCATTAATAAAAATAGCGCTTATAATTCAAATATTAGTGTAATTTAGGAAGATCTGCATTCATGACTTTGGTCCAAACAGCTACAAAGTCTTTTACAAATTTTTCCTTGTTATCATCTTGTGCGTACACTTCTGCATAAGCTCGTAGCACTGAGTTGGATCCAAAAACTAAGTCTACTCTAGATGCAGTAAATTTAACTTTACCTGATTTACGCTCAATAATGTCATATGAATTTTTTCCAGTTGGTTTCCAACTATATTTCATATCAGTTAAGTGAACAAAGAAATCATTAGTTAGTGCTCCTACTTTATCCGTAAACACACCGTGCTTGGTTCCACCAAAATTGGTTCCTAGCACTCTCATTCCACCAATCAAACAAGTCATTTCTTTTGCAGATAGTCCCATCAACGATGCTCTATCTAACATTAACTCTTCTGGTGTAACCATGTAATCTTTTTTTACATAGTTTCTAAATGCATCATGAATTGGTTCTAACACTGCAAAGGAACTCTACATCCGTTTGTGCTTGGGTTGCATCACCTCTACCAGCAGTAAATGGAACTTTTGCTTTTAGAGCCAGCTTTTTTAATCGCCTGTTCTAATCCAACCACTCCTCCTAAGATAATGATATCAGCAATACTTGCTTTTGCTTTTTTGGCAACTCCCTCTAAAGCTTTCAGCACCTTACTTAATCTTTTTGGTTCATTACCTTCCCATTTATTTTGGGGAGCTAAACGAATTCGTGCACCATTCGCACCACCTCGTTTATCTGTTCTTCGGTAGGTTCTTGCGCTATCCCATGCAGTTGCAATTAAATCACTTGCTACTAATTTTTGTTTTCGCAATTAATTTTTTTGCACTCTCTACATTAAATTTCTTTTTATTGGCTAGGAACTGGATCTTGCCAAATTAATTCTTCTTTTGGCACCCATGGTCCAATATAATTCGCTCTAGAACCTAAATCTCTATGAGTTAATTTAAACCAAGCTTTTCCAAATGCTTCATCTAAGTATTTTGGATTTTTATAAAAACGCTCCGTGATTTTTCTGTAACTTGGATCCATTTTCATTGCCATATCCGCATCCGTCATGATTGGGTTATGTCTCAATGTTTGGATTTTCTAAATCTCTAGGTTTTTTATGTTCAGGTAAATTAATCGGTTCCCACTGATTAGCTCCTGCTGGACTTTTTTTCAGTTCCCACTCATAATTTAATAATAGATCTAAATATTCATAGTTCCATTTATCCGGATTAGATGTCCAAGCACCTTCGATACCGCTGGTGACTTGATATTTTCCTAAACCATTTTTCTGGTTCCAGCCTAAACCTTGCTCATGAATGTCAGCAGCTGCTGGTTCTCTTCCTAATTTAGAAGCATCACCATTTCCGTGTGCTCTTCCAATAGAGTGACCACCTACCGTTAATGCACAAGTTTCTTCATCATTCATTGCCATTCGGCCAAATGTTTCTCTCACATCGTGCGCTGTTTTTAACGGATCTGGTTTTCCACCTACTCCTTCTGGATTCACATAAATCAATCCCATCACCACTGCAGCCAATGGATTTTCTAGTGATGTACGGTCTTCTTTCTTTTTGTATCGTAAATCTTGTAACCATTCTTTCTCCGAACCCCAGTACACATCTTTTTCTGGATGCCAGATATCTTCTCTTCCAAAAGAAAATCCATAGGTTCTTAATCCAGCATGTTCATAAGCCATATTACCAGCTAAGATCATTAAATCTGCCCAGCTTAATTTATTTCCATATTTTTTTTTAATAGGCCACAATAATCTTCTCGCTTTATCTAAGTTGGTATTATCCGGCCAAGAATCTAATGGAGAAAATCTATGATTACCAGTTCCACTTCCGCCACGACCATCTGCAATTCGGTACGTTCCAGCAGAGTGCCAAGCCATTCTAACAAATAAACCAGAGTAGGTTCCTAAATCTGCAGGCCACCAATCTTGGCTATCTTCCATTAATTTTAATAAATCTTTTTTTAACGCTTTGAAATTTAATTTCTTAACTTCTTTTTTATAATTGAAATCTGGAAGTGGATTAGTTTTAGCTGTCGTGCTGATGCAAAATATCTAAGTTGAGTGATTTGGGCCACCAAGCAGTTGGTGATTGATCCGATTGTGTCATGCTTCCGTGCATCACTGGACATTTTCCTGAACCATTTGACATTGCTTTACTCATAATGTGCGCTTCTCCTTGTTGATTGTAATTAAATAATTATTTTGAAGTTTACAGAATTTTTAATTCTTCTAAACCTTCTGCAAAAGCCCCTACTCCTTCGTAACCAAAGTAAACGGCCATGGCAAAAAGTAGTACGCTAGATACTCTAAAAAAAGTTCCAATCGGAATAATTTTAGTAATTCTATTTAAACCGTAGTAAGAACCAATAAGAGCAACCAAACCTGCAACTGCTCCAATGATTACTGGCTGTGTACTTTGAATTCCTGATGTAATTAATGCTGCATAAAATAAAACAATCTCGAAACCTTCTCGAACGATTGCAAAAAATACTGTTAAAGATAAAATAAATGAACTACCTGTAGCAATTGCATTATCTACTTTTCCTTCTACATGGTGTTTTGCATTATGACAAAAGAAAGCAACATAGCCTAACATTCCAGACGCAATCAGCATCACACTTCCTTCAAATAATTCTTCGTGAGCATGAGTAACACCTGCAATAGTTTTAAAACCGAGAGCTATAAATAAAGAGGCAACTACTCCTGCAGCAAGACCCCAAAATACGGCTGGTCTTTTGTGCTTAGCATTCATTTTATCTAAATACATAAAGATAAGCATAGCGATTAGCATAGCCTCAAAACCTTCTCTCATAAGAATAAAGAAAGAGCTTAAGATAATTGGCATTGATTCTGTCATGAAAACGTTATTATTGCGAATTATTCTCAAAGTCAAGCTTGTTGAGAATAATTCTCAATATTAACAATAATTCAACAAATGTCAAGGTTTTTAAAGCTATAAGCCACTCGGACTTTCTTAAATAAACGGTATAAATAAACAACCGCGACCACAATAGTACACCTAAAGGCGAGTGGGATAACCATATTTCCATTCCAGTTCGGGCATGTTTTTAAAGTTCATGCCCCAAATGCCGGCTAACGTAGTACAAACAGCAAAAATAGCGGCCCAAGCTGCCAGCTTTTTAGTAATTTCTGATTTATCAATATTGGAAATAGCTAGCGTAACCTGAATGGCACTAGAAATAGTATCTCTCATTGAATCAATCATACTATTTAAACGCAATAAGTTTTTATGCACGTGTCTAAAATATTCTTGAAAATTAAGGCAAACAGTTGGAACTCTAGCTCCAAAAAGTTTGGACATCGCATCAATTAAGGGTGAAGTTGCATGATGAAGTTTCTGAACTTCTTTTTTTAAGGAATATAATCTTTTAATTAAAGTCTTGGAATTTTTTTGTTCAAATATTTTATTTTCTAATAATTCTATTTCATCCTCAATTTGATCCACAACTGGAACGTATCGATTTACAATCTCATCAATGATTGAATAAAAAACATAACCAGATCCTAATTTTAAAGTTTCAGGATCTTTTTCACATCGCTCTCGTACTCCTAAAAACTGATGATCGCTTCTTTTTCTAAAAGTTAAAACATAATTGGAACCTACTAAGTAATGACATTTCCCCTGTATCTACTTTACCTTGGTGTACATGTAACAAATGAGAAGATAAATAAATTGCATTATTGTACTCAGCAATTCTTGGACGTTGATCTACTTCCTTAGTTTCTTCCATGACTACATCATGTAAATTAAAAATATCTTGAATTTGATTGAGCTCTTCTTTGGTGGCATCATGAAAGCCTGCCCATATAATATGATCTGGTTTATTTAAAAATTGCGAAAGCTCTGCTAAGGAAGTTTCTGAATGTTTAACACCATTTTTATAGACAACGCACTTAACTAACATAATACATTAAATTCCTATTCTAATATTTTATTCATACAATGTTATGATTATTTTATCAAACATTAACCTTCTCTAATGGTAAGCCTTCTTTTTTCCAATGTTTAATTCCACCGATCAAATGATAGACGTGTTTATAACCATATGAATTGGAAATTTGTACCGCTAAAGTAGATCGATGTCCCACTGCACAATATAAAAGTGTCTTTTTATTTTGTAACTTATCTTTATGTTTGTGTAAGTAGGAAGAAATATCATCAAATGAAACTTGAATTGAGTTAATAATTTTTCCTTCTTTATTAATCTCAGATACTTCCCGTAAATCAATAATAACTGTTTCTGGATCCTCCATCGCTCGTTGAAACTGTTCTGACCTTAGACCATTTGCTAATTTTTGACGTTCATAATTAATTCCAAGGGATAAATTTCCAGGCACAGCAATATCCATCATCTTAGGATCGGGTAGGTTTAAATTATTCATAATATCAGCATATTCTTTGGCTGATTTAACTTGCAATCTTGGGTTAAATCTTTTTTCTTCTCCGATGGTTGAAACGGTATCGCCTTTATAATCGTGACCAGGATACAATAAAGTATGCTCGGGCAATTTTAATAATCTGCCAAAAATAGACTCATAGGCGTCATAAGGACTACCATTTTGAAAATCTGTTCTGCCACTTCCTCTGATTAATAACGTGTCCCCTGAAAAAATTCGATCATTCATTAAATAACTAAAGCTTTCTGAGGTATGTCCTGGTGTATGCAAGGCTTTCAAAGTAATGCCATCTACTTTGATATCTTCATTATCAGATACAGTCATAGATACCACATCTGCGGGAGTGGCATCTCCCATTACGGTGATACAATTAGTTTTATCACGAAGCTCCGCCATTCCACTTATATGATCTGCATGAATATGGGTATCAATCACTTTGACAAGTTTTAAGTCTAATTCCTCTAATAATTTGATATATCGATTTACGTTTTCTAACACCGGATCAATTATAACGGCCTCTCTGCCCTGATCTGATGCAATTAAATAAGTATAGGTCGATGAAACATGATCAAATAACTGTCGAAAAATCATTTAAGCACCTTACTATTAACTAATATGTTAATTAAGTAACAATTACTTGTTAATTTTACAAGTTGTTAAAATATCTAAAAAAAGTAAATCTTATAATATGATCTATATAATTTTTTTTACTTTTTTGATTACTGCAATATGTATTCTAGTTCACAGTTATGCATTGTATTATTTAAAAAGTTTAAAGATAAAAAAAATTGATTATATAATTTTTACTAAATTTTTTAGCGTTCTAATATTATCTCATTTAATTCACATTTGTATCTTCGCCTTGTTTTATGACTATTCTTTTAACAGCAATGAAAGTTCAAAGCTATTTGGTGGAAATGTACAAAATAGCTTTATCGATTTTTTCTACTATTCTATTAGCTGCTATACGACTTTAGGAATTGGTGATGTCTACCCGTTAGGTAATATGAGAATAACAACTGGAATTGAGGCTTTAGTAGGACTAATGCTGATTGCTTGGACAGCTACTTTTAAACTTAGTTATTTATTTAAGATCAGACGTTAACATCAAGTTGTATGTTCTTGAATGAACTGATCGGCTTTAGCAAAAATTCTCTTTTTTCGAATAGGGTCCATTTTGTCTAATAATTTTACCATCATCGCCAAGCGATAATTTTTTAAAAAGAAATTTTTATTTCGGTCAATAAATCTCCAGTACAATCCATCCATAACTTCGCACCATTCTCCCTTAGGATGATCACTCATTTTTAAAATATAGGCAGATCCACAAATATAAGGTTTAGTCGCAAAAATTCCTCCCTCGCTAAATAATCCCATCCCCATCACATTAGGAGCCATAACCCAATCAGATGAATCGACATACATTTCCATAAACCAACGGTAGGCTTCTAACGGATGTACGCCTGATAAATTCATAATATTAGAAACTACCATCAAGCGTTCGATATGATGAGTGTATCCATACTGCAAACAAGTTTGAATGGTATGATCCAGAGGCACAAGTCCAGTAGTTCCATCGTACCAACTTTTATTTAATTTTCGTTTATGATGAAAAAAATTATCATTCATTAATTTTTTTTCATAATGTTGGTAAATGCCTCGCATAAACTCTCGCCAACCAATAATTTGTCTCACAAATCCCTCTAAAGAATTAAGCGGAGTTTTTGTTGTTTTGGCAAAAGCCAAGGTTTCTTGAATAATGGCATAAGGTGTAAGAAGCCCTAGATTCATAATCGGACTGAGTACGCTATGAAAAACAGTATGTGTTTTAGTCGTAATAGAGTCTTCATAATCTCCAAATAGATTTAATTTTTGTTGAAGAAAATCTAACAAAAGTTGGATCGCATCCTTTCGCGTAGTAGGGTAATTAAAATCTTTAAGTGTTCCAGGATGAGTTGAAAAATTTGTTTCAATAAAAGGGATCAATTCTTTTGTATGTGCCGTTGCTTTAAAAGATCGAAGTTTGGGAACCTCGATACCATGTGCTAATTTTTTTCTATTATCCTCGTCAAAAGACCACTTACCACCGATCGGTTTTTTATCTTTAATTAAAATATTTAAGCGTACTCTTTGTAGTTTGTAAAAAGTTGCCATGAAAGGTTTCTTGTTATCTTTTAAATAATGAGAAAACTCTTCTCGACTAGTTACAAACATAGGAGAGCTAAGCGTTTGATACAAAATACTGTGTTTAGTACAAAATTGTTTAATTCTAGTTTCAAAAAACTTATCTTCTATTTCAAAGCTAGTAATTTCTGTAATCTTATTCTTCTTAACAAAAGTTTGTAATTTTTCTTCATAAGACTTGTTAAATAACGGATGCAAAACATCATAATAAGTAACATTAAATTTAGCTTTCTTAAGCTCCTCTGCGTAAGAACGCATCGCAGATAAAAAAAGTAAAATTTTTTGTTTATGATGTTTTTCGTAAGTGCAGAGACCAAAATCTTCTGCCATAAAAATATGATCCTCTTTATGATCTTTTAAATGTTCTTTTGGAAATAATTGATTTCCCAGTATGATAAAGGCTTTATTGCTCATAAAAAGTATAATTAATGTTCTTAAACAAGAGTCACCAATTCTTCAGCTGATGTAGGATGCACTGGAACTGTAAGACGTAGATCATTTAAGGTAAATTTTTTACTAAAAGCAATAGCAATGGATTGAATGATTTCTGCAGCTGCTTCTCCTATGTAAATAATTCCTAGTATGTCCTCGGTTTTAGGACGGTACAATACTTTGATGAACACTGGGTTATCTTTTTTAGAAAAAGAATATTTCATAGGCCTAAATTGAGTTTGTAACACTTGGTATTTAATTCTTTTCTGTTGTAACTCATGTTCTCCATAGCCAATGTGTCCAACTTCTGGCTGTGTAAATACTGCAGATGCAATTTTATTATAATTTAAACTTTGTTTTGTTTGCTTGGTTAAATAATTAACTAAATAAACAGCCTCTCGGATTGCAACTGGGGTAAGATTTTTTCGGTTAGTAACATCACCTAATGCAAAAATGTTTTTATTACTAGTTTGAGAGTATTTGTTTACTTTAATAGAGCCAACTTTGGTAACTACAACACCAGCTTTGTCTAAATTTAATCCCTGGATACAAGGAGCTCTACCTGTTGCAAAAATAACCAAATTAGAACCGATAGATCCTTTGGTAGTTTTGATCTGAATGCTTTTATTTTTTTTAGATAAAGAAACTACACTACGCTCATCATAAATTTTGATTTTTTTTCTCTTTGCAGACTCCAATATTCTAGATCCAATATCAGGATCAAATTCATTGAGAATAGTTTTTTTTCTAATAATAAGACTAACATCGTAATTTAAATTTCGAAGTAAAAAAGCAAACTCAAGAGCAATATAACCACTGCCCACGATACTAATTTTTTTAGGTAATTTTTTTAATTCAAAAAACTGATCAGATGAAATAGCCAGTTCTTTGCCTGGAATATTGGGCATGGAGGGGGTGGAACCTGTAGTAATAATAATTTTTTTTGCTTGTAGAATAGTTTTGGACCTTTGTAATTGCACTGCATTGGAAGAAATAAATTTTGCTTCCTCTTCAATAATTAAAGCTCCTGCTTTCGTTAAATTTCGAATGTAAATTTGATTTAATCTATGAATTTCCTTATTTTTACTGGCAACTAATTTTCCCCAGTCGTGTTTGGCAATTCCATTGATCTTCCAGCCAAAACTAGTTGCGTCATATACTTGATCTGTAAAATTAGAAGCATAAACATAAAGTTTTTTAGGAACACAACCTCTGATGACACACGTTCCGCCTACTCTGCTCTTTTCTAAAATGCATACTTTATATCCTTGATTAGCCATCAATCGAGCAAATCGAACCCCTGCTGAACCGGCCCCAATAACAATATAATCAAATGTAGTACGCATAAAAAACTATAAATATAATTTTAGTACACATTGTGCGTACAATCGAGAAAAATTAAAGATCGCTCTTATCTAAAGCTACTTGAATTAATTTACTTCTTCGTAATCGTAAAATTAAAATAGAAATAGAGATAATCAATATTGCAGCTGACTCATAAATTAAAATGACAGCATCTAAATCTTTACTTTGTAAAATAATTAGTCGTGCAATTGCGGTAATGGCAATAAACAAAGGGTAAGTTAGTTGTATTCTTTGTGATCCCCAATAACTAGAGACCATTCCTAAAACTTCTAAATAAATAAATAATAGCAGCAAATCTGCTAGAGCAACTGTTTGGGTAGCCAACATTGTCATCACTTCTGCTCCAAAGGCAAAAATAGTTGCAAAGAATATGATTACAGCTCCTGCTAGTTGGACATTTTTTAAAAATTTATCCATAGACAAATTGTACATCAATTCAAAGAAGATGGCTAAATATTATTCTCTTACACTTTTAAGCAATATAGCTAAAAAAATAATAGCACCACCAATCAAAACACCTAATGGGGGAACTTCATTAACAAACATCCATGCCCAAATTGGAGCAGCGAGCGCTTCTGAAAAAGCAAAGATACCAATTTTAGCAGAAGGAGTCGTTCTTGAACCTAACGTTAAACAAATAAAACCAGGGGCATATTGCAAAGCTCCAAAGAAAAAAACTAAAATTAAATCATGTAATGAAATAGCAATAGAACCACTGAAAAAAAATCCTGCTACTGCTGCAAAGATACCCGAAACTGCGACCGCTGGTACCATATCAATAGTTTTAAATGTTCGAATAAGAGTAACTATAATCGTAAATCCTACAGGAATGACAAATGCAAAAGCATTTCCCAGAGCGGTGCCTCCTGATATTTTGGTCCCAATCATTATATAAAGACCTACCCCTGCCATTAAGATAGCAATAAAAGTACTAAGGTTAATTTTTTCTTTTAAAAAAAAATATCCACTAATTGCTAATAAAAAGGTTTGCGTGCTAATAATAAATACCACATTGGCAACAGTCGTGTGTTTCATCGCAAACATAAAGGCGCCGCTACTTGTGGCATATAAAATTGCACAAAGCAGCCCGACCCAGCCTAAATTTTTAAATTTTAAAAATAAATCTGATTTTTTTTCAGCAGTTAAAACAATAAACAAAAAAACCGAAGGAGTAAAAAAAACTGATCTCCAAAAATAAATTGTCCAAGGATCTGTCATTTCAAAGGAACGAAAAATAGTTCCCCCGGAACTTAAAAATAATCCACCCAAAGCAACTAATAAAGGACCCGGAATTTTATAAATAGACATTCTTTTGTTTTTCGTTAAAAATTCAAATAATGAATATAGGATTTATAGGCACTGGCACAATCACTACTTCGGTTATTCAAGGTTTGTTTAGATCAAAGCTAAAGGTTAAGCAAATTCTTATTTCAGAACGAAGCATAAAAAACTCGCGTGCTTTATCGAAGCAATTCAAAAAGGTCAAAGTCCTTAAAAATAATCAAGACATTATTAATAGATCGAGCTGGGTATTTATTGCTGTAGTTCCTAAAGTTGCCAAGACAATATTAAAAGATGTCACCTTTAAAAAAAACCAGACAATCATCAGTTTTGTTTCAACGGCTAATATGGCTTATTTAAAAAAAGCAGTTTATCCTGCAACCACCATAGTCAAAGCCGCACCGCTTCCAACTATTGCTCATAAATTAGGTCCTATAATTTTGTTTCCTAATCACAAAAAAGTAACTAACTTTTTTAATCACTTAGGACGTTCCATTATTGCTAAAAATGAAAAAGAAAATAATCATTTGTGGACTATTGCGGCTTCCATGGCAACGTATTTTGAATTTTGCCATACGCTAGAGTCATGGCTAGTGAAACGTAAAGTAAATCAAACTAAAGCAAGACGCATGGTAGAGAGTATTATGTTTGGATTGGCTCATACTATGTTAATGAGAACAACGAAAACTAAGGATTTGGTTAAAGAGTTTCAAACTAAAAAAGGAATTAATGAAGAGTTGTTAAAACGATTACAAAAAGCAAATATTTTCTCCAAAACCAATGAAGGTTTGACTAAAATTTTACAACGAATTACAAAAGCGAATGACTGATTTAAAAGACGTTCCAGGAAATTATACGGATCCAAATCCAGATACTAAAGATTTTACTTTCAATCACACTATGATCCGTGTCAAAGATCCTAAAATCTCTTTGGATTTTTATACTAGAATTATGGGAATGAAATTAGTAAGAAAAAATGATTTTCCGAATGCAAAATTCTCTTTATATTTTTTAGGTACTTTTGCTGAAAACGAAGTATCGGATTTACCCAAAGATAATGAGGAGCGAAGAGGATGGGTGTTAAATCAAAAATCTATTTTAGAATTAACTCATAATTGGGGAACGGAAAATGATCCAAATTTTTCCTATCATGATGGTAACAAAGAACCACGTGGATTTGGTCATATTGCCTTTAAAGTTCCTGATGTCCAAAAAGCCTGTGAGCGATTTGAACAATTAGGAGTTACCTTTCAGAAAAAGCCAAGTGAAGGTACTATGCGCAGTATCGCCTTTATCAAAGATCCAGATGGGTACTGGATTGAAATCGTCTAATTAAGAAATTGCAAAAAATATCTTTTATTAATTATTTAGAAGCAATTGCTATTTTTAAAAATAAAAAAAATAATATTGCTTTTTTAGATGTGCGAACCAGAAAAGCCTATGTGCAAGAATTTGCTTTTGGTGCCATCAATTGTCCTTTGGATCGATTTTCTTTAATGATTGCAGACCTGGTTCCGGACCGCTCTACTTTGATTATTATGATAGGAGCAAACAAAAAAGCTATGTTCAAAACTAATCTAATACTGACGAAAAAAAAATACTCCAATGTTCATTATATAAAAGGCGACTACCAAGCATGGAAAAAAGCCAAATTACCTATGTGGGCCGGTGAATTTACATTATCCAAGGCTTTTGGTGAGTGGATTGAAGCAACTGGCAAAGTTAACAATATTGCTCCCAAGGAACTACATCGAATGCATCAGCAACCTTACTCTCAGTTGTTACAAATTGATGCTAGACCCAAAATTGAATATGAAAAATTTACTCTTCCCTATTCTAAACATTGTTCAGGCGGTGAGCTTCCTGCGTATTTACAAAAAACAAGTCCAAAGAAAACTATAATAGTTCATTGTGCTGGTAGAACTAGAAGTATTATTGCTTACCAAACTTTGCTTGATTTTAATATTGCACAAAAAAAATATGTCTTGAATGGTGGAACCCAAAACTGGGTATTACATGGTCTGGAGCGAGCGTACCAACAAAAATCAGATATACAAAAACATCAAGTTAACATTGCTCAAGATAAAAAACTTGCCAAAACAATTATACAAAAATTTAAATTACCCTCCGTTACTAGAATCAAAAATATAAAAGGTGTCCATGCTTTTGTAATTCAATCAGAAATTATCAATAATCAAAAAATACCCTACTGGAAAAATGTTAATGCAACTACTCTAGTTCAAAATACAGACAAGTTTATTGCCTCCACATCCACGCCTATTTATATTTACTCAGATATTCCTACTTCTGCTGTATTTTCAGTTCTTTGGCTAACCAGAATGGGTTATCATGCTATTTGGCATCAAGATAAACCAACTAAAAACCTAACCTACCAATATTGTAACAAAAACTTTTCTGATCCTACTTATTTTTTTCCTAAACGACATTTAGGAAATAAAAAAGATGCGCAAGGATACTTGGATTGGGAACATGGATTAATTCCAACGTTACAAAAATGGGGTTGCAAATATCCTTGGTTGCCTATGAATGTTAAAACAGTAAATAAAAGTACTCACCCTATTCATAATGTATACGAGCAATTACAAATAAAATAAATTTACGGGTATAAAATTTCTTTTTCCCAGTTTTGATTTTTTTTCTTATAGCGCAATCGCTGATGCAATCTATTACTTACATCTTTCCAAAACTCGATACTACTGGGAGTTAATAACCAACCAGACCAAAAAGGAGGTCTGGGAACATTGTTCTCATCTGGATACGTTTGTTTAAATTGTTCTATTCTTGTTTCAAAATCATCTCTTGCATTCATAGGAGTAGACTGAATAGAAGCCCAAGCGCCAATTCTGCTCATATAAGGTCTAGATTGATAATAGGCATCCGCTTCTTGGTCTGATACCTGAGAAATGGTTCCAGAAATTCTTACCTGTCTTAACAAACTTTTCCAATGAAAACACATGGATGCTTTAGGGTTTGCAATTAAATCCCTGCTCTTTTTGCTTTCTAAGTTGGTATAAATAACAAAGCCTTTGTCACTTAATCCTTTTAACAAAACCATTCGAACGTCAGGTTGTCCGTTAGAATCAGCAGTGGCTAAAGCTAATGCATTAGGATCATTAGGCTCTGATTGTTTTGCCTCTTCCATCCAAGCACGAAACACAACATACGGATCTTGCTCATCCATAAAGCTTATATCGAGTCCTAATTTGTTTGTTTTTTGATTCATAATTAAGTCAAAATAACTTATATAATAAGAATATGTCATTTAATACATTTGGGAAAGTTTTTAGATTCACTACGTGGGGAGAATCTCATGGTCCTGCTATTGGTTGTGTCGTCGATGGTTGTCCTCCTAATATTCCTTTATCAGAAGCGGATATTCAGGGAGATTTAAATAGACGAAAACCAGGACAGTCTAAATTCACAACTCAAAGAAAAGAAAAAGATTTAGTACAAATATTATCTGGTGTTTTTGAGGGTAAAACTACAGGAACTCCTATTTCAATGATTATTTATAATGAAGACATGAAATCAAAAGATTATGGAAATATCAAAAACAAATTTCGTCCTGGTCATGCTGATTTTACTTATTTTAAAAAATATGGCATTCGTGATTATCGAGGAGGAGGGAGATCCTCTGCTAGAGAAACGGCATCACGGGTAGCAGCTGGTGCTATTGCAAAAAAAGCTTTGAGCATTTTATTAGGAAAAAAATTTGCAGTTGTGGGTGCAGTGACACAGATCGGACCTGTGATGAGCAATCCTGATAATTGGGATGAAAAACAAATAAGAAAAAATCCATTCTTTTCTGCAGATAAAGAGATTGTTCCTGTATACGAAGACTACTTATTATCTATTCGTAAACAAGGAAGTTCTTGCGGAGCTATGATTGAATTACGTGCGCGAGGAATTCCGGTAGGATTGGGCGCTCCTATTTATTCTAAGCTTGATTCAGATATCGCCTCTGCTTTGATGAGTATTAATGCAGTGAAAGCTGTAAACATTGGAGCTGGTATGGATGTGGCTGCGTTAACTGGAGAAAAAAATTCTGATGAAATGAGAAGTAAAAAAGGAAAAGTCCATTTTAAAACAAATAATGCAGGTGGAATACTGGGTGGAATATCCTCTGGGCAAGATATCATCTGTTCTTTTGCGGTAAAGCCAACTTCTTCTATTTTAAATACGAGAGAGACGGTGGACAAGTCTGGAAAAAATACTAGCATTTCAGTGCATGGAAGACATGATCCTTGTGTTGGAATTCGTGCCGTTCCTATTGGTGAAGCTATGTTAGCATGTGTTCTTCTAGACCATTATCTTCTTAATCGTGCTCAATGTGGCTAGGCCTTGATACCACTTAAAGACGACAATCCAACTTACAGAACTCCTATTGTTACTTATTCGATCATTGCAATTTGCGTTATCGTTTTCATTTTAGAAATTTCATCCTCATCATACAATAATGGCAGGCTGTTTTATTCTTATGGATTAATACCAGCTGTCTTTACAGGACAAGCAACTTTACCAGATGAAATAGCAGGACTTCCTTCAGAACTTACTTTGTTAAGCTCCATGTTTATGCATGGTGGTTTTATGCACTTGATTGGTAATATGCTTTATATGTGGATTTTTGCCGATAATATTGAGGATGAAATTGGACCTATTCGCTTTATTATTTTTTATTTATTAGCAGGAATTGCCGCTGCATTAACGCAGGTCTATTTAAATACCAGTTCAACCATTCCAATGATTGGCGCTTCTGGTGCTATCGGTGGAGTTTTGGGAGCTTATATCGTCAATCATCCTAAAGCCAAAGTGCTAGTTTTAATTCCATTAGGTTTCTTTTCTCAAATAATAAAAATTCCAGCACTTTATGTATTAGGTTTTTGGTTTGTTTTGCAATTTATCAATTCCTCCCTGTCTTCTTCTACAGGTGGTGGTGTTGCCTATGGTGCTCATATAGGTGGTTTTATTTTTGGGGTAATTGCTATTTTATTTTTTAATAAAAAAGGTACAGTCCAAAAAGTTTCTAATAATAAACCAAAAAACCCTTGGGCTTCATAATGGATTTTTTTTATCTTCCTTCTGAAATAAGCAATATGACTGCTATGCTAATGATAGCAGTAAGCCTGGTAACATCCTTTATATCTGCTGCAGCAGGAATTGGTGGAGGTTTGATGATGTTAGCTTTTTTATCAGCATTACTTCCTCCTATGTATCTAGTTCCTATTCATGGGATTATACAATTTGGATCTAATTTTTTTAGAGCAACGCTTTCTTATAAAGAAATAAATAAAGCTGCAATTATTCCATTTGTACTTGGTTGTTTAATTGGCTCTACCACTGGTGGGTTTATATTTACCAACCTTCCCACTAATTTTCTAAAATTTGGAATTGCTTTTTTTATTTTATGGTCTGTGTTTGGCTCAGTACCTACCATTAAAAGCAAATTATTATTTCCTATTGGATTTTTAGTTTCCTTAATCTCTATGTTATTTGGTGCCTCAGGATTTATCATGGTAGCTGTAGTTAAAAGTATGAAACTTCCTCCTGTGAATCACGTAGCAACTCATGGGGCCATGATGACTTTTCAACATTTAATTAAATGCATTGTCTTTGGAATTTTTGGTTTTTCTTTTGCATCCTACGCTCCTTTAGTAGTGGCTATGATCGTGAGTGGTTTTTTTGGGACCTTGACAGGTAAACAATTCCTAATTAAAAAAGGACAATATTATTTTAAAACTGTCCTTAATATCTTCCTAATTTTTGCAGCGATCAGATTAGTTTGGAGCGCTGTTCAGACAATGTAATTGTCCACAAGTAAGGACTCCTAAAGCAACCAATGTTCACATTTTGATTCCGTTTTGATTCCACTTTGATTCAAAAATACAACCTGAAAGAGTGTATGTGAATATTAAGCTCTTAAAAACGATCAAAATTTATACACATTTGGATTATTGAAAATTAATGGATGTTCACGTTTTGATTCCGTTTTGATTCCACTTTGATTCAAAAATACAACCTAAGGTTACTTTGATCTTCTGTAATTAAAATAGCCAAAAATAAGCAGTAATAATAATGCAAATGGATAAACAATATCTTTATCGGGTCTATTGGGATTGGTTGTTTTAAATTCATCAATGCTGTCCCCTGTAGATAGGCCAACTTTTTTAGCAACCCCATTCCATTTCAGAGTGTCAATAATCAATTTACCTTCTTTCTCCACGACTTCGATACCTAAATCATTAATTTGAAAATTTTTATCAAACTGATTTTCCTTAATCTCAAACATTTTATATCGTTTTCCATAATTAGTTTGTCTAGTAATTTTAATTCGCACTGCTTCATCTGGCTTAAATGTTGCATGTCTAATATTTTCTGAAGTTAGAGTTTGTGAATTATATTCTGGATAAAACTGATCCAAGATAAAACCTGGTCTAAATAAAGACATAGAAATTACTAAAAATGCAATCACTTCATACCAGCGCATTTTAGTTAAAAACCATTGTTGAGTAGCTGCGGTAAATACCAAAATAGCAATTAAGGAAGTAACAATGACTATTAATGCATGAAACCAATTATCAATTCCAATTAATAAAAGTTCATTATTAAATATAAACATCACCGGAAGAATGGCGGTTCGTAAACTATACCAAAATGCCTGAAGTCCTGTTTGAATAGGATCAGCTCTTGATATAGCTGCGGCTGCATAAGAGGCTAGTCCCACAGGTGGTGTTACATCAGCCATTAAGCCAAAATAAAAAACATATAAATGAACCGCAATAAGAGGAAAAATATAACCAGATGCATTTCCTACTTCAACCACCACATTTGCCATTAATGCGGCTACAACTAAATAATTGGCAGTAGTGGGAAGACCCATTCCTAACAGAATACAAAGTCCAGCTGTTAAACCTAATAATATAATAATATTATTTCCTGCGATCGCCTCTACTACCACAATTAAATTATTGCTTAACCCCGTAGATGAAACAGCGCCTACAATAATTCCGGCAGTTGCAATCGCAACCCCTACACTGATCATGTTAATAGCTCCTTTTTCAAATCCAGTGATAATTTGATTGTAAGAAAGCTTTAAAGAGTCAGTAATAGATAAATTGTTTTTATTAGCTGTAAGAATATTTTGAATCACAATTACAGCTAATAAAGAAAGAATAGAATAAAAAATAGCAGAAGAGGCTGTCCAATTTTTAATAAGCAAAAGATAAACTAAAATTACAATGGGAATTAAATAATGCACTCCTTGCATAAAAGTTTTTCCTAGAGGAGGAATATCTTTTTCCGGCAATCCTTGAATTCCTAATTTAACAGACTCCAAGTGAGAAATATAAAACAAGGCAATGTAAGAAATAATAGCTGGCAAAAATGCATGGGTTACTACTTGAAAATATGAAATTCCCAAAAGCTCAGCCATTACAAAGGCTGCTGCACCCATAATAGGAGGCATAAGCTGACCATTTACTGATGCAGCCACTTCCACAGCTCCAGCTTTGACAGCGCTCAAACCCGTCTTTTTCATGATGGGAATCGTAAAAGCTCCTGTAGTTACCGTATTTGCCACTGAAGATCCTGAAATCATCCCGGTTAAACCAGAGGCTAAAATAGCTGCTTTGGCTGGACCTCCTCGCATTCTACCAACAGAGGCAAAAGCTAAATTTAAAAAATAAGTTCCTCCTCCTGCCGCATCCAAAATAGATCCAAATAAAACAAATAGAAAAATAAAACCAACCGAAACACTAATCGGAATACCAAAAATAGCTTCCCCTCCTAACCAATGGTATCCAACCAATCTATTCAATGATAAACCAGGATGGGCAATTAGATCTGGCAACAATCTACCAAAAAAAGAAAATAAAATAAAAACAACTGCAATAATAACAAGAGGCCAACCAATCACTCTTCTAGTCGCTTCTAATAATAAGATAATACCAACTGAGCCCAAAATTAATTCATAAGGAATAACTATTCCAAAAATAGTAGTAGCACTCATCACTCCTTGACGATGTACTAGCCCCTCATAACTAAAAACTAAATATAAAGTAGCAATCAGTCCTAGTATTACAAAAATAAAATCTAATACTTGGATACTCTGATTTCGATTTGCTTTGCTCGATGGATATAATAAAAAACATAATGTTAAAGCAAAAGCTAAATGAATAGCTCGAGCAGGCACATCAATAAATTGTCCTATATTAAGAAGAAAAGGTAGAGGACTTGCGTACCATAATTGAAATAAAGTCCATCCAATAGCAACTCCCGCAACTAATTTTAAATTCCAACCAGATAAAATACGTTTCGTTTCTCCGTCTTCGTCGAATTTTTCAAAAAAATCTGTTTTGCTAGAATTTTGCATCATCATAAAAAAAAGGCCCAGAAAAACTGGGCCTTTAATTGTTTGAGAAAAGCTTACATTAAGCCTTTTTCTTTATAATACTTAATTGCTCCAGGATGAAGCGGTGCTGACAAACCATCTTTGATCATTTTTTTAGGATCAAGGTTTGCAAAAGCAGGATGTTGTTTTTTGAAATCATCTAAATTATCAAAAACAGCTTTCACCATGCTGTACACCATATCATCAGAAACTTTTGCACTAGTCAGTACTGAAGCCATCACACCAAAGGTAGTAACGTCTTTAGCTGAAGTTTTGTACGTTCCTTTTGGAATTGTTGCAAATGCATAGTAAGGATCTTTTTTCACCATAGCTTTTACTTGTGGTGTCTCTAGATCGATAATGTATGCTCCACAGCCATCTGCTGCTTGAGCCACACCTGCATTAGGAACACCTACTGTGTAACCAAACGCATCAATCTTACCGTCACATAATGCTCCAGATTGTTCAGAAGAAGTTAATTCAGAAGTTGATCCAAAGTAACTTTTGTTCACTTTGTGAGCTTCTAACAATACTTCGAACGTTCCTCTTTGACCTGAACCAGGATTTCCGATGTTAACTTTTTTACCTTTTAAAGATTTCCAATCTTTAATTCCTGAGCCTTTTCTGGCTATAATTTGGAAGGGTTCTGGATGGGCTGAAAATACAGATCTAAGATCAGTAAATGGTTTTACTTTATCTGGCTTCGTACCATTGTAAGCATGATAACCCCAGTCAGACTGAGCTACACCAAATTGAAATTCACCTTGTTGAATTTGACCGATATTATATGTCGATCCACCTGTAGAAGGAGCAGCACATCTATAAGCTTTGCTAGTTCCTTTTCTTCCGTGTTCTGATGATTCAAGTTTTGCAACCATTTTACAAATTGCATTACCAACTTGGAAATATACTCCAGTCGCACCACCTGTACCTATAGTCAAAAACTCAGCAGATTTTGCTGTAACAGTAAACGGTAAACTGATTGCAAGCATACTGAAAGTTCCAACTATAAGAGATGTTATTTTTCTCATTAGTCTCCCCCTTTTTTTTTAAGTTATTTTGAGAAAAATTATAACAAGAGAAAAATTGAATCTCAAGCACTCATTTTTGCCGCCCAGTCTAAAATTTTTTCAATTCCATTTATAACTTTGGGCGCATATTGCTGAATATCTTGTTCTGTTAAAGAAGGTTTATCTTTTGCGTATTGTAAAAATTTGGCACCATCAAAATCAACAAAGCTAAGTCTGAATAATAGTTGAGATTCTGGAAAACCGAAATCAGAACCAGGTAATACTGCAACACCCGTATCTAAAAGTAATTGAGAACACATGGTAGATGATGAATTAAATTTATGCTTCAGCATTTCAGTAAAGTCAGGCATGATATAAAATCCACCTTCTGGTTCTTTTACAGAAATACTATTCGTGTTTAATTTTTTAAAACAATAATCAGAGATAGTTTGTAAAATTTTTTTTGAATTATCTAAAAATTCTTTTTGATCAGAATCATAAGCAACAACAGCTGCATACTGAATTGGTGCAGAAGCAGAACTATAAGCCTCACTTGCAATCACTTGCATTTTATCATCGAGATCCTTTAATAAATCTGGAATTGCAAAATATCCTAATCTCCAGCCACCCGCACCACACCATTTGCTTAACCCATTGCTTATAATAGTTCGTTCTGGATAAAAGGAAGCTATTGAATGATAAGATCCTTTAAAAGTTAGATCAGAATATATTTCATCTGATAAGACTATAATCTCATGTTCTTTAAATTTTTTTGCTAATTCTTGTAAATTGTGTGCATTCGTTCCTGATGGATTGTTAGGAGTATTTAAAATAATAAGTTTATTTTTAGTGGTACATGTTTTTAATACCTCTTCGATATCTTGAGGTGTTACATGCCAATTATTTTCCATTTTGGTTTGAACCCAATGAACTTTGTTTTTAGCAATCAGAGCTTGTGGATCGTAAGAAACCCAACTAGGAGCTGGTAAAATAATATCTCCATCAAAAGCTAATTGTAAAAGAAACATTAGTTGCTTAGTTCCAGGACCTACAAAAATATTATCAACGCTATAATGATGTAATGATTTTTTTATCAAATCTGCATGAATGGCTTTTCTCAAGGGTAATAAACCTTTCACTGGCAAATAATCCTTTTGAAAAGCATGTTTTTTCAATTCTTCTGTAATATTACCGGGAACAGGAAATGGAGATTGGCCAAAACCGAATTTAATAACTTCTTTACCCTGTCTTTCCATTTCCTTACTTTGTTCATTAATAACCAAAGTGGAAGAAGGCTTCAGATTAGTCAGGTATGATTTTATATTCATTAGGTTTTTTTATAATACTAAAATAATTAATCAATTAATTTGATCTCAACATCTTTTTTGCAATAGTCTCAGCAATCATCATAACCGGTGCATTAGTATTGCCAGAAGTGATATGCGGCATAGCTGAAGCATCAATCACCCTTAACTTTGAAATACCTCTTACCCTGCATTCAGAGTCAAGAACTGTCATCGGATTATCAGCACTACCATTACTGTCTACTTTTCCCATCGCACATGTTCCTACGGGATGAAAAATAGTTGTTCCTAAATCTCGAGCTGCATTCTCTAAATCTTTATCACTTTCCAAAGTTTTTCCTGGCAACATCTCTTCTGGCTGAAAAGGTGCTAATGCATGACTATTCATAATGTCTCTAGTTTTTTTTAGTCCTGCTACTGCTACATCCACATCTTCTTTGGTTGATAAATAATTACATAAAATTTTGGGATACTCTAAGGGGTCGTTACTTTTTGCCCTAATCCAACCTCTTGAGGTTGGTCTAATGTTACAAACACTAGGAGTAATTGCATTAAAAGGATGTAATGGATCACCAAATTTAGGAAGCGACAAAGGTTGTACATGCCACTCTAAATTTGCACTTACTTGCGATGGATCACTTTTGGTGAAAGCTCCTAAAGTAGAAGGGGGCATAGTTAAAGGCCCTGTTCTAAACAAAGCATACTCTAATCCCATCATTATTCGTGAGAAAATATTTTTATATAAAGTATTTACGGTCTTACAGTTTGATACTTTATAAACAGTTCTAATCTGTAAATGATCTTGTAAATTTTCTCCAACTCCAGGTAAATCGTATACTGGTTCTATTCCAATATTATTTAGTAACGAAGCAGGCCCAATTCCAGAAACTTGTAATAAATGCGGAGTGCTTACCGCTCCTGCAGCTAAAATAACTTGATCTTTTGCAGTAATTATTTTTTTTTCACCTTTATGTATAACTTCCAGTCCATAACTTTCTAGTTTTGCATTCGCCCAAGCTCGCTCTCTATTCTTAGATTGTTTTCTTGTTTCATTACTTATGACTTTGGTTAATACTTTTAACACCTGTGTATTCGTCATGATTGTCAGATTGCTTCTATTTTTTATTGGCTTTAAAAAAGCATCAGACATCGACCACCTAATTCCTTTTTTTTGATTCATGTGGAAATAAGCGCAGCCTTCATTGTCTCCCCTGTTAAACTCTTCGATACTAGGAATACCCTGTTCTTTAGCTGCCTTCCTCCAAGAGTCTAGAACGGGCCACTGCACACGTGGTTGCTCCACTCGCATCTCACCACTGCTGCCATGCCATTCATTTTCCCCAGCAAAATAACTCTCTATTGATTTAAAGGTAGATAGAGAATGCTTCCAATTCCAAATACTGTCTCCTATTAATTCGCTCCATTGATCGTAATCGCTTTCTTGGCCACGCATGTAAATCATGGCGTTGATGGAGGATGATCCTCCTAACACTCTTCCTCTTGCATAATGAATAGATCGTCCATTAAGACCAGGATCTGGTTCTGTTTTGAAACACCAGTCTGTTCTTGGGTTAGCAATCGTAAACAAATAACCAACTGGAATTTTAATCCAAATCCAATCGTCTTGGCCACCCGCCTCAATCAGTAATACTTTATGTTGGGGATTAGCGCTTAATCGATTTGCCAATAAACAACCGGCACTACCAGCGCCCACAATAATAGTATCAAAACTCAATTCATTAAAAGTTGTCATGGTAAAATTATTTATTTTATAATTTTAATGCTATCTTTACTAAAAAAGACATCTAAAATTTTCTGCGTAATTTGCTTCGCATTAAGACCGGCCACATCGTACATTTTTTCAGGTGTATCTTGATCAATAAAAATATCAGGTAGCATCAACGATCTAAATTTTAATCCTTTATCAAAAATTCCTTTTTCAGCTAATAATTGTGCCACATGGGAGCCAAATCCGCCAATGGACCCCTCTTCGATAGTAATCATCATATCATGCTGCATAGCAGATTTGATAATAAGTTCTTCATCCAGTGGTTTTGCAAATCGAGCGTCGATAATTGTCGTGGTAATACCTTTATGCTCTAAATTATTTGCCGCAATTTTACATTCTTCCAATCTGGTTCCAAGGCTTACCATACAAACTTGTTTACCTTCTTGAATAATTCTTCCTTTTCCAATTTCTATCGTTTCGTCAATAGAAGGGAGCTCAACTCCTATTCCATTACCTCGCGGATATCGAAAAGCACAAGGTTTGTCATTAATATGAACAGAAGTATTTATCATTTTAACTAATTCCGCCTCATCACTTGCTGCCATCACTATAAAATTTGGAAGCGTTGCAAGATAAGTAATATCAAACGATCCTGCGTGCGTAGGTCCGTCTGCTCCTACCAATCCCGCTCTATCAATAGCAAAACGAACAGGTAATTTTTGTATCGCAACATCATGCACGACTTGATCATAAGCACGTTGTAAGAAAGTAGAATAAATAGCCGCATAAGGTTTGTATCCTTCGCTTGCTAAACCTGCAGCAAAGGTAACTGCATGCTGCTCCGCAATTCCAACATCAAAAGTTCTTTTGGGAAACTGCTTTTGAAATATATTAACTCCTGTTCCGGATGGCATAGCACCAGTAATGGCAACAATTTTAGAATCTCTTTGTGCATGAGCGGTTAATGTTTCTCCAAACACATTAGTATAGGAGGGTTTGTTAGATGAGCTCTTAGATTGCTCTCCCGTAATTACATTAAATTTACTAACACCATGATATTTATCCTTCGATTCTTCTGCTGGCTGATATCCTTTTCCTTTTTGAGTAATGGCATGAATTAAAAAAGGTCCTTCATGAGTTGAGTTTCTTACATTTTTTAAAACAGGTAATAATTGATCAAAATCATGTCCGTCCACAGAACCAACATAGAAAAAACCCATTTCTTCAAATAAAGTTCCTCCTACGGCCCAACCTTTTAAATATTCCTCAGCTTGACCCAATCGTTTTCCAAATCTATTGGGCAATTTGCTCATTAACTTTTTAAGTAAATTTCTAAGTCCAATATATTTTTTTCCCGATAAAATTTTTGCAAGGTAAGAGCTCATGGCACCAACTGGTGGTGCAATTGACATTTCATTATCATTTAAAATGACGATTAATCTTGAGTCCATCGCTCCAGCATTATTCATGGCTTCATAAGCCATACCGGCGCTCATGGCGCCATCACCGATAACACTGATAATATTGTTTTTCTTTCCTTCCAAATCTCGAGCAACCGCCATTCCTAATCCTGCAGAAATTGAAGTGGAACTATGTGCTGTTCCAAATGGATCGTAAGGACTTTCTGCTCGTTTAGTGAAACCTGATAATCCGCCACCCTGTCGTAACGTTCTAATTTTATTTCTTCTACCTGTTAATATTTTATGAGGATATGCCTGATGTCCCACATCCCAAATTAACCTATCATTAGGGGTATCAAACAAATAATGAATAGCGATAGTAAGCTCTACCACACCCAAACCGGCGCCTAAATGTCCTCCCGTAATAGAAACAGCATCAATCAGCTCTTCTCTTAATTCTTTTGCTAATTGCGGCAGCTGTTCTGTATTTAACTTTTTTAGATCGGAAGGATAATGAACCTGATCTAATAAAGGCGTTGTTGACATTAATGATCCCTCTTTAAAATATATTCCGCAGAAGATATCAGCCTATCCGCTTTTGATCCATATTTTTTTAAAGAAGTTTTTATTCTGTTTAGCAAGTCTTTTGCAAGAGTATTGGTCGCTTCTAAACCAAGTGTGGATAATAAAGTCGCTTTTCCTTTTTTATTATCTTGTTTTGATGGTTTGCCTAATTTGTTTTGGTCACCATACTCATCTAATAAATCGTCAGCAATTTGAAATAATAATCCAATATCTAAACCAATTTTTTTTAACTCTTTCCTGTCATTATTTTTGTTTCCAACAATAGCAGCTGACTCAACACAAAATCCCATGAGCTCTCCTGTTTTTTTATTTTGCATATCAATCACTGCTTGTTGAGTTTGAGGTTTTCCTTCAAATGATAAATCAAAAAATTGTCCTCCAGCAATTCCTAAATGACCAGAGCAGGATGAAAGTGCAAACACTAAATCACTCTTGATTGATTTTTCAACTTGTAAATGGTTGCTTGTTAAAATTTCAAATGCAATAGTTAACAAAGAATTTCCAGCTAAGATAGCTGTCGACTCACCAAATTTTTTATGAGTGCTTTCTTTTCCTCTTCTTAAGTCGTCATTATCCATAGAGGGAAGATCATCATGTATTAAAGAATAACTATGCACACACTCAATTGCGGCTGCAACAACTAAGGCATCTTGTTCTTTTAAATCAAATAAATCAAAAGCAGATACTGTTAAATAGGATCTTATTTTTTTTCCTCCAGCAAATAATCCATAGGCCATAGCGTCATACAAATCATTGTTTTGTTTTTGCTTAAGAAAATATTCTTGTAAGAACTGATCTGTTTTGTCTGCAACAGACTTAATATCCGTAGCCAGTGTAGACATAGGCTCTACTCCCTTACGAAATCTTTTTTGCTAATGTTGCCGTCCTTATCGATAGATACCTGTTCAACCTTCATAGTTGCTTCTTTTAGCTTAGCCTCGCAATGTTTTTTTAATTGAACGCCTCTTGTGTATTCATTAATCGATTCTTCTAATTGCACACTACCATCCTCTAATTTAGAGACAATTTGCTCTAATTGCTCTAAAGCTTGTTCAAAAGATAGTTTTTCTATATCAGCTGGAATATTGTTTTTTTTCATCAAAAGCATAATAAATATTTAACAATGAAATTCTATTCAAATATCTATTCAGCGAATAAAAAAAATTTAATAAAAGCCGCTAAACTTATTAAATCTGGTCAAGTCATCGCTATTCCAACAGAAACTGTTTATGGTTTAGCTGGAAATGCTTACCGAACCGACGCTGTACATAAAATTTATAAATTAAAAAAAAGACCAAAAAGCAACCCATTGATTGTTCATTTTCCTAATCTAAAAGCTATGAAAAAGGAGGCGGTTGTTCCGGAAGAAGTAAAAAAACTAATATCAAAATTCTCACCAGGACCTATCACATATATACTTTCTCTTAAAAATAATTCTTCTATTTGCAAATTAGTATTGAACAAAAATAAACAAATTGCATGTCGAATCCCGAACAATAAAACATTTTTACAAGTATTAAAAATTTCCAATGTTCCTATTGCGGCACCTAGTGCCAACAAAAGCAACAAAGTAAGCACAACGAGAGCAATCGATGTTCAACAAGAATTTGGTAATAAAATTCGACTTATTTTAGACTCTAAAAAAATTAGTATAGGCGTTGAATCTACTGTTGTTTCTTTTGGATCGAAAGTTGCTATTGAAAGACCGGGTGCGATTACAAAAGAAATGATTGCTAGAGTATTGAGAAAACAAGTCATAGACAGCAATCAACAAAGGATCATTGCTCCAGGACAATTTAAAAAACATTATTCACCTGGTATTCCAGTTTATCTTAATCAAAAAAAACCAAGGGAGCATGGAGCTTTGCTGGTATTTGGAAAACACAAATCGACAAAAGATATTTTTTATCTAAGCAAGAAACGATCGTTAAATGAAGCCGCCAGTAATCTCTATACACTATTGCGAACAATAAAAGAATCTGGATATAAAAATATATCGGTTACGAGTATTCCTAATGCAGGAATTGGAAAAGCAATTAATGATCGATTACAAAGAGCTGCTCAATGAAACAATTAGAACTAATTCAGTTAGAAAAAAAATTTGGAGCCTTTGAAGCGGTAAAAAAAATTTCATTCTCTATAGAAAAAAATCAAACCGTGGCTTTATTAGGTCCGAATGGATGTGGAAAAACTACTACCATAGCTATGATCTTGGGACTTATCACTCCTACTTCTGGAACTATTACGATACACAATCAGACCTTAGGAAAAGAACATCATTATTTATCTAAAATGAATTTTGCCTCTCCTTATGTGGAACTTCCCAAAAAATTAAAGGTGATTGAAAATTTAAAAGTATACGCAATGATGTACGAAGTTCAAAACTCAAAAAATAAAATAGAACAGTTAATTGAGGAATTAAATCTTGCTCCAATTTTATATAAAAAAACTGGAGAGTTATCATCAGGTCAGAGAAACCGGGTCTCTTTAGCCAAAGCAATCATTAATGACCCTGAAATTCTTCTCCTTGATGAGCCCACTGCTAGTTTAGATCCAGATACTGGTGATTTTATAAGAACTTTTCTAGAAAATTATAAAAAGAAAAATTCCATGGCAACGTTACTTGCATCACACAATATGGATGAAGTGACTAGGTTAAGCGACTACGTCTTAATGATGAAAGAGGGCTCTATTATTGATGAAGGTACAGCAAATGATTTAATAAAAAAACATGGAAGAGAAGATTTAGAGGAAGTGTTTCTCAAATTGGCGAGGCAAAATGAAAATTAAAAGAATTTTATCATTGATGCTTAGGCATTTGTATTTAATCAAAGCTTCTGTTCCAAGAATCATTGATTTAATTTATTGGCCAACGGTTCAAATTATTTTATGGGGCTTTGTGTCAAAATTTTTCACCATGCATAGCAGTTATTTTAATAATACAGCAGGAATTATACTTAGCGCTGCTATTCTTTATGATTTCTTATTCAGGTCCAGTATTAGCTACAATATGTTATTTTTAGAAGAAATTTGGAGCAGAAATTTAATTAATCTATTTGTCTCACCTCTTAAAGTGGGTGAAATTGTAATTGCACTAACTTGTACTGCATTGCTTCGAACTTTAATTGGTTTGGTACCTGCAGTATTAATTGCAATACCTTTGTTTGGAATTTCTCTTCTTCAACTTGGTTATCCTCTAATTTTATTATTACTAAGTCTATATATATTTGGGATTACCTTAGGATTATTAGTTACCTCAGGATTAGTAAGGTACGGACCTTCTTTTGAAAACATTGCATGGGCAAGTTTATTTTTTATCGCCCCTATTGGATGCATTTATTACCCTGTAGAAATTCTACCTAGCTGGCTTCAACCTATAGCCCTTGCTTTGCCGCTTGCTCATATTTTCGAAGAAACTAGATCTATCTTAATAAATCAAACAGTAAACTTTTCAAATATTTATCATGCTCTTATGTTAAATGCAGTTTATCTTATTATTGCTCTTATTACTTTTTACCAATCATTTAAAAGTGCAAAAGTAAAAGGAAGTTTAATTAATGTTGGAGAATAAAATTAATTATAAAAATTGCTTGGTGGTCTTGTTAGGATTCGAACCTAAAACGCTTGTTTCGAAGACAAGAATGATATCCATTTCACTACAAGACCATGAAGATGTTATACCAAGATAATGACAAATAAAAAATACAACTTTACTGTAGCAGAAGAGCAAACTTCTAAAAGGGTAGATCAGTTTATTGTGGAGGAATTGCCTTCTTTTAGCAGAACTAAAATTGCAAAATTAGTAAAAGAGGGAGCTCTTCTCATAAACGGTAAGGCAATTAAAGATAATGCTAAAAAAGTAATGTTTGGTGATCAGATAGAATTAGAAGTTCCAGAGGCAGTTGCTACAGATATTAAGCCGCAAAAAATTCCCTTGGATATTGTTTATGAAGACAAGGATTTATTAGTGATTAATAAACCTATTGGCATGGTAGTACATCCTGGTGCTGGCAACCCAGATGGAACATTGGTCAATGCTTTACTGCATCATTGTAAAGGTAACTTATCAGGAATTAATGGTGAATTAAGACCAGGAATTGTTCATCGAATTGATAAGGACACTTCTGGTTTATTAGTTGTTGCAAAAAACGACATAGCTCACAACGCTCTTGCAAAACAATTTGAGGAGCACTCTATTCAACGAACCTATCTTGCATTTGTATGGGGCATGATGAAACCTATTCATGGACGAATTGAAACATTTATAGGTAGAAGTAAATATAATAGACAAAAAATGAGCGCTGAAGTTGCTAGTGGCAAAGATGCAATTACTAATTATAAAACATTGGAAATCTTCAAAGGAAGTACCATACCCGATATAAGTTTAATTGAATGTAAATTAGAAACTGGCAGAACGCATCAAATAAGAGTTCACTTATCCCATAAAAAAAATCCTATTTTAGGAGATCAGATGTACGGAAGCAAAATGAGAAAAATAAGAAATATAGATCCAGAACTGCAAACGATAATTGAAAATATAAATTTTCAAGCACTACATGCGCAGTCTCTTGGCTTTATTCACCCAACATCTGGGGAAGAACTATTTTTTACCACAGAATTGCCTCAAGTTTTGTTAAACTTAAAAAAAATGTTAAAAAAGCTTGGAAATTAATACCTTGTTTTTTACATTTTAAAAATTACATAAATAAATAGATATGAGTGAAGATATAACCAAAACAAATTTACCTACTCTTACACCAGAGGGAAGTTTTGCTGCCTATTTATCCAAGATAAGAAAATTTCCTATGCTCGATGCTGCGGAAGAGTATGTGCTTGCTAAAAATTGGAAAGATAAAGGAGACAAAGAGTCGGCTCATAAGCTAGTTACTAGTCATCTTCGTTTAGTTGCCAAGATCGCGATGGGATATCGAGGCTATGGATTACCGGTAAATGAATTAGTGTCCGAAGGAAATATTGGTTTGATGCAAGCAGTTAAAAAGTTTGATCCCGAAAAAGGATTTCGTCTTGCTACTTATGCGATGTGGTGGATCAAAGCTGCCATTCAAGAGTATGTACTTCGATCATGGAGCTTAGTTAAAATTGGAACTACGAGTGCACAAAAAAAATTATTTTTTAATTTAAAGAAAATTAAAAACCAAATTTTTGCAGCTGAACAAGGTAATATGCTTCCAGAACATGTAACAGAAATTGCAAATCAATTAGATGTAAGAGAAGATGAAGTGATATCAATGAACCAACGTCTAGCTGGTCATGAGCATTCTCTTAATGCACAAGTAGGAAATGAAGAGGGTGATGCAGAATGGCAAGATTGGGTGGTAGATGAAAGTGCCGATCAAGAGCTTCAGATTTCACAAAGACAAGAGTTACAACAAAGACAAGCGTTATTAAAAAATGCTTTACATGTACTGGATGAAAGAGAAAAGAACATCCTCCATGACCGAAGACTAATTGATGAACCAAAAACGTTAGAAGAATTAAGTCAAAAATACAAAATAAGCAGAGAAAGAATTCGTCAAATTGAAAACAGAGCTTTTGAAAAAGTACAAAAAGCGATGCTGGAAAATATTAAACAGCCAAAACAGCTTACAATTAATTAGTTTTATAACTTATAAGGATTCTCCACTAGAATAGTATCGTCTCGCTCAGGACTTGTGGATATACTTGATATTTTAGTTCCAATAAAATCTTCTAATTCACTTAAATACACTTTGGCTTGTTGTGGAAGCTCCTCATAATTTCTAGTTCCTAATGTACTCTTCATCCATCCTTTAAATGTTTTGTAAATAGGCTTCACTCTAGCTTGATCTTCTGCAGCTGCTGGAAGATAATCTAGTCGCTTACCATCTAATTCATACTCAACGCACATTTTAATTTCATCACAAGCATCTAAGACATCTAATTTGGTTAATGCGATACCGTTAATTCCAGACATTTTAACTGTTTGTCTAACTAGAACTGCATCAAACCAACCACATCTTCTTTTTCGCCCTGTTACCGTTCCAAATTCATTTCCTCGTTTACCCAATAATTCTCCTGTCTCGTCTGTTAATTCAGTAGGAAAAGGGCCTTCTCCGACTCTAGTCGTATAAGCCTTTGTTATTCCAAGAACATAATCAATGACATTGGGTCCACAACCAGTTCCGGTAGCTGCTGCACCTGCAACCGTGTTGGAAGAAGTCACATAAGGATAGGTTCCGTGATCTACATCTAACAAAATACCTTGCGCTCCTTCAAATAATATTTTTTTACCTTCCCCTCTAAACTGATCCATTTTTCTCCAAACTGGTTGAGAAAATTTTAAAATCTCAGGCGCTATTTTTAACAAATCCTTAATTAATACATCTTGTTTAAATACTTTTTTTCCCAATCCTTTTCTAATTGCATTATGATGGGACAACACTACTTCTAATCGGTTAGCTAAATTACTTTCTGACTTTAAGTCCATAACACGAATAGATCTTCTACCCACTTTGTCCTCATAAGCAGGTCCTATACCTCTTCGGGTTGTTCCAATTTTTCCTTTTCCTGCCAAGTCTTCTCTTATTTCATCCATCTCACGGTGGAAGGGCATAATCAAATTAGCAGTTTCAGCTAAAATAAGATTTTCTTTTGTTACTCTCACTCCTTGAGCTTCGATCTGTTTAATTTCATCTAGCAAAGCCCATGGATCAACCACTACCCCATTACCAATAATAGATATTTTATTTGGTCTTACTATTCCTGAAGGTAATAATTTTAATTTATATACTTTTCCATCAATCACTAATGTGTGACCAGCATTGTGCCCACCCTGAAAACGAACAACTACATCCGCCTGCTCGGATAACCAATCCACAATTTTACCCTTACCCTCATCTCCCCATTGAGAGCCAACTACTACAATATTTTTCATTTACTTAAATTTCTTGTTTAACATGACCGAGGTTAAATGATTAACTGGTCCATGACCCTTTCCATAGTTTAGATTAGATCTAATAGCATCATTAACATACTTAATTCCAAGTTCACAAGATTTGTATAAAGGTTTTCCACAGCCCAGAAAGGTAGTAATCGCTGAAGATAATGTACATCCTGTACCATGTGTATTTTTTGTTTTTAATTTTTTATTTTTAAATATGTGTAATTCATTTTTACTTACCAATATGTCTTGAACATACGAATCCTTTAAATGACCACCTTTAATCAAAACATTTTGAGCACCAAGATGGATAAGTGTGTAACCGGCTAATATCATTTCATCTACATTATTTATTTTTCTTCCAATTAAAACTTCTGCTTCAGGAATATTGGGAGTGATTAAAAATACTTTTTTTATTAATTCATTTCTTAAAATTGCAATAGCTTGGTCATTAATTAATTTAGCTCCGCCTTTTGCAACCATCACTGGGTCCAAAACTACTTTTGGTATTTTCATTTTTATTAAAGAACTAATGATTTCTTTAATGACTTCTTTTGAATGAAGCATGCCGATTTTTATAGCATCTGGTTTTATATCTTTTGCAGTAAACAGTATCTGTTTAGCAATTTCTTTGGGAGGAATGGCGACAATGGAAGATACACCTGTTGTGTTTTGTGCAGTAATAGCAGTAACGGCTGTCATTGCATAGCCTCCTAAACTAGTTACCGTTTTTATATCTGCTTGAATTCCTGCTCCACCAGAAGAGTCAGAACCTGCAATAATTAATATTTTAGTTTTTGGCTTCACTTGATAGACTTAGATACAATTTCAATTGCTTGCGTAAGAAGTTTTTTATCATGGCATTCTCCCATAATTCTTATTTTAGGCTCTGTTCCAGATTTTCTCACAAGCATCCTGCCTTGGCTTCCCAATAGTTTTTTTGCTTTATGAATTGCAACTTTACACGCTTTGCTTTTTATGATTTCTTTATTTGTCACCACTTTGTTTTCTAAAATTTGAGGCACAGGTTTAAACACCTTTAATAATTGACTAGCTTTCATTCCTTTTCGCATAGAAAATAAAATCTCAAGGCCCACTAACAAGCCATCACCTGTAGTCGTAAAATCTCCTAAAATAACATGTCCAGATTGCTCTCCACCTAAATTAAATTTAAGTTTTTGCATTTTTTCTTTCACATAACGATCTCCAACATCAGCTCTCACAAATTTAATATTTTGTGATTTAAAATATTGCTCTAATCCTAAATTACTCATTAAAGTTCCAACAACCCCACCTCGTAAAATATTTTTTTTATTCCAGCGACTAGCGATCATTCCAATAATTTGGTCACCATCAATAATGGTTCCTTGTTCATCACAAACAATTAATCGGTCAGCATCACCATCTAACGCTATTCCTAAATCAGCTTTATTTTTTTTTACAGCTTGCCTCATAGCCTCTGGATAAGTTGATCCACATCGATCATTAATATTAGTTCCATTAGGACTTGTTCCTAACGCAATCACTGTAGCACCGAGTTCTTGTAAAATTTGTGGTGCAGCTTTGTATCCAGCCCCATGAGCACAATCTATAACTACTTTCATGCCATTGAGAGTAAAGCTTGCTGGAAAATTACTTTTTAAAATTTCTATATATTTTTGATTACCATCTTCTAACCTTTTTACTCTTCCAAGTTCACTAACTGGTACTAATAATTTGGATTGTTTTTGGTCAATTAATTTTTCAATTTTTTTTTCAACCTGATCCGACAATTTTAAACCATCTGGCCCAAATAATTTTAATCCGTTATCATAAAAAGGATTGTGTGAGGCGGTAATCATAATTCCCATATCTGCTTTCATAGACCTTGTTAGCATGGCAAGCGCATTGGTCGGTATAGGTCCAAAAGTAATTACATCCATTCCAGCAGAAGTTAATCCCGATACTAATGCTGGCTCCAACATATAACCTGAAACCCTTGTATCCTTTGCAATAACCGCAAGGTGTTGCTTTTTATCTTTAATTTTAAAATAACTTCCTGCTGCAAGTGCAAACCTATAGAAATTTTCGCCAGTAATATTTCCTTGATTTGCAACGCCCCTTATTCCATCGGTGCCAAAATATTTTTTCATTTAAATGGTATGCAATGCCGAATTAATTGATAATGCTTCGTTCACTTCTTTTATATCATGAACCCTAAAAAATTGAACGCCTTGGTTCGCACCAATTATTACTGATGATATCGTTCCTCCTAATCTTGAAATACTATCTTTCTTATCCATAATTTTACCGATAAAACTTTTACGTGAAGGTCCTAACATTAAGGGACATCCTAATGAATGAAAAAAAGATATTTTGCTAATTAATGTGAGGTTATGGTTAACATTTTTTCCAAAACCGATACCAGGATCTAAAATAATATTATTTCTTTTAAAGCCTTTTTTTTCTAATTTCTTAATTTTATTTTCAAAATAATCGTAGATTTCAATTAGAACATTTTTATAATTGGGGTTATTTTGCATGATATCTGGTGTTCCTTGAGAATGATTAAGAATGATTGGTTTTCTTAATTTAATTGCTAATGCTTCTGCCTTAGGATCAAAATCTAAAGCAGAAATATCATTAATTATTTTTGCTCCAGCTTTAATAGCTGCCTGCATCACTGAAGCTTTACGAGTATCAATAGAGACAATATTTTTTTTAATTTTGCTAATTTTTTTTATAATTCTTATAACTCTTTTATTTTCTTCTTGTTCGCTAATTAATTTTGCACCAGGCCTCGTTGACTCGCCACCCACATCAATGATCTGAGCACCCTGCTGCAACATTTCTCTGCATCGAATGATAGCTTTCGAGAAAGTATTAAATTTTCCACCATCTGAAAAACTATCTGGGGTTACGTTTAGTACTCCCATAAGAATGGAATGATTTAAATTAAGCCCTAAAATATTTTTTTTCTTTTTGGAAATATTTTGTAAATCTTGAATAACTTTTTTTTTTATATTTTTTTGTATTTTAGATATTTTGGAAACATGAATTATACTTTTATTTTTTTGATTTTTATTAATTATCTCAATTTTCTCAAATGCAATCTGATCATTGCCATTGATCGGTAGGGCTAATTTTTTTTTAATATGATGACTGGCATCACTGCCATAAAGAAAACTTAGAGGTCTAATATAAACAGACCTCATGAAAAAATTAATTTTGAAGTTTTGGCTTCAAACCAATTGATCCAAGCGCGCTATCAGATGATGCGGAACTATCATCATTTTTAGTAATTCCACGATTTGGATAGATATTTTTAAAAATCAAATCTCTAATCTCATCTCCATTAAGCGTCTCATATTCCAATAGAGCTTTAGAAATTTTATGCAAATCATCAATTTTTTCTGTAAGAATTTTTTTAGCTCTGTTGTAGCCTGCATCAACAATTTTTCTGACTTCAGCATCAATTTTTTTTGAAGTTTCTTCTGAAACGTTTTGGGTTCTAGCTACAGATCTTCCTAAAAATACTTCTTCTTCATTTTCTTGGTAAGCGATAGGTCCCATTACTTCACTCATACCCCATCTGGTAACCATATTTTTTGCCATTTTTGTTACCATTTCAATATCGGAAGATGCCCCTGATGTTACCTTGTCATGTCCAAAAATAATTTCTTCTGCAATTCTACCACCCATTGCAACAGAAATGTCAGCATACATTTTTTCTCTTGTCATAGAAAGCTGGTCTCTTTCTGGTAATCTCATAACCATCCCAAGAGCTCTTCCTCTTGGAATAATTGTAGCTTTATGAATTGGGTCTGATGCTTTTTCATATAAAGCAACGATAGCATGTCCACCTTCATGATACGCCGTTAACTTTTTCTCATCTTCCGACATGACCATTGATCTTCTTTCTGCACCCATCATTACCTTATCTTTTGCCTCTTCTAAATCAGACATGGTTACAATTCTTTTATTTTTTCTTGCTGCCAATAAAGCTGCTTCATTACAAATATTAGCCAAATCAGCTCCTGAAAATCCTGGAGTTCCTCTTGCAATAGTTCTTGCTATTACATCTGGCCCTGTTGTTATTTTCTTCAAATGAACCTTTAAAATAGCTTCTCTTCCAATGATATCTGGGTTTGGAACCACAACCTGTCTATCAAATCTACCTGGTCTTAGTAATGCAGGATCTAATACATCCGGTCTGTTCGTAGCAGCAATTAAAATAACGCCTTCATTAGTTTCAAATCCATCCATCTCAACCAGTAATTGGTTTAATGTTTGCTCTCTCTCATCATTTCCACCACCAAGGCCTGCACCTCTACTTCTTCCAACTGCATCAATCTCGTCTATAAAAATTATGCAAGGAGCATTTTTTTTACCTTGTTCAAACATGTCTCTTACTCTAGAGGCACCAACTCCCACAAACATTTCTACAAAGTCTGATCCTGAAATTGTAAAGAATGGCACATTCGCTTCACCAGCAACTGCTCTTGCGATTAATGTTTTACCTGTTCCTGGAGGTCCAATTAACAAAGCACCTTTTGGAATTTTGCCGCCTAATTTTTGAAATTTTCTAGGATCTTTTAAAAATTCTACAACTTCTTCTAATTCTTCTTTTGCCTCATCTACTCCAGCTACATCTTTAAATGTAACCCGGCCATGAGCTTCTGTTAATAATTTTGCCTTAGATTTTCCAAATCCCATTGCTCCACCTTTTCCACCTTGCATTTGGCGCATGAAAAATATCCATACCGCAATTAGTAACAACATCGGGAACCAAGATAAGAGAACGCCAAAAAAAGATGGCATCTTATCTTCTACAGGTCCAGCAGAAAAAGAAACTCCTTTGGAAGTAAGTTTTTCAACTAAGTTAGGATAGTTAGGTGAATAGGTTCTAAATTTAGAGCCGTTGGCAAAAGTTCCTTCAATATTGTTTCCTTTGATATCAACCGAAACAACATTTCCTTTTTCTACTTCACTTATAAAAGTTGAAAAAGGCAAATCTTTAGATGGGGACATGGCAGAGGGATTTTGAAATAAGTTAAAAAGCCCCAAGACTAAAAGAGCTATAACTGCCCACATGCTTAAATTCTTTAAATTCATATAATATAAAATAAGTATTTAATTTAATCTTACAAGGAGCAAAATATCCTAAAAACAAATAAATTTCTCAATTTTTTACGTATTCCTAATCTCTTTGCTCATAATTATTCTATTTTTAGCTAAACTAAAGATAAAACCTCCCAATGTAACCCTAGAAAAATTTTTTTCTTTGATAGATGAGATTAAATTTTCAATTCCTTTCGCTCTTGGAGGATAATCTTTTTTAGATTTATTTTTAATTAGGTCCGACATGACTCTATAAGTAATTTCCATAGGTTGACTTAAAAATAACTTTTTATCGATTGTCACTTTTTTGTTTTCTAGATGCACGTAATTTTTATGAGATTGTCTAACGAAAAAATCAATAGCATCTTTTGCTGTATTTAAATTTTTAATAGTCTTTAAAATTCTAGTTTGATCTAATCCCTCTTTTGCCAAAGAGGATTTTAATTTTCTAATTCTAGTACGAAGAAATACATCATTTGAATTAGAGGGGTCATTTACAAATTTTTTAAATACCTTTTTAGCAATAAAAATAAGATCTTTTTTGGATGTGTTCAAAAAAGGTCTAATAATATTAATATTGCTATTATTTTTTTCCATGATTTTCATAGATGAAAGTCCATACAAACCGCTACCTCTGCTTAGTCTAATATAAAAGTTTTCAATTTGGTCATCTAAATGATGTGCTGTTAATAAAAAAGAAATTTTATGATCTTTGCAAAATTGACACATTAGTTTGTATCTTTCATCTCTTGCCTTTTTTTGAATTCCTTTAGTAATTTTTTTTTTAATCTTTAAAACTGTGGAAATAGAATTAATTTTCAATAAATTTTTTTGAACTGATTTAGCTTCTGTATAGCTATTTTTTCTAATGCCATGATCTATAATTAAAAAATAAGCTTTGTTATTGTTTTGCTCAGAATAAATTTTAGAGCAATATGCAAGTGCAAGACTATCGGGACCACCTGAGACTGCGATGGCAAAATTTTTTTTTCCGATAATTGTTTTTATAGTCTGATGAAACTGCGAATAAATATTAGAAATTATTTTATTTTGTAAAAAGCTACTATGATTGACACTTAAATTTTTTAGTCTCATATTTAGCTTTCTGAATAATGGACTTGTCAGCTTTTGGATATTGTTTTTGAACTCCTACTAGCATATTACATCCTTGTTCTTTTTCTCCCAGTTCAGCTAGAGTGATTCCTAACTTAAGAAGATTTTGTGGAGCTTTAGAACTTTTTGGATATTTTTGATATCCATCCAAATATGCTGCTGCTGCATCGTGATATAATTGTCTTATGTAATATGTTTCCGCAAACCAATATTGTGCACTTCCTGCAAGTGAATGTTGTGGATTAATTTCAATAAATTCTTTTAAAGCTAACTCGGCTTTTTCATAATCTCCTATTTTAATAAAATTTGTTGCAAACTTATATTGCTCATTGGGAGCAACTTTTGGCAAAATTCTTTCTTTTGCAACTGGAGCAGTTTTAACGACTGGGGCTGGACTTACGCTTCTAATCTCTTGTTTTGCATTTGCTGGAAGACTAGCCGTTTGTTTTTCATCAAGCACTTTTCCAAAATCTTTCATTTGTCCTGTTCCTGGAAATTGCTTTGGAGGTGCCGAAGTCTTAGAGGAAGAAGTTAGATTATTTGTAGTTTTTGATGGAGCAGAACTTGTTTGTGAATTAGGCTTGCTGCTACTTGTCACTAATTGAGTAGGAGTATTTTCTAGCTGACTTAATCTTAATTCTGTATCCTTTTGAATTTTTTCAACACGATCTGAAATTTTTTGCAAACTGAATAATGTTTCTTCATTACTTGCTGTAATTTTTTGAATTTGCTCTTCAAGTTCAGAAAGTTTTACCAACTGTCTGGTAAGCGCTCCTTCTAAAGCAGCAGGCACTCCTTGAGATCCGGAAGTTGATTGGGCTGAAAAACTTTTACTGTAAACGGCTTTTTCTAAAGTCTTTAAATCTTTATTTAATGTCTGTAGCTCTTGAAGAATTTTGTTTAATTGTTCATCAGCATTGGCACCAAATGCTAAACAGACAAAACACAAAATTACAAAAAAAATTTTCATCTATAATTACATTACTACAATAAAATTGGGCAAAAAAAAGACCCTGAAGATATTAATCACTCAGGGTCTTTGATTTTTAAAAATTAATTATTTGCTTTTAACAGTAACTGATCTTCTGTTTTGAGACCAAGCTAGAGCTGAAGACTCAGTGTTTACTGGTCTTTCTTTACCGTAGCTAATTACCTTAATACTAGCTTTAGCAATACCTTTGCTCATCAAATAATCTCTAACAGCGTTAGCTCTTCTTTCTCCAAGTGCTAAGTTATATTCTCTAGTTCCTCGTTCATCCGCATGACCTTCGATCACTACAGAAATTTTGCTACTTTTAATGTAAGCAGCTTGCTTATCTAATGTAGCTTTTGCAGCTGAAGTTAATCTTGAACTATTTGTTGCAAAAAATACTCTGTCTGCAACTCCTGTCGCTAAATACTTAACTGTGTCTGTACCAGTGTAAACATCACCTGCTGGTGCTGCTTTTGGTGCAGCCACTTTTTTTGCAGTTGTTGAACATGCAGAAATTAAAACACCTAATAAAATTACTAAAATACCGTTCCTTAAACCTTTTGATAGCATTATTTACCTCTCGAAATATTAATTAAACTTATACGCAGTTTCTACATAATATGCTTTTTATTAGCAACTATAAAGATACTAAATTATACATGTATTTTAGGCTTTTTTGAAAATTATTTGGATAACAAACCAGACCATGCAGGGTCTGAGGCGTCGGTAATAGTCTTAATTTTTCTCTCATTATAACCTGTTAAATCGATAGACCATAATGAAGAACTTGCTCCTACTCCCTGTTTTCCTGCTTTGGTTTCTCTATAAAAAATAAGAACCCTTCCATTAGGTGACCAAGATGGGGCTTCTTGATAATAATTCTGAGTTAACAGTCTTTCTCCAGAACCATCACTTCTCATAACTCCAATATAAAAATTACCTCTATAGATCTTGGTGAATGCTATCAAATCTCCTCTCGGAGACCAAACTGGCGTTCCATACAATCCTTCTCCAAATGATATTCTCTTTACATTTGAACCATTACTTTTCATGACATAAATTTGCTGAGATCCACTTCGATCAGAGTTAAATGTTATATAATTTCCATCAGCAGAATACGAAGGTGAGGTATCAATAGAAGGATGGGAGGTTAACTGCTCTACGACCCTAGTGGCTAAATCCATAGAATAAATATCAGAATTTCCATCTTTAGCAAAACTCATGATGATTTTTTTTCCATCAGGTGAAAATCTAGGAGCAAAAGTCATTCCAGGAAAGTCTCCCACGACTTCTTGTATGCCTGTTTCAATATTCAACAAATATACCCTTGGTAAATTTTTAAAATAAGACATGTAAGTAATCATTTGTGCAGTTGGATTAAATCTTGGTGTTAGAACCAATTCATTACCAAGAGTTAAATATTTATTATTTGCACCATCTTGATCCATGATTGCTAATTTTTTTACTCTTTGATCTTTAGGTCCTGTTTCTGCAACGTAAATAATTCTTGTGTCAAAATAACCAAGTTCTCCTGTCATTCTCTCGTAAATCTTATCTGAAATAATATGAGCGATCCTTCTCCAGCTACTTGGTGTTGCAAATAATGCTAGTCCTTCTATCTCCTTTGCATTGACCACATCCCACAATCTAAACTCTACTCGTAATCTTTTCTTGTTATCAATAACTAATTTTCCAGAAACCATTATCTGTGCTTTAATTAAAGCCCAGTCCTGAAATGTTGGTTTCATATGTGCTATACTAGGGGACTGAATATAAGATTTTGGATCAATCACATTAAACAAACCTGATCTTCTTAAGTTAGTCGATATCAACTCAGGAATTTTTTCTTCTAATTTTAAACCTTTTAACTGACTTGAAAATTTAGCTGGATCATCCATGTAAAAAGGAGATATGGCAGTCGGCAATGGTTCAAGATTACCTCTGGTAATGTCAATTTTTACTAACGCAAAGCTGGTGTGTGTAAAAAAAAGAATAGAAAAAAAAGCAAGATAAAGTTTTTTCATATTTTCTATTTAACCTCTTAACATCTCTTTTGCATCAAAATTAAGTTGTAAATCTTTCCACTTTTCATAACCTGTAGCTGGCATTTTTAATGGATCACACAACTTCACTGCTCGCAAAGCACTTTCTGCCAATACCTTATAAAAACCTTGGCCTGGTTGATTCATGCGAGCATGATCTAATATTTCTGAAAATAAAATTGAACCATCTTGCTTAAGCTTCAATCTTATTCGTACTAATAAATTTTGATCGTAAGGTAAGCCTAGAGGAATATTCCAACATTTATAAATTTGTGCTTTAATTGCATCTTCTTGGCTTAGGGTAATTCCTTTGTTTAGAGTAACTGAACTATCTTGATTCTGAGTTAGCTCTAAACTTTGTTTTTGTTTAATTTCAGCTGTCTCTTCTTTAGATTTATCAATTAATGCAGCTATTTTATTTGGATCAAATAACTCTTTTTTTTCAAACTCAGATGACTGTCTTACTAGCTCTTTAATTTCTTCTGGATTTTGTTTTTTTTTCTCTTCTTTAGCTTTTTCTTTCAACTGGTCAGGAAGAGGAACTGCTTTTGGTTTTTCTTTAGGAGTAATTTTAGGAGGCGCCTGTTTAGTAACTACTCTTTTTTCTTTTTCTTTTTGAATTTTTTCAATAATTTCTCGAGCTTTCGGAGCAAAAGGAAGTTGGGTCTTTTCTGAGATTTGAATAATATCAATCGCAATTAATTGCTGAGCGGTAATAGGTTCCTTTTTAATAAAAGGAAGTGATACAACCGTCAAAACTATAAAAACAATATGAAAAAGGACTGACAGCGATACACTTTTGTACATGTGCTACCTTTTGGTTTCGGAAATAAGGGCTACTTTCGAAAATCCAGATCCTGATAGTTTACCCATGATTTCCATTACTCTACCATAATTAATATTTCTATCTCCTCGAACATAAATTCTAGTATCTGTTCTATTTTTTGAAATTGCCAAAAGCTTTGGAACTAATTCACTAAAACCTACTTTAGTGTCTTGAATAAAAACCTCTCCTTTAGAATTAATGGAAAGAGTTAATGGCTCTTGATCATCTGGCAAAGAGTCGGCATCACTATTTGGTAAATTAACTGGAACTCCTACTGTCAACATAGGAGCTGTTACCATAAAAACAATTAATAAGACTAACATCACGTCAACGAATGGTGTGACGTTTATTTCGCTCATCAAAGATCTAGATCGAGATTTAGATTTTGAAAATTGTATCGACATTTAAATGATCGTTAAAAAGCTCTGAGTAAAATTTTCTAATTTTTGAGTATATTTTCTAGAGTCGCTCGAGAACTTATTATAAGCAACAACTGCTGGTATAGCCGCTAGTAGACCTAATGCAGTAGCAAATAATGCTTCTGCAATTCCTGGAGCTACTATTGCAAGACTTGTATTTCTAGAAATGGCAATAGACTGAAAAGAATTCATGATTCCCCAAACTGTTCCGAATAAACCCACAAAAGGTGCAACAGAACCAACTGTTGCAAGAAAGGTTAAATTTTTTTCAAACTTTCCTACCTCTTTATCAATGGCAACATCCATTACTCTTTTTGTTCTTTCGACTAACTGGCCTTTGCTTTTCTGATCTTGCGCACATTCCATTCCAGCTCTAAAAACTATGACCAAAGGATTCTCGGAACCTCCGTCAGTTTTTTTATAAAATTCACTTGCAGATCGAGATGACCAGAATTGATCTTCAAACAATTCTGTTTCTTTAAATAATTTTTTAAAAACTTTAACTTTATCAAATATTAAAGCCCATGAAAAAATAGATGCTGCTAATAATGATATCATTACTAATTTCACGACGATGTCTGCTCTCATAAAAAGAGTAATAATTGAAAAATCGGTACTTCCTAAACTTGCTGCTGCTGTTGTTGTTACTGGATCCATAAATATTTAATAATGTTTAATGTTGTCATTAATTTGTCTTTTCAAGAATTATATAGGTTCGCCTCTAAAGGCAACTCTTGAACAATTTAAAGCAATCATTGTGCATTTTTACAGGTTTACTCTGCTCGTTTACACAAGCTAAAGTTACTTTAGCATCAACTAAAAGCTCTTCTTTTTGTTTATTTGTCCAACAATCAACTTTCAATACTTTTTGGCTCATAACAAGTTTTACTGCTGATAGTTTGATTAATTCTGTTTGAATAGTTAGGTGATCTTCAAAAAAAGCTGGCTTTTTAAAAGAAACATCGCAGTGAGAAACGACTATTTGAAAGCCAAATTTTTCATTAAGAATATGATGCTTTAATCCTAAAGAATAAATCATTTCGGTTCTAGCACGCTCTAAATATTTTAAATAATTGGCATAATAAACAATACGCCCAGCATCAGTATCCTCATAGTAAACTCTAACATTTAATTTAAAATTCTTAGCCATGAAAACCTTCGTTAGAATAGTGATCTACAAAATATTTACCAATTAAAATAGCATCAGATTTATTAGAGTCTTTTTTTTTAGTTAGCTGAGGGGATAAATCTGGAAACATTTCTATTACTTTCGTACGGCTAGCATCTTTTTCAGATCCAATTAAGTTGAAGTGTTTTTTCCATTTTACTGGTCTAATAAAATAAATAGCAATACCTAGAGCTGAGCAAATACCCTTGATTACTCCAAAGGATTGTCCAAAATTAAACATACTTGTTACCCCTTGGCCTGGCATAGCACTTACTTGCTCAATAATAACTGATGTTTCCTTTCTATCAGTCATCCTAGATTTAATTTCGTAAGCTAGCTGAGCGGCGTTTACCTGTCTTTTGCTTTTTTTTCCATCGAGCATAGTAGGCATATCGAAAAAGCTTACTATTTTTTTATTCTCAAAAACACTAATGGCGCCACTGACACCAGGATCAATTCCAAATACAATCACGCCTGCAGCTCCTTTAGAATCTGTTCATCAACATCAAAATTAGTATAAACATTTTGAACATCTTCATCGTCCTCGAGCAAATCAATAAAATCAATTATTTTTTCGAATATCTCCTTATTAATTGGTACTAAATTTTTAGCTTTCCAAATTATTCCTGCAAAACTTAAATCTTTTATCTTAGATTCAATGGATGTTCTAACATCATTAAAATTTTCTTTTTTACAAAAAATCTCGTGGTACTGATCTCCACTAATACAATCCTCAGCTCCTGCTTCTATAGATTGAGAAAAAATATCTTCGTCAGAAATTAGTTCTTTTTTTACTTTGATCTGTCCAACCTCATCAAATTGATAAGATACTGATCCTTCCACACCTAAAGAGCAACCATTTTTTTCAAACAAGGATCTTAAATTAGTCACCGTTCTATTTTTATTATCAGTTAAAGCCTCTATAATAAAAGCAACACCTCCTGGACCAAAACCTTCATACTGGCTTTTTTCATAGTTAGAGTCTTCGTTTGGGCCTTGTGCTTTTTTGATAGCACGCAAAATATTATCTTTTGGCATGTTAGCCTCTCTAGCAGCTTGTACTGCAGATCTTAATCTGGGATTAAAATCAACTTCTGGGAGTCCTAGCTTGGCTGAGACTGTTATTTCTCTACTTAATTTGGAAAATAATTTAGAGCGCTGTTTATCTGCCTTACCTTTTTTATGTTTTATACCCGCCCAATGCGAATGACCTGCCATATAATTTTATTGTTAATTAAATTTTTTTGTTAAACAACCGCCAATAATAATAGGTTCTATCTCTTTAGCTAGCCCTGTATTAATATCTCCAACAACTCTAACCCCTGAAATGGTAGCCTGACCATTAGCAGGTGATAATCTCTCTGTTCTTTCTTGGGTAAAAAAACGCTTTAAGGCCACATTACTATCCATTCCTATTATTGAATTATAATCACCGCACATACCAGCATCAGTTTGGTATGCAGTCCCATTCTCTAAAATTCTGAAATCAGATGTGGGCGTGTGAGTATGGGTTCCAATAACCAAAGTAGCTTTTCCATCTAAAAAATAACCCATTGCTTGCTTTTCACTAGTAATTTCAGCATGAATATCTACAAAAAGAAAATCAAGGTCTTTTTTTAATTTAATATTCTTGATTTTGTTTTCAATAAAAGGAAAGACCAAATCTGTGTTTTTCTTCATGTAGACATTACCCATCAAATTCATAACGCCAATTTTTAAATTATTTTTTTCATAAATCTCGAAACCACTTCCCGGAGTCCCCTCTCCATAATTCCATGGCCTCAACAATCTTTTTTCTTTAGCAATAAAATCCATTGTTTCTTTTTGGTCCCAAATATGATTCCCAGACGTAATAACATCTACACCGGCGGCATAAAGATCCGTACAGATAGCTTCTGTAATTCCATAACCACCAGCAGAATTCTCGCCATTCGCAATTACAAAATCGATGTGATATTGTTTTATAATTTCAGGAAGTCGGTCAACAACGATATTTCTTCCGGCTCTTCCCATGATATCTCCTAAAAATAAAAAATTCATTTTCTCATCCAACTATCTTGTTCAGTAATTATTCCTTTTAAAGGAACGTCATCTTTATTAATAGGAATTTCTTTAGCTTGTTGAAAAGAGAAAGCAACTCCGAAAGTTAAAAATTTTTTATTCTGACTTAAATACCTATCATAATAACCTCGACCATAACCCAGTCGATTCAATTTATGATCAAATGATAACAAGGGTGTTAAAAATAATTGTGGAATAACTTTTTTATTTTTTTTAGATGGTTCTAATATTCCAAATTTATTCACATATAAAGGATCATACTTATTCCATAATCTAAACTCCATTTTATTATTTAGCAGAACTATCGGTAGTGCTATTGAATATTTTTTTTTTAAAACTTCTAGGACCGGAAGAATATTTATTTCAAAATTAATTGGATAGTATCCTCCAACAATTTCAACTTTGAATTCTCTGATAACTTTTAATAAAAAAGAGCTAATGGATTTAATCTGAATATTATTAAGCTCAAAATACTTTTTTTTTCGAAAATTTAAAAACTGCTTTCTGAGTTTTTGCTTCATGAAAGCTAATTAGCTTTGGACAAAAAGTTATTAATAGAATTGCTTACTTTGGTTAAAACCTCTGAATAACTATTTTCATTTTGTGCAATCATAACTTTTAAATTTGCAAGCTCTTCATTTAAATTTCTCACTTCCCTGTCGCGATCGTCTTTATACTGTATAGATAAATCTTTAATTTCCTTAAACTTATCCTCCAATATCTTATTATGCTGTTTTAATTTTTGAAGTGATGCTTTTAAAGTATAAACCTCATCGACAATCTGAATTGCAGTAATTAGTAATAATTTTCCTTCACCTAAATTTCCAAGATCTGTTTTTAATTGTTCATATTTTTTATTTAATTCATCCGTAAGTTTTTCTAATTCATTTTCCTGGCCATCTTCACAAGCCAACAAATAATCTCTACCATTAAATCGAACGTTTACGTTTACCATTCTTGTCCATCTATCATTGCATCAGTTTCCTGACTAAGCTCATCTATTTTTTTTATGACTGTTTTTTTATTTTCTTCTGCCTCGGCTAATTTATACCTTGATATTTCCAGTTCTTGTTCCATTTCTGAAATTTCATTTTTTAACTTTTTATTCTCTTGCTCAATTTCCTCTATTTTTGATTTCAAACTCGAGGAGGTGTTGTCCTCTAGGTTCACTTTATCATGCAGCATCTGCAAATTTTGCTTTAAATTGATATTTTCGCTTTCTAATGTGGATAACTTTACTCGAAGATCTAACTTTTCTTTTTCCAGATCTATTTTTAATTGCTCAAGATCTACAATCTTTTTTTTTGAATTATGGACTAAATCGGTAATTGAATCTAGTTTTGACAATGAACTAAAAAGGTTCTCTTCTTTTTCTTTTAGTTTATTCATAGTTCTAATATTTATTTATTTATCTTTTTATATATATAACAAAGTATTATTAATTTCGAGAAGCAAAGTCTAAACAGGTTTTAATGAAAAAAGTTACTCACTCAGATTTAGCAAATGCAATTCGTTTTTTATCGATAGATGCCGTACAAAAAGCTAATTCTGGGCATCCTGGAATGCCTATGGGAATGGCAGATGTGTGCACAGTTCTGTTCAAATATTTTTTAAAATTTAATCCTCTCGATCCGAACTGGATTAACCGTGATCGATTCGTTTTATCTGCTGGTCATGGTTCCATGTTGCTATACTCTCTTTTGTATCTCACCGGCTATAAAAGTATTTCGCTTGATGACATAAAAAATTTTAGACAACTAGAAAGTATATGTGCTGGCCATCCAGAATATGAAAAAGGAACTGGAATCGAGACAACTACAGGTCCACTTGGGCAAGGAGTTGCAAATGCAGTAGGTTTTGCAATGGCTGAAGAAATTTTAAAAGCAAAATTTGGAAAAAATATTTATGATCATAAAACTTATGTAATAGCAGGAGATGGTTGCTTGATGGAAGGAATTAGCCATGAAGCTCTCAGTTTAGCGGGGCACTTAAAGCTTAAAAACTTAGTAATGTTTTTTGATAACAATTCTATTTCTATTGATGGCCCGACAAGTTTAACTGTCTCTGATAATTATAAAAAAAGATTTGAGTCTTATGGTTGCGATTATATTGAAATCAACGGTCATAATGAAAAGCAAATTTTTAATGCTATTAAAAAAACACAGAAAGCAAAAAAACCGACGGTAATTTCTTGCAAAACCATTATTGGTTTCGGATCTCCCAATAAATCAGGAAAATCATCGGCGCACGGAAGTCCTCTTGGTGAAGATGAGATTAATTTAGTAAGAAAAAAACTGAAATGGAGTTTTAATCCATTTGAAATCCCTAAAAATATTCTAAATGAATGGAGAAAAATAGGAAGCAAAGGAAAGCAAGCACAAGAAAATTGGACAAAAAAGATAAAGAATCAAAAAAAACTTTATGATGACTCCTCTAAATTATTTAAAAATATTTTTTCTACTGCAAAAGCAGAGGTAATTAAAAATGCTAAGCCAACAGCAACCAGAAAATCATCTGAAGATATTTTAAATTTATTAACAGAAAAAATACCAGAATTAATTGGTGGTTCAGCAGATTTGGCAGGATCCAATAACACCAAAACCAAAATCCAAAAAATTATTAAACCTGGAGACTTTTCGGGAACATATATTCATTATGGGGTAAGAGAGCATGCAATGTGCGCAATTATGAATGGAATTGCTCTCCACGGAAATCTTATCCCTTATGGGGGAACCTTTTTAATCTTTAGTGATTATTGCAAACCATCTATTAGACTCTCTGCTTTAATGAAGCAAAGAGTAATTTATGTAATGACACATGATTCTATAGGTCTAGGTGAAGATGGGCCAACGCACCAGCCAGTAGAACAACTTGCAGGTTTAAGATCTATACCAAACTTAAATGTATTTAGGCCCGCTGACTCTACCGAAACTATTGAGTGTTGGGAATTAGCTATTCAACAAAAAGAAACACCAAGTATTCTTTCCTTAACTAGACAAAATCTAAATCCTGTAAGAACAAAATTTAATCAAGAAAATAAATGTGCTCTTGGTGCTTATGAAGTTCTTCGAACAGGAAAAAATATAGATCTTACAATTATTGCAAGCGGGTCCGAGGTTGAATTAGGTATTCAATCAGCTCACGAACTGTCAAAGCACAATATTTTCTGCAAAGTCATTTCTATGCCATGCCAAGAATTATTCGATGCTCAAAGTAATAATTATAAAAATAATATACTTAACGAAACTGAAGCGAAAATTTCTATTGAAGCAGGTTCAACTTTTGGATGGAAAAAATATACCGGGAATTCAGGAAAAGAATTAGGTATTGATACTTTTGGGAAAAGTGGACCATATAAAAAAGTATATGAACATTTTAAATTAACGAGTAATAATGTAATTAAACAAGCAAAAGAGATTCTTGGTAAATAATGATTAAAGTAGCAATCAATGGCTTTGGAAGAATTGGCAGAATGGTTCTTCGTTCAATAGTAGAAAAGAATATAAAATCAATTCAAGTAGTTGCTATCAATAATAGAGCAAACACTGGGGTAAGCGCTTTTTTATTAGAAAAAGATACAATCCATGGCAATCTTAATACAAAAGTTCAATTTGATAAAAACAGTATAAAAATAAAAAATCAGAAAATTTTATGCTTTCATGAAAGCGATCCTGAAAATCTACCTTGGAAAAAACTTGGAATTGATATTGTGTTTGAATGTACTGGAAAATTTAACTCTAAAGAACTTTCTAGTAAACATTTGCTCGCGGGTGCAAAAAGAGTATTAGTTTCTGCTCCCTGCAAAAATGCAGATAAAACAATTGTATATGGGGTTAATCATAAAAAGATTACTCCAAAAGATAAAATTATTTCTGTTGCATCCTGTACAACTAACTGTCTAGCTCCTCTAGCTTTTGTGATGGACAAAAACTTTTCCATTGAAAGAGGCTACATGACAACTATTCACTCCTACACCACGGATCAAAGACTATTAGACAATTCTCACAAAGATTTAAGAAGAGCTCGAAGCGCCCCTAATTCAATGGTTCCTACTAGCACTGGAGCAGCCACTTCATTGGGATTAATTTTGCCCAATCTAAAAAACAAAGTTGATGGCATCTCTATTAGAGTTCCAACTCCCAACGTATCTTTGGTTCAACTTTCATTCACAGCAAAAAAGAAAATAAATGAAAAATCTATTAACTTAGCCCTTGAAAAAGCTAGCAAAACTTACCTTAAAAATATTTTAGGAGTAAGCGAAGAACCGCTTGTATCCTCAGATTTTAATCATGACCCAAGGTCATCCATAGTAGATACCCTGTTAACAAAAGTAGTCGATGAAAAAATTGCTACTGTTTTTTCATGGTACGATAATGAATGGGGTTTTTCTAATCGAATGATTGATCTTGCTTTATTTTTAAAAAAATAATTCTACCAAATGCAATTATTAAGAAGATTAGATAAAAATAAAAACTTAAATAATTTAAAAATATTACTACGTGTTGATTTTAATGTTCCTAGAAACACTGAAGGTGTCACAGATGCTACCAAAATATTTAAAGTAAAAAAAATTATTACTAACTTTATTGATAAAGGTGCAATTGTAATTTTATGCTCTCATCTTGGTAGACCTCAAGTAAAAGGCAAGGATGGTTTTTCATTGATGCCAATAAAAAAAGCCGCAGAACAAATTCTAGAAAAAGAAATTACTTTCATAGAAAAAGATTTTAAAAAAAATATTGATGAAGAAATAAAAAACAATAAAAAATTATTTTTGCTAGAAAATTTGCGATTTGATATTAGAGAAGAAAAGAATGATCCTGAATTTGCAAAAATTTTGGCAAACTTGTGTGATATATATATCAACGAGGCTTTTTCATGCTCTCATAGAAAACACGCATCTATTCATGGAATTACAAAATTTGTGGACTCTTATGCAGGAGAAACTATTCAAGAAGAATTGGTTGCCCTCAACTCAATCGTTTCAGGTGCTCAAAAGCCTATAACCTGCATTATAGGAGGTTCAAAAATTTCAACTAAAATAGATTTAATTAACAACCTTCTTCCGCGAATTGATTTTATGATTATAGGGGGTGCTATGGCTAATAATTTTTTTAAGTATAACAATTTTGAGATAGGGAAATCTAAAATAGAAGAAGATATTAATTTAACGATTAAAACTATCCTTGAAGAAGCAGATAAACATAATTGTAAATTAATACTTCCGATTGATGTTGTGACCGCAAAAACTTTTGAAGAAAAAGGTGTCAACAAAACTCTTAATTCAATTGAAAAAGACGATATGATATTAGATATTGGAAATGAAACAGTAAAACATATAATTGCTGTATTAAAACAATCAAAAACAATTTTTTGGAATGGACCTCTGGGTTTTTTTGAAAAAGACAGTTTTGCAAAAGGCACTAACCAAATTTCTCAAAATATAGCTGAACTTACTACAGAAAAAAAATTGATCTCTATAGCTGGGGGTGGAGATACGTTTGCTGCAATTAAAAAATCAAAAAAAGAAAAAAACTTTACTTATATATCCACAGCGGGAGGTGCTTTTTTAGAATGGTTAGAGGGAAAAATTCTTCCTGGATTAAAAGTGCTTGAAATTAAAAATTAAATTTATATAGATTATTTCCATGAATTTAGAACAAATTGCATTGCAAATGTTGGCTTCTGGCAAGGGAATTCTAGCGGCTGATGAAAGCACAGGAACAATGACCAAAAGACTTGATGCTGTCAAAGTTCCATCTACAGAAAATAATAGATTAAATTTTAGAGAAACATTATTCACATCAAAAAATGCTTCGTCCTATATTAGTGGTGTAATTTTATATGACGAAACGCTTAGACAAAAAACAAGTAATGGAACAACTATTCCTGAGCTGTTAAGTAAACAAAATATTATTCCTGGTATTAAAGTTGACGCTGGAACTAAATCTCTGGCAGGATCTCCGGAAGAGCTAATCACGGAGGGGTTAAATGGTTTGAGAGAAAGACTAAAAGAATATTACGAACTTGGAGCTCGTTTCACAAAATGGCGTGCTGTTTATAAAATATCTAATAAATTTCCTACTAACGCAGCAATAGTCTCAAATGCTCACTCTCTTGCAAGATACGCTGCATTAGTACAAGAGGCAAATATGGTTCCAATTGTTGAACCTGAAGTTTTGATGGATGGAAATCACGATATGCAAAAATGTTACGATGTTACCTCTAGTGTTTTATATGAATGTTTTAATCAACTTAAAATTGCCAAGGTTAAATTAGAAGGAATAGTCTTGAAACCAAATATGATTTTAAATGGTTCAAGCTCAGGGATAAAAAATGAGACTACGATGGTAGCTGCAAAAACTTTGGAATGTCTTAAAAATAATGTTCCAGAAGAAGTTCCTGGAATCGCATTTTTATCTGGTGGCCAAAGTGAAATAGAGGCTACAGAAAATTTGAATGAAATAAATAAGATCAATGATAGTAATTTTATTTTTACCTTTTCATATGGAAGAGCATTGCAACAAAGTGCATTGAAAAAATGGGCTGAAAATATTCAAGACAAACAAGCTGTTCAAGATGTTTTTGATCAAAGAGCGCTTATGAATAGTCTTGCTGCAACTGGAAAATGGGATCAAAATAAAGAAATAGCAGCTTAGATTGTCAAAAAAAAATATTTATCTAATAACTCCTAATTCATTAAATAAGTCATTTTATGATTATTTACCCTTATTATTAAAATCAAATAGAATAGCCTATCTTCAGATACGGCTAAAAAAGCTTTCCAAATTGAAATTAATTCAAGCGATAAAAAAGATAAAAAAAATTGTCGGTACCCAAACTAAAATAATAATTAATGATTTCCCAAATATTGCGGACGAATTAAAATGTAACGGATGCCACTTAGGTCAAAAGGATGCGAAAATCAAAATAGTTAAAAAAAAATTTAAAAATATTAAAATTATAGGTGCAACTTGCCATAATTCCAAAAAAGCTTGCTCTGGACTCAATTGCTTCTGGAGCATCTTATGTAGCTTTTGGATCTTTTTTTAAAACAAAGACTAAAAAGGTAAAGTATAAGGCGAGTATTGAACTACTGAATTGGGCAAAAAACAAAATAAACAAACCTATCGTTGCTATTGGCGGAATTAATGACCAAAACTATAAAGTTTTGCTAAAAAATGGCGCTAACTTGATAGCTTGCTCTAGCTTTATTTGGAAAAATAAGAAATACAACCCTATTCAAGCTTTGAGTCAATTAAAATAATTTATTTCGTACCAAAAAAGGTGTATTACCCTGCGATATGAAAATTTCAGCAATCGAAATAAAACCAGGAACTATCATAGAGCACGAAAAAGATTTGTGGTTGTGCTTAAAAGCTCAGCACGTTAAACCTGGAAAAGGTGGAGCGTTCAATCAAGTAGAATTAAAAAGTATTACAAAAGGTACTAAATTAAATGAACGATTTAGATCTGATGAAACGGTTGAAAAAGCTTCATTAGATGAAAGAAATTATCAATTTTTATATGGCGACGATCAAAATTTATTTTTTATGGATATGAAAGATTACGAACAAATAAGCATCCCTAAAGAATTGGTAGGAGATGACGAAAATCTTATGACAGAAAATTTAGATTGCGTAATTGAATTTTACGATGAAAAACCTTTAAAAGTTACACTACCAAAAAATTTAGAATTTGATGTTCTGGAAACTGATGCAGTAGTAAAGGGACAAACAGCAGCTAGTTCCTATAAGCCTGCATTAATTCAAAATAATATTAAAATTCAAGTTCCTCCTTTTATTAATCAAGGTGACAGAATTGTAATTGATTCTGTAACACGTGAATATGTAAAAAAGGCAAATTAGATGCCTTTATTATCTCCTGAAATAAATGTCTTAGAAAAAGCATGCTTGAAAGCATCAAAAATTATTATTCGGGATTTTGGAGAAATTGAAAAATTACAAGTATCAAAAAAAGGTCCTGGAGACTTTGTAACCAAAACTGATAAAAAAGTAGAAGAAATACTTATTGAAGAATTAGAAAAAGCTAGACCTGGATATAATTTTTTAGCCGAAGAAGGAGGAACAACTAAAGAAAAAAAAAGTGAATTTACGTGGATCATTGATCCGATTGATGGAACTACAAATTTTATGCACGGCATTCCTCACTTTGCTATTTCTATAGGTTTAGAAAAAAGTGGAGAATTAATTGCTGGAATAATTTTTGATCCAATCAAAAATGAAATGTTTTATGCAGAAAAAGGTAGGGGTGCTTATTTAAATAACTCAAGAATAAGGGTTTCTTCTAGAAACATTATCAATGAATCCGTTGCTTTAACAGGTGGTCCTGCTTTTGCTGAAAATAATAAACAACAATTTTTTGAGGAATACATTGCTATGTCAAATCAGTTTCACCAAGTAAGAAAGTTAGGAAGCGCTGCATTAGATTTGGCCTATGTGGCAGCGGGTCGAGCTGAAATATTTTGGCATAAAAATTTAAAATACTGGGATATTGCCGCAGGAATTATCATAGTAAAAGAATCTGGCGGTACCATTTCAGATTTTAAAGGAAAGGCATTTAGTCTAAATAATAACCAACTATTAGCAACTAATTCAAGACTTGATTCAGATACTGTAAAAATTTTATCATCTATTAAATGATAAAATTTGTTTTTTTTTTATTTTTAGATGTTGTTGCATTTAGTGGAATATTAATTTCAACCCTTCCCTTTCTTATTCATAATTACGGTGGTGATATTTTTATCATCACATTAGCATTTGGCTCTTTTTCCTTTTTTCAATTTTTTGTATCTCCATTCTGGGGTGGCTTATCAGATAAGCTTGGTAGAAAACCCTTGCTACTAATGAACTGTATTGCAGAATTAATAGCTAATATGATTTTAGCTCTTAGTGGATCTGTTTTTATAATTTTTTTATCAAGAGTAATTGCTGGTTTATTTAAAACTAATGTCTCGGTTGGAACTGCTTATATTGCAGATATTACAGACAATAATAATAGGGCGAAAGGCATGGGTATGTTTGGAGTGGCTTTTGGTCTTGGTTTTACAATTGGTCCTTTAATTGGAGGATTAATTGCAGGATCTGATTTTACATTCAAATCTTTAAGTAATGTGGCTTGGTTTGCCTGCTCTATAAATTTAATCAATCTTATTTATGTTTTTTTATTTTTAGATGAAAGTTTAAAAGAAAAAAAAGATTACAAAATAAAATACTCTTTAGAAAAGTTTCAATCTCAATTTAAAACTATTGCTAACGAAAAGCTTTTTCCTTTTTTTATTTTAATATTTTGTATTCACTTAACATTTTCAGGAATGGAAGGTACAATTGCTATGTGGGGTAAAGAAACTTTTTCTTGGGGGCCTAGAGAAATAGGCTTTGTAATGTTACTGGCAGGTCTTACTCAAATTTTTGTTCAGGGTGGTTTGTTAAGAATTTTATTAAAAAGTTTTACAGAAAAACAGCTTATTAGAAGTGGCTATATTTCTTTAATTTTAGGTTTTTTAATAATACCCACTTCAAATATCATCTTAATACCCGTTGCAATTATACTTCTTTGCTTTGGTATCGGGGTTACAGGACCTTGTATCAATAGTCTAATTTCCAAAACATCTCCTCCACATTTAAAAGGATTGGCGTTAGGTTCTGCCTACTCGTCTCAAGCTGCGGCAAGATTTTTTGGCCAACCATTAGCGGGGCTCCTGTTTTTACACCTTGGAAAAAATTATCATTTCTATTTTGATGTTATATTTTTACTAATTTTGGCCCTTTTTTATTTTATTTTAAACCCAAAACATGAAAAAACTCTGTGATTCACAATTTTATAGTTTCTTGTTTATTTTGACTTATTTGCTATAACAGCGAACTTATTATGAAAAAAAATGTTCACCCAAATTTACACTCCATAACTGTTCAAATGACAGACGGAAGTGAATTTCAAACCATGTCAACATGGGGCAAGGAAGGTGACGTAATGAAACTAGATATTGACCCAAAATCACATCCTGCTTGGACAGGGGTTACCCAAAAACTTCAGGACAAAGGAAGAGTAAGCAAATTTAATAAGCGATTTGCTAATTTACAAAAGGCATAGTTTTTTATGAATCAACCATTAATGCCAAAAGCGACAGCTGTTTGGTTAATAGACAATACTACTTTGACATTTAAACAAATTGCGGATTTTTGTGGATTACATGAACTTGAGGTTAAAGGGATTGCTGATGGTGATGTTGCAGTAGGAATAAAAGCTTATAATCCTATTTTATCAAATCAATTAACTAGAGAAGAAATTCAGCTATCTTCGGAAGATCCATCTAGACCATTAAAAATGAATCAAAAAAATATGGATATTGAAGTGAAAAAAATGGTGGGAACCAAATACACTCCGATTGCTAAAAGAGAAGATCGTCCAAATGCGATCGCTTGGCTAACTAAAAATTATCCTCAATTAGCTGATAGTCAAATTTGCAAATTAGTAGGAACTACGAAAAATACCGTCGTTGGGATCAGAACTAGAAAGCACTGGAACATGTCTAATATCTCTCCCAAAGATCCGGTCGCAGCAAATTTATGTACTCAAACCGATTTAATGAAAGCAGTAGAAAAAGCTAAAAGAAAACAAGAAAAACTTGAAAAAGCAAAGAAAAAAGAAAAAGAAAATCAAGTAAGCACTGCAGAATAAATATTTTCTAGTGAAAGTAAAAAAAAATACAATTCAAAAAGTTGCTATTGTAATGGGTAGCAAGTCTGATTGGCCAACAATGAAATGGTGTGCTGATACTCTTAAGTATCTTCAGGTAAAATTTGAAGCAAAAATTATTTCAGCTCACAGAACACCAGATCGTATGTATAATTTTGCAAAAACAGCGGAGGCAAATAATTTTTGTGTAATTATTGCTGGAGCTGGAGGATCGGCTCATCTTCCTGGAATGATCGCATCCATGAGTACACTACCTGTAATTGGAGTTCCTATTGAAAGCAAAAAACTTAAAGGACTAGATAGCTTGCTATCAATTGTTCAAATGCCAAAAGGGATTCCTGTTGGAACTGTTGCTATTGGTAAAGACGGCGCAATTAATGCAGGTCTTATGGCTGCATCTATTATTGCACTTACTAATCAAAAAATTAAAATAAATTTAACTCGTTGGAGAAATAAACAAACAACATCTGTTAAAAAAAAACCCAATTGATATGAATAAAAAAACTCCAATACTAGGTATTATTGGTGGGGGTCAATTAGGCAGCATGCTTTGTCAGGCAGCAAACAAGCTAAATATTCAAACAACGGTTTTAACTGATGATCAAGAGGCTCCTGCTCAAAATTTCTGCAATAATTTTATTTATACTGAATATAATTCATCTCAAAAATTAGAAGAATTTGCAAAATCCTGTGATTTCATAACTTTCGAATTTGAAAATATTCCCTTTGAAATATTAGATAAAATATCTAAAATTACAAAAGTCAATCCTGATCCTGAAATTAATAAAGTAGTTCAAAATCGATTTACTGAGAAAAATTTTTTAAAGAACTTAGGGATTGCCACAACTTCATATGCTTTTATTAAATCAAAACAGGATGTTAAAAAAAATATAGATTTGCTACCTGGTATATTAAAAACTTGTACCCTTGGATATGATGGAAAAGGTCAATTTGTTATTAAAAGCCTAGAAGATGTTAAGGACGAATGGTGCTTTACCGATGATTATATTCTAGAAAAATTTATCAATTTAAAACAAGAAATTTCAATTATTATTACTAGATATCAAGATGGCTCATTTTCTATTTTTGAACCTTTTGAAAATATCCATAAAGATCAAATTCTCAATACCTCAACTATACCTGCCAATATATCGGTAGAAATTAAAAAAGATGCAGAATTGATTTCAAAAAAAATATCAGAAAAGTTACAATATATTGGAACTATGTGTGTAGAATTTTTTATCGATCAAGATAATAAATTATATGTAAATGAGATAGCACCACGTGTTCATAATTCAGGTCATCTCACCATTAACACACATAATGTAAGTCAATTTGAAAATCATGTACGCGCTATATGTAATTTAGAAAATGTTCCTTTAAAAAAAACATCAAATGGAACAATGACCAATATAATAGGAAATGATATTACCAAATATAGATTACAATCTTTTAAAAAAAATGAATTTTTTTTCGATTATTTAAAAAAAAATATTAAAGACAAAAGAAAAATGGGTCATTTCACAGTTTTAAATAGTTAAAAACCTCTACCCTTCGAAGGATTGGGCCCAAACTTGTTAAGCAAAGATAATATATCTACAGAACAAATTTTTGACTTAATTTCATTAAATGTTTTTACTTTTTTTAATGAACTATCAATATCCCCAATAATTTTTTCTTTCTTATAATCGCTTAATGTTATTATTTTAATAAATGTTTTAGAATAAACTGCGCTTAAAATTAATCTTTTTGAATAATAATTTAAATCCGTTGAGATATCTCCAGCCAGATCCCACATCTTACTACTTATTTTAAAGCAATAGTCCAAGATTTGAGAAAATTTTTTTTCCTTAGATAGATGCATAAATACTTTTTTTAAAAAATATTTTCTCTTTAAGTCGTAATTTAATTGATATTCAAGCAATATTTTAATTTTTGCTGTAGTGCTAATTATATTATTTATTATTTTTTTTTGCCTCTCCAATTCGAAAAGGGTTTCCTCAAAATAGAAAGTAATAATCAAGTCAGAGACTTCATTATTATCCATGTATCTAATTTTTTTATTTTTTTTTATTAAATCTATTTCTTTAATATGGGAGAAAAATAAATTTTCTGCATTTTGTATGCAATAATTCAATATTTTTGATTTTTCTACTTTATTCATTTTCAAATTTTTCAATCTTCAAAAAGGTATATTTTAATATAACCCATAATAATGGATAAGTAATAAAAGATCCTAAAAAATTATAAAAATACTGAAGATAATCAAAGTTAACTTGTTCAAAAAAGAAAATGCTCAAAACAAAAGTATAAGTTGCTGCAATAGACAAACCACATGCAAGCCATTCTGAAATAAAAATAGACCTTAATTTTATATTGTGCTGATACAATGCTATTTTATAAATAAGCATATAAGCAACGGATGAAATACCCAACGAAATTCCTATCAAAGAGTCATTTACTAAACCAAGAACAAATAAAGTCGATAGCGTAAGATACTTAAATCGATTAAATGAAAAAAAATAAATTAGTAAGTACTGTAAATTAAAGAAATGATTTATATCAAAAAAAAAATTGAATTTAGATATGATTGAATTGCCTATAATAGAAAAAATGATAAGAAGAAACGCTATAACGTCATTATAGTTTTTTTTTATTCTGCTCATTTAATTAATAAAAATAGAAACTCTATCAATTTGAAGAATTTCGTAATTCAAATGGATAATATAATTATTGCTTCCCTCTTTTAACTCAATATAACCCACTGCGATCCCTTTTTTTAAAACACCATCAATATCCGATGTAAAAATTTTGTCATTGTTTTGAATTTTGTACTCTTTTGGTAAAAACTCTAAACTTAATTTACTTTGTTTAAGCGGACTTCCTACTAATATTGCGTTATGCATGCTATCACCAATCACAACTGGGACCCTGCTATTAATATCAGTTAAAAATATTCCTCTAGCAGAATTACGATTTACTTCAGAAATTTGTCCTATTAAATTATTGTTTTTAATAACGGGGTTTCCTATTTTTAATCCGTCTTGGGAGCCTTTGTTCAACATAAAAGAATTTGAGAATATACTATCAATATTAGAAATTACTTTCGCATAAATCACTTCTGACTGATAAGGCTCTTCCTCTTTTAAAAATTCTTGATTTTTTTTATAATCCTGTTTTAAAAAATAGTTTTGTTGCTGCAATTCTTCAATTTTATTTTCTAATAAAACTAATTGATTTTTTTGATCCTTAAGACCAATGATAATCTTAATTTCTCTTGGAATTTCTATGAGCTCTTTTATAGGATAAGTAATGATATAAGCTGAGTAAGTGGTTGCATCATTTATATATTTTTTTAACTCTTTGATAATTTTTTGATTAGAAAAATCTAAGTAAATTAAAAGAAAAGATAATAAAAAAATTAAATAAGTTCTAAAAGTACTTTTGTCAAACCAACTATTTTCTGCTTTCATTAAGCCTTTTAATACTCGGTTAACATAGCAGAGAATATTCCCTCTTGCTCTAGAGCCTTTCCAGTTCCAAGCGCCACACAAGACAATGGATCTTCCGCTATAGAGACGGGTAATCCCGTTTCTTTAGCAATTAGCTTGTCTAAATTTTTTAGGTAAGCACCACCACCTGCTAGTACCATTCCCATATCAACTAAATCTGCTGCAAGTTCTGGTGGTGTATTTTCCAATGCTTCTCTGATTGCGGAAATAATTTGACTAACTACTGGTGCCAAAGCTTCTGCCGTATCTTTTTCAGTAAGTTTTACTTCTTTAGGAACACCTGTTCTAACATCTCTTCCTTTCATAATATAAGTGTTCTCAGTGTTAGATGGAATGGCTGAACCAATTTCTTTTTTGATTTTCTCAGCTGTAGACTCTCCAATTAATAAATTAAACCTTTTTCTCATAAAAGAAATAATGGCCTGATCAAGAGCATCACCAGCCAAACGTAATGATTTAGAATAAACAATTCCACCAAGTGACAAAACAGCAATTTCAGTAGTCCCTCCACCAATATCAACTATCATCGATCCTGTAGGCTCTGAAATAGGAAGGCCTGCACCAATCGCTGCTGCAACTGGCTCTTCTATTAGCTGAACTTTTCTCGCACCAGCTGCATGAGCAGCTTCTTGAATCGCTCTTCTTTCTACTGGTGTTGAACCGGTGGGGACACAAATAATAATTCTAGGATTTGCAAAAGCAGATCTTTTATGAACTTTTTTTATAAAGTGTTTAATCATCTCCTCAGTAACAACGAAATCAGCAATAACACCATCTCGTAAAGGTCTTATAGCCTGAATACTTCCGGGAGTTCTACCTAGCATTTGTTTTGCATCTTCCCCTACAGCTAAAACAGTATTTTTACCTTTATCGTTTATGATCGCAACAACTGACGGCTCGTTTAACACAATCCCTTTTCCTTTGACATAAACCAAGGTATTTGCAGTTCCAAGATCTATTGCCATATCAGTAGACCACATTGACATTATTTTATTAAACATTTTATTTTCTCCGCTTAAATTGCTGCTGAAAACTCATCGTTAGGAGCAGTTCGTTTTCTTTTTATTATTAATTTATTTAATGCATTAATGTAAGCTTTTGCAGAGGCTACCAATGTATCGGTATCTGCCGCTTGGCCTACAGAAATTTTTCCATTTTCTTCAATTCTTACACTGACAGTTGCCTGTGCATCAGTGCCTTCAGTAACAGCATGAACTTGGTATAGCTGTAAATTAGCATCATGTGGAAAAAGCTCTTTAATTCCCTTAAAAATTGAATCAACTGGTCCATCACCTGATTGCTCTGTTTTTGAAGTTGTTCCATATATATCAAGTTCTATAATTGCTTTTTGGCCTTTTGTTCCGGCAAATACATCTAGAGAAACTAGTTTTATCACATTATTATCTTTCATTAGCTCATCATCAACTAATGCCGCTATATCTTCATCAAATACATGCTTTTTTTTATCTGCAAGATTTTTGAATTTCTTAAAAGATTCATCAATTTTACCTTCATCAAAATTTAAATATCCCAATGCAATTAGTTTTTCTTTAAAAGCGTGTCTTCCAGAATGTTTTCCCATTACTAACGAAGATTTGCTTACTCCAACACTTTCGGGAGTCATAATCTCATAGGTGTTTTTATTTTTTAACATACCATCTTGATGAATACCCGACTCATGAGCAAAGGCATTTTTTCCAACTATTGCCTTATTATACTGAACTGGAAAACCTATAGTACTGGATAATAATTTTGAACAAGAACTAATTTTCGTAGTGTCAATATTAGTTTGATAAGGCATCAAATCATTTCTGGTTTTAATTGCCATAACAACTTCTTCAAGAGCAGCATTTCCAGCTCTTTCACCAATTCCATTAATGGTACATTCTACTTGTCTTGCCCCTACCGAAATCCCTGCCAACGCATTAGCAACTGCTAAACCTAAATCATTATGCGTATGTGTTGACACAACCGCTTTATCAATATTGGGAACTCGGTTAAAAAGATCTTTAATAATTCTCTCATAGTCTGAAGGTGTTGCATAACCAACTGTATCAGGAATATTAACTGTAGTTGCTCCACACTTAATAGCCAACTCCACAGTCTTGCATAAAAAATCCATATCTGTTCTTGTTGCGTCTTCAGGAGACCATTCCACATCAGGTGTAAATTTTTTTGCGTACTCAACGCTAAATTTAATTAATTCCAAAACCTCTTCTCTGGTTTTTTGCAACTTATGCTTCATATGAAGATCGCTAGTAGATATAAAAGTATGAATTCTATAATGTTTAGAATATTTCAAAGATTCATGACACTTATCCAAGTCATTTTTTAAAGCTCTGGCTAAGCCACAGGGAATAGTTTTAGTTAAAATTTTACTTATGGCAGAAACGGCCTCAAAATCACCGTCCGATGCAGCTGGAAATCCTGCTTCCATCACGTCAACCCCCAAATCCTGAAATGCTTTTGCAATTTGAACTTTTTCTTCTAAGCTCATAGATGCACCAGGTGACTGCTCACCATCTCTTAGGGTCGTATCAAATATAATAATTTGGTTTTTATTCATGCCTTTAATCTAATAAAGCTTAATGCAAAAATCTACTTTTAACGCATTGATTGCATTTCGCTTTTACAGCTTTGCTTAAAAAAAAGAAAGAAAAATCCTTAATTTCTTAGTTTTTATTCTTATCGATAATTTTATTGTTAGCTATCCAAGGCATTAAGGCTCTTAATTTTTCGCCTACTTGCTCAATAGGATGATCAGCCAAATCTTTTCTCATCTGAAGAAAGTTTTTTTGGCCAGCTTCATTTTCTTTCATCCAATCTTTAGTGAATTTTCCAGATTGTATATCTTTCAAAACCTCTTTCATTCTTTCCTTAGTTTTATCGTCAATAATTTTTTTTCCGGAAACGTATTCACCGTATTCTGCTGTATTAGAAATAGAGTAGTTCATATTTGCAATTCCACCTTCGTATATAAGATCCACAATAAGCTTAACTTCATGCAAACATTCAAAATATGCCATTTCAGGTGGATAACCAGCCTCAACCAAAGTTTCGAAACCTTTTTTTATCAATTCCACTAATCCACCGCATAAGACAACTTGCTCACCAAATAAATCAGTTTCACATTCATCTTTAAATGTAGTTTCTATTATTCCAGATTTTCCTCCTCCAATAGCTGACGCATATGACAAAGCTAAATCTCTAGCTTTTCCAGAGCTATCCTTGTGAACTGCCATCAAACAAGGAACGCCTCCGCCCTTTTGAAATTCAGTTCTGACTAAATGTCCAGGACCTTTTGGTGCAACCATAAAAACATCAAGATCATCTCTTGATTTAATTAAATCGTAATGAATATTTAAACCATGAGCAAAAGCCAAACTAGATCCCTGTTTCATTCTTTGCTCAATATGATTTTTGTAAATACCGGATTGTAATTCATCTGGGGCCAAAATCATTACTACATCAGCCCACTCAGCAGCGTCAGAGATGTTCATAACTTTTAAACCTGCCTGCTCAGCTTTTTTGATACTTGAAGAACCTTCACGTAGTGCAACTACAATTTCTTTTACTCCACTATCCTTTAAATTCAAAGCATGTGCGTGACCTTGACTTCCAAAACCTATAATCGCTACTTTTTTTGATTTAATTAAATTTACATCAGCATCTTTTTCGTAAAACATTTTCATAAAACTTTTCCTTTATTTTCCTGTATGGTTTCCGAACCCTTTTTCATGGCTAAAGGACCCGTTCTAGTAATACTTGCCAAACCAAATGGTTTTGCTTTCTTAATAAAATCATCAATATCTCTTCTTGTATTCACAATTTGTATGATAAATGATTGTGAGGTTTTATCTAAAAACTCAGCTTTAAAGTCAATACAAATCGCCTCAGCTTTTCTTAGTAATTCATCATTGCCTTTAAACTTACATAAAGCCAGCTCTCTAAAAATAGAGGTTTCATCAATTTTATAGTCAGCAACTTTGTGCACGGGAACTAATTTTAACAGTTGAGCTTTAATCTGCTCTATTACTGGTCTGCTACCATTCGTAGAAATAGTAATTCTTGAAATATTTTTTTCTTCATCAACCTTTGCAACTGCCAACGATTCAATATTATATCCTCTTCCTGAAAAAAGGCCGGAAACCCTCGCAAGAACACCCGCCTCATTATCTACCCAAGCAACAATAATAACTCTTTCAATTTTTTCCTCGATATTATCAATACTATATGCAGATTTTGGCATTAAACTAAAACTTTTCCTTCCTCTGAAATAGTTTCCTCATCCTCAGGTCCCAAAATCATTTCATTATGAGCTTTTCCTGAAGGTATCATTGGGAAACAGTTTTCTTCTTTTTCAACAACACAATCAAAAATAACTGGTTTATCTATATTAATCATTTCTTTTATTTTCTCATCTAATTCACTTGGGGTACTAGCTCTCATTCCCACAGCTCCATAAGCTTCAGCAAGTTTTACAAAATCTGGCAAAGCTTTTGAATAACTTTCTGAATAGTTTTTGTCATGCAGTAGTTCTTGCCATTGTCTAACCATTCCCATGTATTCATTATTTAAAATAAATATTTTTACTGGAAGGCGATATTGTACTGCAGTAGAGAGTTCTTGTATGTTCATCAAAATTGAAGCTTCGCCTGCAATATCAATGACTAATTTCTTGGGATGAGCTAACTGAACACCAATTGCAGCAGGCAAACCATAACCCATGGTTCCCAATCCGCCCGAAGTCATCCATCTATTTGGTTTGTTAAATTTATAATGCTGCGCTGCCCACATTTGATGCTGACCTACCTCTGTAGTTACAAAAGCATCTTGATTCTTAGTTAATTCATATAGTCTATGTACTGCATGCTGAGGCAAAATTGTTGTCGTCCCTTGTTTGAATGATAATGATTTTTTTTCCCTCCATGTTGCAATTTGTTTCCACCAATTACTAATTTTTTCTTTGTTAGAATTTTTGAACGTTGGATATTTTTTCTTAATGATACTAATCATCGAGGTCATAATGCTATTAGCATCACCTACAATTGCTACATCGACTTTAACAATTTTATTAATAGAAGAGGGGTCTATATCAATATGAATTTTTTTTGAGTTTGGTGAAAATTTACTAACCATTCCTGTTATACGATCATCAAATCTTGCTCCAATATTAATCATTAAATCACAATCATGCATTGCATGATTTGCTTCATAAGTTCCATGCATTCCAAGCATCCCCAAAAATTGTGGGTCCTCACCCGGAAAACAACCCAGACCTTGCAATGTTGAAGTTATAGGAAAACCTGTCAAAGATATTAACTCTCTTAATGTATCTGACGCTTTAGGGCCAGCATTAATAACTCCTCCTCCGGTGTAAAAAATTGGTTTTTTTGAATTTGCTATTAGCTCAACTGCTTTTTCTATTTCGTTAATATCGCCAGCAAAAGTTGGCTGATAACTATCAATTTTAATTATTTCATGAGATTTATAAATTCCCTTTTTAAATTGAATGTCCTTAGGAATATCAATGAGTACGGGACCTGGTCTTCCTGTTGTCGCAATTCGAAAAGCTTTGTGAATTGTTTCAGCAAGTTGATTAACGTCCTTAACCAACCAATTATGTTTTGTGCATGGCCTGGTAATTCCGGTTGTGTCACACTCCTGAAATGCATCTGTTCCAATCAAATGAGTAGGAACTTGTCCGGTAATACATACTAAAGGAATTGAATCCATGTAAGCATCTGTTAATGCCGTTACCATATTTGTTGCACCCGGGCCTGATGTAACCAATACTACCCCTGGTTTACCTGATGATCGTGCATAACCCTCGGCAGCATGACCAGCCCCCTGCTCGTGTCTTACTAAAATATGCTTAATTTCTTTTTGTTTAAACAATTGATCATATAAAGGCAGTACAGCTCCTCCCGGATAACCAAAAATATATTCAACTTTATGATCGGACAGAGCTTTAAAAACTATCTCTGCACCAGTCAATTCTGTGCTCATTAAAATCTCCTGAAAGGGGAATTTATATGACTAAAATATCTGGTCAAGTTTTAGATACAAATAACGAAACTTTTTTACTCAAATTTGAATATTTTTGATCATCAAATGCGGTCCAGCCCTGCATTTGTCCCCTTTGCCATGTAAATTGTCTCTTTGCATACTGTCTTGTACGAATAATAATATGGTCTAGTAATTTTTTTTTGGTGATTTTTTTTTCTAAATAATCTGTAATTTCTTTTACTCCTATTATAAAATTTGCTGGTAATTTTTTATTTAGCCTTAGTTTAAGAAATTTTTTAACTTCTATAATAGATTTATTACATATTATTTTTCTTGATCTCGTAATAATTTTTTTATGCAAATACTGTCTATCTGGAATTAAAGTAATTTTAATAAAATTATTTTGATCAAAGTTCGGTTTTGTTTCAGCTTGCCAATCATATAAAGATTTTTTTGTTGCTAAATAAACTTCATACGCCCTAATCATTCTTTGTCTATCGGTTGATTGTAAATAAAGTTTACATTTAGGATCTAGTTGAGTTAATTTTTCATAAAACCGATGATTTCCTAATTTAGAGTGCATCATGATTATTTTATTTCTAATAGTTTTAGAAATTTTTGGTATGGAAACCATGCCGTCAATTAAACACTTAAAATAAAGACCCGTTCCACCAACAACTATAGGTATTTTTTGATTAATTAGAATTTTTTTTATTTTCGGAATAGCTAATTTTAACCATTGTCCTACAGAAAAATTTTTCTTTACACTCAAGAATCCATATAAATGATGTTTTATTTTTTTTAAATCAGTTGGCCTTGCTGATAAAATTTTAATTTCTTTATAAACCTGCATGCTATCTGCATTAATGATTTCTCCATTAAATTTTTTGGCTAGATCAATTGCTAATCTTGATTTTCCTGATGCGGTAGGTCCTGAGATTAATATAATTTTTGATGACATGGAGTGCGCATTACTTTATTTTCACACCAACATATCTGCTTCTGTTTTGAGAATCTATAACTGTTAACAATAAAGATTTATTACCTGTCTTAATCAGTTTTTTAATTTTATTTTCAAAATCTACTGCGTTTACAATTTTATTGTTTTGTAGAGCCACAATGACATCACCAACTTGGATAGTGGTATCAGCCAAAGCTCCGTCAGCATCTATTTCTTGAATAATAACGCCATTTTTTCCAGTCGGTAATTTTCTTGAAGAAACGTCTTGGCTGGTAACATCCCTTACCTTGGCGCCTAAACTTTTTAGTAATACATCATCTTTTTTTTCTAATTTTTGAGGAGCAGACTTTGTTTTAAATTCATCCGTATCCTCTAGTCTTCCTAATACAATTGTTTTATTAACTATTTTTTTATCTCTCCAAATTTTTAAAGTAGCCTCTTTTCCAACTGGTGCCTCTCCCACGACTTTAGGAAGCTTTCGCATGGTATCAATTTTAATTCCATTAAATTCAATAATTACATCACCCTCTTTTATTCCAGCTTTTTTTGCTGGACTTTTTTCATTTACATCAGCAACTAAGGCTCCCATTTCCTCTTTCATTCCAAGACTATCTGCAATTTCTTTGGTAACTTCTTGAATTCTTACTCCTAGCCATCCTCTTCTAGTTTCTCCATATTTTCTCAATTGCTCAATAACATTTTTTGCAAAATTAGCAGGGATTGCAAATCCAATTCCTACTGAACCTCCTGATTGAGAAAAAATTGCAGTATTGATTCCTACAACTTCTCCATTCATATTAAATAATGGTCCACCAGAATTTCCCTGGTTGATTGATGCATCTGTTTGAATAAAATTATCATATCTACCCATATTAATATCTCTGTTAATGGCAGAAATAATTCCTGTGGTAACTGTGCCTCCTAACCCGAAAGGATTTCCAATAGCAAGCACCCAATCACCCACTCTTGCTTTTCCAGAATCTCCTAAGGCAACGGGTTTAAATTTATTACTTGATTGAATTTTCAAAACAGCAATATCACTAACTGGATCTGTTCCAATTAATTTAGCTTCATATTCTTTTCCGTCTGTAAATTTAACCAATATACCTTCTGATCCTTGTATGACATGATTATTAGTGATGACTATTCCATCCTGAGAGATTACAAATCCAGATCCAAGTGCTGATGACTTTCTTTTTTGAGGAGTTCCTTGTTGTTGATTAAACTCTTTAAAAAAATCCTCAAAAGGTGATCCTGGGGGAAATTGAAACGGAAAAGGTGATTGAGCTCTTGTTTCTACAACTCTCGTTGCTGCAATATTAACCACGGACGGCATTAATTTTTCTGCAAGATCCGCGAAGCTTTCGGGTGCTCCTTTTGAAAATGAATGAGAAGTAAAAAATAAATTAAATGAAAAAAATACAACTAGAAAAATTTTGATTTTTTTAAAAATTTTGTTCATTAGCTATTCTTTTTTATATACCAAATTAATATAAATCCTATTACGGCAAAAATAAGTCCTCCCGATCTTAGTTTTGTCGCAGGCATATCTTTCATTACGTTAAGCATATTTTTCATTCCATTGGGAAAAACTGCATAAAGCAAACCCTCTATTACTAAAAGAAGACCTAAAGCTATACCAAGCTCTTTCATTAAAAAAATTATTTTTTGATTAAACTTAAGCCTGATTTTCCAAAAAACCTGAAAAATTCGCTATCTGGAGATAAGATCAAAGAAGTCTCTCCACCAATTAAAGATTTTTCATATGATTGCATGGCTCTGTAAAAACTAAAAAATTCAGCATCTTTACCAAATGCATTTGCAAATATTTTATTTCGAGTTCCGTCACCCTCTCCTTTTAAAATTTCTGATTTTTTTTGGGCCTCGGCTAAAATAATAGTTACTTCTTTATCTGCAGTTGATTTTATAGTTTGGGCTATCTCAGCACCTTGTGCTCTGAATTCTTTTGCTTCTCTTAATCTCTCTGTCTGCATTCTTCGATAAATTGCCTCACTATTAGCTTGTGGAAGATCTGCCCTTTTTATTCTAACATCAATAATTTCAATACCAAGTTTTGCTGCTTCAGTATTTACATCTTGTGTAATTTTATCCATTAACCTAGCTCTCTCTTTCGAAACTAAAGTTGCAAGCTCTTCTTTGCCTAGTACTCCTCTGATTCTAGAATTAATAATAGTAGATAGTCTTGACCTTGCTACTCTTTCGTTTCCAACAGAAATATAAAATTTTAAAGGATCTTTAATTTTAAATCTTGCAAAAGCATCTACGATCAATCTTTTTTGATCAGAAGCAATAATTTCCTCTGAAGGAGCATCTAAATTTAAAATTCTTTTATCTAACAAAACTACGTTTTGAATAAACGGTAGTTTAAAATTCAGTCCAGCCTTTTGAATAACTCTTTTTGGATCACCAAATTGAAGAATAATCGCTTGCTGAATTTCATTAACCGTAAATAAAGTCATATAGCCAATGAAGCCAAGAACAGCTAAAATAGGAACTATAATTTTTAATTTTTTTTCATCCATTATTTTTTAACCGGTTTCTTTCCAATTTCAGGCAAAGGTAAGTACGGAACTACTCCTCCGCTAGAATTTTTATCAATAATAATTTTATCAATACCTGCCAAAACTTTTTCCATGGTCTCTAAATACATACGCTCCTGGGTTACAGCTTTTGCATTTTTATACTCATTGTAAATAGCAAGAAACCTACTTGCCTCTCCTTCTGCAGATGCAACCACTTGTTTTTTATAACCCTCAGCTTGTTGAATAATCTGAGCAGCTTCCCCTCGAGCTCTTGGAATTACATCATTTGCATAAGCATCAGCTTCGTTTTGTTGACGCTCTTTATCTGCCTTTGCAGCCTGCACATCCCTAAATGAATCAATAACTTCTTTTGGTGGATCTGCTTTTTGAGTTTGAACTTGAGTAATTTGAATCCCTGATTGATAATGATCTAAAATTTCTTGCATGATTTTTTGCGTATCAACTTCAATTTGAGCTCTTCCCCCCGTCAAAACCGTTTGAATAGGATTTCTAGCAATAACCTCTCTCATTGCAGTCTCTGCTACACTCTTAACTGTCTCTTCTGGATCTTGAATATTAAAAAGAAACTTTCCTCCGTCTTTAATTAACCAAAAAACAGAATAATCGATATCTACGATATTCTCATCCCCGGTTAGCATTAAACTTTCCTCTGGAACATCGCTAATGCTTGTCGCTCTTCCAGTGTCTGAGGCAGATCTGTAACCAACATCAATTCTATTTACTCTGGTTACTTTTGGAGTCAGCGCAGTTTCGATAGGATATGGCAAATGATAATTTAGCCCTGGTTGGGTGAGATTTACAAATTTTCCAAATCTCAGAACTACACCTTGCTCATCTGGGAGGACTCTATAAAATCCGCTACCAAGCCACAGTGCTAATGCTATAATAATAAATAAACCAATAGGTTTTTTTCCACCAGAAACACCTCCTCCTCCTGGAAACATTTTTTTTAGGGAGTCTTGAAATTGTCCAGCTAAATCTTCAATATTTGGTGGTCTTCTGCCATCATCGCTTCCAGAACCGTTTTGAGATCCTCTAGAATCATCATCACTACCCCAAGGAGATTTCGCCATATTTAGAATATTTTTTAACATTTAAGATATTTAAATTTTAAGATCTGATTAATATACGATAAAGTAATTACTTAAAAGAAAAATACAAGATCAAATGGAAAAAAAAACAGTAAGCATGAGTAAAGACTTTGTAGAAAGCAATTCTCCAAAATCAACTAAGCTAAAACTGCCAATATTAGGTGTAAAAAAAATTATAGCAGTGTCTAGTGCAAAGGGCGGTGTAGGAAAATCAACAATTGCTGTCAATCTTGCAGTAGCCTTAAAAAAATTAAATTTTCAAGTTGGTATTCTTGATGCAGATATTTATGGTCCATCTATTCCTCAAATGCTTGAGATTAAAGAAAAACCTATAAGTGAGGATGGAAAAAATTTAACTCCTATTTCAAAATATGGAATGCAATGTATGTCCATGGGTTTTTTAGTAGATCAAGATGCAGCGATGATTTGGAGGGGGCCAATGGTAGCAAGCGCTATCAAAACTTTTACTAGCAACGTTTTGTGGAATAATTTGGATTACTTGATTATTGATTTACCACCCGGAACTGGAGATGCTTTATTAACTTTTTCGCAAGAAATTCAAATAGATGGCGTTGTTATAATTTCAACTCCCCAAGAAATAGCCCTGCTTGACGCTAATAGAGGAATAAAAATGTTTCAAAAATTAAATGTAAATATTACTGGAATTATTGAAAATATGAGCTCTTTTACATCTGGAGATGGAAAAGAACACTTTATTTTTGGAAAGGATGGTGCTGAGAACATGTCTAAAAATTTACAAATTGATTTACTAGGAAAAATTCCTATTGAAATAGGTTTAAGAGAAGGGGCTGATAATGGAAAACCTTATGTTGAATTTTTTGAAAATAGCAAAACATCTAAAGAAATAATGGAGATTGCAAAAAAAATTACAGAAAAAGTTAAATAATTTTATCTTTTAACTCTAAAGTTTCCATCAGCTCATTCCACTCTCTTTTGCTAAGATCGGAATTTTCAAATGCAACTTTATTTCCATTAATCATAGATTTAACTATTTTTAATCCTTTAGATGAAACGTGAGCAGCTCCTACTCTATAATCTAAAAATGCTGCATGCGTTATTGGAACCCATTTTTTTACAGTATCCAACATTGCTTCGGCATAAACTCTTATTTCATATTGCGCATGACTATCAGCACGTAGGAATAAAAAATTTAGAAGGTTTAGTAAGTCAGTTTTCCAATACCACTGTGTGTAAGAATTTAAGGTTAAATTCATTCTAGCAAGCTCTCTTGCTAATCCAGATTTATTTTCATCAATTACAGATCCATCAAATCTTTCATTTAACATTTTCTCATAATTGTCATAAGTTCTCATAGAATCTTCCTTTAAAATCTTTAAGACTTCATCAGCTTGCTCTCCCGTAATTAAATCTCCTCTACCTTGTCTATTATTTGAAGCCTGTGCAGATAACTGTTCTTTAGCTGGAATATAGAATTCTTTATCCAAAATAGAATAACGAGCAGAGTACTCGTTAACATTTGCAGTTCTATGTCTGATCCACTGTCTTGCTATAAATATTGGCAATTTTACATGATATTTGATTTCGCACATTTCAAATGGTGTGCTGTGCCAATGTCTCATTAAGTATCTAATTAAACCTTCGTCTGTTGAAACTTTTTTAGTTCCTTTTCCGTAGGAGACTCTTGCAGATTGGACAATTGATGTATCATCACCCATATAATCAACCACACGAACAAAACCATGATCTAGAATAGGGATTGCATCGTAGAGTATTTTTTCTAATTCTGGAGAGGTAACTCTTCTTGTTTCAAATGTCTGAGCTTTTTGTTCAGCTATTTCTCGCTTTTGTTGTTCAGTAAGATTCACTTTTTTTAAAATTATTAGTTGGATTCTGTTACTTTTTTATTTCTAAATATAGTCTTAATTATCATACTTTCATTAAAATCTTTTCTGGAAATTTTTGGAGATAAGTCCTCTATTGGATCTCCAAAAGCAAGTTTTGGTATAATTTTTTGATTTGGGTTAACAAAAACGTCAATAAATTCAGGCTTATTTGATGACAATACTTTTTTAATTATTTTTTCAATATCATTATTTCTTTTTATGCTTGAATAATTAATTTTATACCCTCTGCACAGTTTCTCAAAATCAGGGTTGGAAACTCCTTTGTTTGAGTCAGAAGCTTCATATCTTTTGCTTAAATAAAGTTCTTGAAATTGCTTAATTATTCCATAGCCATTGTTATTCATAATAAAAATTTTAATTGGTAATTTATTGATTACCATAGTGTGCATTTCTTGAATATTTATTTGGATACTTCCATCTCCATCAATACAAATAATTCTTTTTTTATCTAAGGCTATTGATGCCCCCAAAGAAGCTGGGAACGCATATCCCATCGGTGAGTTTCCAAATGCTGAAAACAATCTTTGATTTTTTTTTATTTTTAATCCTTGCATAGCCCAAGTAAGGTGAGCACCATCATCAGCAATTACTATGTCATCATTTTTTAAAAATTTAGATAATTTTTCCATAAATACATATGGATTTACGTATTTTTTTTGTTTTCTATAACTATTTACAATAATGGGATATTTCTTTTTTAGCTCTAAAGCCCTACTAATCCAATTTGACTTATTAATTTTTAAATTTTTTTGATAAATTTTAAACAGTTTAAAAAAAATTTTAAGATCAGAATTTATCTTAATATTTATATTCAAACCTCTTTTTTTATTTAATTCATTTTTATCTATATCAACACATGCAATCACAGCCTCTCTGGCAAAATTTTTAGGCACTCCACCTGTAATTCTGGTATCCAATCTACTTCCTAGGCATAAAACAAAATCGCTGTTTTGTATTACAAAATTAGCAGCTCTAGATCCATAAACGCCTATAGAACCAATGTAATTTTTATTATCATGGCTTATCGAATCTATTCCGCTCCAAGTAGTTACAATTGGAACTTTTAAATTTCTGATAAATTCAAAAAGATCCTTGGTAGTATTTGAATATCTTACTCCTCCTCCTATAATAAAGGTTGGTCTTTCACTTTTAATTAAATAATTTTTAATTTTTTCAATTTGACGCTTGATAAGTTTTTCTAAATTTTCTCTTTTCGGAGGAATGTAAGATTTTAGATTATTTATATTAATTTTTTCTCTTTGAAAATTCATTGGTATATCTACTAGCACAGGTCCTGGCCTTTCAGATTGTGCTATAAAAGCTGCTTTTTCCAATACATTTTTTATCTCTTCAGGATTTTTTAGTTGATAGGCAAGCTTTGTTATTGGCTTTGCCATAGAAACAATATCTGTTTCCTGAAAACCAACCTGTCTTACTTTAAGAGTGCTTTTATGAGCTTTTGACAATTCGTAAGAATTTACCTGACCACATATATGAATTGAAGGAATAGAGTCAAACCAAGAACAAGCTATACCCGTTAATAAATTTGTTGCACCCGGACCTGAAGTTACCATTGTTGCCGCAAGATTTGGACCCACCCTAGAATAGGCATCAGCCATCATTGCAGCCGCCTGCTCATGAGCTACACAAACATAAGAAATTTTTTTATTTCTTGAAAAAGCATCAACTACAAAAGAAATAGCTCCACCTGTAATCAAAAAAACATGCTTAATTTTTTTTTTTAACAAAAATTCTAATATGAAATCAGATACTAATTTTATTTGCATTTTTAGAAATATATAAATTATATCTAAACTTAATAATCAACCAAATCATAAAAAGCAAGTGATATGGTCGGGGTTTTTTATCTTGAAAATTTTGTCTTGGTTTATAATCAGTAAATACCTCCATAATCTTATAAGAACCTGATATAAGTCTATTTTTTAATTCAAAATCCCAACTACTCCAAGTTTTTGTCTTTTCTTTTATTATAATTTTTTTAAAAATATTTTTTTTATAAAATTTTGAACCTATAACATCAGTAAAATTTTTTTTATAAAAAAAATTATATAAAAAAGTTAAAATTATTGTTGCAATGTAAGCAGGATTTTTAAATACAGAAAAAATTTTCTGTAATTTTGATTTATTTTTAAGCCTTGATCCAAAAATAGCATCAACATTAAATTTAGTAGCTAATTTTAACATTTTTAAACTTACATGATGATCATACTCACAATCAGAGAAATGAATATATAAATATTTCCCTTTAGCAATTTTTGCACCTTGCATAATTGATGCTCCATAACCTAAATTTTTTTTTCTTAAAATAATTTTAATATTTTTTTTATTTTTAAATTTTTTTATTTTATTTTGACTTCCATCTCTTGAGCCATTATCAATAATTATTATTTCTTTGTCTTTAAGTTTTAAATTTAAAATCTGATTTATAGATTTTGTAACTGTTTTAAATTCATTATAGACTGGAATTAAATAGGTTAGTTTAATCATATTTTTTTAAAATTAAGTTTTAGGACCATATTTTTTATTTAAAAATTTTTGATTACCAACTTTTCCAACTACCTCGCTACTAATTGATTTAGAAATAATTTGTATTTTTGAATTTTGATTTTTTTTCAGAGATAGCGACTCCATTAACCAGGAGCCAAAACCACAATCTAGAAGATGATCCTCTAAAGTGATTATGCGATCATATTTTAATAAATTTTTTGATTGAAATTTTTTAAATTTCATTCCCCAAATTGGTATTGTACAATAATTATAATTATTATATTTTTTAAGAAAATTTCTTGCAAATTCAATAACAGATCCTGTTGATATAATTATATTCTTGGTTTTATTTTTTTTATAAATCTGCAATTTTCCTGGTTTTAGTGAAAAAAATTTATTAGAAAAATTTTCATTTAATGATTTATCTAATCTTAAATAGGAAGGTTTCGGATATTTAAACAAATAATTTAAACATCCTTTAAGTTCTTTATTATCAAGCGGTGAACAAATTACCATTTTGGGAAAAGATCGTATTAAACCATAATCTTGAATGGCATGATGACTATAGCCTAAGTTACCATAGGACAATCCAGCTCCTGCAGACACTATAGTTACGGGTAAATTATGATAATCAATATCATTTCTGATTTGTTCCGCACATCTAAATGTTGGAAAATTTGCTATAGAATAAACAAAAACATGAAAGCCCTGATGTGCCAAACCAGCGGCTATACCCATCATACTTTGCTCTGCAACTCCAGCATTAAAAAAACGTTCTGGAAATTTTTTTTGAAATGGCTCAACTACCCCATAGCCCAAATCTCCAACGACTAAAACTATTTTTTTATTTTTCTTAGCTTCTTTTGCAAGTTCTGAAATAAATAAATCTCTCATTTAAATGTTTATTTTAATTCACCCAATGCTAATTGAAGCTCATTTTTATTAGGAGGTCTGTAATGCCATAAAACTTTATTTTCCATAAAACTTACACCTTTTCCTTTTATAGTATTAGCTATAATTATAGTTGGCTTTATTAAACTTACTTGGTTTAACTTTTTAAAAATTTGATAGTGATCATGTCCATCAACTATCAAAACCTTGCACCCAAAAGATTTTAATTTTTGTTTTAACGGTTCGATATTTAAAACCTTTTTTACCCAATCAAGACTCTGAATTTTATTATAATCTATAATAATTATTAAATTATTTAATTTATGATGAGCAGAAAATAATAAAGCTTCCCAGGTTGAACCCTCGTTCAACTCACCATCACTTATTAAAACAAATACTTTTTTTTTTATTTTTTTAATTTTACAAGCTAGAGCTATTCCAGTTGCAACAGGTAGCCCATGACCTAATGAGCCTGTTGAAAAATCAACTCCTGGAACTTTGTGACTAGCATGGGACATTAAAATAGAATGGTTTTTTCCAAAGCTTAAAAGTATTTTTTTTGAAATCTTTTTAATTTCGTATAAAAGACAATATAATGCCAAGCATGCATGACCTTTGCTTAAAATAAAAATATTTCTATTTTTATTTCTGAAGTTAATAAATCTCAAATAAATTACTATTAAAATATCAATAGCTGATAATGAACTTCCAAGATGACTAGCTTTTGAGTTGTGACAAATTTGAATAATGTTTTTTCTTATTTTTTTTGCAATTTTTTTAAACATTTTTATATAAATTTTTTATTAATTAAATATACTGTAAATGTTGGTTTTTCCAACTATAACGATAAACGAAACTCGTAATAAACATTTTGGACCAGGGGGCGGTACCCTGCACCTCCACCATTTACAAATCATGGGGGTGAAATAGGATCGACAGATGTCTAAAGGTTTTTCTTTCGTTCGGTATTGTTCCGCCGTAATGGGCTATATTTTAAATGCTAACGAAAGTTATGCGATTGCTGCTTAATTAATCTCGATTAATTAATTAGCGGGGTATAGAGTACCTTGCAACAGAACACTCTTGAAGTGGGATAATTGATTATCCCACTTCTCTTTACTGCTTATTTCAACTTATTTTAAAAATAATTTTGAAAACTATTACTAGAATAAAAGCCAAATATGAAATAATTGATGTATTATAAAATGAAAAAAATACAAAATAAATTAAAAATATTTCTAATTTTTTGTCTAATAGTTTTCTCGATATCTGTTGCAATTAAAGGAACCACTAAACTATTGCAAGGAATCGAAGGACAAGATTTTTTATATTCTCCAACTAAATTATTCTGGGAAGGTGTAAATCATTATGAGTATATTATTAATCAAGAAGACAGATTTAAAAAAGAAAAAAAAATTTTATTATCTCAAAATGGAGAATATGCTCAATTTTTATATTTGATATTTTATCCTTTTTCCTTATTAAGTTTTGAAGATGCGAAAAGGATATGGACTTTTATAAATCTTATTTTGATAGTTTTGATTCCATTAATTCTAGGAAAATATTTAAAATTAAACAATGTTGAAATATTAATATCAATACTTTTTTTTTTAAGCAGCTTCCCTGTGAGAAGCACAGTAAATAATGGTCAACAAGGTTTATTTATTTTACTATTTTATTGCTTACCTTTTATATTCAAATCTAATTGGATATCTGTGCTAGGAGGTATTGCATATGCTAAATATAATCTGGGTATTACCCTATTTTTTTACCTACTAAATAATTTTAAAAAACTACTTTTAAGCTTAATACCCTCAATAATTGGATGGCTTTTTTATTGTTATTATACAGACACAAATCTTATAAAAAACATTTTTCAACCAATTCAGCTTGCCTTAACGGTAACTGCAAGACCAGAAACAGTTTTTGCTTTTATATTTAATAATAATCTTTTGCAAAAATATCCAAACTTAAGTTATTCAATTATTGTAATAGAATTAATTACATGTTTAATTTTAGTATTAAAGATTAATAAAGATATTAAAGATAAGTTTTATAAATTAGCTCTCATAGCACTAACGTCTATTACTTTTTTTCCTCACTGGGGCCATGATTATATTTTTTTATTACCTTTGGCCCTAATTAGCTATAAAAAGATCGAAAATACATTAGGTAAAATAAACATATTTTTCATAGCTTTTTTTATTTATTTTCAAGGTTATATAGTAAAGTTCTTAAAATTAATAAATATTAGCTATTTTGATACTTTTACTATGCCAATTTTTCCAAAATTGTTTTTGGCAATATTATTATTAAACTTATTTTTTTTTAAAAAATTCAAATTTGCTAGCTAATACAAAGACTATAGATTTTCTAATATTGAGCTTGTACACTCTTTTGTGTTACTTGTTCCTTTTAAATCTACAGTTCTACTTTCACTATTTGAAAGAGTTTTTTCAATTGCTCTGATAATGTTATCAGCAGCTTCTTTTTCCCCTAAATAATCTAACATCATTGCACCTGACCAAATTTGTCCAATAGGATTTGCAATTCCTCTCCCAGCTATATCGGGTGCAGATCCATGAACTGGTTCAAATAATGAAGGAAATTTTTTTTCAGGATTAATATTTGCAGAAGCTGCTATTCCAATAGTTCCAGTGCACGCAGGACCTAGATCTGAAAGTATATCTCCAAATAAATTTGAAGCTACTACCACATCAAACCATTCAGGGGTAAGAACAAACCTTGCAGCTAAAATATCTATATGAAACTGATCTGTTTTAATACCCGGATATTTTTTTTTCATTTCTTCAAACCTTTCATCCCAAAAAGGCATTGTAATTGAAATTCCATTTGATTTGGTGGCGCTTGTTACTTTTTTTCTCTTGGTATTTTTTGCAAGCTCAAATGCAAACTTAAGAACTCGGTCAACACCTTGTCTTGACATAATTGTTTCTTGGATTGCAATTTCCCTATCTGTTCCAGCATACATTCTGCCACCAACAGATGAGTATTCACCTTCCGTATTTTCTCTTACAATTAGCATATCAATATCCCCTGGAACTTTGTTAGCCAATGGACAAGGAACGCCTGGCATTAATTTTACAGGTCGCAAATTAATATACTGATCAAACTCTCGTCTAAATTTTAATAAAGATCCCCATAAAGAAATATGATCTGGCAGTTGGTCTGGCATTCCAACTGCACCAAAAAATATAGCATCATGCTTTCCGATTTGATCTTTCCAATTGCCTGGAAGCATTGTTCCATGTTTCGCATAATAATCACAAGAAGCAAAATCAAACTCATCAAAATGAATTTTAAATTGATGCTGCTCTGCAACTTTTTTTAATACCCTAATTCCTTCTGGCAAAACTTCTTTACCTATGCCATCACCAGCAATTGATGCAATTTTATATTCTTTCATAAGACGTTTAGGGATACTTAAATTTTATAAACTATTCAATAAATTTTCTTAGATTAGGTTCAAAATAATTTGGTCCTTTCATTACTTTTCCACTTTCATTATAAATTGGCTTACCATCAGCTCCTAATTTGCTCATATTTGAAGCTTGAACCTCATCAAAACACTTATCTAAATCAATTCCAAACGCATGCCCAGCACCATAAGTAACATAAAGGATATCTGTTAACGCATCTGCCACTTCTTTTAAATTTTTTTGATCTAGTGCAACTTTTAATTCTTCTAACTCTTCTTTAATTAACTCAAATCTTAAATTTTGTATTTTTATTTCTGGAAAAGAAGGTTTGTTTTTAACTTCTTGACCAAATATTTGCATGAATGTTTTGACTTTATTAAAATTACTCATATATTTTTTTATTTTACATGAAATTTATTTTAAGTTTTCTTTTTCTAATCTGTTTATCCACAGGCACTTCTGCATTTGAAAACCCAAAAATCAGAATTGATGATTTTTTAATCAATAAATATGAAGTCACTATTAAAGAATTTGCTAGTTATGCTAAAAAAAATAATTATTTAACTTTAGCAGAAAAAACAGGTGGTGGTTATGAGTGGGGTGCTGGCTGGGAAAAACGCAAAGGTTGGAATTACAAAACACCCTACGGAAAAAAGCCAGAAAGTTTATTAGAACCTGCTGTTCATTTAAACAGATTTGAGTCTGAAAATTATTGCAAATCAATTGGTGGTAGACTTCCAACTTTTAATGAATGGAAAAAAGCTGCTTATAAACAAACTATTCCATCAAAAATATTTCAAATAAACAAAATTTACACTTATCCTAGTGGAGACAATGCTGAAAAAATGAATTCCCAAGGGATATTATCCTATAATAAGCATGTAGATGTTACGGTTTTGCCGGAGGGAATTAATGGGCTAGTTGCAATGGGCGGAAATGTTTGGGAATGGATTGCTGATAGCAAAGGTGATGATTCTTTAACTGCAGGAGCCTCATGGTGGTACGGGGGAAGCAAAACAAAAGAGTCAGGCGCACAATATAAGCCCTCTAACTTTTATGCAATTTATGTTGGTTTTAGATGTGCTTTTGATAAATAAATAAATTAGATGAAAGATATAACTATTTATACAAAAGATTACTGTCCTTTTTGCACAAAAGCAAAATCTTTACTTACATTAAAAAAAATTAAATTTACTGAAATTAATCTTCACAAAAATCCTGAAAAATTTGAGGAAATGATGAAAAAATCTAACGGAGCTCAAACTGTACCCCAAATATTTTCTTCAGATACATATGTAGGTGACTGTGAAAAGATTTATGAACTCAATGCTCAAGGTAAGCTAGATCAATTGTTGGGCATTTAATTAATGACCCTAATCTTTTTAAGTTTTTTTGCTGGAATTATAAGCTTCTTATCTCCTTGTGTTCTTCCATTAATTCCGGGCTACCTTTCTTTTGTTTGTGGAACAAACTTGGAAAATCTAAAAAAACAATCTAGGTACTTTATTGTAAAAAAATCTGCTTTATTTGTGCTGGGTTTTTCAATTATTTTTATTTTATTGGGTGCATCCTCTACTTTTTTTGGAACTTTTCTTTTAAAACAATCACAAATTTTTTCTAATATAATTGCAATAATAATTATTTTTTTTGGTTTATATTTATCAGGCTTTATCAATTTTAGATTTCTAAATAATGAATTTAAATTTTATATATCTAAATATTCTAATAATTTTTTCTTTCCTATAGTTGTCGGGATGGGATTTGCATTTGGTTGGACACCTTGCATAGGTCCTATTCTCGGATCAATTTTAGCTTTGGCGTCACTAGAAACTACACTTGTTCAGGGAATTCTATTACTCTTCACCTATTCTTTCGGACTTGGAATTCCATTTATTTTAGCCGGTTATTATTTAGGAAATTTTTTGATGTTTTCTCAAAAAGCCAAAAAATATATTGAAAAAATACAAAAAGGATCGGGTATTATTTTAATTATTACAGGTATTTTAATTCTCAGCTCTAAATTACAAAGTATTGGTTTTTACTTATTGGAACTATTTCCATTCTTGGGAAAATTAGGATAGCCAAAACACTAATAGCCAATAACTAATTAATCCTGAAAAAATTGTTAAAATAATATTTTTAAAAAAATACCCAATTATAATCGCAACCAAAAATCCCAAGATTTGAGGATTATCAATTGAAAGCATCAATCCTTTTTTATCTAAAAAAACAGCTGGAAAAATAATAGCAGGAAAAACTGCCGAAGGGACATAAGTTAAAATTTTCTTTAAATTATGACTTAAAAGGTTTGGATTGATTAATGCAATCATAGAGAACCTGGTCAAAAAAGTAACTATACCTGCAGTTAAAATCCAAAACCAAATCATTTCTTAATTTTTTTTGAGTTTATAATTAAAAAATAAGAAACTACTAATGCAATAAATGCTGAAACTATAACATAAATTTTATATGGAAGATTAAAAATAATCAAAGATGAAATTCCAGAAACCATAATAACTATTAAGTGATCAATTTTTCTTAACTCACTGACAATAAGGGCTAAAAAAGTTAGAGGAATAGTAAATTCTAAACCTAGTTGCTCAGGAACTATGTTGCCTAAAAAAATTCCAATTAAGGTAGAAACTTGCCACAAAAACCACAATGTAAAACCAGAGCCTAACAAATGATAATGAGAATTAAATTTATTTTTATTTTTTTTTAAATAAAAAGATGAAACACTAAAAGCTTGATCGGTCATTAAATAACTAAGTAAAACTTTCCATCCCAAATTTAATTTATTGAAATACTGGCAAAGAACAGCTCCATATAACAAATGTCTGGAATTAATTGCTGCAACAGAACCAATTATTACAATTGGTGAAGCACCAGTAAAAAATAATTGAGTAAATGCAATTTGAGAGGAGCCAGCAAAAATTATAAATGACATTACAAATGTCATTAGAGGTGAAAATCCTATTTCAGTCCCGATTACTCCATAAATTATTCCAAAAGGAACAACGGGTATAGTTAATGGCAATACGTCTAGAAAACCTTTTTGAAATATTGCTAAATTTTTCACTAAATTAGATTGTATTGATACTCTCTTGCTTCCAAAACTTCCTTGGGAAGATTTAACTCCACATCATTAAGAGTGATAACCTGATCTTTTTTAATAGCTTTTTTAACAATCGCACCATCTGAAAGCCCAAGTGCTAATATTTTTTCTTGTTTAGATTGCTGGGCAGTCACCAACCTACCTCTTGCACAAAAACCACCTTCCCCATCTAATTTTTCTCCAATCTCTAAATCTTTTTTTGCAAAAGAAGCAACGTCTGCATTATAATATTTTGTAAAGCCAGTTGCTTTTTGATCCAAAGCAATTGAATACATGGATTGAGCTAATTCTAAACCTATATAATGATAAGGCCTCCATATAGCAGAATAAGTTCCTGTAGAGTCTGTGACCATTCCATAGTCACTAAAACAATTTTTTACATATTGATTTTGAGCTTTAATGACAATGTAAACACCCCATCTTAAGTCATTTGGAATATCTTTTTGATTTAAATCAATACTAGAAATAACTTCTACCTGTCCCTCATAATCAATAAAGCCACCTTGTTTTTTTGGTATTAACTTTTTTGCAATATCATAGACACCTACTGCAGGAAAATTTAAACCATTATTAGGACACTTTAAGTTAGTGGCATTACTAACAGCAGCCATCTCAATTGCACTTTTATCTCCACATAAAAAAGAATTAAACATTTTGGGATTCATACCCGACTCTTTTTCGGCCCTATTTTTATCTAATCCATAATAACCCCAAACTGTATCTGGGGTAGAGTATTCAAAGGTAGGATGATACTTCGTTCCCTTTCCCGCACATGTCACTTCAAAACCATTTAATCTTGCCCATTCTACTTGCTCCACAATTAAAGATGGTTGATCACCATAGGCCATTGAGCAAATCACGCGATTATTAAGGGCTAAATCAGACAGATATTTTCCACATGTAACATCAGCTTCTACGTTTACTAAAATAATATGCTTTTTCTTTTTTATAACTTTTACAGCATGAACAGTGCCAACAATTGGATTTCCGGTTGCTTCAATAAAAATATCGATATCTCTATCTATGGCTTCATCTAAAGAATTTACAAAATTAATACTATCAATTGTTTTTTTTGTTAATCCACTATTAAGACAATTTTTTTTTGCGTTCTCAATTTTAAGATCAACTATTGTATCAATTTTAATTTTTTTAAGTTGGTTAAATTGCGATAAAAACATGGATATAAATTTTCCACAGCCAATAAAAGCAATTGAAATATCTTTCTTATAAGTCTCTAACTTCGAATGTAGATACATGATAATAATATATTTTTTTAATTAGATAATTTTTTTGATGATAAAAAAATACCAAAAATTATAAATAAAGCACCATAAAAATGATAATTTGCAAATTTTTCTCCTAATAAAAAAATTGCCATTAATGCACTAAACGCAGGCATCAAGTGTAGAAAAATACCAGCTCGATTTGGTCCAATCAATAAAACTGCACCATTCCAAAAAATATAAGCTCCAATTCCAGCAAACAAAACTACATATCCGATAGTTAAAATAACAGGAATGTTTAGATTTAAATGTTGCCCGTTAATTATTTCAATAAAATACATTGGAGCTAAAAAAAGAACTCCTATAGAAATCAATGTCTGGAGCAATACAAAGGGTTTTAAATTTATTTTTTTTTCTTTCATCATAATGGAATATGTGGCCCAAGATAACATTGCTACTAACATCCATAAATCACCCTTATTTAATTGTAGATGAATAAGTCTTTCTAATTGCATTTTAGTTATAATAATCACAACACCACACAATGAAACTGCCACACCAAGAATTTGAAAAAAATTTGTCTTTTCAGTTTTAAAAATAGATGAAAAAAAAATAATCAAAACAGGAATGGTTGATATCATCAAAACTCCGTTTAAAACCTGTGTATAATTGAGGGCATAATAAACAACAGAGTTAAAAACTGAAATACTCGTAAATGCCATAATGGTAATAGATAAAATATTAGATTTTATTATAATCCAATTATGAAACACATCTTTTAAGGTAAAGGGAGCTAATATAATCCAAGCAATAAACCATCTGTAAAAATTTAAAGTTATGGGAGGAATTTCAAACAAAGTAGCAACTTTACCTACAATAAAATTTCCAGACCAAAATGCTGTGCAAAGAACTAGCATTACATAAGCCTTAATTTCACTCTTGTTTTTCATTACTTTATAATTGGTGATCTTTATGAATTTTTGCACTCATAACAAGCCCAAGAGCAAACATCGTTGTGATCATTGCAGTTCCCCCATAAGATATGATTGGCAAAGGAACTCCAACAACCGGGATTAATCCAGTAACCATTCCAAGATTAACCGCAAGATATATAAAAATATTAAATCCAATACCAAAACAAATTAAACGTGAGAAATTATTTTGAGACTTTAGCGAAATATTTAAAATTTTTAAAATAATTAAAAAAAATAACAAAATTAATAAAACCGAACCTACAAAACCAAACTGTTCGGAAAACACAGTAAAAATAAAATCTGTATGCTTTTCTGGTAAAAACTCCAAATTACTCTGTGATCCTTGTTTAAATCCTTTACCAAAAAATCCTCCAGATCCAATTGCAATCTTAGATTGGATAATATGATATCCTGATCCTAATGGATCGTTTTCTGGATTTAAAAAAGTTAAAATTCTTTGTTTTTGGTACGGTTTTAAAAAAGAAATAATAAATGGAGCCAATACTATTAAAGAAAAAAAACCTGTAATAAAAATCTTTAGACTTAAACCGGCCAACCAAAGCATTCCAAGACAAACAATTAAAATAAAAATACCAGTCCCTAAGTCAGGTTGTTTTACAACTAAAAAAAACGGAAAAAGTATAATTATAATAGGAATAAACAGCTTTGAATAATGATCTATTTCCTCAATTTTAATAAACTGATAGTATCTAGCTAATGCCAATATTACAGCAACCTTCATGAGCTCAGAGGGTTGAATATTAAAAAAATATAAGTTGATCCATCTTTTAGCTCCTAGAGCTGTCATTCCAAAAAAATCAACGTAAAGAAGAAGACCTACAACAAAAAAATAAAAAAAATATGAAAAACGATACCAAAATTTTATATTAATTATAGAAATAAAAAAAAACAGAACAATAGAAAAAACTAACCTAAATGAATGTTTGTAAAGATAATTACTATTAACAGTATCTATAGTATGAATAGTAAGAAGACCAACGCAAATTAAAAGAATAATTAATGAAAAAAAAATCCAGTCAAAAAGAAATAATTTATCAATAATTCTTTCAAAAAAAGATTTTCTAATAGATTTATACATTATTCAATAATTTTTCTTTTTCAAAGATTTTTTTCATAACATCTCTTGCTATAGGGGCCGCAACTGCTGATCCTGAACCTCCATGGTCTACAATCACTGTGATTGCATATTTTGGCTTAATGGTTGGTCCATAGCCAACAAATAAGGAATGATCTCGGTACCTCCAAGGAAGATCTTTATTTTTTAAATCTCTATCTCTTTCTACTTCGGTAATTCTCTTAACCTGCGCAGTTCCTGTTTTGCCTGCAAATTTTAATTTACCTGAAATTCTAGATCCATAAGAAGTTCCTCCAGGCTCATTGGTTGCTTCGTAAAGACTATTAAGCAAAAATTTTAAATCATCCTCATTATTTATGATTTTATTATCTAAATTAACAGAATCTGCATGAATAAATCTAGGATTTACCTCAAAGCCGCCATTTGCAAATTGTGTAATCATTTTACAAAGTTGTATAGGCGTTGTTTTCATATACCCTTGCCCGATACCTGCGATCATAGTCTCACCTAAAAACCATGGTTTTCCCAGAACTCTTTTTTTCCAATCTGTCGAAGGTATCAGTCCTTCGGTTTCTTCAATTAAATCACCAAAAACTTTTTTTCCTAATCCAAATTTTAGAGCTGTTGCATTTAAACGATCGATACCTAATAACCTAGCAACCTCATAAAAATAGATATCGCATGACTGTTTTATGGCATCATTTAATCCAATTCTTCCATGTCCTTTGTCTTTCCAACAATGGTAATCTTGTTCATACAATTCGACTTTTCCTTTACAAGAATGTTTAAAGTTTTTAGTTATAATTTTATTTTCCAAAGCAGACAAAGCTACGAGCATTTTAACTGTAGATGCTGGAGGATAAGCGCTTGTTACAGCTTTATTAATCAAAGGTTTTCTCTCATCATTTTGCAAAGACTTGTACTCATCATGGCTCATACCGTAAGTAAACTTATTGGGATCAAAAGATGGGCTGGAGGTACAACAAATAATATTACCAAACATATCCATCACAACCACAGAACCAGTCACATCCTTAAGACGAGAATACGCAAAGTTTTGAATATCTTTATCAAAAGTTGTTTTTACTACCTTTCCATTCTCTCCATCTTTTTGAATAACTTGTTTTACTCTTTTGCCAAAGACATTAATTTCGTAAGTTGCTGAACCAGGCAGACCCAACAAATCTTTGTTAAATCTCTTTTCTAATCCAATTTTCCCAATTTTTAAATTCGGCACATCCCAGTAATTATCGCTTAATTTATTTAAATCATTTTTATTAGGAATGCTTACGTAACCAAGAATATGAGAAAATTCTAAAGGATAAATATAAGTTCTTTCATAAGACACAAAGGGCTGAATACCTGGAAGATCCTTGATGTTATAATTTAATTTGGAAAATTCTTTCCAATTTAAATTTTTACTAAATACAAATGGTTGGTATTTATTATTTTTTAAAATTTGTTTTTTATAAAATATTATTTCATCATCACTAATATTAATTATTTTTGACAGAGAAGAAAAAAAACTACTAATAGATTTTATTTCTTTTGGTATAATTGCAATTTTATAAACTTGGAAATTATCTGCAATAATATTATTTTCTCTATCCAAAATCACTCCTCTGGATGGAGTAATTTTCCAGCTTCTATATCTATTTTGATCTGACTTCGTTAAAAAATCATCTTTTTTTATGATCTGCAAATAAAATAAGCGAGATACAATTGCAGCAAGAAAAGCAAATTTAAAAGAAGTTAAAATAAATGCTCTTCGCGAAATGATTTTACCCTTGCTTTCCGAACCTTTTTTAGGACTTGGAGTGAAATATTCCATTTAAATAACAATATAACTGTGGACTTTTTTTTTGCAAAATGTTAATTCAGCCGCTTATTTGGAGGTAGGTTATTAAAATAGAAGTTAAAAATGACAATCTGGAACAGGCACTTAGAGTGCTCAAAAAGAAGCTTCAGCGTGAAGGTACTTTCCGTTTGTTAAAAATTAAAAGTACTTACGAAAAGCCATCTGAAAGAAAAAAGAGAGAATTAGAAGATAATATGGCCAGAGTTAAAAAGCTTAGAAAACTTAAGGCTAGATTTTAATTTTTTAATATTTAAATGAATTTTTATATCGCGGGGTGGAGCAGTCTGGTAGCTCGTCAGGCTCATAACCTGAAGGTCCTTGGTTCAAATCCAAGCCCCGCAACCAATTTTATAAAATTTATGGACATTTTTTGGTGGGCGTGGCAAGGATCGAACTTGCTACCTCTACGATGTCAACGTAGCGTTCTACCACTGAACTACACGCCCAGTATTAATCTAAAGCTTTAGAAATTTCCTCTACCATTTTTTTTGCGTCAGCAAATAACATTAATGTGTTATCTTTATAAAATAACTCATTATCAACTCCTGCATACCCAGAGGACATGCTTCTTTTAACAAATAATACTGACTTAGATTTTTCTACATCTAAAATTGGCATACCAAAAATTGGACTTGTTTTATCTGTTTTTGCCGCAGGATTGGTTACATCATTTGCCCCAATCACAAAACTTACATCTGTATTAGAAAAATCATTATTAATATTTTCTAATTCAAAAACATCATCGTAAGGAACATTTGCTTCTGCCAATAAGACGTTCATGTGTCCAGGCATTCGTCCTGCAACTGGATGAATTGCATAAGAAACCTTAACACCATTTTCTTTTAATTTATCAACCATTTCTTTAAGCGCGTGTTGAGCTTGTGCAACAGCCATACCATAACCAGGCACAATAATTACAGAGGAAGCATTTTTCATTAAAAATGCAGCATCCTCAGCTCCTGCTTGTTTGACAGGTTTGCCAGACTTAGCTTTGGAAGATGAAGTAGATGATTCATCGGAACCAAACCCACCCAAAATAACATTAAATAAAGATCTGTTCATTCCTTTGCACATTATGTAAGATAATATTGCTCCTGATGATCCAACTAAAGCCCCTGTAATTATTAATGCCGTATTTTCTAAAGTAAAACCTATTCCTGCAGCGGCCCAACCAGAATAGGAATTTAACATGGACACAACTACGGGCATGTCTGCACCACCAATTGGAATAATTATTAAAAATCCAACCAAAATAGAAAGGATAGTCAAAGTCCAAAATATATTTTCAGATTGATTGAAACTTAAATAACCAATTAAAAAAATTATGAGTAGTCCAATTAGTAAATTTAAAAAATGCTGCCCTTTAAAAGTAATGGGCGATCCTGACATTAAACCTTGTAATTTTAAAAATGCAATGCAAGATCCTGAAAAAGTTATAGCACCTATTGCTACTCCAAGTGACATTTCTATTATTGAGGCTAATTTAATATTTCCAAAAGTTCCTATCCCGAAGGACTGTGGATTATAAAATGCTGAAACTGCTATCAATACAGCACTTAAACCAACTAAACTATGGAACCCTGCAACTAACTGAGGCATTGAAGTCATTGCAATTCTTGCTGCAATGATCGCCCCAATTAAACCCCCGATTGCCAAAGGAATTAAAATATAAGACAAGTTATTAATTAATACATCCAAATTTTTAACAGAAAAAAGGGTTACAACTATTGCCAAAGTCATTCCGATAATTCCAAATAGATTTCCTGTTCTTGATGTTTCGGGTGATGACAGTCCTCTTAAAGCTAATATAAAGAATATTCCCGAAACTAAATAAAAAGAAGCTGTAATATTTGCAGAAAGCATAGGTTATTTCTTTTTTCCTTTTTTATACATCTTCAACATTCTTGCCGTTACTAAGAAGCCACCAAAAATATTTACTGCTGCTAACAAAATTCCAAAAAAACCAGACCACATTGATATTGACGAGCTTTCTGCACTAGAAACAGCTACCGCAACTAAAGCACCCACGATAATCACAGAAGAAATTGCATTAGTCACCGACATTAAAGGAGTGTGTAAAGCTGGTGTTACGCTCCAAACTACATAATAGCCTACAAAAATTGAAAGTATAAAAATAGCAAATCTAAAAACAAAAGGATCTATTTCCACTACAAATCTCCATTAATTAATATATTTTTAATAATTTCATCTTCTTTATCTATTTTTACTCTTTTATTTTCTTTATCATAGATAAGTTCAATAAAATTAAAGATATTTTTAGCTAATAAATTTGAAGCCGTTTCTGAAATTCTTGATGCAAAATTTGTATAACCAATAATTTTTACTCCATTTTTTTCTACTATCTTTCCAGGCTCAGAAAATGCAGAGTTTCCACCTTGTGATGCAGCTAAATCACAAATAATTGAACCCGGCTGCATAGACATAACCATTTCTTCAGTCAAAATTCTTGGAGCCCTTTTTCCTGGAATTAAGGCAGTGCAAATTATTATATCTTGTTTTTTTACAGTATCTTTTAGCAACTGTTCTTGCTTTTTTTTAAAGTCTTCACTAGCTTCTTTTGCGTATCCACCCGCTGTTTCTAAGTTCTCAGCTCCTTCAACAAAAATAAATCTTCCTCCTAAACTTTCCACCTGTTCTTTTGAAGCAAGCCTCACATCTGTAGCAGAAACAACCCCTCCTAATCTTTTTGCTGTTGCAATAGCTTGCAAGCCTGCCACTCCTGCTCCAATAATAAAAAATTTTGCAGGGGACACAGTTCCTGCTGCAGTCATCATCATTGGTATAGCTTTATTAAACTCGTACGTAGAATCTATAACCGATTTGTATCCAGCTAAATTAGCTTGAGAAGATAAAATGTCCATTGACTGTGCCCTTGTTATTCTGGGTAAAAAACTCAAAGAGAATAAATTGATTTTTTTTTCTTTGATTTTTTTTATTAAATTGTCATTATTTTTATCGCAATCACTTACAATTATAATCGAATTATTTTTTAGTTCATCTATTGGGTCGTCCTGGTCCAAGGAAATTTTAACTAATATATCTACCTGGCTAATAATTTTATCTTTATCTTCTATTGTTGCTCCATGATCCTCAAATGCTTGATCGCTAATATTAGAATAATTTCCATAACCTCTAGGTAGCAATACTTTTAATCCATTTTTTGTATACTTTTTAATGAGATCTAATGAAAAAACTATTCTCTTTTCATTAGTATTATTTTCTAAAAAAGAACTAATGATCATATGCAATGATTACTATTTAAAGTTATTTAAAGCAAAAAAAATTTCAAAATGTTTAGTATTGCTAAAAACTATAAAAGAAAAATGGCCATCAAAACGAGAATTATAATCACGATCAATGATCCATATAAAACTAATTTAGTGAAATTGGACCAGGTTTTTTTTTGCTCTTGTATGTCCATTAAGGTTGCTAACCTTGTCTCGCCTTCATTCGAGGGTTTTTTTTGTTAATAACATAAAGTTTACCCCTGCGCTTTACTAACTTATTGTTAATATCTCTTTTTTTTAAGGATTTTAGTGAACTTACAACTTTCATAGGCGGATTTGATACAGAATTAATTCTTTTTTGTAAAGCTATGTTTTTTTAAAAAATTCTCAATGTAGGATTTAAGAGTAATTTCAGCAATTTTTTTATAAATTTTGTTATTTAAATTCATATATTTCAGGGCTGAAGCATACCTCTCACCAGGTCTTTTTGGTAAAAATTTAATTTTAGATTTAAACATTTTAGCTAAAGCTAAAATTGAATAACTTTTTTTTGCAGCAATTGAGTAATGCCTATTTTTATTTTTTTTCCAAGCCTGATAACAAATTTTTACTGTATCATTTATGTGTGTAAAATTTCTTCTTTGAGTTCCTGGCTTAACAACTGGTAGTTTTTTTTTATTTAAATAATGATCTTCAAAAATTCCTACAACTGTTGCCATGTCTCCTTTACAAATCTGACCAGGTCCATATACATTATAAAAATAAATAATCTCAAATTTAAAACCAAACCACTTTTTTAAATTCTCAAGTAATTCTAAATTTTTTGCTTTTGTGAAAGCATAAGGAGATAAATTTTTATCATTTCCACTATCTCCCAAAGAGGCTGAGGTAGCTGAATATATAAGTTTAATTTTATGATCTAAACAAAATTTGAATACTTCTTTTGATCCAACAGAATTTGAGCTATAACATTCGTTAAATTTTTTAAAACTTTGAAAAATTCTAGCAAATTCTCCAAAATGAAAAATGGTATGTACATTTTTTTTATACTTTTGAAGTACTTTATAAATTTTTTTTGTGTCAGACTTGATATATTTTATTCTATTATTTTTAATATGATTTTTATTAAGACCACTTGAATAATTATCTATACTAATAATTGTAAATTTTGTTTTTATTAATAATAATTTTATTAGATTGGATCCGACAAAACCGGCTCCGCCAGTAACAACTAATATATTTTTCATGAAATAATTTATTATATTTTATAAGCCTGGCAACGACCTACTCTCCCATACCTTAAGGCAAAGTACCATCGGCGCTGAAGAGCTTGACTTCCGAGTTCGGAATGGGATCGGGTATTACCTCTTCGCAATAATTACCAGGCAAAGACTTATACTTTTTAAATTATTAATTGTAAAGTTTATAAAGTATCTTTTAAATAACTAAATTCTTACATTATTTAATATAATTTTAATAAATTTCTAAATTAGATTATAAAATTTAATTATCAATTTATTTAATAATTACAATTTGAAGGTAAATTTTTTATGACCAGAATAGGTTAAAAAAAGTGTTAAAAACATTGAAAGTCCTTGGGATATAAAAATATTTAAATTTAATAAATTAATTGAAACCCATAAAATCAAAATACTTACTAAACTCTTAAAACCATAAACAATAAAAGATCTTAAATATTCATGAAACCAATTGGTATTAGTTGTTCTAAAAACAAATAACTTAAGCAAAAAAAAAGCAAATGTAATTGCTAAAAAATTATTAATAAATGCAATTAAAATAATATTAAAAAAATCTTTTAAATAATATAGATTAAAAATACTTACAAAATAACCAAAAATTGTATTAATAATCCCAACTACTAAAAATCTTTTTGGAATTCTTTTATATATATTTAAAAAAAATTTTTTTAATTTTTTATTATTTGTCATTATTTCAATACAATGTATTTAGATAAAATAATTTAATTGTTAATTATTATGTTTCAAAAATACTAAATTAGTTTATTTTAAAAATATATAATAAAGTTTTAATTAAACTTAAAAAACTAATGTTCTTTAATATCATAATAAATTTTATATTCAGACTTATAATAAGATTTAAAAAAAAAATAATTATAAAAAAATTATCCAAAAAAAATTTTCAGAAGATATATAACGGAGAATATAAAAATGTTTATTTTAGCACAAAAGGTTTTTATAGAGGAGACTTACCTTCTCAATTGTTGGGAATTTATGAAGAACAAATAACAAAAAAAATACTAGAAATTGATAAAATAAACAAAAATAAGTATTTAATTAACTTTGGATCTGGTGATGGTTATCATGTATTAGGACTAATTAAGAAAAATATATTTAAAAAAGCTTTTTGCTTTGAGATTAATACTAAAACTAGAAAAAGATTATTAAGTAATATAAAGAAAAATAATTTGTCATCTAAAATTAATGTTTTTGGCAAAGCTTCTTTTGATGATGTGATGAACTTGATAAGTTTTAAAGATCTAAAAAAAAGTTTATTTTTAGTTGATATAGAAGGAGAGGAGTTTAATTTATTTACTAAAAAAAATTTAAATTTTTTTAAAAATAGTCATTTAATAATAGAAAATCACGAAAAAATGATGAAAAATAAAAAAAAATTAGTTACAAAATTTTTCAAAATAATGAGACAAAATTTTAATAGTGAAATTATAAATCATAGCAGCAAAAATCCTTTTGAAATTAAAACTATTAAAAATTTTTCTGAAGACCTAAAGTGGCTGTCGATGAGTGAGTCTAGGCCCTTTAATCAAAATTGGTTAATATTTTATCCAAAAAAAAATTAAGAATAATTTTTAAAAAAAATAAATTACAATTAATACTTTCTACTAAATTTATTATTGTTAATTCCGCTAGTAATTTGTTCAAAAATCCAGTCGTAGGTTTGCTTAAGGCCACATTTTAGAGAAACTTTTGTATCCCAATTAAGCTTCTTTCTTATTAAATCATTATTACTAGAGCGTCCTCTTACACCCTTTGGTTTGTCAAGTTGATAATTTTTTTTAAATTTTTGATCGGCAATTTCTTCAATAAAACTCACCATTTGATTAATGGAAACTTGCTCTTCACTTCCTATATTAAAAATTTCAGACTCATTACTTTCAAAAAGTTTTTTTGTTCCGATAATACAATCATCAATATACATGAAACTTCTTGTTTGCTCTCCATCTCCCCAAATATCAATATATTTTTCTTTATTCAATTTGGCTTCAATAATTTTTCTACATAAAGCAGCTGGAGCCTTTTCTCTTCCCCCATCATACGTACCTTGTGGCCCGTAAACATTATGATATCTTGCCACTCGAGTTTCTAAACCAAAATCTTGAGTGAAATGTCTGCACATTCTTTCGCTGAATAACTTCTCCCACCCATAACCATCCTCTGGTTCTGCTGGATAAGCATCCGACTCTCTAAGACCTTCCACAAATGTTTTTTGTTGCTTTGAAGCGTTATAAACACAAGCACTAGATGAAAAAAAGTATTTCTTTATATTGTTTTTCAAACAAGCTCTTAATAAATTAGTATTAATTAATACTGACAACATGCATTCAGCTTTATTATTTTCTATAAAGCCCATGCCACCCATATTACATGCCATGTTATAAACATAATCAACGTCTTTAGTAATTTTAAGACAATTTTCATACTCTTTTAAATCTAAAGAGAAGTTATGGTTTTCATCGAATAGTTGAAACCAGAATTCAAAAGGTTTGATATCTGCACAAATAATTTCATGGCCATCTCTCAATAGACTTTTGACCAAATGACCTCCTATAAACCCACCTGCACCACAAACTAAATATTTCATTTATAAATTTATTTTAATACATTATATATAAAAATTGTAACATTTAATTTATCATCACAGAAAAATTAATGAAAAATTCGTTAAAAAATTTATACTTTATTATTAATTATTTTTTTATAAATTATAATATTCTTTTCACAATTTATATTTCTATTATAATTATAGCATCATTACTATTTGCGTATAAATTTGCTTTAATGTTTCCTAATATAGTCTCTAATAACTATATAATATTAGAAAATATTCCTTTTAACCATGGTAACTTAATCGATAACTTAATTAATAACAATTCTTACAAAGTTAATTTATATGGAATTGACGTATACCTGGATAGACTACCGTTTGTAGCATTTATTACAATAGCAATATCAAAGTTGAGTTCAAATATTTATTTATTTTTGCTAATAAAAAATATCTTATTTTTTAGTTTATTTTTTTTATTTTTAAAATCTTATTACTATAATAACATTTCTAAAAATCCATTTTTTTTCTTAATATTTTTTTTATTAATTTTTTTTAACTTATATAATTTTCAAACTAGCTTAAATTTTATTTTTGCAGAAGGCTACATATCTATTTTATTACCTTGTTTATTTGTTATTTTAATCGATAAAAAATTAAAAGATCAAGAATTAATTGTGTCTACTTTCATAATAATGCTTTTTTTTTTAAAAACTACAATGATATATGTGACAATATCAATAAGTTTTCTATTTATAATTTTTAGTAATTTTAAAAATATAAAAAAATATTTACCCTTTATTATTTTAATTTTAAGTATGCTATCTTGGGGCGTGTTTGGTTATGTCAAAACAGGGAAATTTCCCTTTTTAAATTCAATTACCTCAACAAACCAGCTGTCTCTTGCATTAGTTTTAAATAAAGATTTTGGAAATCACTTTCCAAAATCAATTGATATTATTTATGACAACTTAGTTCCGCAAGATCTAAAAAAATTTAGTTATAAAAATGAATGGGAAGTGCATAATTTTTTTAAAAAAAAAAATATAGAATATTTAAAAAAAAATAAATTAGAAACAATAAAAAATATTTTTTTAAAAATTAATTTTATATTATTTAATACTAATCATAATAACTTTAGTTTTTTTCTTTTTTTTAATAAAGTTATCTTTATAATTTCAATTATTATGTTTTTTTTTAAACTTTATAAAAAAAAAATTAATTTTGTAGATATTTATTTTGTAGCAATTATTACAAGCAACTTATTGCCTCACTTAATTGGCTGGGTTACTAATAAGCACATGGTTCCAGTATTTATAATTTGTAATATATATGTATATACAAATGCGCTAAAAAGTTTTAAAGAAATAGAATATAAACCGCTAAACAAATAAGTTCAAAAAATATAAATAATTACAAAATATTTTAAATAATAGTTATTTTAAATTATTTAAAACTTTTTTTAAACCAAGCTCTAAACTGATTTTTGATTTCCAACCGTATTTTAATGCAATTGTAGTATCAACTAATTTTCTTTTTGTTCCATCTGGTTTCGTTCTATCAAACAAAATAGACCCCTTAAAATTTAAGTGCTTAGAAACAAATTTAGCATATTCGAATATAGTTTTCTCAATACCACTACCAATATTTATCAATGAGTGTCTAGTTTTTTTTTTAAGGAAAAAAATACATGCATCGGCCAAATCATCGACATACATCAATTCTCTCTTGGGAGTTCCAGTGCCCCAAAGAAGAATTGAATTTTTGTTATTAATTTTAGCATTTAAAATTTTAGTAATAATTGCTGGAAAAAAATGAGAAGTTTCAAGATCAAAATTATCATTAATTCCAAACAAATTGCATGGCATAAGACATTTAAAATTAGTTTTATATTGAAAATTATAGCTTTCACACATTTTTATTCCAGCAATTTTGGCAATTGCATAAGGTTCATTTGTTTTTTCTAATTCACCAGTTAATAAATACTCTTCTTTAATAGGTTGAGTACAATTTTTGGGATAAATGCAACTTGATCCTAAAAAAACTAATGATTTAATTCTATTTTCATAACACGCATGAATAATATTATTTTGTATAGACAAATTATCGTAAATAAAATTAGCTTTATATTTGTTATTAGCGTAAATTCCTCCGACTAAGGCAGCAGCATTTATAACTGCATCTATTTTGTTTTTTTTAAAAAATAGAGATACTTTTTTTTGATCGCGTAAATCAAGTCTTTTTTTTTCTACAGTCAATAAATTTTTATAATTAAGAGATTTTAGTTTATGTAATACCGCTGAGCCCACTAAGCCTTTATGTCCGGTAATTAAAATGCTTGATTGTTTGTTAATCATTATTACTTAATTCATCAAAAACCATTTCCTTAATCATTGATTCAATGCTAATTTTTGGTCTCCAACCCAATTCTTTTTTGGCCAATGAAAAATCTCCTTTTAGAGAATCTACTTCTGTTGGTCTAAAATACCTTTTATCAATTTTAATGATCGTGTTTGTATTTTAAAATAACCTTTTTCATTTAATCCTTTACCTTTCCAATAAATTTGCATATTCTAATTCTTTTGCAACTAAATTTACAAAATATTTAACTGTATACTGCTTACCTGTTGCAATAACATAATCATTTGGCTTTTTTTGCCTGTAGCATTTTCCACATTGCTTCAACATAATCTTTAGCATGCCCCCAATCTCTTTTGGCATATAAATTTCCCAGAATATAGTGTATTTGATTTTCCTTTATAAATATTACACAGACCTTTTATAATTTTTCTTGTAACAAAAGTTTCTCCTCTGACTAGGACTTTCATGATTAAATAAAATTCCATTACATGCAAAAATATTATAGGCTTCTCTATAATTAATTGTAATCCAATGAGCATATAATTTTGCAGCTGCATAAGGACTCCTTGGGTAAAAATGAGTTTTTTCATTTTGAGGTAGGCTTTGAATGCTCCAAACATTTCAGAGGTGCCAGCTTGATAAAATTTTGTTTTATTTTGTAAGTTTAAGCGTTTTGATAGAATCTAAAATTCTAAGTGTTCCAATTGCATCAACATTAGCGGTATATTCGGGAACTTCAAATGATACTCCTACGTGAGATTGTGCACCTAAATTATAAATTTCATCAGGCTGAAATTTTTTAATACTTTTTAAAACAGACAAAGAGTCCGTTAGATCTCCATAATGTAAAAAAAAATCTTTTTTTTTTTCATGAGGATCAACATATATGTCATCTATTCTTGAGGTATTGAAAGAAGAGCTTCTTCTTTTGATTCCATGAACAATGTAATTTTTTTTAAGTAAAAATTTAGCTAAATAAGAACCATCTTGTCCAGTGACTCCAAATATTAATGCAATTTTTTTCATACTTAATATAAATTTAATTAGTTTATTAATTTATACAAAACATGTAGCATATAATTAAGAGTAAATCTTATTAAAATAGCATGTAAAAATTAAATTTATTCTTATTTCATATAAACTTTTAAAATTTGCTAAATATTTTATGAAAAATTTTTTTTAAAATTCTACATAAATTAAGTAACTGAATTGGGAATAAATAAAAAAAAAATAAAATAATTTTTATTAAAAATGGTTCTTTAATTACCTTTCTTGGTTTAACCATCTTTTCAAATGTTCTTTTTTTTCCGCAATACTTAATGGATAAAAAAAACCACGACATTATATTTTCAAAAAAAACTTTCTTATAAATTTTAGCTAACTTTTCATAAGAAAAATGTGAATAATTTTTCTTCAATGGCATTAAATAACCAGTATATTCTGATTTTAATCTGGTTAACAAATATTCTGGTTTTAGAAATGAATTATATAAAGTAATATTTCTATAAATACACTTCAAATTAGTGACTTTCCAGTTACTAAATTCTTTGATTATTCTTAAAATTATAAAATTTTGTGGAAATTGTGTGGTTATTAAATCTTTTTTTTCATATTTAAAAATTTTCTTTATTAGATCTGTTTTGATTATTTGACAACTAACAAAACCAATTTTAGACAAGTCATTAAATATATTAAACGTATTTATCTTAGTAATAGCAGAACAATCTTTTTTTTTGTTTTTACTAAAATTTTTAAAGTTTTGAAAAGAAGTTGTTATTCCAGAAAAATTTTTTTTTAAATATTTTAAAATCTTAATAAAATTTTTTATATCAATTCTATCATCGTCACCGATCAATAAAATGTATTTAGATTTAGATTTAAATTTATTTATAAATTTAGCATATTTAAATTCAAAATTTCCTTTTTGAATTTTTTGAAAATAAACCTTAATATTTGATAATTTCTTTCGAAATTCTAGATAAACAATTTTTTTTTTTTCTAAATTTCTTTTTTTTTTACTCCAATCAACTATCACAACATCTATATTATTTCTATTTAATTCTGAAATATCATTTAGTAAGTTCTTAACACAAAGTCTGTCGCCTGAAAAAATTAATATTGTTAGAATTTTCATGTATATAAAAAATAAATTTGATCTATTTTATAAAAATTTTTTTAAATTTTTTTAAATTAAAAATTATAAAAATTACAACTCTAAATATAAAATGCAAATTTATTACATTTATCCATCTATAAACTTTTATTCTTTTTTTGGAAATTAAATAAGCACTTTTTGTAACCGCTCCTCCCACTGTTGATATAATTATTTGACTTTTTGACAAACAAAATAATTCTGTAATAAAATCAATACCTCTAGTTTGTCTAAATTTATTAATATTAAATTTAGATATATTAGAAAAAACTAAATTATTTTTTTTTAATTCTTTAAAAAATTTTTCTTTATATTTTTTATCATCTGAACAAATAAATACTTTATTGGTTTTACTTTTTAATTTAATAAAATAATTAATATTTTTTATCATTTTTTTAATTTGAAAATCAAAAATCATTTCACTGAATTGAATTTTTTTTAAAAAATTTTTAAAAAAAATAACTCTATCAGTAGATCTTATATGAATAGCAACAAATTTTTTAGGAAGATTTATTTTCTCTATTAATCGTTGAACTTTTTTATTAGGAATAAAATAATTATGCAAAGACTCTGCTATTAAATTAAATTTTCTATTTGTAACATTTTGTATCATATTTTCTTTTTTTAACTTAGCAAGCTCACTAGAGTAATTGTATGGATTAAATAAAATTTTAGTTTTTGGTCTTTTATTTAATTTAATTACTTTAAAATTTTTAATTTTTAGATAATCGGTAAATAAATAAGGACATTCTTTATTTTTTTTTTCATAAATAAATAATTTTTTTTTAAATTTTCTAATAGTGATAATAGCTAAAAAAAAACTTATGATTTTTAATTTACTAGAAAAACCATCATTTAGTTTGGATAAATCTATATACATATTTAAATTTATTTTAATAAAAAATAACCATAAATATTTCCAACACTTCGTAGAAAATATTTTTTATTATAAGGAAAAGATTTAAATAATGAGATGAATAATCTTATTAGTGATGCAATAAAAAATAGCTTTTTAGAAAGTTTGTGTTTTTTAACAATTTTATATCGGTTTATTATTTCAGTAACACCAAATTGAAAACCGCTTCTATCTAAATTCGTCGGATGAATAAATTTAGATCTTGATGATAGTAAAATTTTTTTACTTTTTTTTAATAAATTTAAACTAAAATCTAAATCCTCTAAATAACTATATTGTCCAAAACTTTCATCAAATTTAAATTTTTTGATATCCCTAAATTTATATAAACAAATTGTAGTAAAAACCCAGTCAGCGACAATATCTCTTTTGAGATTTAAAATTTTAGAATGCCACCCGCTTTTAGATACCATTCCTGGTAATGATGGATAAATATTAAGTTTTGCAAACAAATTAATAGTTTTTAGATTATCAAAAAAATTATAGTGATTTTTTTCTACTTGATTAAAGCCAAAGCCTGCAATGTGACTATTTTTTTCATTACTTTTTATACACTTATTCATTTCTTTAAATGTACTTTTAAAAAAAATAACATCATCATCCATAAACATTACAAAACTACTTTTCCTAACTTTTTTTAATCCAAAATTTCTCTGATATGCTGTTGATGCTTTGGTATGATAGTAATTAATTTTTTTTTTTATACACTCGTTTTTTATTTTATAAGCTTTATCTAAACTGGAACTGTCTACAATAATAATTTGTTTGAATTTTAAATTTAATAAATTTAATTTCTTTATTAATTTTATTAATTGATTTGGTCTATCTTTTGTGGGTATTATTAAAGAAGTTTTTTTTGTAAACATTAAATATTATTAAAACATTTTAAAGTTTAAAGCGATGATTTTAAAAAAATATAGCGCAATTTTAGATAGAAACAAAACTATTATGTTTTTATTTTTAATTATTATTATGAATTACGCTTTTTTTAATTATAGAATTTTATTTAGAGAAAATGGTTATATTCTTGGAGATTGGGTAGTAAACTACAGCGGTGGATTTATCAAAAGAGGTTTTCTTGGTCATATTTTTTTTTCTGTGTCAAAAAATTTTGATATTTCTATCAAATATATAGTTTTTATTTTTAGTTCGATAATTCATATAATCTCAATTTATTTTTTTTTTATTATTATTAAAAATAGACTTAATAACAATTTAGTTTTTATTTTTGTATTATTACCATCTACTTTTTTATTCAATTTTTTTGATCCTCTTACTATTGGAAGAAAAGAGGTTTTAATTTTTTTCTTTTTTTCTTTCTATTTTATAAATTTAAAAAAAATTTATAATAAATTTATTTACAAATTATCAGTTTTTTTTTTATTTTTAATCATTATACTTACTCATGAACTTATCTTTTTTTTTATTCCATATTTATTCTTATTAAAGTTTTTAGATACTAATCAAGAATATAGTAAAATAAATTATAAAAATTACCACTTAGAGATTGCTATTTTTATTCTTGGTATATTTATTATGATTTTATTTTGGAAATTTAGCCATCTACACAATAATAAGATTTTATGCAACTCTCTTCTAGATGTAAATCTTACCACAAACACTTGCTGGGCGATAAATGATTTTAAGGATAAATTTCATTTTAACACCTGGTTTCCTTACTTAAAAAGTAAAAATTATTTTATTAACTATTCAATATATTTTTTTCTTTCAGTGTTACCTCTGACTTTATTAGTTTTACAATCAAAGAATAGAACAAAAAAAATTAAATTTTTATTTTATTCTTGTTTGTGCTTATTTTTTTCTTTTTTATTTTATCTTCATGTAAATGATTGGGGGAGGTACTTAAATGTAACTTTTTTGATTCAATTTTTAGTTACTCTAAAATTTATTGAAAATGGCTTCATAATAAATAATATTAAAATTAATTTTTCTAAAATTATAAACTTAATTTTTATTTTTTTTTATTTGACAACCTGGCATATGCCACATTGTTGCAACCCTAATCTTGGGCTTGGTTATAAGGATATATATTATAGGATTAAATTTAGATTATATGATACATCAACAGAAACAACTAAGTATCAAGATATACCTAGAAAATTTTTAAGAAAACTTTTACGCATCAATTAAAAATTAATTCTCTCTTTTTCAATCACGTGTGGTAACTGTCTACTATGATCTAAAATTACTCCAAGAAACTCTCCCAGTACTCCTATCATAACAACTTGAATAGAAATTCCAAATAAAACACCTATAATAATTGGAGCAATTCCTAATTGAAAAGAGTTCCAATATAACAACTTATAAATAAAAAAGAAAATACCCAACAAAAAACAGATGCCAGCTAATAAAAAACCTGAAATAGTAACATACCTTAATAACTTTTTTGAATGTTTTACAATGGCCAACATTCCAAAATCATACAAAGTAAAAAAGTTATTTTTGGTTATGCCACCCATTCTTTTCTCTTGAACAAAATTTATAACATCAATTTTTCCATATAATTCAGAAATTAATCCTCTAAAATATGGATATGGATCTTTAATTTTTCTCAATTGTTCAACGATTGACCTGTCATAAAGACCGGATCCGGTAGTTCTCTCAATCAACTCATGATTGGAAAAAAAATTTAAAAATTTATAGTAAATTACTCTTAATATTTCCATAATAAAATTTGCTTTTGTTTGTACTCTTCTCAAAAAAATAATTTTAGATCCATTGATCCATTTTTTAATTAATTCAGACAAAAGAGTGGTTGGTTCCTGAAAGTCTGCTGCGATTTGTATGATGGCATCTCCACGGGCCTGCAAAATACCATGATAAGGCGATCTTATCCCTCCATAATTTTTATAATTAAAAATTGCCTTAACATTTTTGTCATTTTTACAAATTTTTTTTATAATTTCTTGGGTATTATCATTAGAATTATTATCAATAAAGATAAGTTCAAAATTGACTAAATTTTGAACTTTTTTCATTTCTCCTAATATTGAAATATATAATTTTTTAATATTATCTTCCTCGTTTAAAGTTGGAATAACTATACTAATAAATTTTTTTTTCATAAATTTAATTTTAAATTTTCTATAGTTCTACAAACAGCTTCAAAACTATTTGTTTTAATATCCAAATCAAGTTTTTTTTTAATTAAATTTATATTAGGCAGATACTTGTCAATTTTTTTTTTATTTGTTATTTTTTTTATTTTATAAGATAGATTAAATTTTGAAGAAAGCATTTTGATTAATTTTTGAACACTTATAGCATTATCAGAGCCAAGATTATAAATTGGACAATCACTTCCTGCATTAAATAAAATTTTTAATATCCAACGTGCCATATCTTGATCATACATAAAAGATCGTATCACTAAATAATTAGCTTTAAGGCTTATAGTTTTGTTATTCAAGATTTGTTTCATGATATTCCCAACTACAAAATTTTTATTGGTTGGTAAATATCTTCCTACAAATGTAAAACACCTTGCAATTGTTACTTTATAATTTTTTTTACCAAGATCTAAAAATTTTTTTTCTGACAACAGCTTATATTTTGAATAATTTTTTTTATAACCCTTGTCATAAGGAACAATTTTTTTAGTTAAATATTTTTCATCGAAAGACTCTAAAGATGCAGGCTGGACACCATATACCGCGCCAGAGCTTGTGAATAAAATTTTACTTTTTTTATGAATTATTTCAGCAATTTTGACGTAATTAGAAATAGCTTCATAGTCTTTTTTAGAATTTGAGCTCGTCGCTAAATACAAAACATAATCTGCGTATGGTAGGCTTTTTGCTTTATGTATATCTCTCTTGATATATTTAATATTTATTTTATTTTTTGTGTTGTGAGAAATTTTTAATTTTTCTGGATTTCGGCTCAAAAGAAAAATATGACTAAATTTTTTCTTATAGTAATAATTGTTTAAGATAAAATTTAAAATAGTTTTTCCAAAAAAGCCGGTTGCTCCTATTATTAACAAGCTTTTTTTGTTTTTCATTTCTTTATATTTGCAAAAAAATTTTTTATTTTATCACAAACATAACTTAAATGTGCAGTAGATAGACCTGGGAATACTCCTATCCAAAGTGCGTTCTCCATAACAAAATCGGTATTATTTAACTCGCCGTGAATTTTAAAAATTTTATTTTTCATGTATGGTTGTTTTGTTATATTACCAGCAAATATCAATCTTGTTCCAATTTTATTCTCAGTCAGGTAATTGATAAATTCATTTCTATTAGTTTTAATATTATTTCTTATAGAAATTGGAAATCCAAACCAAGAAGGTTCTGAATTGGCTTCAGCTTTAGGTAATATTATAAATTCTTCTAAGTCCTTTAGATTTGAATATAAAAAATTAAAATTACTTTTTCTTGCTTTTATAAAGTTCTCTAATTGATCAATTTGTCCCAAGCCACAAGCTGCTTGCATATCAGTTATTTTTAAATTGTAGCCCATATGAGAGTAGGTATATTTATGATCATACCCAAAAGGTAGCTCTCCTAACTTCCAACCAAATCTTTTATTACATGTATTATCCTTGCCAGGCTCACAATAACAATCTCTACCCCAATCTCTAAAAGAGTCAGCAATTCTTTTTAATTTCATACTATTGGTAAAAACAGCGCCACCCTCGCCCATGGTTATATGATGAGCGGGATAAAAACTTAAAGTAGCCAAATCACCAAAAGTTCCTACATTTTTTCCATCATATTTAGAACCTAGCGCATCACAACTGTCCTCAATCAACCATAAATTATATTTTATACAAATCTCTTTAATTTTTTTTAAATTAAAGGGATTACCAAGAGTATGGGCTAGCATAATTGCTTTTGTTTTCTTAGAGATTGCATTTTCAATTTTATTTTCGTCAATGTTATAGGTTGGTATTTTCACATCAACAAAAACAGGAACGCAATTATTTTGAATTATAGGATTAACCGTGGTGGGAAAGCCAGCGGCTACTGAAATTACTTCATCTCCTGGTGAAATAGCCCTTTCCTTTAATTTTGAAGAAGTTAAAGTAGAAAATGCCACCAGATTAGCTGATGAACCTGAATTTACTGTAAGAAGACATTTAATACCAATAAAATTTGCCAGTCTTTTTTCAAACTCTAAATTAAATCTTCCTGTAGTTAACCAACCATCAAGCGATGCCTCGATCATATTTTTAATTTCTTTACTGGATAAAACCTTCCCTGAAACTGGTACGTCGCTTACTCCTGGTGTAAATTTTTTTAACTTAAATGATTCACTTGTATAATCATTTGTTAAATCTAAAATTTTTTCTTTTATTTCTTTAAGTAAATTATTGTTCATTGCACTGATTGTTTATATATTCTTTAATCTGTTCTAACATTTTATTTTTTATATTTATATTTTTTAACATGTTAGACTTATGCCAATTAGCAACTAGTTTGATTGATTGATCTAAATTATAAATAGAATTCCATTTTAAAATTTTTCTAGATTTTGAAGAGTCAAGCATTAAACTCCTGCTTTCTTTTTTTAAATTATTTTTATTTTTTTTAATAATTATTTTGATTTTATTGTCAAAATAATTATTTAAAATTGAAACAACTTTTGTTACTTTTTGATTATTTGATTTTTTTGGACCAAAATTCCAAGCATCGCCAAGAACTTGATTCTTATTTTTCATATTCATTAACAAAAGAATATAGCCATATAAAGGCTCTAAAACATGTTGCCATGGCCTAATTGCATTTGGGTATCTTAGAAACAATTTTTTTTTTTTAAAAGATCTAAAGTAATCAGGAATAATCCTATTTTCTGAAAAATCACCACCCCCTATCACATTACCTGCTCTAGCAGTTACGCAAGAAATCTTTTTTTTTTCAAAGTAAGATTTGTAATAAGCGTAGTTTATTAATTCTGCACAAGCCTTTGAATTGCTGTAAGGATCTGAACCACCCAATATATCACTCTCTTTAAAATGTTTTTTTGTTTCATTATTTTTATATACTTTATCAGTTGTGATAATTAAGACATTTTTTATTACGTTTATTTCATTTACAATATTTAGAATATTAATTGTACCTAACGTATTTACTTCATATGTATATTTTGGGTGATCATAAGAATAACGAACTAATGGCTGGGCGGCCATATGAATAAGAAAATCAGGTTTAGTTTTTTTTATACTTTTTTTTAAGTCTTTATAATTTCTAATATCTCCTAAAGTAGATCTTGAAACAATTTTATCAATTTTAGCTAAATTATATAAACTTTTCCTTTTTGGTTTTAATGAGTATCCGTAAACCTTTGCTCCTAAAAAGTTTAAAAATAATACAAGCCAACTTCCTTTAAATCCAGTATGTCCAGTTAAAAATACTTTTTTATTCTTCCAAAAATTTTTTAATAAATTAATTTTACTTTTCATTCCATGCTTTCCATGGCGCTTTATTTGAATTCCACAAGTCCTCCAAATAATTTTTATCTCTTAACGTATCCATTGCATACCAAAAACCTTCAAACTTATAAGCGCTCAACTGCTTATCTTTAGCAAGTGTTTCCAAAGGCTCTTTCTCCCAAACAGTATTTGGTTTTGATATGTATTTAAAAATTTTTTTACTCAATACAAAAAAGCCTCCATTTATCCAACCACCGTCTCCCTGGGGTTTTTCTACAAATTTATTCACCATGTTATTATCTAATTCTATCGCCCCAAACCTTCCCGATGGTTTAACCGCTAAAATAGTAGCAAGTTTTTTGTTTTTTTTATGAAATTTAATAGTTTCCTTGATATTCACTGATGTCAAACCATCTCCATAAGTTAAACAAAAATCTCCATCAACATAATTTTCAATTCTTTTTATTCTTTCTCCAGTCATTGAATTTTCACCAGTATCAATAAGTGTTATTTTCCAAGGTTCTGTAAAATTTTTCAATACCTCAATTGTATTGTTACTAACATCAACCTTTATATCGGTTGTATGAAGAGAGTAATTTGCAAAATACTCTTTGATTAAATATCCTTTATATCCGCAACAAATTATAAAATCTTTTAATCCATAAGAAGAGTAAAGTTTCATAATATGCCAAATTATAGGTTTCCCACCGATTTCGATTAATGGCTTTGGCCTAGAAATACTCTCTTCAGAAATTCTTGATCCTATTCCACCAGCTAATATTACAACTTTCATGATTTATTTTTAAGAATTAACAAAACTTAATTATCATTATTCATTAATTAAAAAAATGCAATTATTATTTTCTCAATCTATTCAATATATCGACAATCAGAACGATATAAAAACCACTTATTGCAAACACAATGCGATTTAATGTAACTGGTATTAAAAAATTTAAATCCATTGTTGTATGTAAGAAAATTGCAATAACAAAAGAAAAAGATAGAAAAAGAAAAGTATAATAAAATTTATTTTCGTACGATAATTTATATTTATATTTTAATACAAATAAACATAAAAATATTACAATCCAAATAGGATATTTTACAAAAGTAATAAAAAAATATTTAACTATTAAAGTAATCTTTTTAAATAAAATAAAGAAATCAAAATTATTTATTAATTCACTATTAATAATTTTTTCATTAAATTGAAATTGCCCAAAATAATATTTTTTTATAAAAATAAAAAATATTAATAGTAAAGAAGAAATAATAAAAAATAAAATTTTTTGATTTATATTTCTTTTTCCATATAACAAAAATAACAAACCAAGAATAATAAAATAAAAAAATCCTTCTTGCTTTGTCCATATTATAATATTTATTATTAATAGAAATATAATTTCTGGGATATAACTCTTTTTAAACAAATGCTGATGCTTATAAACAAAAAGAAAAAAATAGGAAAAAATAAAAAATGAAAAAAAAATTAAATACTCTTGGTACCCCCCCAGAAGATAAAAATTTGTGGACAAATAAATTATACAAAAAATAATCAGAAGTTTTTCAACTATAGAAAATTTATTGGACAATCTTGGAATTAAAGTAAAAATAGATAAAACAAAAATAAATATGAAAAAAATTCTACCAAAATATTCATATTCTAAAACACTATTTTTCCAAAAAAAAGCCCATATATAACTTCCTAAATGTGGATACCAATTTAATGGCACATTCTTAAGATCTTTATACCCCCCCCCTTTATAGTAAACTTGGGCTTTAAAAATCCAATGACCTAAACCATCCCACTCTAAAAATCCAGTTTTTGCAATTACAGTGGACATTGAAAAAACTATTATTAAAAAAATTACAGATATGTAGATATTACGTTTTAATAAATTAACAAAATTTATAAATCTCATTAATATAAAAGTTAAAGAAATAATTAAAATTATTATAAATAAATAATAAAAATTAACCTTAAAAAAAGATAATGTTAAAAATAAATTTAAAACTATTAAAGAATTTAACAATAAAGAATCAGCGTAACTCAAGTTATAATTTTGATAAATTGATTTAAAATAATAAAAGTTCAACGGAAAATTTAAAAAAATAGCTAAAGAAATAATAATCTGGGCAATCAATAAAATTTCAAACATTTTTTTTTAATAAATAACATTTATCTTCTTGGTAAAGAATTTTAAAATTTTTATCAAATTCTATTGCTTTACTTTTTTCAAAATTTAATAAAATTAAATAATCATTATTAACTACTTCGTAATCATAAAAATGTCCCAGAGCAGAGGGAAAATCTGAATTATTATATACTCTAAGATTAGGTCTTATGTCTGGAAAGAGAATCAAAATTTTTTTAATAAAGCCGTATCCTTGTTTTTCACAATAGCCGCTATTTTTGAGAACTCTACTGGGATAATCATTTTTAAGAATAATATAAGTATTTTCAAATGCACTAAAAACATAAAGAATAAAAACACTAAAAACAACAAAATAAAATTTAAAAAGTATTTTTTTATTTTTCACCATTTTTTTTTAATTTTTAGAATAAGAATAATAATATATAATTAAAAAATATATTGCCGAGTTAAGAATTGAGACAATTATAAAATTTTGAATCAATAAAAAAGAAAAGATAGGAAGCCATAGTAAAATCTGAATAAATGTAAAACAAAAAAGTAAATTTTTCCTTTTTAATATAATATGGTGTATATGATTTCTATCTGCCTCAAAAGGATGCTTTTTTTTCCAAATCCTTAATATTGCAAGCCGTAATAACTCAAAGCCAGGAATCATCATAATTAAAAAAATTTCATCGCTAAAAAAAATATTTCCAGAATTATAAGTTTTAATAAAACAATAACCTATTAGATAACTCAAAAGCAAACTACCACTATTGCCCAAAAACATTTTATTTTTATAATTAAACCATAAAAAAAATATCAAAGTAACTAGTAAATTACTAAAAAGTATGAAGTTTATTTTTTTAAAAATAAAAATTAAAAAAATTATCAAAGAAGCCCTTTCTCCCTGGCAATTAATACCATCCAACATATTAAATGCATTGATAAATAGCAAAAAACATAAAATAGTTATTGGAATTGAAAATAAATTTAATTCAATTTTTTGATTATAAAAAGAAAAATTTAAATGCTCAATTATGATACTATTGTCAAATAAGCTAAATAAATAAATTAAAAAAGATAATATTATTAATCTTTTATTGGCACTAATATTATATTTATCATCTAGAAATCCTAGAAAAAACAAACAGCTAACTGAAAAAATAAATATTAATGTCTCATTACGAGATGAAAACAAAAAATTATCATAAAAATTTACATAACTTAAAATTCCAACAACAGTTAAGTTAAAATAAATAATTAAACCTCCAAGTAAAGGTATGGCGTTTTTATGTTGTTTTCTTATATTGTCAGGATTGTCATAAAGGTTATAGATTTTTTTTATTTTATGATAATTAAAAAAGATTAAAAAATTTAGAAATAAAAAGAATAAAATATAATTAAACATTTGTATTTTTATTTTTTCCGTACAAGTAAAATCCCATAGGAAAATAAGTTATAATTAACATATAATTATTAAAGTAACTGCCTGATGGCAACATTGGGATTAATGAAGTCAGAAATCCTAATAAAATAAAAAACTTTCCAAGAATTAAAGAATCTTTATTTTTTTTAATAATTATTTTCAATAAATATGAAAAAAATTTTGTTAAAACAAATAAAAAAATAATTAAAAAAAAAAGAAACCCCACCATACCAAGCTCTGCCAAAAATTCTAAATAAATACTATGGGGGTGCGTATTGCAGGCATTAGTATTACTTATAGTTTTTATTTTTATGTGTTTATCATATGTAAGCGGTCCATAAATATCATAAAATTTAATTAAATCTTTTTGCTTATACTCATCAACAAGTGAGTTGTACTTTTTATTTTGACACAAGTTTCTAAAACCTTTTAAACCATGTCCAAAGTATTTTTTTTCTAAAAACATTTTATAAGCAACAAATATATGCAACTCATGTCGGTAGCTTAGAAAATATTTCGATTCTTTTATTTGATTTACCGTATGTATCGAAATTCTTTTTAATTGTTGAGGTTCATAAGAAATAAAAATGATTAAAAAAAAACTACTGAATAGTAAAAAAAATTTAAAATCTTTTCTATGAATAATAAAGTAGAATACTAAAAAAACTGAAAAATAAAAAAGAGCAGTTCTCTCACCACTTAAAATAATTAATAAAAAAGATATGATTATAATAATTAAATTTAAAAAAAATTTATTTTTTAAATTTGCAAAGAAAGACAATCCTATTATGCATGGCAATAATCTTGCAACATAACTCCCCATTACTAACTCATCACCAAAAAAACTAGAAATTCTGTTAGACTGCTCAACTTTTGCACCAAAAATATTAAATTTAAAATAAAATTGAAGTAAAGAGTCAATAAATAAAAAAAAAATACACAATAAAAAACAATAATAAGTATAAATTAAAATTTTAGGATATTTTTCTACAATATATGAAATAAAAAAAATAAATAAAATAATTCTTATGAAAGTTATAGATGTTTTAAAAGAAATCTCTGGTTCAAATGAGGTAAAAGAATTCAAATTTAAATACAAATATAAAATAAAAAAAAAATAAAAAATATTATTTTTAAGAAAATAGAATTTTTGTTCTCTAATTAAAAAAAATAAAAAATAAATAGCTAATAAAGAACAAATAAAATCTGGCAAAAATGGTCCGGTTATAAAAAAAAGTGGGAATAGTGAGACTAAAAAATAATATATTCTATAATTTGTATACATTTCCACAATAAATTAATATAAATTATATTTTTTTAAATGAAACAAAAAATTCTTCATCCGCAAATTATATTAAAAATAAGTTTGCTATTTTGGTTACTATTATTTGGCTCAATTAATATTTATCCCAGTAACTTATTTCGTATAGAAACACTTCATGATTTTTTCAAAGCTTTCAGAATTCTAGCTCCGGCCATAGTTGGAACTATTATTATTATAATTTTGCTAACAAAAATTTTTTACGATAAGCAAAAAACTTATATTTCATCCTATATATATATTTTTTTTGCAATCTTTTTTTTTCAGCTTATTGGTTCTTTTTCCACAAATAGAATTAATTTTGAAACACTATATGTTATTTTTTTTTCTTTTTTATCAATAATGCTATTTGCACTATTGGAGTATTTGAAAATGCAACAATCATATAAATATTTTCTTTATTCGCTAATTATTTTTATTTTAGTCTCTGTAGTAATTTTAATTGGTTTAAAGATTGACGCATTTTTAGTGGGTCTCAAAAGTTTTAATTTATATAACCTTTTTCATCCCGATCTTATATTGGCAGGTCATGCACCTCCAAGATCGACTGGTTTTTCAAGAATGTTAGCTATTTTAGCGCTATTTATGTTGACTTTTGTAGAAAAAAAAAAATATCCTCTAATAAATCCCTATAATTTTATATTATTTTTTTTGGTCATTTTAATATGGTTTTTTCAATCAAGAGGATCTATTTTATGTTATTCTGCAAGTGCAATCTTTATAGTTTTCTTTTTAAGCTCTAATTGTACTTTTTTTAAAAGATTATTTAAAACTTTTTTTTATATCTGCTTACCAATACTAATTTGCATAATTCTTTCCAATATAACAAATTACTATCATCTTGCTACCAAAGGTCAAAATCAATTAAATAATTCCAATAATAATATCAGTAGTAGTGAAACTGGTAGTGGCAGTATTTCCACAAATAATTTCATGAATAACAGAATTATTACAAAGACAACTTCTAGCGGCAGAATTGAATTGTGGACAATTTCAATTAATAATTATGAAAAGAAAAATTTTTTTGGATATGGGCCACAAGCAGATAGGATAATTTTAAGTAATCATTATTTAAAGGTTCTGGGAAATAGTAATCCTTATGGTAATAATGTATCTAATGGATTTGTATACACTTTTTTATCTGGCGGATACTTTTCTGCTTTATTATTTGTAATTGTATATATTTTAAATATTTTTTTAATTATTAAAATAACAAAATCATTTAGCAAAAAAGAAAGTATTTCAATACATTTGGCATTGGTATACGTTATTTTTTTTTCAACAAGATCATTATTTGAAAATTCATACGCAATATGGGGTGTTGACTATATGTTTTTATTTGTAAGCATGGGTATACTAAATTATCAGTATTCTTTAAAAAAATAATTATGAAAGTTTCAATTTTAACTGTCTCATTGAATAGTCAAAAAACAATTGCAAAAACACTTAATAGTGTTTTGTGTCAAGATTATCCAAATATAGAACACATTTTGGTCGATGGTTTTTCAGATGATGCAACATTAACATACCTAAAGGATTATCCTTTGATAAATAAAAAAATATTTATAAAAAAATTGAAACTTTATGAAGCAATAAATTTTGCAATTACAAAAGCAACAGGAGACTATATTTTATTTCTACATTCTGATGATATTCTAAATAGCTCAGATACCATCAGCAAACTAGTTTCTTTTGTAAAAAGATATAAATATGAAATTTTAATTGGATCTGTTGCCTATTTTTCAAACAATATAGATAAAGTATTAAGATTTTTTCCATCAAAAAATTTCAAAAAAGAACATTTATTTAAAGGTCTTATAGCTCCTCATACTGGTATGTTTATTAAGACGAGTCTGCAAAAAAAGTATTTATATAATCAAAAATTTAAAATCGCTTCAGATTTTGAATTTTTTTTAAAATGTCTAATAATAGACAATAATAGATTTAAATTAATAGACTTGCTTATTACCAGAATGAAAACGGGAGGAGTATCAACTAAAAACATTCTTTCCTACATTCAAAGCTCATCAGAAATAATTCAATCTTTTAATGATAATAAACTTAATTTCTCTAGAATAACAATATATTTAAGATTTATATTTAAATTAAATCAATTTTTTTTAATAAGTGAAAAATTAAAAAAACAAAAATTAAATTATTTTTTTCATCCATTTTACAAAAAAAAGTGTCAGTATGATTTTATAATTTACAAAAATTATAATAAATTATTATTAAAAAAAAAATTCATATACTCCGCTATGAACTTGGCTTTTTTAGGTAGTTGGGTTAAAGATTATACATTACAATTTCCGCATATTTATCATTGGACGGATGGAATTTCGGCAAAATTACTTGATAAAAATATTAAAAAAATTCCAGGCAGAGAAATCTTACAAAATTTAAAAATTCCTAAAAGCATAAAAAAGATAATAGTAGTAGGTAATTTAAGCAGAATATCAAGAAATTTATTATTATCAAAATATAAAAAAAAGATTTTTCATATAAAAGTACCATATGCAAGTGCAAATGAAATTGCCAATTCAATTAAATACAAATTCAAAAAAAATGAATTAGTGTTTATTACTCTGCCTACACCAAAACAAGAATTGGTAGCTATAGAATTAGCTAAAAAAAATAATTTTTATAAAATTATTTGTATTGGTGGTTCCATTGCAATTTTTTCTGGTGAAGAAAAAGAAGTTCCAAGTTTTTTAAACAATATTGAATTTATATGGAGACTTCAATACGAAACATTTAGACGATCAAAAAGATTATTATCAACATTAATTAGCGTACTTTTTGATTTTGCATGGTCGAGAAAAATAAAAAATTTAAAAGTTAATGTCACATAAAATAAACAATTTTATTTGGGCATGCGATACATCGAAAAATACAGGCGAAGGACGGCTGGCAAATCTTTTTTTTAAAGTAGAGAAAATAAAAATAACCAAGCATTCAATGCATAAACTAACAAATAAAATTTTAAAATATAAATATATTATGCCATTTATTGGAATTTTGCTTTGTTGGCATTATTTTTTTAAAAAGAAAAAAATTTACTATATCAATTATTTGCCTCTTTGGAATTTTTTAATATTTTTATTACTACCACCAAAAACTATTTTAGGACCTATTACAGGCGGCGCATATTTTAGATCAAGTTTAGTAAGAAAATATTTATTTCCGGTTTTATACTTCGTGAGTCAAATTATAATAATTTTTAGATATGATAATATTAAATTTTCAACAAGTCTATTAAAGAACAAATTATTCAATATTATAAAAAAAAAATCAAGTTTTAATTATGTCCTTAATGCTCTTGAAAAACAAAAAAGTGGAGGAAAGAAAAAAATTGATTTTTTAATTTATTATAGAAATCATAAAAATAAAAAATCATTATTTCCGTATTTGTTTATTAAAAAATTAATAAAGCTCGGCTTAAAAATTTATATTGTTGGAAATTATTTGAATATAAAAGGAGTAAAAAATTGTGGAAAAATAAATAACAGAAAAATAAATAAATACTTATCAAAAACAAAATTCAGTATTTGTTCAGGCGAAAATATTTTTAGTTTTTTTACCTTGGAATGTATCAATAATAATGTTAAAATTTTAATTGACAAAAAACTTAAAATTAATGAAAAAAATTTAATTAAAAATTTTATTAAAATTGATTACAACTCAAATCAAATTGGGAAATCTTTTTTTAATAATATTTAGTTTTTATGAAGTTCGATAATTTGATCAAAGATATTATCAACTTCAGAAAAATTATGACTAATCATAATTATAGTTTTAAATCCTTTCAATTTTTTAAGAGTAGTTTTTAATATTTTATTTTTTTCTACATCTAAAGCTGAGTCTGGTTCATCAAGAATTAAAATTTCTGAGTCTTTGTATAAGGCTCTTCCGATTGAGATTAGCTGTCTTTGTCCTCCAGATAAATTGAATCCATCTAGTCCTAAGTTTTTTTCATTCTTTAACTTTTCAAAATTTTGAAAAGATTTGTCAAAATCAAGTAAATCGCAAACTTGCTTGAATTTTTTTTCATCATAAAACGAATTATCAAGAATAATATTTTCAATAATTGAGGAATTAAGAATAAATATATGTTGTTGTACAAATCCCACTTTCGACATCCAGCCAGCATAGAATTCATTTAAATTATATTTATCATCAACTACAACTGATCCTTCAGTCGGCTTTCTAAGTCCAGAAATAATATCTAGAAGAGTGCTTTTTCCAGATCCATTGCTACCCTTTATTAAAATAGAAGAATTTTTTGTTATTTTTAAATTTAAATTTTTTATCAAATAATTATTCTCATCATCAAATTTAAAACTAATATTCTTTAACTCTAAATGTTTTTGAAAATTAAAATTTAAATTAGAGTTTTTTATGTCAAATTTATTTGATACGGTTAACTGATCTAGTACTGATTTAAATCCTGGGTAATAAAATTTACAAACTTGTTTAGCCATAATAATTTTATTAAAACTTGGAACTATTCTAAAAACTGCTACTCCGTACAAAGCAAAAATTGGAATAAAATCTGATAAATTTTTATTACTATAAATTAAAAAAATTAATGAAATAGAAAAAATTATCACACATAATAGTTCCATCCAATACCTTAAAACATTATTCAAAAATTCATGTTTATACTGTGATTGAAAAATACTATCTGAGTATATTGAAAATTTTTTGTAAAAAAAAATTTGTAAATTATATATTATAATATCTTTAATTCCTTTAAGACCCTCATCCACTAGCATTTGAAGTTTGCCACTATTAGCGTGATTTAATTCAGACCATTTTTTTATTCGTGTTTTTATTAAAAAAAAATATAATGTTAGGGTTGCGGCAAAAAAAAAGGCAACAAAGAGAAATATTGAAGAGTTAACATAAAAAAGTATTCCACCCAAACATAAAATAAATAAAATCTCAGTCATTAGTACAATGCATCCAATAATATAAATTCTCATATTAATTGCATCGTTTGATACCTTTCTTAAAAAAAATTCTGAAGTGTATTTTTTAAAATAGGGGTAAGTTTGATTTAGACTGTTTAAAAAAAGTTTTTTTGAGGAGCTTGAACAAAATAAAAAAATAAATTTTAAATAAAAATAATTAAACAATATTAAAAATAAGTTTTTAAATAAAAATAATATTAAAAATAAAATTATAATTATTATAGGATCTAAACTGTTTAAAAAAAGAATATTAATTTTTTCTCCTGAAAATACTAACTTAAAAACTGGAATTATAGCAGAAAATGAGATCATTTCTAAAAATATGCTTAAAAAAATTCCAAGAAAAATTAATATAAATAATATTCGTTCTTTTTTTTGTAAAAAATTAAAAAGATTAAATACCTTAAGCATTTAAAAAATTTTGAAAAATATTGATTATAAAACTTATTACAACTAACTTCTGAACTATAAAGAAATTTAACATGCTTAAAGTAAATACCATAGATATTTTTTAAATAAACTAATTACTTAAAAGATGCATATTTGTTAAAATGTATTTGGAAAATCAAAAAATTCTTTTAGATGATTTTTTTTTATCTATATAAATTGATAATAAATTCTGTTGTTTTTTAAAAAAAATAAAAAATACTTTTAGCAATAACTTTATACACTTATAAATAATGTTTTGAAATCTATTGTTTTGAACCTCGGTATTCTCTAAATCATTGGCGTATTTATAAATTATTTTATGTTCAAGATTTGGTTCATATGAAGCAAGAGTTTTAAATATTTCTCTTTCTGTCCATCTATATACATAATTTGGTATTCCGCTCTCCTCCACGCCCCCTTTGCTTTTATTATTTTTATCTAAACTTGAAGTTTCAAACGTCTCCGAAAAACCTAATTTTGATGATAGTCTCATTATAATAGAATCGTTACCTTCTATAATTAAAGTACCGACTCTTGAAACTCTATACATTTCTAATATTGCTGAATGAGGTCTTCTCATATGATGGATACAGGCATGGGTTATTACATAGTCAAAAGAATTATCGTCAAATTGAATATTTGTAGCATCAACATGAATAATTTTTGAAGAAAATTTAGACTGATCGGGAAAAAAATTACTTATAGTGACATTTTCATATTCTAGTTTTTTGAGTAAATCAAACTCCTTTTGAGATCCACCAATTATTAAAATAGAAAATTTTTTATCAATATACTCCAGTAAATTTTTTTTATAAAAAGACCATCTATTCATTTTTTTATTATATTATTTCTTAACCATATCAATCAGATCAAAACTTGTCGCAGATATTTAGTTTTTTAAAATTAACAAAAATTTTTATATTCATCTATATCTTAAATTAGTTTATTAAGTATCAATTAAATGAAGATACTACACATTTCTTACTCAAATAATAAAGGCGGTGCTTCCCGAGCTGCTTTTAGAATTCACCAGTCTTTACTAAAGAAAAACATTAAATCATATTTTAACACAAATATTAAAAGTTATGATGAAAAAAATTTTAAAAAGATAATTCAACCTAATTTTTTTAATAATTTAATTAATCTTTTTAAATCAGGATCTGAATCAATAATTTCAAAATTTTTAATAAAAGATACATTATCAAAAAATTCAATATCATTATATCCAACTTTTAAACATATAAATCTAAATAAATCTGATTATGACATAATTCATCTTCATTGGATAAATGGAGAAACAATGTCAATTGAAGATATTGGTAAAATTAAAAAACCTATCGTATGGACTTTGCAAGATATGTGGCCTTTTTCAGGATCAGAGCACTATACATTTAACAAATTTTTCCAAAAAAAAAATAATTTTAAGAAAAAGAATTTTTTTAATATTTCAAAGTATACTTTTGAAAGAAAAAAAAAGGTGTGGAAGAATAGAATCTATATTGTTGGAACGAGCAAATGGATTACACAATCTTCTCAAAAAAGTCTCTTGATGAAAAAAAATCCCTCAATCACAATAAATAACACTTTAGATACAAATTTTTGGAAACCAATTAGTAAAAAAAAATCAAAACAATATTTTAAAATACCTCATAAAACCAAGGTTATTGGATTCAGTTCTTTAGGCAGGCACAACCATTTTTTAAAGGGAAAAGATCTATTTTTTTCAGCTATAAAAAAATTAAATTATAATAATCAAAAATTAGCTGTACTTTCAATTGGCGACTCTAATAATTTAGCAAGAGCAAGTGATAATTTTAAAATATTCAATTTTAAGAGAATCGAAGATAATAATATCCTTAAAAAATTCTATAACGCATTAGATCTTATAGTCGTACCGTCAAGAATGGAGGCTTTTGGTCAAGTTGCATCAGAGGCAATATCATGTGGTATTCCCGTAGTAAGTTTTAGCATTGGAGGCTTAAAAGATATAGTGATACACAAAAAAAATGGATATCTAGCAAAACCCTTTAAAGTAAATGATTTGGCAAAAGGAATAGAATATATTTTAAATTTAAAAAAAAACGATTACAAAGAAATGTCTCAAAATTCAGTCAAAATATCAAAACAAAAATTTTCTTTTAATATCATTGGAAATAAATACTTAAAACTGTATAGAAAAATTTTAAAAAATAAATAAGTAGTAAAAAATGAAAAAGATTTATATGGATTATATTTTAAAAATTCTTCTCAAAAAATATTTTGGTTGGAAAAAAAATTCTTTCAATTTATAAATAATTCTCCAAGGATACAAAAAAAATTTAGGCCTAAACAAATTATGAAAAATTTGATTTTCATTTACAACATTAATAGCTAATTTTCTTGGATCATAAATTTTGTCATTATAATTTACCACTTTGGAGACTTTAAAATTTAGACCAGGACTTGTGGTTGACGTTTGATCAAAACCAATATTCTTTATCATATTAATATTTGGTAAAATGCAATAAGAATTTTTTTTCCACATTGATGCCATAAATTGAATATCCCATGTTTTAATTTTTTCATTATAGACATTTTTGATTATTTTTTCCCAATATTTAAACTCCAATTCATTTTGAAATTTCTTTTTTAATTTTTTAAAACTATTCCCTTTTATATAAGAGGTTAATTCTTTATCTGATTTTTCCCAAACTTTTTTCCAAGTGCCCCACCCCCAGCATAAAAAATAATTTGATAAAAAATAAGTACCATCACCATAATTTGTTTTTTCAAGATGATTATATCCAGATATAGCGTAAATTTTTTTATGATTTTTATATTTATAAAGAAGATATTTCATATATTTGAAAAAAAAATCTGATGGTATGCAATCATCTTCGAGAATAATTCCTAGTTTTTCATTTTTAAAATACCAATCAATTCCTTTTTGAGGTCCATACTTAATTCCATAGTTTTTTTTTAAAAAATTTGAATAAATTTTTGTTTTTTTATTAAAAAATTGAATATTTTTTTTAATTTTTAAAATTTGAAATGTATCAAAATTATTTTTAGGGCCATCACAAGATATATAAATTTTTTTTGGATTTATTTTTTTTAATCTTCTTACTAATTTAAATAAATGATTTGGTCTATTATAAGTTAATATGAGTATGGGAATATTGTACATTATTATTTCAAAAAATAACTAATTTTTAAAAAAAGTAAAAATTCTTTTTGGTAGTTCATTCATGAATGCAAATGGAGACTTTAATATAGTCAAAATATAAATATACCCGAAATACTTAAATAATAGTAGAGGATTAATTTTACTTTTAAAGTTTAAACCCAAAAGTATATCTATTCGCCAACATAAATTTTTAAAAATATGTTGGAATACTTTTTTTGATAATTCAAATTCATGTCTATTTAGCCATTTTTTTTGGTACATTTTTTCGGATAGCATTGGCCAATCAATAAGAGCAAATTTCCACCACAAATGTCTCCAATCTGAAAGATGGTTATTTCCCTGCCTAAAAATTCCAATACTTTTTTTTAATCTCACAAGTGGTTTATTCTTCTCTTGTAACGAATATATTGCAATAACACCGGGGGACATATCATTTAACAAAATTGAATTTTCATATGAATTAATAAATTTTTTAACAAAATTAGTTTTATAAACATATTCTTGCAACTGAACTGTATTCCCACTTAAAAGAAATTTGGTAATTTTTGATCTTCTGTAAGTAATATCTAAAATTTTGTTTATTTGTTTGTCATCGTTGCAAATATTATTAGAGTTATAATCTTTGATATAGCTTTTTTTTACACACCCACCGCAAATTAATAGAGGTTTAAATTTGGTCAAAGTATTTATTATTATAGACAATGAATCAAACCTGGCTAAATCATCATCAGGTAATATCCAAACATATTGTGAATTTAATTTTTCAAATGCACTCCAGATATTCTTTAGACCACCAATATTTCTACCTGTAATTGAATATTTGAAATATGCTAAATTTAATTTTTTGAATTTTTTTGAATACTTTTTAACAATATTTTTATATTTTCTTAAATCTCTAGTAGAATTATTTCTAACTGAAATTCCTATTTTTGATCTTATTTTTTTAGGTAGCAAACTAAAGGTGTCAAAAACTGAGTCTAAGCATTTAGTTATTTCAAGGGGTCGATTATAAGTTGGAATTAAAATTTCAAGTAAAATCATCTATTTAAAAAATTTAAATTCTTTCCATATAATAATCGTGTATTTGACCACTCATACCAATCATAATTTATGATTTTTACTTCCCAGTTTTTTAATATTAACTCATCAGCAAAAGTTTTGAAAAAGTCAAAATTATCAATTTCATTAAAATTATCTTGAAAAATTATATGTATTCTTGAACAATTTTTTTTTATAAAATTTTTTATAAGGATTCTCTCCCTTATTTGAACCTCAGACATGGAAAAACTTGCATTAAATAATTCAAACTGCGTATCCATTAAATTATTTAAATCTTTATAAAAACTTATATTATTTAAAAATCCAGTCTTACTTAGGTATTTTTTTTGAACCTCAATCATGTCTGAAATATCTACAATTGAAATACTAGTTGAATTTGATAATTGAGTTATACACTGAGCCAGACCTCCATATCCACCTCCAAAGTCTAAAAAAGATTTTAATTGATCTATTCTTAAATTAAAACATTTCTCGATACTCAATAAATTTGCTATGTGAGATGCAGTTGTTGGTGATAAAAAAGGAAATTTTTTTAATAAAAATGGAGAGCCATAACTTGGGGTTCTTATTTTATTTAAGTATTCTTTTCCATTAAGATCTGAATTAATTTTATCCAATAACCTATAACCTAATCCAGAATTGTTTGATGCTAAATGGCCTACTACAGATTTATCTAAAAAAAAACTTTCACCACCATTAAAATTTGATGCATTAAGTATGTTTTTTGATACTTTTTGCCAATAATCTTCATTTTTAATATCAATAGATACATTTAAAGATTTTTTAACTTTGCTAGATCTAAAAATTATACTTTTATTAAATTGTTTTTCAAAAATATTAAAAATTTTTTGTTTGGCTTTAATAAATAACTTATAAATATCAGACATTAATTATTTTCTTGATGATTTAAATTCTTAGGAAGTTTGTTAACTAAGTTTTGTATTTCTCTAAGAAAAGAATCTGGTTCGTTGAAAACATTTTCTTTTTTATTTATTTCATTGAACATTGATCTATCAGTAGGAACTACTGGGTGATTAAAAGCAACACAATTTATATTATATTCTTCACATTGCTTAAAAATTGAGCCACATGGCATCGTTATTACACTGCTATAATTTTGATAAATTTTTTCAAAATTATTTTCTTCAACAGGGATTGTTAACTCTTCAGAGCTAAGTTGACCAGCATATCCTGAGAGGTATTCGTTATCTTTATATCGAATTTTTATTTTTTTACCTAGCTTAACACCTTCAGATAAAATATTAATAACTTTTAAATAAACTTTCATTAAACTATTTAAAGATTCTAATGACAAATATTCTGAAACCCATGGAATTTGAAATGGACAGAATAAAATCCCTTGTTTATTATTAATTAAATCATTTCTGCTTTTATTTATTAAATTTACATTGGGTATATTTGATTTAATTTTTAAATCAGGAAATAATGATAAAATATGTATTAAATGAGAGTCAATTTCCCCTCCCATATAACCATGAGAGATTACTTCAATATTTTTATCATTAAATTTGGAGAAACTCCTTGCAAGCAGTACTTTCTGATAGAGGTTTAATTCATAACCAAAGTAAGTTATCCATTTATGTTTATCTCCTACCAAAAATTTAGAAAAGTAAGAAAACCATGATGGAAAATTATTTAAAATGTCTTTTGGTAAGATTGTAAAAAAAACTGTTTCAAAAATAGTGTTTTTATTATATTTAAAATTTAATTTGGGTCTTTCTTTTTTAAAAATATTGTAATCAATTTTTTTTTTTAAATTATTTAATTGAGAAAAAATACTTTGTTTTGCTTTAACTATTGTAAATAAAACATTGCATAAAAAATTAAATGGAATGTGTATTTGACCATACTTAAAATCTTTTTTCTCAAAATTGTACTTAAAATTATCTATTAAAATTGAATTAATATCAAATTGATTATTGTTATTTTTATTCTCATAATTTTTTAATCCAAATACAGAGTCCCTGGCAATAATCTTTAAAATGATTGTGCTAATTTTTTTCGCAGGAATTAAAGTTTCATATTCATTTTTTATATCATTTAAAATTCTTGCATCTTTATTTGCGAACAACTCTACTTGATATGCATGAATTGCATACTGTCCTGTGATAAGCCACCAAAAATCAGATGACTCATTTGAATATGTGATCTTGTTCATAATTTTTTTATTTTTTTCTTTTAAAAAAACTATGTTTTTAATTATTTCATGATAATGATTAATTGGATCTGATAATAAATTATTTTTGATCATAAATACTTTCTATAAATTAAATAATAAATTAATTTTATAAAAGCAAAGACATTAACTTTTTCTTTTAATTAAAGAGGCTTCTGCAAAATCAATTACAGTATCTATATCTATATTATCTGATTTTCGCATCATTCTATATGGATAGAAACCCTTATAAGAAAAAGATTTATATTTCTTAAGGGTATTAACTGGTGTCAAATAAATAGAGCCATTAATTTGATTTTTTTTAAATTTATAAGTTTTTATACCAGATACACTAACAATCTGTTTTTTTTTCTTTTTATATAATTTGACAACTTCAATAATATTTTTTTGAGATCTAAAAGGAGATGTTGGTTGAAATAAACACACTGCTTCGACTTTATTTTTATTTTTTTGAAACCAATTAAGCGCATGTAAGGCAACTTTTTCTGAAGTAACCTTACTTGTACTCAATTTTTTAGGTCGTAACCAAGGACATAAAAAACCATTGATTTGAGATATTTTTTTAATCTCCAATGAGTCAGTTGAAACCAAAATATTATTAAAAAGTTTTTTAATTTTTTTTTTATTTAAAAAATCAAAGGTCCACTGAATTAATTTTTTTTTATTTAATTTTAAAATATTTTTATTTCTTAGTCTCTTAGAGTTTTTTCGTGCTAAGACAATAGCTAAAATTTGAGACATTAAAAAATTAATTTAATTTTATATCTAAAAATTGTTTCTGATTATTTGTTCTCCAAATTCTTTTAGATAAAAGTATTTTCATCACTTTTTTATTGGTATTACCATAACCAAAATAAAAATTTTTTTTTTTGTATTTTTTGTCACTTTTATCTAATTTTTTAATAGATTTTAAAATACTTCGATAATTATAACTACAATTAATAATAGAATTGATTTTAGCTCTATTTTTCTGTCTATCACCAATATTAATTGTAGGTGTACCATAATATGGAGCTTCAATTATACCAGAACTTGAATTGCCAATAATAAATTTTGAGTTTTTTAATAATGTTAAATAATACTCAAATCTTAAAGAAGGAAAAATTTTAACATTTTTAAATTTAATTTTTTTATAACTTTGTAATATAATTTTAGAACCCAAATCGTTATTTGGATAAATAAGAATATAGTTCTTTTTACTTAAAGATAAAACTTTTATAAATTGACCAATATTTTTCTTTAAATTATTAATATCTGTTGTGACTGGATGAAATATTGCTACAGAAAATTTTTTAAACTTTATTCCATATCTATTTTTTACTTTCTCTAGGGTTGGTAATTGTTTGCTCAAAATTAAATCTATATCTGGTGATCCTGTTATATAAATATTATTTATTACCTCACCCAGTTGAATTAATCTTTTTTTTGAAACAGAATTTGAAACAAAATGAATATTGCACAATTTTGAAATTGAATGTCTAAATATTTCATCGACTGTTCCTGATAACTCTCCACCCTCAAAATGAGCCACTTTTATATTATTTAAACAACAAACTATTGCACACCCCAATGGCTCAATTCTATCACCATGTATTATTACTAAATCTGGCTTAATTTTTTTTACATAGTTTGAAAAACCTAGAATTGTTTTTGATAAAATTTTTTCATGATTTTCTCCGAGTCTTTGATTTCTAAATAAAAAAATATTTTTTATTTTATCTTTTTTAATATGATCATTAGTATTTCCGTACATTGAAATATTATGCATTCCTGTTACAAAAACATGAGTTTTAAATTTTTTTATCTTTTGAGATGAAATAATTACAGATTTTAATTTTCCATAATCTGCTCTTGTAGCTGTGACAAAAATTATTTTTTTCATCTAATATCTTCAAATTTAATCTGTCTATTTTTTTTTATATTTTTTTTTGCTATCTTTCCGAATAATCTTTTATAATCTTTGATGCTAAAATCCCCATTGCCTGGCCTTTTTAAATCAATGTTTTTAATTGATAATTTTTCTCCTTTAAAAATTTCTCTTTTGGAAGCAACTGACGCAAACGCAAATTTAGCTGTAGACTTTTCTTTCGAAATTAAGGATTTGTTGCCACCACATGACTGAAAAACTATTTTACTTGCACGTATTAACTCTTTTAATTCATTATAATCCATTGATGAAGAAACATCAGGACCTATTTCTTTAGTTTTATCAAAAACAAAATGTTTTTCAATTATTCGTGCTCCTAAAGATATTGAGGATAAGGCGGGGTAAATAGTTTTTGAGTGGTCAGAAAATCCCACAACACACTTTGGATATGCTTTTTTTAATTCCAAAATACTATTTAAACGTAAATTTTTTTCAGGTGCGGGATATATATTTGTACAATGCAAGAGAGCTAAGGGAATTTTTTTTTTTAAAACTATTTCAACAGATTTTTTAATCGTTTTGATAGAATTCATTCCTGTACTCATAATTATTGGAATTTTAAATTTAGTTAAATAATTTACAAATTCATAATTATTGCATTCTCCTGACCCAATTTTAAATGCAGGAATTTTAAATTTTACTAATCTATCAGCTGCTGCCTTTGAAAATGGTGTGCTAATAAAAATTCTATTTTTTGATTCAATATATTTCATTAATTTATATTCCTCTTGTTCACTTAAAGAACATTTTTTAATTAAATCAAATATCGATATTTTTGCATTAATAGGTACAATTTTTCTTGCCTCTTCGGACATTTCTTCTTCAGCAATATGAGTTTGATGTTTTATGACCTCAGCTCCCGCATTAATAGCTTTGTCTGCAAGATAAATAGCCTTATCCAAAGATCCATTATGGTTAATTCCTATCTCAGCAATTATTAATGGAAAAAAATTATCTCCAATTTCTCTATTCTTAATTTTAAATTTATTTAACATTCAAATTTTATGTTATTTTTGTAATTAATACTTTAATACTTATATTCAATTAAAATATAAAATCAAAATGAGAATAATTGCTAGAATTGACATAAAAAATAATTTTGTAATTAAGGGAATAAATTTTGAAGGATTGCGTAAAGTTGGCGATCCTTTAACTTTAGCAAAAAAATATTACCAAGCAAAGATTGATGAGATTATATTTATTGATGCAGTTGCAAGCTTATATGACAGGAATAATTTATTTGAAATTATAGAAAAATCAACTCAGGAAATTTTTTGTCCAATAACACTTGGTGGCGGGATACGATCTTTAAAAGATATAGAGGTTGCACTAAAATCTGGAGCTGACAAAGTTGCCATAAATTCTTATGCTACTGAAAATCCTAGTTTTATTAAATCTGCAGTAAAAAATTTTGGATCCAGTACAATACTATCCAATATTGAGACTAGAAAAGTAGAAAATGAATGGAAAGTTTATAAATACTATGGCAGAGAAAAAACAAAACTCAAACTTTTTGATTGGCTTGATGTTGTTCAAGAAATGGGTTGTGGAGAAATAATTGTGACTTCAATTGATAAAGAGGGGCTTCAATCAGGCATGGATTTTGAACTTTTAGGTGAAATTAAAAATAAAATTGATAGACCTTTAATATTTTCAGGTGGTTTTTGCAATCCATCTGAATTAAAAAAAATAAAAAAAAATAAATTTGTAAGCATTTCTATTGCATCTTCACTTCACTACGAAACTGTATCTATTGAAAATTTGAAACATGCATAAAATTTGTATACTGGATTATGGATTGGGAAATATAAAAAGTCTAAAAAATGCACTAAAAAAAATTGGCTACGAAGTTAATTATTTTAGTGACGATGAAAAAAAACAATACGATCTTATTTTTATTCCTGGTGTTGGGTCTTTTAATAAAGCTAGCAATATTCTTTTAAAAAAAAAATATACTAATTTTTTAAATAACATAAACTCCAAAACAAAAATTTTTGGAATTTGCTTAGGAATGCAGATTTTTTCGACTATTGGTTATGAAAATGGAACTTCTAAAGGACTTAATTTTATTGAGGGGAAAACTGAAAAAATAAAAAAAAATAACACTAAATTAATTCTTCCATTTGTAGGTTATTTAAAAGTTAAATTTTCAATAAATAAACAAAATTTATTTTTAAATAAATTTAATAATCAAAAATTTTACTTTGTGCACTCATACCATTTAAAACCAAAAAAATCAGTTGATATATTGGCAACAACAGAATTTCAGGATTTTAAATTTTGTTCTTCAATCAAAAATAATCGATGTATTGGAACACAATTTCACCCAGAAAAAAGTGGGGATATAGGTCTTGAGTTTTTAGATACAATTATTAAAAATTTTATATGAAACAAAATTTTTCTTTATATGGTCTGCCTAAGACAGTTAAATTTTGTAAGTCTTGTGTTGTATCAAATCAAAGACCAAATTCTGTTGTGGAATTTAAAAATGACAATAACCAAAAAAAAGGTATAAATTTTAAAAATAATTTATGTGAGGCATGCAATTATAATCAAAGTAAAAATAGCATTGATTGGCAACAAAGAGAAGGTCAACTTTTAAAATTACTGGAAAAATATAGAAAAAAAAATGGGTATGACTGTGTAGTTCCTGGTAGTGGGGGTAAAGACAGTGCTTATACAGCACATATTTTGAAATACAAATATGGAATGAATCCACTTACAGTTACTTGGGCCCCACATTTGTATACCGATATAGGATGGAAAAACTTCACAAACTGGATGCATATCGGTGGATTAGACAATATCCTTTTTACCCCAAACGGTAGACTACACAGATTGCTCACAAAGTTATCTTTTGAAAATTTGCTACACCCATTTCAACCATTTATAATAGGTCAAAGAATTATTGGTCCAAAAATAGCTGAGAAATTTAATATTCCACTTGTTGTTTATGGAGAAAATCAAGCTGAATATGGGAATAATATTGAGGAAAATTTTGACCCATTAATGAATGCTAATTTTTTTTCAAGCGATAAAAAAAAACTTTCTTTTGGTGGAAAAGATTTGAATGAAATTATTAAAAAATATAATTTTAATTTAAAAGATTTTGAACCTTATTTACCAGTTAATAAAAAAAGTATTTTATCGAAGGAAATTAAAGTATTTTATTTGGGTTATTATTTGAAATGGGATCCGCAGGAATGTTTTTACTATGCTTCAAAAAATACAGGGTTTAAACCAAATACTGAAAGAACTGAGGGAAGTTACTCTAAATATTCAAGTATTGATGATAAAATTGACGCATTTCATTATTACACCACTTATATAAAATTTGGAATAGGTAGAGCTACTTATGATGCAGCTCAAGAAATACGAAATAATAAAATCACTCGTGAGGAAGGAATCGCATTAGTAAAAAAATATGATCACGAATTTCCAAAAAAATATTTTAAAGATTTTTTAGAATATATAAAACAAAATGAGGAAGAATTTTTAAAAACTATCGATAATTTTAGATCTCCGCATCTTTGGATAAAAGATAAACAGTCTGATTGGAAACTTAAAAAAACTATATATTAAGTGATATAAGTTTAGACTGAGTTTTTAAAAATTAAATATCAAACACTCTAGCAATTTAAAAATTTTTTCAGTGCATAAATCAAGCCAATTGAGCTATTAGTACTGGTTAGCTTCACGCGTTACCGCGCTTCCACACCCAGCCTATCAACGTCGTAGTCTACGACGGCTCTATAGGAAGAACTAGTTTTGAGGCGGGTTTCCCGCTTAGATGCTTTCAGCGGTTATCCCTTCCGTACTTAGCTACCCGACACTGCAGCTGGCGCTACAATCGGTCCACCAGTGGTACGTTCACCCCGGTCCTCTCGTACTAGGGGCAACTCCTCTCAATTCTTCTACACCCATGGCAGATAGGGACCGAACTGTCTCACGACGTTCTGAACCCAGCTCACGTACCACTTTAATTGGCGAACAGCCAAACCCTTGGGACCTGCTCCAGCCCCAGGATGTGATGAGCCGACATCGAGGTGCCAAACACCATCGTCGATATGAACTCTTGGATGGTATCAGCCTGTTATCCCCGGCGTACCTTTTATTCGTTGAGCGATGGCCCTTCCACTCAGAACCACCGGATCACTATGACCGACTTTCGTCTCTGCTCGACTTGTCAGTCTTGCAGTCAGGCTGGCTTATGCCATTGCACTCATCGACCGATTTCTGACCGGTCTGAGCCAACCTTCGCACGCCTCCGTTACTCTTTAGGAGGCGACCGCCCCAGTCAAACTACCCACCATACAGTGTCTTGCAGCCAGATAATGGCATGCAGTTAGATATCAAAAATAACAAGAGAGGTATTTCACTAATGACTCCATGACAGCTAGCGCCGCCACTTCAAAGTCTCCCTCCTATGCTACACATGTCATTTCTAATACCAATGTAAAGTTATAGTAAAGGTGCACGGGGTCTTTCCGTCTAACCACGGGAACTCCGCATCTTCACGGAGAATTCAATTTCACTGAGTTGATGTTGGAGACAGCGGACAAATCGTTACGCCATTCATGCAGGACGGAACTTACCCGTCAAGGAATTTCGCTACCTTAGGACCGTTATAGTTACGGCCGCCGTTCACTGGGGCTTCGGTTTGATGCTTGCACATCTCACGTTAACCTTCCAGCACCGGGCAGGCGTCACACCCTATACATCCACTTACGTGTTAGCAGAGTGCTGTGTTTTTGATAAACAGTCGCTTGTCCCTGGCTTGTGCCACCTAATCATGGTTGCCCAAAATTAGGTCTTCCTTATCCCGAAGTTACGGAAGCATTTTGCCGAGTTCCTTCAACATCATTCTCTCAAGCGCCTAGGTATACTCTACCGGTACACGTGTGTCCGTTTGGGGTACGGTCTTATGATGGAGCTATTTCCTGGGACCATTTCACGGCTAACTCAATCCAATAAGAGTTAACAATTTACATGATCCGTCACTTCCACCAGGCTCAGGAATATTTACCTGATTCCCATCGACTACGACTTTCGTCCTCGTCTTAGGGGCCGGCTAACCCTGCGAAGATTAACTTTACGCAGGAACCCTTGTACTCTCGGCGACAGAGTCTTTCACTCTGTTTGTCGTTACTTATGTCAGCATTCGCACTTCTGATACCTCCAAGAGCCCTCACGGGTCTCTCTTCGCAGGCTTACAGAACGTTCCGCTACCAGATAAAAAAGTCCAAAGACTTTTTTAAATCCACAACTTCGGTGTATGGTTTGAGCCCCGTTACATCTTAGGCGCAAAGTCTCTTAATTAGACCGGTGAGCTGTTACGCTATCTTTAAAGGATGGCTGCTTCTAAGCCAACCTCCCGGCTGTTTTGGAGTCTTCACATCCTTTCACACTTAACCATAACTTGGGGACCTTAATTGGTGGTCTGGGTTGTTTCCCTCTCGACGATGGACGTTAGCATTCACCGTCTGTCTGCTGAGGAACCACTTTGAGTATTCGGAGTTTTATTAGGTTTGGTAAGAATTTCTTCCCCCTAGCCTATTTAGTGCTCTACCCCTCAAAGTTTATATCTCAACGCACTACCTAAATAGTTTTCGCGGAAAACCAGCTATCTCCGATTTTGATTGGCCTTTCACCCCTAGCAACAAGTCATCCAAATCCTTTTCAACGGATACTGGTTCGGTCCTCCAGCAAGTATTACCTTGCCTTCAACCTGCTCATAGCTAGATCAATCGGTTTCGGGTTCTAATCCATGTAACTCGTCGCCCTATTCAGACTCGCTTTCGCTGCGCCTACACCTCATTCGGTTTAAGCTTGCTACATAAATTAAGTCACTGACCCATTATACAAAAGGTACGTCGTCACCCACATGGGGCTTCGACAGTTTGTAAGCATACAGTTTCAGGATCTATTTCACTCCCCTAATAGGGGTTCTTTTCACCTTTCCCTCACGGTACTAGTTCACTATCGGTCACTGAAGAGTATTTAGGCTTAGAGGGTGGTCCCCCTATCTTCAAACAGGATTTCACGTGTCCCGCCTTACTCGAGAACTTTAATTGCTTTTACCTTTACGGGACTATCACCCTCTATGGTTAACCTTTCCAGGTTATTCTAGTTGTACAAAAAAAGTTACTGGCCTCCTCCGCGTTCGCTCGCCACTACTAACGGAATCTCAATTGATTTCTTTTCCTCTAGGTACTTAGATGTTTCAGTTCCCTAGGTTATCTCTTTACACCTATGTATTCAGTGCAAAGTAACTCTTAAAGAGTTGGGTTCTCCCATTCGGAAATTTTCGGATCAAAGCCTACAAACAACTCCCCGAAACTTATCGCAGTTTATCACGTCCTTCATCGACTTTCAGTGCCAAGGCATCCACTATATGCTCTTAAACGCTTGATTTATGCACAGAAAAAATTTTTCTGTGTATGTAAAAAATTATAAATAATTTTTTATGATTATGAATTTTTAAATTGTAAGAACAAATAAATTTGTTCCTACGGATATAAAAAAAATATTTTCTTCAAATTAACAATGTATAAAAATTTCTCATGGTTTGGTGGAGGATAGCGGGATCGAACCGCTGACCTCCTGAATGCAAATCAGGCGCTCTCCCAGCTGAGCTAATCCCCCAACTAAAAAATAATGGTGGGCCGAGAAAGACTCGAACTTTCGACCCCACCCTTATCAAGGGTGTGCTCTAACCAACTGAGCTACCGGCCCATTGACATTACATTTAGGCTCTTCCAATGATTATAAAATTATAATCGACCAGAGATAAATGGAAGAGAAACGAGGACGGTCATATTTGTCTATGTTAAGTGAGAACTAAAAAATAAATTTTTTAGTTTTCCTTAGAAAGGAGGTAATCCAGCCGCAGGTTCCCCTACGGCTACCTTGTTACGACTTCACCCCAGTTACTGATTTAACCGTAGTCAAGCATTTCCCGAGGGTTAATAACTTGCCTTAAGGTAAAACCAATTTCCATGGTGTGACGGGCGGTGTGTACAAGACCCGGGAACGTATTCACCGTGGCACGCTGATCCACGATTACTAGCGATTCCAGCTTCATGCACTCGAGTTGCAGAGTGCAATCCGAACTGAGGTAAGTTTTTGAGTTTGGCTAAGCATCGCTGCTCGGCATCTCATTGTACTTACCATTGTAGCACGTGTGTAGCCCAACCCGTAAGGGCCATGAGGACTTGACGTCATCCCCACCTTCCTCCTGTTTATCACAGGCAGTTCTATTAGAGTGCCCAGCATAACCTGATGGCAACTAAAAGTAGGGGTTGCGCTCGTTGCGGGACTTAACCCAACATCTCACGACACGAGCTGACGACAGCCATGCAGCACCTGTGTTTCGTCCGGCCGAACCGAAGAGACTAATTTCTTAGTCTCGCGACGAACATGTCAAGGGTTGGTAAGGTTCTGCGCGTTGCTTCGAATTAAACCACATGCTCCACCGCTTGTGCGGGTCCCCGTCAATTCATTTGAGTTTTAACCTTGCGGTCGTACTCCCCAGGCGGATTATTTAACGCGTTAGCTATGATACAGAGAAATAATTCCCCACATCTAATAATCATCGTTTATGGTATGGACTACGAGGGTATCTAATCCTCTTCGCTACCCATACTTTCGTATCTCAGCGTCAGTAATGATCCAGAAAGCCGCCTTCGCAACTGGTGTTCTACATAATATCTACGAATTTCACCTCTACACTATGTATTCCGCTTTCCTCTATCATACTCTAGCTAAATAGTTTTAATTGCAATTCCAAAGTTAAGCTTTGGGCTTTCACAATTAACTTATCTAGCCGCCTACATACTCTTTACGCCCAGTAATTCCGAACTACGCTAGGTCCCTTCGTATTACCGCGGCTGCTGGCACGAAGTTAGCCGGACCTTATTCTTCGGGTACAGTCATTATCTTTCCCGACAAAAGAGCTTTACAACCCAAGGGCCTTCTTCACTCACGCGGCATCGCTGCATCAGGCTTTCGCCCATTGTGCAAGATTCCCCACTGCTGCCTCCCGTAGGAGTCTGGGCCGTATCTCAGTCCCAGTGTGGCTGATCATCCTCTCAAATCAGCTATTGATTATCGCCTTGGTGAGCTTTTACCTCACCAACTAGCTAATCAAATGCGGGCTCATCTTTTGGCATTAAAACTTTCTCCGTTAGGACTTATCCGGTATTAGCACAGGTTTCCCCGTGTTGTTCCGAACCAAAAGGCAGATTCCCACATGTTACGCACCCGTCTGCCGCTAGGTATTGCTACCCCGCTCGACTTGCATGTGTTAGGCGTGCCGCCAGCGTACGTTCTGAGCCATGATCAAACTCTCAAGTTTAATAACGGCGTACACAAGCTTTCGTGTATTTAAAAAATACACAACTTGTACAAAATTACTTTTGTATAAGTTTACTTAAAGCGTGTACGACAAATTTTTTTTTGACAAAAAATAACCGTCCACGCTTCTCTTCCAAATTTACGATTTCAAGAGCTCAACAAAACTACTGAAAATTCTCTATTTAAAGAAAGAATTTTCCTTAATTTTGTTATGTTTTTTGTATAAATTACACCTAAATAACTTAATTATTCAGTGTAAGGACTCGTGGTAATATTGTTAAATAACAAACAAGTCAATAGTTAGAATTGCAAAAAAGCATCAATTTGCTGGGTTTTTTTATGTTTTTGATTAATTATCAACTATAAATTGTTTTAAAATCAAAAAAAAATGAAAAAAACAAAAATTACAAAACTAAACAAGCAAGTTTTTATTTTAATTTCTTTTTTATGTACTCTAGTAACAATATTTTTTTTTAACCTACCTTCAGTTAATCAAAATAAATCTTTTGAAGTAACGGAAGAATTTAATAAAGAAATAAATAACATTTACTCTTTTTTTTTTAATAAAAAAAACACCCAAAATAATAAAAAAATTATTAAAGTAAAAAGTGGAGATTCCTTTCAAAAAATTTTAGCAAACGAGCAAATACCTCAAGTTGAGATAAATAAAATTTACTCAACAATTGTAAAAAAAATTGATCTAAAAAAAATCCAACAAGGTCAATTAATACAAATGGTTCTCGAAAAAAATAACAAAGAAATTAAAATTTCAAGGTTATCTTTTCAAATAGATAATCTTTCTTGGGCATATATTTACGAAAATAAAGATGGGTACGATTTAAAAATTGTTAAAAAAAATTTAGAAAAAGTTAATTTTTTAGCAAAAGGAATAATCAAAAATAGTTTATACAATTCCTCCATCAAAATAGGAGTAGATCCTGAAATAATAATTGAATTTGCAAGAATCTTTGGTTTTGAGATAGATTTTCAAAGAGACATAAGAGCCAATGATGAATTTAAAATATTTTACGAAAGATTTGAAGATGATCAGGGAGACTTTTATAAAAATGGAAATATTATTTTTGCTTATTTAAAAAATAATGGAAGGGAAATTTCACTTTACAGATTTAAAGATGATGAAAATATGATTGGATATTATACTCCTGATGGAAAAAGTATAGAAAAAGCTTTAATGAAAACTCCTATTAATGGAGCAAGACTTTCGTCTACTTTTGGGTTTCGAAAACACCCTATTCTTGGTTACAATAAATTACACCAAGGAACAGACTTTGCTGCTCCTAGAGGAACTCCAATAATGGCTTCGGGATCTGGTGTCATTGAGAGAGCTTCTTGGTATGGTGCTTATGGAAAATATGTTCGAATAAGACACAACTCAACTTACAAAACAGCTTACGCACATTTATCTAGATTTGGAAAAAATATCAGGACTGGTGCAAGAGTTCAGCAGGGTCAAATTGTAGGGTATGTTGGAAGCACTGGAAGGTCTACTGGTCCTCATCTACACTACGAAGTATTAGTCAATAACAAAAGAGTAAATTCACAAAAATTAAATTTACCATCAGGAAAAAATTTAAATAAAAAAAATAAAATAAATTTTGATCAAGAGGTTTTAAGAGTTAATAAGTTAATGTTAACCTCAAAAACAAATAAATAATTTAGGCTGTGGTTGTTGGGGAGCTTTCTTCAGCTGATTCTTCTGACAAAGTTTCTAAATCGCTATTTACTTCTTCTGTCTCATTTTCTGAACTTTTTATTTCTTCACTTTCTTCATTCTTGATGACTGGTCTTTGCTCTGGAAGCTGTCTAACGAAATGATCGGCATGCTGAAAATAGCTCTCTGCTAATATAATATCTCCAGCCGAAAGAGCATCATTCGCAAGATTTCTATATTTTTCTAGAAGCTTTAAAATATTACCGGTATTTCGATTCCCATTATTTCTGTTTCTTCCAAAGTTATTGGAATTTCCTGAATCTCCAAGTGAAACTACCTGCCCAGATCCATTATTTCTGAAGTTATTATTGGGTCTACGACCATTAGATCTTAAATTGTTTCGACCTCTTGGTCTTCTTACAAAATTTGTCATTTAGATTGTTTGTTCTATTTTAAAAAAAATTAATTAATAGATAGTTGAAAGTCACATATTATTTGTCTTTTGTCAAAACAAAATTATCTAATTTTTGTTGCCAAAATACATCTAATTTCACCATTTATTAATTTAAATCTATCAATAATTTTAAATGCATTGGCCAGCAATAGTTTTTTAATTTGATTGTAATGACCGTCTCCAATTTCTAAACCTAAAAAACCATTTTTTTTAAGATTAGTTGAGGCAATGGAGACAATCTTTTCATAGAATTTTAATCCATCTACTCCTGCAACCAAAGCTCTTTTAGGCTCATAAAACTTAATGTCAGAATCTAATTTTGTGTAAATAGAGTTAGTCAAATAAGGTGGATTAGAAACAATTATATCAAATTTATTTTTTAAATTTAATTTGAACAAATCCTTTTTAATTAATCGAGCCCTTGATTTTAGTTGATTTTGCTTAATGTTAATATTTGAAACTTCTATAGCAGAAGAGCTTATATCTACTCCCGTTCCTTTCGATTTAGAAAATTCTTTTAAACAAGAGATAAGTAAACATCCCGAACCACATCCAACATCTAAAATTTGCAATGTTTTTAATTTATTAAAAATTTTCTTTAATAGCATTTCAATTATAATTTCTGTTTCTGGCCTTGGAATTAAAACTCTTTTATCAACATAATAACTTTCATTCCAAAATTCTCTTTTGTTAAAAATATAAGCAACTGGCTCTTTCTTCTTTCTTCTTTCGATAAGATTATTATATAAATCTATTTGATCGTTACTTAGAGTTACGTTTTGCTTTGTAATCAAATCAATTCTAGAAATTTTCAATAAATTAGCTAAAATTAATTCTGAGTCTATTTTTGCTGTTTTTATATTATGATTGAATAATTCATTATAACTTTTATGCAAAAGTTCTGTGATTGTAGTCATTAAAATTATTTTACTGTTTCTAGTAATTCTTCTTGATGCTTAATTTGCAATGCATCGGACATTTCCGCAAAATCATCTCCAGCTAAAAATCCTGTTAATTTGTGCATAGTAAGATTAATTCTATGATCAGTTACTCTTCCTTGCGGAAAATTATAAGTTCTAATTCTTTCCGATCTGTCTCCACTTCCAATTTGACTTTTACGTGCAACAGATCTTTCTTTCTCAATTCTTAATCTTTCTGCTTCATATAATTTTGATCTTAAAATCTTCATGGCTTTTGCTTTATTTTTGTGCTGTGATTTTTCATCTTGCTGAGAAACAACAACTCCAGTTGGAATATGAGTAATTCTAACTGCACTATCAGTTGTATTAACAGATTGTCCACCTGGACCGCTTGACCTAAAAACATCTATTCTAAGATCATTTTCATCAATTTTTATATCGACATCTTCGGCCTCTGCCAAAACTGCCACAGTAGCAGCGGAAGTATGCACTCTACCTTGAGTTTCCGTATCTGGAACTCTTTGAACTCGGTGCACACCCGACTCAAATTTGAGTTTAGAAAATACATTTTTTCCAGTTATAGAAAATATTACTTCTTTAAACCCTCCAGCTTCACTAGCAGAGGCTGACAAAACCTCAACACGCCAATTATTAATTGAGGCTACTTTTTGATACATATTAAAAAGATCTGAAGCAAATAAAGATGCCTCTAAACCTCCTGTTCCAGCTCTAATTTCAACAATAGCATTTTTTTCATCTGCCTCATCTTTTGGCAAAAGAAAAACTTTTACAATTTTTTCAAACTCTATTTCCTGATCTTTTATAAGTTGCAAATCTGAATCGGCCATTTCTCGAATTTCCTTATCAGAATTTTTGTCTTCTAATATTTTTTTTAAATCATCTTTATCTTTATAAAGTTGTATATATTTTTTAACAGTCTCTATCACTTCTCCTATAGAAGAATATTCTTTAGAATTTTTAACAAATTCTTTTTTATCAATATCAGTTTTTGACAAAGAGTTTTCTAATTCATTATAGCGATTAAAAATATTTTGAAGTTTCTCAAGTGGTATCATGATTTTAAATTTAGTTTTCTGATCTTATCTCAGCAGCTTTTTTTTCTACCAAGGAAACAATATGATCTATAATTTTGTCAGAAGGAACTTTATGATCAGCAAGACCGTGAAGGTAAATCATATTATTTCCTTTACCGCCTCCTGTTAAACCAATATCAGTTTGTGAAGCTTCTCCTGGACCATTAACAACGCAACCGATTATAGATAAAGTTAGCGACTCCTTAATGTGAGATAATTTTTTTTCCAGAGTTTCGACAGTTTTAATCACTTCAAATGCCTGTCTAGCACAAGATGGACAGGAAATAATTTTTACTCCTCTATTTTTTAAATTTAAACTTTTTAAAATTTCTAACCCTGCTTTAATTTCATCAACAGGATCAGATGATAAAGAAACGCGAATTGTATCACCTATACCTTCCATTAATAGCATGCCCATTCCTATTGAAGATTTAACGGTTCCAACAAAATAACTTCCTGCCTCAGTAATCCCCAAATGAAGAGGATAGTCACATTTCGATGCTAATAGTCGATAAGAACTAGTTGCTAAAAAAATATCGGAAGCTTTTACGCTTATTTTAAAATTATAAAAATCTAAATCCTCTAAAATTTTTATATTAATCATTGCACTTTCAACTAAAGCCTCTGGGACAAGGTTCTTTATATTTTTCTAATAAGCTACTGTCTAAAGATCCTCCATTAACTCCAATTCGAATGGAGCAATTAAAATCCTTTGCAGCTTTTACTATATCTGCAACTCTGTCTTTCGATCCAATGTTGCCAGGGTTAATTCTGAGACAGCTTGCGCCAGCCTTTGCCGCTTCAATAGCTCTTTTGTAATGAAAATGAATATCAGCAACAATGGGAACATTAGTTTGTTTAACAATTTTTGACAGTGCATTTGTAGACTCCTGCATCAGGACACGAAACTCTTACAATATCAGCACCTGCCTCCTCAAGTTCATTAATTTGCTTTACGGTACCAACAATATCAGTGGTTAGAGTATTGGTCATTGATTGAACGGAAATAGGAGCGTCTCCTCCAATCGATACCTTACCAACATTAATTTGTTTTGATTTTCTTCTATTGATAATCCTAAATGGTCTAATTTCGCTCATTATTTATCAAGTTCAAATACTTGATGGATAACTTGAACTGCCTCTTTTGTATTTTGCTCATCAACTAAAACAGAAATTTTAATTTCAGAAGTAGATATCACTTGTATATTAATATTTTTAGACGAAAGTGCATTGAACATTTTGTAAGCAACTCCTGGATGCGTAATCATTCCAGCTCCAACAATTGAAACTTTTGAAACTTTGTCATCTGAAAGAAATTTATCGTAATCAAGACTATTCTTTAGTTGTTCAATTAATTTTTTTGTTTTAGACAAATCATCTCTTTTAATTGTAAATGTAACATCTGTTTTAGAATTATCTGAGGAAATATTTTGCACGATCATATCAACAACAATATTATTTTCATACAAAGGTTTAAAAATAGCAGAAGCAACACCTGGTTTATCTTTTACTCCTTGTAGAGTTACTTTTGCATCATCGGAAGAATAAGCAACACCAGTAATGACTTTGTCATAAGAAATTTTATCCTCTGAAGTAATTTTAGTTCCAGAGTTATTTGAAAAAGTTGATTTAACATAAATATCAACATCATTGATCATTGCTTTTTGAACTGAACTACTTTGCATGACCTTTGCTCCTAAGGTTGCCATCTCAAGCATTTCTTCGTAAGAAATTTTTTCTATTTTTTTTGCTTTAGGCTCAATTACTGGATTTGTAGTGTACACACCTTCTACATCAGTATAAATTTCACAAAAATCAGCATTTAAACACTTTGCAATAGCAACTGCGGAAGCATCTGAGCCTCCTCTACCAATTGTAGTAATTCTATTATCTTTGGATAGACCTTGAAACCCAGGAATAATAGGAATCATTCCCTGAGCCATGCAGTCATTTAAAACTTTTGAGTTCACTGAAATTATACGGCTATTTTTGTAATCTCCCTCTGTTACAATAGGTATTTGCCAACCTAGCCAGGAACGTGAATTAATTCCTAGTTTTTGTAACGCAGCAGCTAAAAGCGTAGAAGTTACTTGCTCACCAGATGAGACCAGGGCATCATATTCCTCGCTAGGAAAATCATCTGAAATTTTTTTGGACTTTTGTATTAAATCATTGGTTACTCCTGCCATTGCAGAAACTACAACAGCAATTTGATTATTTTCTTCGTATTTTTTTTTAACGATATTGGCAACATGCAGTATTCTATCTGTATCTGCGACAGACGTGCCACCAAATTTCATTACAATTTTAGACATAAAAAGTATATTTTCGCTACATAATTACTCTGGTACTTAAAAATAAGCAATAATACAAAGGAACTATGAATAAAAAAACTGCTAATGATAAAGAGATTAAAAAATTTTCTGACATGGCAGCTGAATGGTGGGATCCGAACGGAAAGTTCTCTCCTTTGCACAAATTTAACCCTGTTCGACAAGAATATTTGGTTAATAAAATTGCCGAGCATTATTCTATTAATCTAAAAAAAAAATTTTCATTTTCTAAATTCAGTCTTTTGGACATTGGCTGCGGTGGTGGCCTTGCTCTGTGAACCTTTTGCAAGATTGGGGGCCAAAGTCACAGGAATCGACGCATCAAAAGCAAATATTGAAGTAGCCAAAATTCATGCAAAAAAAACTAATTTATCAATTAATTATATTAATAAAATGCCTGAAGAACTAAAAAATAAAAAATTTGATATTATTTTGTGCATGGAAGTAATTGAGCATGTTGATAATGTTAAACTCTTTGTTAAAAGTTGTGCAAAACTTTTAAAAAAAAATGGTATAATATTTTTTTCAACAATAAATAGAAATCCCAAATCATTTTTGTTTGCAATTATTGGAGCCGAATATGTATTAAGATGGCTACCAATAGGAACTCATCATTGGAAAAAATTTTTAAAACCACAAGAAATAATCAACTACGTCTCCCCTTTTTTATTAACACACAAAGAGACAAAGGGAGTAACTTTTAACCCCATTAGTAATAAATGGAGTTTAAGTAATGACGTATCTGTAAATTACATGTCTTATTTTGTAAAAAACTAAGAATTTGTTTTTTTGACCCAGGGTATAGAACTAACCTCAATTCCCTCCTCTAGAAGCTCATTAGTTTCCTCGGGGCTAGCGTGACCATATATATTTCTCGCTTTTTTTTTATCATAATGAATGGATCGCACCTCAGATACAAATTTATCACCTACAAATTCAGCATTTTTTTCAATATAATTTCTAAGATCTTCTAATTTTTTTTGAACGTTTTTGTAAATTGCTTGTTGTTTAGTATTATCAGTATTTTTACTAGAAACTACTTGTGGCGCCATAATTTGTTTTGAAATTTTATTTGATATACCGCAAATACAGCTCAATAATTTTTTTTTTTCTAATTTATCAAATTCCTGAGAGCTTTTAAACCAGCTCTCAAATTCTTTTCCACATTCACATTTTAATTGATACTTAATCATAGTAGTTATTTAATTATTGTTAAAAAAAATTCAATATCACTCAAATCTAATAAAATATTGGATTTTAATGAATTAGACATAAAAATTATAAAACCCTGAACTTAATTTGCTCAAAATAACTTTACTTCCCTCTAAAAAATTAAGTTTTTTTATTTGAGCAATATTGAGCCATTCTATTTTCTGTCCTTCTCTTGCCTTTACAGTTCCTGACCATTTTTTTAAAAAAAAAATACTTAAAATTGTAATTTCATTTTTTTTATAGGAATGCGTGATAACATCTAAATTAATTAAATTTTTTTTATTTACTCTTATTCCCAATTCTTCTTTTAATTCCCTTATTATGGCATTTTGAAAACTTTCATTATTTTCCAATTTTCCTCCTGGAAATTCCCAAAAATTTGCAAATATTTTAGATAAAGTTCTTTGTGAAACTAAAAATTTATTTTTATTTTTTAAAATACAGCAGGATACCAAATTGGTTTTCACAACTAACTTCTATAATTAGCATTTATAGAGATGTACTCATGCGTTAAATCACATGTATAAACTGTAAAATCGTCGTTACCTGAACCCATTTCGACATCAATAATAATTTTTTTATTTTGCATATAAGTTTTAACATCAATTTCTTTATAGTTCTTTGCTATCTCCCCCTCTTTAAAAATTACATAACCGCCGATTTTCAAGGTAATCTTTTCTTTATTAATATTCTCGCTAACTTTTCCAACTGCAGCAATAATTCTTCCCCAATTTGGATCTTCAGCTGCTATTGCTGTTTTCACCAAAGGAGAATTGGCAATCGAAAAACCTATGGATTTTGCTAATGTTTTACCTCTACATTTTTTAACATTTATAGTTATAAATTTTTTTGCTCCCTCTCCATCTATGGCAACCTGTTTTGCCAAATTCAACATAACGTCCTCTAATTTTTTTTCAAAAAGTTTTGCCTCATTAGAGTTTTTATTAGTAATTGGTTTGTTTTTAGATTTGTTAGTTGAAAATACTAAAACCATATCATTAGTAGAAGTGTCTCCATCCACACTTATTGCGTTAAAAGTATTTTCAACTTTCTTTTTTAAAATTGAATTCAAAACCGGTTGGGAAATATTAGCATCAGTAAAAATAAAGCCCAGCATGGTTCCCATATTGGGAAAAATCATCCCGGAACCTTTTGCTATTCCAGAAATATTAACCACTTTGCCATTTATATTAAAAGTTTCAAACGCCATCTTTGCTATAGTATCTGTTGTCATAATAGTATGAGCAGCAGCAACCCAGCTATACCTATTGGGTTCTGTTACACTGTCTAGAAGTTTATCAAGAGAGTACTTCACTTTTATTATTGGAAATTTTTCTCCGATAACTCCAGTGGAAGAAAATAATATATCTTTGGTATAAATATTTTTATTTCTAGAAATTAAATAAGCAAGTTCTTGTAGGCTATCGTAGCCTTGTTGGCCATTTAGTGTGTTAGCATTTTTAGTGTTAACAAAAAGAGCCTTTATTTTTTTTGATTTAATTTTTTTATTCCAAGTAATGCAATGAGACTTTGCTGAAGATTTTGTATAAACACCAGCAAATGTTGCCCCATCTTTAAAATAAAAAAAGCACAAATCATTTCTTTTTTTTTTATAAAGATCTGCAGAGGCCCAGGAAAGCTGCAAACCCTCTATTTTTGGTAAATCTGGAAAATCTTTAATCCTATATTCAGATTTTTTAGAGAATATTTGGTTAAAACTAATTGCCATAATTAATAGTTTGATAAAGTACAGCTTTATAAGTTAGAAATGCAAACTTTACTATATTAATAATTATATAGATTTAATTAAATGTTTAAAAATTTGAATTTTTTAAAAAGATTTTTTGGATCAACTAATGATCGAAAAATATCTTCTTTGCAACCAATCATTGCCAAAATAAACAATTTCGAAATTAATTTCGAAAAATTATCTGATGCTGATCTAAAAAATAAAACAGAACAATTTAAACAAAGATTAAACAATAATGAAACTCTAGATCAAGTCTTACCAGAAGCCTTTGCGGTAGTAAGAGAGGCTAGCAAGAGGGTAATTGGACAGAGGCATTTTGATGTTCAGCTCATGGGAGGCATCGTGTTGCATCAGGGCAAGATATCTGAAATGAAAACAGGTGAAGGTAAGACTTTAGTTGCGACGTTGCCAGTTTACTTAAATAGTTTAATTGGAAAAGGAGTGCATGTTGTTACTGTAAACGATTATTTAGCAAAAAGAGATTCTGAATGGATGGGAAAAATTTATAAATTCTTAAACTTAAGTGTGGGATGTCTCACTAATGATGTAGCTGACGATCAAAGAAAAAAAATTTATGATTGCGATGTTGTCTATGGAACTAATAGTCAATTTGCTTTTGATTATTTAAGAGACAATATGAAACTATCTCTGGACGAGATGGTGCAACGGGAATTTAACTACTGTATAGTTGATGAGGTAGATAGTGTTTTAATTGATGAGGCAAGAACTCCTCTCATTATTTCTGGTCCATCTGAAGGAAATAGTACAGAATACTTTTTGTGTAATAAAATTGTAAGAGAGCTCAAGCCAGAGGACTATCAAATAGATGAAAAAGATAGAAATGTGAACCTCACAGACCTGGGAATTGATTCTGTTGAAAAAAAATTATCACAAATAAAATTACTGCAAGGATCCAACTTTTATGATCCACAAAATTTATCCCTGGTTCATCATATCAATCAATCATTGAAAGCAAATTTACTTTTTGCAAAAGATAAAGATTATATTGTTAGGGATAATCAGGTTCAAATTATTGACGAATTTACTGGCAGGGTTTTGGATGGACGTAGATATTCTGACGGGCTTCATCAAGCTATTGAGGCAAAAGAAGGTGTGCCAATACAAAATGAGAACCAAACTTTTGCATCTATAACTTATCAAAATTATTTTAGATTATATAAAAAATTAGCTGGGATGACTGGAACAGCAATTACTGAAGCTGAAGAATTATTTGATATCTACAAACTTGATGTGATTGAAATACCCACCAATGTTCCTATGAGCAGGAAAGATTTAAATGATCAAATTTATAGAACTGAAAAAGAAAAGCTTCATGCAATAATCAATGATATAAAAGAGGCTCATAACAAAAAACAACCAATCCTAGTTGGAACAACAAGTATTGAAAAATCAGAAAAAATTTCAGAAATATTAAAAAAAGAACATCTGTTACATAAAGTTTTAAATGCCAAGCAACATGAAAAAGAAGCGGAGATTATTGCGCTTGCAGGATATCCGGGAGCCATAACTATTGCTACGAATATGGCAGGAAGAGGAACCGATATTCAACTTGGAGGAAATTTAGATGTGAGATTAAAAAATTCTGAGAATAGAGAAGAAGAAGCAAAACTTCACAAAAAAGATAAAGAAATAGTTGTTAATGCTGGCGGATTATTTGTTATCGGGACGGAGAGACACGAAAGCAGAAGAATAGATAATCAATTAAGAGGTCGTTCTGGAAGACAAGGAGATGCTGGTAAATCCATTTTTTATTTAAGTTTAGAAGATGACTTGATGAGAATATTTGGATCAGAGAAAATTGATTTTATGTTGCAAAAACTTGGTTTCAAAGAAGGAGAGTCTATTGATCATCCTTGGATTAATAAGGCACTAGAAAAAGCACAGCAAAAAGTAGAGTCTAGAAATTTTGATATTAGAAAAACTCTTTTACAATTTGATGATGTGATGAACGATCAAAGAAAAGTGATTTATGAACAAAGGTTAGATGTTATGAGAAGTGTTAATATCTACACTATCATAGATAATGTGTTTAAAGAAGTTATTGATGAAATCATTGAGATTAGCAATAACCTTGGCGCAAACAATGAAGAAAGAGAAAGTTTTAAATTAAAAATAGAGCGAATATGCGGAATAAAATTGTCAGATGATGATTTTAAAAATTTTATTCAATTTCCAAAAGAAAAAAAAATAGAAATTTTAGAAAAAAACTTTAAAAACAAAAGAAAATCACGCATTGAAAAAATCTCTGATGAAAATAATCAAGATGTAGAAAAAAAAATATTTTTACAAAACCTTGATTTTGAATGGAGAAGTCATTTACAATATCTGGAGCAACTAAGACAAGTTATTGGCCTTAGAGGTTATGGCCAAAAAAATCCTCTCGATGAATACAAAAGAGAAAGTTTCGAATTATTTCAATCTTTATTAAATAAAATTAAAGAAAACTTAATAATATTTCTATCCAATCTTGAGGTTTCGCTAGAACAACCAGCTGAAGAAACAACTAATACAAAAACCACTGAGTACAATGAAGGTTGTTTATTAAAACAGTTTCCTAAAGAAAAAATATCCAGAAATGAAAAATGCCCCGCAACAGGAAAAAAATTTAAACAATGTTGTGGAGCCTTAGTATAATAACCAAACAATACTAACGCAAAAAATAATAAATAGAAATATAGATACTTTTTTATTTTTAATAATTTTATTTTTAGATAATTCCATGACATTATCAGTGTCAAATACACTAATATCTTCAGGAAGTTTATTTCCAATAGCTAAAAATTTTTCTTTTCTTTCTTGAATAATCTCAGAAGAACTTTTGTTAACAAAATAATTCAGACTACTGACCAAACTATTCTTGATTGATACTGAAGCCTGATGAGGATTTCGGTGTGCTCCGCCTAGAGGTTCGTTGATAATTTCATCAATTATTTGGTTTTTAAATAGACTTTGAGCAGTAATTTGCATCGACTCTGCTGCTTCTTTTGATTTGGAAGCATCTTTCCATAAAATAGATGCACACCCCTCGGGAGAAATTACAGAATAAATGGAATGTTCTAACATTAACACTTTATTTGAAGTGGCAAGCGCTATGGCACCGCCAGAACCACCCTCTCCTATAACAACTGAGATTATGGGTTGAGAAATACTTAAACAACATTCAATTGATTTTGCTATTGCCTCTGCCTGCCCGCGTTCCTCGGCACCTTTTCCTGGATAAGCACCTGGAGTATCAATGAATGTAATAACAGGAATTTTAAATTTTTCTGCTAGTTTCATAAGTCTTATGCACTTTCTATAACCCTCGGGCCTCATCATTCCAAAATTTCTTCTTAGTCTACTTTCGGTATCGTTTCCCTTTTCTTGTCCCAAAACCAAAACTGAGCGATCATCTAACTTTGCAAAACCTGCGATGATAGACTGGTCTTCACCAAACAATCTATCTCCTGAGATTGGCTGAAAATTAGTAAAAATATTGTTAATATAAAATTCAGACTTTGGTCTATTATCGTGTCTTGCAATTTTAGTTTTTTGCCAACCATCTAAATTTGAATAAATTTCTTTTAATTTAGAATCGATCTGATTTTGAATATTATTTATTTCATGATTATCCAAAGATGTAAGACCGGTACTTTCAAATGGATTTTTTAAATTTTCAATTTTTTGATCAAGGTTTTCTAAATCTTTTTCAAAATCTAAATATTGCATACTAAATTATTATTTAAATTATTATTTAAATTTATTACATATTTGCAGTACAACACAACAATTCATTTATATGTATAAATTACCTTTGGTTTTCTGCTGTTTTTTAAAATAATTGACTTTTAAATATTTTAGTCCATTTTACCCACTCAAAAAAAATGAAGCAAAAATACATTACGCTAGGAAAATCAAAAATAAACGAAAGTTTATATAACTTTGTCAACAATGAAGTAGCACCTGATACAGGAATTGATGTAGAAAGTTTCTGGAACCAATTTATCAACTCTGCAAATATCCTAGCTAAAAAAAATAAATTTCTTTTAAATAAAAGAGATGAGATTCAAAAACAAATTGATGACTGGCATATCAATAATAAAGGAAATTTTAATATTGAAAGTTATAAAAATTTTTTAAAAGAAATTGGATATATAGTTGAAGAAAAAAATAACTTTAAAATAGAAACAGAAAACGTCGATAGCGAAATATCTACAATTGCTGGACCTCAATTAGTGGTTCCTGTTGATAATGCGAGGTATGCTCTTAATGCGGCAAATGCAAGATGGGGAAGTTTATATGACGCATTATATGGAACCGATGCAATTCCTGAAGAAGGTGATTATAAAAAATCTAAGGCCTATAACCCAAAAAGAGGAGCCAAAGTAATAGAGCACGGTAGGGCTTTTTTAAACCAAATTGCACCCCTAGAAAAATCAGATTGGAGCAAAGTAATTAATTTAAAAATTGAAAAATCTAATTTAATCTTAGAGATTGAAAATAAATCAAAAACCTGTCTTAAGAATAAAGAAAAATTTGTAGGCTACAATGGGATAAAAGAAAACCCTAGCTCGATACTTCTAAAAAACAATTATCTACATATAGAAATAAAGATTGATCCAGAACATGTAATTGGCAAGAACGATAAAGCTCACATAAGCGATGTTGTTATAGAGTCTGCAATTTCTACTATCATGGACTTGGAAGATTCTGTAGCCGCTGTCGACTCGGAAGATAAAATTAGATGCTATCGAAATTGGCTCGGAATAATGAAGGGAACCCTTCAAACCGAAATGGAAAAAAATGGAAAAAAGATTATTAGGAAATTAAATAAAGATAAAAAATTTTTAGATAATCAAGATAAAGAAATTAGTCTTCATGGCCGCTCTTTACTTTTGGTAAGAAATGTCGGACATTTAATGAAAAATTCATCCATTCTATTAGATGATGGATCAGAAATACCAGAGGGTATTTTAGATGGTTTTATAACAGTCTTCTGTGCAATTCATGATTTTAAAAATAAACTAAATTCAAGAACTGGGTCAGTTTATATTGTAAAGCCTAAAATGCATGGTCCAGATGAGGTTGCTTTTGCAGATGAGATTTTTACCCTTGTAGAAAAAACACTTAATTTAAAACCCAATACTATAAAAATTGGTATTATGGATGAAGAAAGAAGAACTACAGTCAATTTAAAAGAGTGTATCAGGCAAGCCAAAAAAAGAATCGCTTTTATCAATACAGGTTTTCTCGATAGAACTGGTGACGAAATGCATACTTCGTTTTATTCAGGCCCAATGATTTTTAAAGCCAACATGAAAAAAACTGCATGGCTTTCAGCTTATGAAAATTGGAATGTTGATGTAGGTTTAGATTGTGGTTTCTCAGGCAAGGCACAAATTGGAAAGGGCATGTGGGCTATGCCAGATAAAATGAAAGATATGCTAGATCAAAAGGCTGGGCACCCGCTTGCAGGAGCAAACTGTGCTTGGGTCCCCTCACCTACTGCTGCAACATTGCACGCAACTCATTACCATAAAATAAATGTATTTGAGAGACAGAAAGAATTATCATCCAGAGAAAAAGCAAATATTGATGATATTCTTACTATTCCAGTGGCTGATAGGCCTAATTGGTCCAAAGATGAAATTCAAAAAGAGATTGAAAACAATGCTCAAGGAATACTAGGATATGTAGTAAGATGGATAGATCAAGGGATTGGCTGTTCAAAAGTTCCTGATATTAACAACATCGGCTTAATGGAAGATAGAGCTACTCTCAGAATATCATCTCAACATATTGCTAATTGGATTCAGCATGAAATATGCGGTAAAGAAAAAGTTCTAGAGATAATGAAAAAGATGGCAAAAGTAGTAGATGAACAAAATAGTTCTGATAAAAATTATGTGCCTATGACCAATAATTACGAAAATTCAAAATCTTTTCAAGCAGCCTGTGAACTTGTGTTTGAGGGAAAAAACCAACCATCGGGTTATACTGAACCAATCTTGCACCTAAGAAGATTAGAAAAAAAATCAGCTTAAATATTAAGAAATAAATTCTGAATTAATAAACTCTTGCTTCATAAGCGAGAAATTTAGACGATCTAAAATTTTAACTATTATCAAGAAGTCTCTTGCATAATCTTTACTGCCTTGGAGTTTTTGAGTGAGCAAAACTAGCTCTAATGTCGCTTTGCTGTACTCTTTTCTTTCAATCATATCGTAAATTTTATTAGGTATATAAATTTCATCTGTATTTATAATTTTTTTTAAACCAGAAGGTAAATTAGTTTTTTGCTCTGCAAGTAACGTGGCAAGAACTATGTCTTTTTCTGTAGCTTGATATTTTTTGCTATCTAGTAAAGATGCAAATTGTTCTAAATTTTTTTTCTGATTTTGTTTAATTTTTTTATCGAAAAGTAAAGTTACAACATCAGATTGATGAAAGTATTTAACATTATTTAACACTTTTGTGTTATTTGGTTTAGAATTTTGAGAGTTTTCAAAAATTTTTTGAATAACTTCATTAGATAAATACTTTTTATCGATTGAAGAAATAAAAGAAAAATAAACTTTATTAGCAAGTTTTGCTAAATTATTTTTGTTATAATTATCTTTAATTAATTCAATCAATTTAAGTCGTTGCTGCTGATCTCTAGTCAAAAGTATAGATTGATATAAAAGAGCCCTGCCTTTTACAGGATGATATTTTGCAAAAGCTTCCTGTGGTACAAGCAGATCATCTATTTTAAAAACTATTTTTTTATACAAAGCGTATAGTTTTTCTAATGGAAAGCTCTCGATATTAGATCCTTCTTCTAAAAATCTAATTAATTCAAAATCATCATCTGTTAAAGAATCTTGTTTGCTGTTAAATATTGGTGATTTTGAAAGAAAAGGACTATTAAAAAAATATTTTGTTTTACTTGCATCATTTTTGAATACTGCAAAGCTTGGATTGAAGTCGGGGTTGGCAAGTGATGATAAGTGAATATTAATGAGTGTATCGGTGTTTTCCTCACCTTGTCTTGCCAGTAACATTCCTAATAAATAATTTATTTTTTGAATAAAAAAATCATCTTTAAAACCAGACTCTCTCATTAATTCTAAATTTGCTAAAGCTTTTTTATTTTCTTTGTTTTTGACAAGACAGAAAATTTTGAATTTTTGAAGTTCAAAATTTTTAATTTCTGCACCCATATTAACAGCATATTTGCAGGCTTTATCAATTTGATAAGAAGAAAAATAATTATTTACTAAAAAATCTAAAAGTTTTTCATTATTTAACAAAAGATTATTCTGATCTATTACTGAATCTATTAATTTAGAATCCTTAGTTTTTGCTAAATAAGTACTCACAAAATTTAAATAGGCTAGGCCTTTGTCGTCTAAATAAGATAAATTAGTTTTAGTAAAAAAAATTCTATTTATTAATTTACTAGTTGAAACTGAATATTCATTTTTAAATATCTCTGAACTAAAGTTATTAAAAACCTCAGATGGAACAGATTTCCAAAAATCAATATTTATATTTGTAAGTTTTGGATCATAAATTCCAAAAACAACCTCTTTATTTTGATTATCTAATGCAGACTGACTAACGCTTGATATTTGCAATTCTACTTTGTTTGATTGATTTAGGTTAATTGGCGGTAATTCATTTTTGTTCTCAATTTCTAAGTTTTTGTTTTCAGAAGGTTTGATGCTTTTAGATTGTTGCCAAATATCTTTAGTTTCAGCTATCGCGGATTGAGCAATTATAACTGAGCAAAAGAAAAGATTTACTAATAGATTATTTAATGACTTCCAGTACTTTTTCATTAGGCAGTTTTTTTTCGTCTAGTTTGGATCCTGGTGATATATTCATAGAATTCACTAAAAACATAACTCCTAAAACAAACGAAATAATCAAAAGAATTATCCAAACAGGTTTATTTTTAAACATTGAAGAAATTAGTATATAAAAATTTAAGTCTAAAATATGTTAATAATTTATATAATATCAAATATCAATGAATAATACTGTAGTTTTAACTGGAATGATGGGTTGCGGTAAAAGCTCCATTGGCAAAGAATTGGCTGAACAAATGGGCGTAAAATTTATAGATACAGATTTTGAAATTGAAAAAAAGATCAATATGAAAATTGAGGATATTTTTAAAGAGAAAGGTGAAAGTTTTTTTAGAAAAATTGAGGAAAAAATTTGCATAGACTTAATAGATGGAAAATCAAAAGTCATATCTCTAGGTGGAGGTGCTTTTTTAAACAATAAAATTCGGCAAGTTATTTTAAAGAAATCTTTATCGGTATGGATTGATGTTAATTATAAAATTATTGCCAAAAGGCTTAAATCCTCTAAAAAATTAAGACCAATCTTAAATTATGCAAAGCTAGAAGATTCTGTTAAAAGTATTTTAAAAGAAAGAGTTCCTATTTACAAATTAGCAACTTTAAGAATTGAGGCTAGTGATAAAACAAAAAAAAAAATTGCTGCCGAAATAATAAAATTATTATGAAAATTATAAAAAAAATAAATATACCATTAAAAAATAATGCCTATCCAATTTTGATAGGAAAAAACATACTTCAACATTTTGGTAAATTTTATTCTAATTACTGCAAGAACTCAAAAAAAATATTAATTATTAGTAATTCACAAATACCGAATAAATATATTCAAGAAGTAAAAAAATCTGTTTCTAAAAATTCCTTATTTTTTATTTTAATGATACCCTCTGGAGAAAAAAATAAAAATTTATTTATTGTAAATAAGATACTTGATTCTTTAACTAAAAATAATTTTGACAGAAATGATAGCATAGTAGCTCTTGGTGGTGGTGTAGTCGGTGACATAACTGGTTTCGCAGCAAGTATTTTTAAAAGAGGAATTAATTTTATTCAGATCCCTACAACTCTTTTGGCCCAAGTAGACTCGTCTGTTGGTGGCAAAACAGGAGTTAATAATAACTATGGAAAAAATTTAATTGGAACATTCTATCATCCAAAATTTGTTTTAATCGATATAAAAGTTTTATTCTCTCTTCCCAAAAGAGAAATGATATCTGGTTTTGCTGAAATTCTTAAATATTCATTAATCATGAATAGAAAGTTCTTTTTTTGGTTATGTAATAATAGTAACAAAATTCTTTCCAGACAAAACGACAAGGCAATTTTAAAATCAATTGAAATTAGTTGCAAAAGTAAATCTATTGTTGTTAGAAAAGATGAAAAAGAAAAAGGTTTAAGAGCAATATTAAATTTTGGACATACATTGGGTCATGCTTTGGAATCGCATTTAAAATATTCTTCAAAACTTAATCATGGAGAGGCTGTTATTATAGGAATGTTAGCAGCATCGAAGGTTTCCCTGGATCATGGATTTTTATCAAAAGAAGAGATGTTAAGAATTCAAAATTTATATGATCAACTTGGTTTGCAATACGATTTAAAAAAATATTTAGATCATAAGGATATCTTAAGTTTTTCTAATATAATGAAAAAAGACAAAAAAAACTTCTCAAACAATATCAATTTAATTTTACTAAAAAAAATTGGAAAAGCTTTTATTTATAGGACAAAACTTGAAAAAACACTCATCCCATATATAAAAAATGAATTAAAAAATGTCTGAGGATTTTTTAATTTCTATTTTAATTGTGATTGGTTTGCTTGTCTTATCTGGTTTATTATCCGGATCTGAAACCTCTATAACTTCAGTCTCTAAAAGTAAAATCCATAAACTAGCAATTCGTGGAGACAAAAAGGCTAAATTGTTGCTGAAATTAATAAATAGAAAAAGCGACTTAATTAGCTCTCTTCTCATAGGAAATAACTTTGTAAATATTTTAGCATCCGTTTTAGCGACTGCAATTTTAATAAAATACTATGGTGATAAAGGAATTGTGTACTCTACTATAGTGATGTCGTTACTGATTGTAATTTTCTCTGAGGTTCTTCCAAAAAATTATGCCCTCTTAAGACCTGATAGGTTTGCATTGGCAATGACTAGTTATTTATATTTTTTTTCTAAATTAATTAGTCCAATTATGATTTTTTTAAAGTTTCTTAACTGGTCTTTTTTTAAACTAATGAATATTGAGACAGAAAATAAAATAACCTCAAAATCAGCCAGGGAAGATATTAGAAATATAATTAATATGCATGAAGATGAGGGAAGACTTTTAAAAGACGAAGGCGATATGCTTAACGCAATTTTAGACCTTAAAGAAATTACAGTAGAAAAAATTATGACTCATCGAAAAAATATTTATTCAATAGATATCGATAATGATGGAGATTTTTTTTCTAGGATTTCCCAAAGCTCTTTTAGTAGAATTCCTGTATGGAAAGGAAGTCTTGGTAATATTCAAGGCATTATTCACGCAAAGAATGTACTTACCAACCTAGATAAAGATGGAAAATTAAATATTGCGAAAATTAAAGAAAATTTAATTAAACCCTGGTTTATTCCTGAAACAACCAAAGCTAAAGATCAATTAAATGAATTTATTCAAAGAAAAGAAAAACTTGCTTTTGTAGTGGATGAATATGGTGAACTGATGGGCTTAATTTCGATGGAAGACATAATAGAAGAGATAGTGGGAAACATATTCGATGAAAAAGACTTTTCAACAATTGGAATCAGAAAAATTGATAATAATTCTTATAGAATAAGGGGGGATGTGAATATCCGAGATATCAACAGAGAGCTTGATATTAAAATCCCAGAAGAAAATTCATCTACAATAGCAGGATATATCATTCATCAAACAGAGTCTTTTCCTGACGTGGGTCAAATCTTTTCATATGAAAATATTGAATACGAAATCATAAACAAAAACAAAAATCAAATTACTCAAATTAAACTTACCTTGCCTAAAAATACTATTATTCAATAATTTGAATTTCTATTGAATGGATAAATTGCTTAAGCTCTTCTTGTAATTGATTGTAAATTTTTTTATGAATTTGAATTCGATTAAGATCTTGCATTTCGTTTTTTTTAATAATTAATTTAAAATGACTGTTTCCTGATTTTGGTGATGATACGTGATGTTGATGAAAATGAGAATTATTAATAACATCAATATTTTTCAATCCTAAACTAGATTCAAGTTTTTTTTTAATTAATGGTGCAAGATTTTTTTCCATATTTTATCAATCTAATATAGTATCAATTTTTTAATAATATGAAAAAAAATTGTGAAAAATATAAATGTAAAGAAAGGGCGTTCAAGCAAGTTCTTATCAAAGATAAAAAAAATAAAGAGTACCATTGGTACTGCTTTGAACATTACGACGAACATATTCAAAAAGCAAAGCTAGAATGTGACTGGGATAACTGTAAAAAAATTGGTGAGTTTAAAGCTCCAAGCAAAAATATAGATTCTTTTTTGTGGTTTTGCGAAGAACACGTAAAAATTTATAATCAAAAATGGGATTTTTTTGATGGAATGACGCAAGCAGAAATAGAAAATTTTATGTATGACGATCTAACATTTCATAAAAAAACTCAAAAATTTGGTAACCAAGACGCTTTTTTTCAAAAGTTATGGAACAATGCAATTGAGGATGAACTTTTGTTTATTAATAAATTTAAAAAGTCCTCCTCGTATCTTGGCAATAAATATAATCATACCCAAGTAATGGCATTAAAAAAAATGGAACTAAATACAGACGTAAATTGGAGCGATATTAGGACACAATTCAAAAAACTTGTGAAAAAGTATCATCCTGATATTAATGCCGGAAATAAAAAATTCGAAGAAAAACTAAAAGAGATTACACTGGCTTATACATTTTTAAACAATTCTATTAACAAAACTACAGAGGTTGCATGAGCATAACAAATACTTTTGAAAACAAACCAGATCTTAAAATTTCAGTCAAACAAGTATTTGGGATAGATTCTGATATTGAAGTTGAGGCTTTTTCAAAAAAAAATGAATATGTACCAGATATCGATAATTCCTATATTTTTGATAAAGATACTACCCTAGCTATCTTAGCTGGATTTTCTCATAACAGAAGAGTTTTGGTTCAAGGATTTCATGGAACGGGAAAATCTACGCACATTGAGCAAGTTGCGGCTAGATTGAACTGGCCATGTGTTAGAGTGAATCTGGATAGTCACATAAGTAGAATTGATTTAATTGGAAAAGATGCAATCGTAATTAAAGATAATAAACAGATTACGGAATTTAAAGAAGGTGTTCTTCCCTGGTCATTACAAAGTCCAGTTGCCCTAGTTTTTGATGAATATGATGCGGGCAGACCTGATGTGATGTTTGTAATTCAAAGGGTATTGGAAAGTGATGGTAAATTCACGCTTCTTGATAAGAATAAAGTAATTAAACAACATAATTACTTTAGGCTTTTTGCAACAACTAACACGATTGGTCTTGGTGACACAAGTGGTCTTTATCATGGAACCCAACAAATTAACCAAGGGCAGATGGATCGTTGGAATATTGTTACAACTCTTAATTACTTAAATCCTGAAAAAGAAGAAGAGATAGTTTTATCTAAATGTAAATTTTTAAATAATGCTGATGGAAAAAAATTAGTAAGCAACATGGTCAAAGTTGCAAATCTAACTAGAAAAGGTTTTGCTAATGGAGACATTTCAACCGTGATGAGTCCCAGAACGGTGATTACTTGGTCAGAAAATTACAATATTTTCAAAAATTTATCTCACTCTTTTAAAGTTTCTTTCTTAAATAAATGTGATGAATTAGAAAGATCAATCGTTGCGGAATACTATCAAAGATGCTTTGGTCAAGAAATAAACTCCTCTTCTACTGAAAAATCAGTAGGAAAAACAAATGGAAGATAAACAGGCATTAGAAAATTTTAAAAATGCAGTTTTTTCTACAGCAAAGGCTATAGCTAGAAAAACTATTTCCATAGAAGATCAACAAGAAGTATCTAAGGTTCATGTACCAAAAGTAATATCTGTAGATAACTCCGATGAAATACTAGAGGCACGAGCAGCTGCGGATTCTGAAGCATTGCGGATTAGATATAATGATGAAAATATTTCTAAAAAAAATGAGCCCAAAGGAAAAATAAGTAAAAGTTTATATAAAATTGCAGAAAAAATAAGATATGAAAAAATAGGTGCCGATGAGTATCAAGGAATAAAAAACAACTTTAATAATTTTTATAAAAAAAAAATTCTACACAGCGAAGTTCATTCACAGAATTTTATCGCTGATGCTTTTGAGGCATATTTGAGAAAGAATTTAATGAACTTAGAAATTGATGAAAATAAAAAGCAGGATTTTAAACGTTGGGATGACTTATTTGATAGAAAAATTTCTGGTCAATTAGAAAATCTTAGTTCCTCAATAGATAATCAAAAAACTTACACTGATTTAGTTAACTCTATTATCAACGAGCTTGAAATTAATGATCAAAAAAATGAGCCCGAAAACATTGAAAATGAAAATGGTGATGAAAATAATAGTGAAAATCAAAATCAGCAACAATCGATGGAGGAAGAAAATCAACCATCAAAAAGTCAAGAATTTGATATGGATAATATTGTTCCTGAAATTGAATTCGATCCAAGCATGAATGATGAAGAGGCAATGCTTGAAGATAGTGATGATGAAAATATTCCGGAGGGTCCAAGACAACCACTCAAAGATGGTGACCCTAGGAAGTATTCAATTTTTACAAATCAATTTGATAAAATTATTGATGCAAAAGAATTAATTACTGAAGACGAGATCAGAAAGCTGCGGGGCAATTTAGATATACAACTATCTAGCTTACAAAATTTTATATCGCGTCTTGCAAATAAATTACAAAGAAAACTACTTGCTAAACAAAATAGATCTTGGAGTTTTGACCTAGAAGAAGGAATTCTAGATGCATCAAAACTTCCTCGAGTAATAATGGATCCTTTTAATTCGCTTTCTTATAAAAAAGAGAAAGATGTAGAGTTTAAGGATACGGTTGTAACTTTGCTAATCGATAATTCGGGATCTATGAGAGGAAGACCAATAAGTATTGCAGCAATTTGTGCTGATATTTTATCTAGAACTTTAGAAAGATGCTCTGTCAAGGTGGAGATTTTAGGATTTACCACACTAAATTGGAAAGGTGGAAAAAGTAGGGAGCTTTGGATGAAAAATAAAAAAAATAATCCGGGTAGGTTAAATGATCTATGTCATATTATTTATAAATCTGCTGATACGCCATGGAGAAGAGCCAAAAACAATTTAGGACTGATGTTAAAAGAGGGAATTTTAAAAGAAAATATAGATGGTGAGGCCATTTTATGGGCCCACAACAGATTAAAAAAAAGAAAAGAAGAGAGAAAAATTATTATGGTTATTTCTGATGGCGCCCCGGTAGACGACTCTACTTTGTCAGTTAATTCGGGTAATTATTTAGAACAACATTTAAAAAAAGTTGTTAAATGGATTGAGGATAGTAAAGATATTGAAATTAATGCCATTGGAATTGGACATGATGTATCCAACTACTACAAACAAGCTCTTAAAATAGCAGATGTTCAAGAACTAGGCGATGCAATGGTAGATCGATTGGTTGAATTATTTTCAGCTGATAGAAGAACTCTTAACTGATAATAAATTAGATATTATAATCCTAAATGGAATTAACATTGTTATAGCCATTAACATTTTTACGCAAAAATCTCCTAGACCTAGAGTAACCCAAGGAACATCGGTACCATAAAAAGCTATAAAGAAGAATAAAGCGGTATCGGTAATAGATGAAAAAAGGGATGAAACAAAAGGAGGAACATACCACTGTTTACTATTTCTTAGTTTGTCAAAAATGATTGCATCCATCATTTGCGCTATTAAAAAAGCAGCTCCAGATCCAATAACAATACGAATACCAATTAAATCAATAGGACTTAAAGTAAAAAAATAAGAAACAGCAACACCCCAAATAAAGCCAATTACTATCACTCTTCTGGTAAAACCAAGACCATAAACTCTATTTGCTATATCAGTGACTAAAAATGCAACCGGATAAGTAAAAGCTCCCCAAGTCAAAACGTTCTCTAGTCCAAAAAAAGAAAATGGAAACTGAACTAAATAATTTGATGCCAACACAACAAGCATCATCATTAAAATAAATGGGAATTATTTTTGATAATTTCAAAAGTTTACTGAGATTTAGCTAATATTGCTTTTTTAATTTTTCTAACTCGCAAAGCTAATTTTTTATTCTTCGCTCTAATTAAAAACTCATCAATTCCACCTCTAAAATCTACAGCTTTCAAAGCTCTGGTGGATATCTTAAATCTTATGTTTTTATTAAGAATTTCACTTCTTAAAGTTACCTTTTTAATATTAGGGTAAAATTTTCTTTTAGTTTTATTATTTGCATGACTAACTTTGTGACCACTCATTGGTCTTTTTCCAGTTAATTCACATAAATTTGCCATAAGTTTCTCCGAGCAGGGGTATATTTTGATAAAGTTTTATGGTCAAGCGAATATTTAAGCAATTTGACATTTAACTCCTTGAAGAATAATGCATATTTAATGAGTTTTTGTTTAAATTAATGCTTCAAATTTACTTACCCATTGCAGATGTATCTATAAATATAGCTACACTTCTAATTATAAGCATAGTTGTTGGTTTTTTTGCAGGACTTCTTGGTATTGGTGGAGGTTTTTTAATAACTCCCATTTTAATTTTTCTGGGCATCCCCCCAATTTACGCTGTAGCAAATGGGGCTAATAATATTTTAGCAGCCTCAGTTTCCGGAACTTTGGCTCATTGGTTTAAAAACCAGCTCGATATAAAAATGGGTCTTCTCATAATTATTGGTGGAGTATTTGGCTCTGTAACAGGTATTATTTTATTTCAATTTTTTCAAGTCCATGGGTTTTGTAAATAACATTATCTCTATAATGTATTGTATTTTATTAAGCTCGATTGGAATTTCTATGCTCATTGAAAGCCTAATTGAAATTAGACGTATTCAGCTTAACCGTTTTATAAGAACTAGATTACACAAACATTATTGGGTTCATAACCTACCCTTTAAAACAAGAGTAAAGAAATCAAAATTATATATAAGCATTATACCTCCTATTTTTTTTGGAATGATAGTAGGAATTTTATCAGCGATGTTAGGTGTTGGTGGAGGGTTTTTGCTTGTGCCAATTATGATTTATATTTTGGGTATGCCAGCAAGACTTGTTCCTGGAACTTCTTTATTTGTCATGATTTTTATAATGATGATTGTAACTTTATTGCATGCGCTCAATAATAATACGGTAGATATTTATTTAGTTTTAATTTTGGTGGTTGGATCTGTTATAGGCGCTCAATTTGGAACAAAAATTAGCGGAAAATTAAAAAGTGAAGAACTTAGAGCAATGATGTCGATATTGGTACTAATATTTGGTTTCAAATTTGGATACGATTTACTTTTTCATAAAATAATACCAAGCGCTGATATAACAATATCCGCATGCAACTGCACCTTCTATAAATTTTGTTACAGATCTAATTTTGCATACTGCTCAAAATTTTCCCGCTCTGTATGCAATTGCTTGTATGGTTATTGCTATTTTAGTAGGGGTAATTGCTGCATATGGATTCAAAAAATTTATTTAATGGACTCAAATAAAATAACTAAAATACTGGGCTACTCTGGCTTGATTCCATTTTATGTATTTTCATTATTAACAATTAATGAAAACTTCACTTTTTTTATTGATATATTTTTTTTATACTCTGTGATTATTTTATCTTTTTTGTCAGGCTCTTTATGGATGAAATTAATTAAAAATCCCAACCAAAAAAATAGTGTTTTATATAAATTTATATCTATTGGATTTCCATTATTCGCTTTAACTTCAGAACTTTTTGTAGCCTATGTCTTAAAAATTATAATTTATGTAATGATCTACATTTTGCTTTATATTTGCGAGCTAAAAACGAGCGAAAGTAATTTAAAAGATTATGTAAAAATGAGATTTGTCCTAACAATTAATGTTGTTTTAACGCACCTTTTTACTACTATACGCAATCTTTACCTACGGCATCTTTTAAACTAGCAAAACCTTCGTCTTCTATTAATTTTACCAATTCATTATTTATTTTATTTGCAACTAAAGGTCCTTCAAAAACTAATGAGGTATATAATTGTATTAGATGATGCACCTGATTTTATTTTTGCTAGTGCTGACGTGCCATCGTGAACACCCCCCACTCCAATAATAGGTATTCTATTTTTTAATATTCTAAAAAATTTTTTAATTATTTCATTTGAATTGATTTTCTAATGGCAAACCAGAAAGGCCTCCCTGTTCAGATTTATATGAACTTTTTAAATTATTATTTCTAGAAATAGTCGTATTAGTTAGAACCAGGCCATCAATTTTTTCACTTAAAACGATATTTGCTAGCTCGGAAATAGTAGCATCATTTATATCTGGAGAAATTTTTAAGAGAATTTTAGTTTTAGTATTCAATTCCTCTCTGTTTGTTTTTAATAGCTTTTAACAATTCTTCAATTTTATCTTTTGCGTGAAGATCTCTAAGATTAGGAGTATTAGGTGAAGATATATTAATGCAAATATAATCACACAAATCAAAAAAACTTTCAAAGCAAGTTATATAATCTTTAATTTTATCAACCGTTTCTTTATTGGGACCAATATTAACTCCTAGAATTCCAGTAGGTTTGTTATTTAGTATCGTTTTTTTTACCTCATTTAAACCAACGCTTGGAAAACCTAATCTATTAATAATTCCTCTATCTTCACTAAGTCTAAAAACTCTTGGTTTTGGATTTCCTGGTTGCGCTAAAGGAGTTATAGTACCAACTTCTGCAAAACCAAATCCTAATTTAAATATCGAATTATAAATTTCAGCATTTTTGTCAAAGCCAGCGGCTAGGCCAATGGGATTTTCAAATGTCTTGCCCAAAACTTTAATTTGTAATTTACTAGAATTCTTCTGAGCAAATAAAGAAATTGGTAAAATATTATTTTTTAATAATTTAATTGCAATACTGTGTGCAAACTCTGGGTCTGCATTCTTAAGCAGTGAACTGATAACTTTGTATATCATTATTTATTAACTTCTATTTAATGACTTGTTAATCAAATCAATTGTTTCTTGTTTTCCAAAAAAACATATAAAAGATCCCATTCTTGGCCCCTGTTCGTCACCAAATACTATTTCATAAATAGCTTTGAACCAGTTTCTCAGTTCCTCTTTTGGGTAATAATTTTTTCCAACCGAAAAAACAATTGTTTGTATTTCTTCAGGGGTCAAATTGTCAGGCATTATTTTTATTTGTTCATTAAGCTCTAAGCAATGCCTTTTTTTCAGTTTCTGATGCAAATCTATATTTTTTGTGAATTTTTACATGATCATTAAAATAAGAAATAGCGTTCCTGATCAAACCTTCTAAAATAGGATGCCCCTCTCTCTTCGTGTCTGGTTTGAAATTATTTACAAATTTCCAAAGAACGTTTTCATTATCTGCATTACTGGCGCTTACTAGGTTCAATAAAACTCCAAAAGAAATAATAGTTTTTTCTTTCGGAGGATTTCCATTGTGAATATGCCAAACTGGATTTCCTAACTTTTCTTTTATTGGCTGTTCTTGAAATTTTTCTAAAAAGGATAAATATTCATCAACTGCTTTAGGGATGACTTGAGGGTACAGTTTTTTTGCTCTTTGTGGATTTTGATACATATACAAAGATAAACTTTCTGGACTTGCATACTTTAGCCAATCTTCAATTGAAATACCATTTCCTTTAGATTTAGAAATTTTTTCGCCTTTTTCATCTAAGAATAATTCGTAATAAAATCCATTGGGAGGATTGTGTCCAAGGATTTTACAAATTTTTTGAGATAACTCTGCACTAGGTATTAAATCTTTTCCATACATTTCGAAATCAACTTCTAAAGCATGCCATCTCATGGCCCAATCTACTTTCCATTGAAGTTTACAATTTCCCCCGGTAACCTTTGTTTTAAATTTTTTTCCATTACTTTCATAAACTATTTCACTGTTAGCAATATCTCTTTCTAAAATAGCTACTTCTAAAACTTTTCCAGTTTCAGGACAAATGGGTAGGAAAGGACTATAAGATTTTTTTCGCTCATCTCCCAGAGTAGGAAGAACTACATTCATAATCTGATCATATTTGCTCAAAACTAATTTTAGGGCATCATCAAAAATTCCAGATCTATAAAGCTCCGTAGAACTTTTAAAATCATAATTAAAACCAAACTGATTTAAAAAACTTTTTAACATTTCATTATTGTGCTCACCAAAACTTTTAAATTTACCAAATGGGTCTGGCACACTAGTAAGGGGCTTGTTAAGATTATCTTCTAAAATTTTTTTATTAATAATATTATCTGGTACTTTTCTTAAACCATCCATATCGTCAGAAAATGTAAAAAGCTTTACAGGAATATCCGATATTTTTTGAAAAGCCTGGATAACCATCGTAGTTCGACAAACTTCACCGAATGTGCCTATATGGGGTAATCCGCTAGGTCCATAACCAGTTTGAAACAAAGCATATCCTTTTTTATCAAAAAACTTTTTTCTTTTTTTTAAAAGTTCTTTTGCTTCTACAAACGGCCAGGCTTTTGATTCTAAATACTCGTTATCAATCATTTAAGAAATTCATTCCTTATAACTCAAAAATTTAAATTTTGTCATGTATTTTCCGATGAATCATCATTTGTTTTAAAAACAAATTAATATATTTTTGTGCACGATAGTAAAATTATGAAAGATGGAACAAAAACAGTTTTTTTAGTGATTGGAGCCTTATTAATTATTTTAGGGCTATTTATGTTAATTCCATATCTAGTAGAAATTACTATAGGAGACAAATCACATAACTTTTTATTTTGGTCCTTTTTTTCTATATTTATAGGATATTTATTACTCATTACCTGCGATACCGAACAAAAAACATTAAATATAAAGCAGGCTTTTATGATGACCTCTTTCTCTTGGATTGCAGTCACTTTATTTGCGAGCTTTCCTTTAATGTATTCTTCGCTTCAACTTTCTTTTACTGATGCTTTTTTTGAGTCTATGTCAGGAATTACAACTACCGGGTCTACTATTCTAGATAAAATTGAAATTGCTTCTAAGGGGGTTTTGATTTGGAGAGCAATTTTACAATGGTTAGGAGGAATAGGAATAGTCGTTATGGCTATTACAGTGTTACCTCTATTAAATATTGGAGGGATGTCTTTATTTAAATCTGAGGGAGCAGAATTTGAAAAAATACTTCCAAGCTCTAAAGAAATTGCTTTAGTCTGTGCCAAAATTTATTTTGTTTTAACTGCTATATGTGCTTTTTGTTTTTATCTTCTAGGTATGAATGTATTTGATGCATTTGCACATGCATTCACCACTATTTCTACTGGTGGATTTTCTACCTACACAGCATCAATGGGCCATTTCGATTCTGTGCCAATAGAAACTGTGGCAATATTTTTTATGATTTGTGGAAGTATTCCTTTTTTGACTTATCTAAAATTTATCAAAGGCGATATCTTTGTTTTTTATAAAGATCCTCAAATAAAAGGTTTCTTATTTTTTTTATTTTACGTCTCTATCATTGTTATTACTTATTCTTATTTTTTTGTAAAAGAATCGATACCTCACAATATTAGAGAATCTTTATTTAATATAGTTTCTATTACAACTGGAACAGGTTTCACTACTGAAGATTTTGGAGCTTGGGGAAACTTCACTTCATTTTTTTTCATTATGCTGATGCTTGTGGGTGGTTGTACAGCCTCTACAACTTGTGGAATTAAAATATTTAGATTTCAAATATTAAATTTATTTATCAAAAAACAAATTAAACAAATCATTTATCCAAGTGGGGTTTTTCCTATGAAATATCGTGGTGAAATAATTGGTGATACTGTGTTAACTTCTGTTCTAACGTTTGTTTTTTTATATATATTTTCATTTTTCATTTTAATTACTCTTTTATCGATGTCAGGGCTTGATTTTATTACGGCTCTTTCAGCTGCCGCTACATCAATATCCAATGTTGGTCCAGGAATTGGAGATGTTATAGGTCCCAATGGTAGTTTTAAATATTTACCTGATTTGACGAAATGGTATCTTAGTTTTGCTATGCTATTGGGAAGACTTGAGTTTTTTACTGTTTTAGTTTTATTTTTACCGTCTTTTTGGAAAGATTAGTCTAAACACCAATCAATTATAGCTTTTTGACCATGCAATCTATTTTCAGCTTGCTGCCACACTACAGATTGTTTTCCATCGATAACATTAGCCGTTACCTCTTCTCCTCTAGCTGCAGGAAGAACGTGCATAAAAATTGCGTCTTTTTTTGCAAAACTCATTAATTTTTCATTAACTTGATAAAGTTTTAAATCTTTCTTTTTTTTCTTCACATTAACTTTATCACCCATAGAAACCCACTTATCACTCATAATACAATCAACATCTTTCACTGCTTTTTCTGGGTTTTGAAAAATAATAATTTTACCATTTTTTTTATCAGCCCAATCTAGTATTTTTTTAGATGGCATATATCCTTTAGGGCAAGCAATATGCAATTCAAAGTCAAACTGAACAGCAGCTTCAATTGCAGAATTAGTCACATTATTTCCGTCTCCTACCCATGCAACTTTTGCTCCTTTAATTGCTCCTTTATGCTCTTCAAAAGTCAGCACATCGCTAAGCAACTGACATGGATGCGAATGGTCTGTGAGTCCATTAATCAGAGGCACTGTTAATAGTTGTGATAGCTCAAGCAATGACTGATGAGCAAATGTTCTAAACATCACTATATCTGAAAAAGAAGATATTACTTTAGCTGTATCCTCGATACTTTCCTCTCCTTTTCCAAGATGCATATCATTGGAGTTCATTACAATAGTTTGTCCTCCAAGTTGTCTCATCGCAAGATCAAAAGACAATCTAGTTCTAGTGGATGGTTTTTCAAAGATCATGAGTAACAATTTATCTTTCGCGCTACTTCTGTCTGTGACTAGTACCTTGCTTGTTTTAGATGATTTTTTTTTTCTTCTTTTGGCATCATCTAGTATATTTCTTAACTCTCTCTTATCTATATGACTTAAATCTAGAAAATGTTTCATAATTAAAATTCGGTAATTGTTTTTTCAATAATAATAATTGCTTCATTAATTTCTTGTTTGCTAACAATAAGTGGCGGAAGCAATCTAATAATATTATCAGAAGCTTTCACACCTAACATTTTATTGTTAAATAACTGATCTAAAAATTTTACACTATCTCCTTTGATTTGTATTCCTCTTAATAGACCCTTTCCTCTAACATCAGAAACTACATTAGGGTATTTTTCTTGTAATTTTTTTAATTGTTCCTCAAAGTAGAATCCTACTTCTTGTACATTTTCTAAAAATCCTTTTTTTAAAATGATATCAAGAACTGCATTGCCAACGCTCATGGCCAATGGATTGCCTCCAAATGTACTTCCATGTGTGCCTGGTTTCATACCTACGGAAACTTTTTGATTAACCAAACAAGCTCCAATTGGAAATCCCCCTCCAATTCCTTTTGCAATAGGCACAATATCAGGCTCAATACCTGCCCACTCAAATGCAAAAAACTTTCCTGTTCTTCCAACCCCACACTGAACTTCATCTAAAATAAGCAATATATCATGCTCATCGCATAGTTTTCTTAAACCCACCAAACATTCATTTGGCAAAACCCTGATTCCTCCCTCTCCTAAAATAGTCTCCACCATAATTGCAGCTGTATTTTTATTAATAGCTTTTTTTAAAGCATCATGGTCTCCAAAAGAAACTTGGTCAAAGCCATCAACCCTAGGTCCAAATCCCTTGACGTGTTCTGGATTATTAGCAGCAAACAAGGAAGCTAAAGTTCTTCCATGAAAGGCTCCCGTAAATGTTATAATTCTATTTTTTTCAGGCTTGCCAATTTCATGAAAATATTTTCTAGCAATTTTTATACTTGCCTCTGTAGCTTCTGCACCGGAGTTCATAAAAACCACATAATCTGCAAAAGTATTGTCTACCAATCTTTGAGCCAACTTTTCTTGCTCAGGAATTATAAAAGCGTTGGAAACATGCCACAACTGTTCGGACTGCTTTTGAACAGTCTGAACTAAATGATCATGACAATGTCCCAATGAATTAACCGCGATACCAGAAACAAAATCTAAATACTTTTCTCCATTTGTTGCATAAAGATAACAACCTTTACCTTTTAAAAAAGAAATATTTCTTCTGTTATATGTCCCAAGAACAGCGCTCATAATTAATTTAAAATTTTAATTTATAACCTTTGTTAAATAAAAAATAACAAAAATACCAAGTAATAATATTAGTAATTGTTAAAACAATCAATCCAGTAACTAGTGAACCATCAGATGCACCTAAAAAGCCATATCTAAAACCATCAATTACGTAGAAGAATGGGTTGAGACTACTGACTGTTTGAATATAAATATTTAAATTTTTTATTGAATAAAAGGTTCCTGATAAAAAAGAAAGAGGAACAATTATAAAATTTGTAACTGCAGCCATATTATCAAACTTTTCTGACCAAAGCCCTGCTAGAAACCCTAGGCTAGAAAGTAAGGATGAGCCAAGCACTCCGTAAATAAAGATTATAGATATATTATGAATTGGTATTTCTATAAAAATAATAGACACAGAAATTGAAACGAAGCCAACTACCAAGCCACGAGTAATACCGCCTGATAACATCGCAACTGTGACTTCTATGGCTGATAATGGAGGATACAGTAAATCAACTATATTGCCTTGCATCTTAGAAATCATAATAGAAGAAGAAGTGTTTGCAAAAGCATTTTGCATCATTTGCATAACAATTAAACCAGGTACTAAAAAAATATAAAACTTATGTCCTAAAACATCCTCTCTGCCGGTACCGACTGCCAAGCTGAAAACTGCAAGAAATAAAAAAAAAGTTACTACTGGCGATAAAATGGTTTGAATCCAAACATTAAAAAATCTTAAAACTTCCTTAATATAAAGAGTGTATAAGCCGATCCAATTTACTTTCCCAAATCTTCTTGTTCCAATTTTGTATTTATGTTCGATTGTTCCCATTAATTAACCTACTATCAATTTAAGTTAGAAAAATGCACAAAAATGTGGATATAATTAAAAATAATTACAAATCGTTGAAAAATCTATATTTTTTAATCAACATGTTGTGTTTTATTTTCTTGTTTAAACAATATATAGTACTATAAACCTGCGGAATGGCTTGGACAGAAGAAAAAACTGAAGAACTTAAAAAACTTTGGGCAGAAGGACATACTGCTAGTCAAATTTCTAAAATGCTTGGTGAGGGGATCTCGAGAAATGCTGTCATTGGCAAATCTCATAGACTTGGCCTTCAAGGTAGAGCTCAGTCTAGAATGATATCTGCTCCCAAAATTAACAATAGATCTTTTAACGAAAATGCACCTTCTTCAGAAAGAAGACAAAGAAGACCTAGGGGTTTAAGAGCAATTGTTATTGAAAAGGATTTCGAACCAGAAAATCCAATTCCTTTGGAAAAACTTACTGATAAAACATGCAGATGGCCAATTGGACATCCTGACGAAAAAGATTTTTACTTCTGTGGAAGGAATCCTATGGAAAGCAGAGTGTATTGCAAGTTACACGTTTTACACGCTTACCAACCAAAAGGATTTAAAGAAGACAAAGATAACAATGCCAACCAGCAGGAAGAACTTCCAGATTTTATCGAAAAAAAGATAAAAAGCGCATAATCTAAAAAATAAGCCTTTATTTTAAACCTTAATTTGGGTTCGTTTGACCAGGAGGTTTAATTAAATCTTAAAGAGCTATGTTGAGTAAAATCTAAACTTACACTCTATTAGATATTATTTTGAGATGGTTATTAAAAAAATTAAGCTTTTTCAGATACTACGACTGCATTTTTTCTAGTTGCTATATACACTCCTATAGTAGCAATCAAAAAACCAAGTAAATCATATTTTGTTAACACCTCTTCTAAAAACAACCACCCCATAATGACTGAGACAGAAGGTATTAAAAAAAATAATGAAGATGTTTTACTAGCAGATCCTGTTTTTATTAAATACATTAAAATTGTAAAAGCTCCGAATGATACCGCTATAATCTGCCATGCCATTGCAAGTGCAAAGGAAGTAGTAAAATGGATGAAAGGATTTTCTAAATAATAACAAGCTACTGTGAGAAACAAAATTGCTCCTAAGGATTGATAAATATTGCTAACACAAAGAGGCATATTGAGGCTTATTTTTTTTTGCCACAACGTTCCTGTAGTAATTGCCAATAAAGCAACACTAGATGCAATCAATGCTAAAGTTGAAAATTCATTTAATGCATCAAAACCTAAAACTATTATAGTTCCCATAAAGCCTAACAATATTCCAATCCATTGGCGCCAAGTTACTACCTCACCTAACACTGGCCCTGCTAATAATGAAGTTAGAATAGGTTGTAAGGTTACAATCAAGGCAACAATTCCTGCGGGCATGCCTTTAGAAAAAGAATACCAGCATCCGCCAAGATAAATACCATGAAATAAAATACCTGTGCTCATTGCTTTATAAGATTCTCTTAAAGGATAAATAATTTTTTCTTTAGTGATCATGGCAAATATTAAATATCCAAAGGCCACGATAATAAACCGAAACAATAAAGCTGCGAGTGGAGATGCGTCTGCAATAATTACTTTTCCGCTAATAAAAGCTGAGGACCACAACAAAATAAAAAATAAAGGAAAAAATCTTACCATTAATTAGTTTATATAATGAATTGATAAACTTCAGTTATAGTAAAAATCCCAAAATAAAAAAGAGCATTAATAAAGTGTGCTGATATAATGAATAGTTATATTTTACTATAATTTTTTATCTTATATGCATTTTTAAAAAATGAGATGGGTTTATTAGTAAAACCATTAAGTTTAAGACAAAATTTAATTTTAGAATTTTTAGCAGACTCATAGTCATGCTCACTATCCCCAATAAAAATAGCCTCTTTTTTAGATATTTTAAATTTTTTAACAATATTATTCAATACACTTGGATGAGGTTTTTTATATACATAAGTATCTCCACCTACCACAAAATCAAAGTACTGAATTAACTTTGATTTTTTTAAAACAATTTTAGTCAATGCTTCTAATTTGTTTGAACAAACAACCAGTTTATAATTATTTTTTTTTAATTTTTTTAAAAAAGATTCTAGACCAGGATAAGGCTTTGATTGAACATAAACATGATTTTTATAATACGAAAAAAAAAATTTATACATCTTTTTGGTAAGCCGTTCTGTAGGCTGCACATTTTGCATTTGTAAAGATTTAATAATATTAACCATTATTCCTTGCCCAATAATGCTTTTAACCTTGGCAAAACTAATTGGCTTAAAACCAAATTTTTTTAAAGTCAAATTGTTAGAAACCATAATATCTTTTGCAGAATTAATCATGGTTCCATCTAAATCGAATATAATTAGCTTAATATTTTTCAACATGATTTAAAGAATTTTAATTTTTTCTGAATCCAAATAAACTTTTATACTATCGCCCTTTGCATATATTTTTTTATTAATTTCATGAAGATCCTCAATGATTAATTCATGCTCTAAAATTTTAATAAAATATCTAATTAAATTTCCTAAAAATTCTACGCCAACAACTTTTGCGTCAAACTCTTGAAGAGAGTTATTGTTTTTTTGTAGATATAAATTTTGAGGTCTTAATAAAATAGAATGATTGCCTTCAGCTTGCTGTAACATTATTAATTATCATTCCTTGCTTGCTTTTAAATTTTCCATTCTGGACTTGTCCCTCAATTACATTAATTGTTCCCATAAAATTTGCTACAAATAGATTCTTAGGCTGATTATAAACATCAATGGGTCTTCCAATTTGCTGAACAATCCCCTCATTAAAAATTGCTAAATTAGTAGACATTCCATTTGCCTCTTCCTGATCGTGAGTGACAAAAATAGTTGTTATATCTAGTTTTTGATGAAGATCTAATAACTCTTTGCGCATTTGCACTCTTAGTTTTGCATCCAAATTTGATAGTGGCTCATCTAAAAGTAAAACTTTTGGTCTGACTACCAAAGTTCTTGCAAGCGCAACTCTTTGTTGCTGACCACCTGATAATTGATACGGATATCGTTTGCTTAAATCTTTTAAGTCAACTAATTCCAAAACCTCTTCTACTTTTTTTTTAATTTCTATTGAAGATAATCTTTTTTCCTCCAGCCCAAAACTTATATTTTTAAAAACTGTCATATGTGGCCACAATGCATAGTTTTGGAAAACCATTCCCACATCTCTTTCCCACGGACTTGAGCTGCTTACTTCTTTGCCGTCTATATAGAGTTCTCCTGATTGAGATTTTTCAAAACCGGCGATTAATCTTAGAAGAGTAGTCTTGCCACAGCCTGAAGGACCAAGGAAGGTATAAAAATCTTTATTTTTAATATTAATGTTCACGTCTTTTAAAACATGGTTGGATCCATACGAGACATTAATGTTTTTAATTTCAATTATATTTTCGCTCATTTACTCTACCTTAGCCTCCATACCTCTTTGTTTATATTTTTTTTCTATTATCATTTGTGAAAGATAAGTTCCTAAAGCCACGATGCAAACTCCAACTATTCCAAAGCCTGCCCCCGGACCTCTTCCTGCAGCTGTTTGCATATAAGAGTAAATTGCATAAGCCAATGGAGCATCTGATTCAGTTGATACCAACATAATAGTTGCCGAAAGCTCAACAGTTGCAGTTGAAAAACTAGTAACAAATCCAGCTAAGAGACCGCCCATCATCAAGGGAATTAGAACTTTTCTAAAAATGGTTGTTTTTTTAGCTCCCAATGACTCAGCTGACTCTTCTAAATATTTACTTATTTGCATTAAAACGGCATTACATGCTCTAAGAGCATAAGGCAATCTTCTAACGGCAAGTATAATGACAATCATAAACCACCAGGTCGCAAGGGGCTTGTCATTCCATGGCATGTTAATTGTATAAAAAGTTCTCAAATAGCCAATTCCCAAAACCAAACCTGGAATAGCCAAGGCACTCATAGCTATATAATCAAGCAACTGTCTTCCAATAATTTTAGTTCTTAAAACTATGTAAGAAATAAAAAAACCAAGCACTACATCAATCAATGCTGCAATAGAGCAATAAAGAAGGGTGTTTTTAATAAATATACTATTTTCAAAAACAGATTTGTAATGAGCCAATGTGTATGCATCTGGAAGAACGCTAAAAGACCAAATAGTTCCAAAGGACAATAAAGCTAAGGCAATATGTGGAGATAAAACTAAAAATAAAATTAAAAAAACCACTGAATAGGCAACAACTTTTTGCTGAGGAAGTAAATTTCTTTTAATCATGCCTCCACCCCCTTTTTGAAGCATAGAATAATCTTTTCCGGCAAAGGCAAGTTTTGCAGTCCATACAGCTAAGATGGAAGTAATAACTAATATTACACCTATCACATATCCCATGGGATCATTGATACCGATGGATGAAATTCTAAGATAAGCTTGCGGAGCCAACATGTTGTTGGCATCCAGTAGCAACGGAGTGCCTAGATCATCGAAAACTTTTAAAAACACCAAACTTGCACCCGCAACATAACCTGGCATTGATAATGGCAAAACTATTCTTCTAAATAATCTCAATCCTTTTGAGCCTAGATTTTGAGCAGACTCTTCCATGGTTCTATCAATGTTATTTAAACTTGTAATTAAATTGATTAAGATAAAAGGAAAGTAATGAACCGACTCCACAAAAATTACTCCATTCAATCCTTCCATGAATGGAATTTTAAAACCAAACCAATCATCAAGAAGTAAATTTACTGACCCATTAGTTCCAAAAAAAAGCTTCATAGCAACAGCTCCTACAAAGGGAGGCATGATTAATGGAATAAATCCTAAACTTTGAATGAGAACAGATGCTTTAAAATTAAATCTACAAGTAAAATATGCCAAAGGTATTGCAAAAATTGATGAAAGCACAACAGACATGAAGGCCACATAAAAAGAATTGTAAAGAGACTCTATAAACAAATCGCTTTGAAAAAAATCATAAAAATTAACAAAAGTTAAATGACCATTCTGATCAAGAAAAGAAACGTAAAAAACCTGAACTATAGGTACGGCCAAAAAAATAAGCAAAAACAAACCTATGAAAATAGCAGTAGATTTTAAAAAAAAATTTTCAAACATAATTTGATTAGCAACCTTAACTTTTACAATTAAGGTTGCTAATAATGGATAGAATTAAAGTAGTTTTAGAGCTTGCTCAGCTTTTTGTTTAGCCTTGGAATAATTATCAACTACTTGCTTATCCCAATCAGCTTCTACTTCGGCTTGCCTTGTTCCGGCATATGCTTCTAAATCTTTTGCTTTTTTTCTGCTTTTTTTAAAGATTTTATTAAATGCCGCATCACCTGCTTGTGCATCGGTTATTGGTAGTTTTACCAATAGAGCTCTTGCTTCTGAGACTAGCTGTTTAGCTTTTGCGTTATTTTTTTTGCTCAATGCTGTTTCAGCTTTGTGAATTGCTGCTGTTGCTTGTTGCAGACTCCTTTAAACGGTAAGTTACCATTACATCATATAAAGAATTTACGACGTTATATCTTTTTTTAGATAAATTAACGTCAAACTTTACAGCTGCACCAATTGAAGAGTCTTTGAAAGGATTAGGAAAATCCTTTGGAGCTTTTGCATAAGTTTCTGGATTTACAGGCAATCTTCGGATTTTTGGATCAAGAAGAATTTCTTGACCTTGGGTTGATAACAAGAAATCAACAAAAAGCTTAGCATACTTTTCGTTAGGAGCATTTTTAATCACCCCAATATTTGCCGGAACTAATGTTGTAACTTTAGGATAGATAAATTCTACCGGAAAACCACCGCCAATTGAAGATAGTCCAAAGAAATCAATTACAATACCAATTCCAAAATCTCCGCTATTAACTCCATCTGGAACACCAAAACTTTTTGCAGTTACTGTTTTAAAATTACCAGACATATTAATAATTTCGGCCCAACCTTTGTTCCAACCTTCTCCTTGCAAAATAGTCTCTACTGTCAAATGAGTAGTTCCTGATCTAGATGGTGAACTCATTCCAGTGTGACCATAATAAACTGCTTTGGTTAAATCATTCCATTCCTTAGGTTGAGGTAAGTTTATTAGCTTTCATGTATCTTGTGTTCCACATGATGCCGTATCCTGCAGCTGCAAAACCAGTATAATAACCATCAGGATCATTAATTGGATAAGAGCCCACTTTTGCAGGGATTCCTTTTATAGATGAAGTATATTTAGTTAATAACTTATCTCCCTTTAACACTTCAAACGCATCTGGCGCTGAAGCCCAAAAAAGATCTGCACTATTATTAGCCTTTATTTCTTGAACATACTTAATTCCAGCATTTGTACTTTTTCCTAGAATCTCAACTTTAATCCCAGGATTTTTCTTTTCAAAAGCAGTTTTAAATTTTTCAGTTAAATCTTTTGGAAAAGAAGTAACAATAGTTAATTTATCCGCTGCCGCATAAACATTGGTAGCAAATAAAACTGCTATTAAAGCAGTTATGATTTTTTTCATTTATATATCTCCCCTGTTTTATTTATAAAAATTATATTTAATAAATATTAATTCAAAAATAATCTATCTCAAAGCCGAGAATGCACAATTAATAGTTGTAAAATTTTGTAATTTTTATTTAATGAATTTAAAGCCAAAAAATCCGGTTGGAATGATTATGTAATGAATAGCTAATACAATTGCCACTGATACGGTTAATCCAATAATCATTTTCAAAAAATCTTTTCCAATTATTGGAAATGCATATTTGAAATGATAGTCTTTATTTATAGACGCAATCGCAAGCTCTCTTCCACATAACAATCCAACAAAGACCCAGGTAGTTGACATGGGAAGATCATTTAATTCTTTAAAATAATATAGGACGAATGCATAAATTACATCAATGATCGCAGCTGATCTGGCATATCTTGTTCCAGTTTTGTGCAGAACAACGTCTTGGATATGACCACCTTTGGTGTAAAAAAGATAAAAAAGTAAAATAGTAAAGTAAGCAAGGACAACGATAAGTAACCAGGGCTCTAATTTTCTCGGAAGGTATACGGCAATATTTGCCACATCATGCATCAACCAAGTGCTCCATAATAGTGCCGAAGTGCACCACTTGATATTTCGCCAAAAAGCTCTTTGGGCATCATTTTCAATATGGTCTTTTTTCTCATTAATAAATTTTGCAATCACAATCCAACAAGCATAAGCAAAGACAGCGGCAACCCCATAACCAACAATGCTTTTCAATAACATTTTTTCTAACACTACTGTGGAGGCAAAAGCCGAAAGAACTAAAAAAGTAGTTGAAACAGGAATTCCTTTTTTAGTTAAAAATAACAAGATCAAAGGTGCAACTGCATGATACCAATATACTTCTTGATAAGGAATTCGGGTTAATCTGCCGTAAGAAATATCTCCATCATAAACATACCATCCATAAGTAATTGTAATGATCATGGCAATTGATGCGACCCCAGCTAGCGTATACCACTTAAACCATTTCATTTTGGAAGCCATGTAGGTTCCAAGTGTTTGAATTGAATCGTTAGCAATAACTGACCAGCCAGCCAACGCAAAGCCTACGATGGTATAAAATAATGACAAACTCATTTAGTAAATTTCAATTTTATAAGCAAACTTTTTTCAAATCCCAGAATTATTACCAAAAGTTATTCACTTGCTCATAAGTTGTGCTAAACTGATTTAAATAATTGAAAATTATGAAAGAACTTTTGTTATTTTTATCAGGTTTTATTTTATGCTTTTTTGGCTATAAATTTTTTCAAAGAAATCAAAATAAACCTAACTCAAGTAAAAATTTATCTGAAATTCAAAATATAATCTTTAAGTGAGCAAAAAGTATTAGATCAAATTCCAGATGAAATTATTATTATTAATAAAGAAAAAAATATTATTTTTATAAATAAAAAATCAGAAGAAAGATTTGGCAAAAATATTAAAGATCATCATATCGCTGAGGTTTTAAGAAATGCTGATTTTTTAAATGCAATAGATCAAGTCATATCTAACAAAAATCCAATAACTATAAAAATTGAAAATAAAAAACCAATCTTTCAAGTTTATGAGGCAGTAATTTTTGCCTCCCCCCCATTTTTTCTTGGTACTCAACAATCGTTTTTTATTTGCATGAGAGATTTAACGGATATGCACAAAGTTCAACAATTAAAGTCTGATTTTGTAGCAAACGTATCGCATGAACTAAGAACGCCCATACAAACAATTAAGCTTAGGTCTTGAGACTATTAATCAAGGACATGGTCAAAATGATGAGGAAGCGAAAAAGAACTTTTTATCCTTAATGCTTAAGGAAACAATTAGAATGGAGGATTTAATTAAGGACTTATTAACTCTTTCTAAAATAGAACAGCAAGAGCATGTTAAGCCCAGCAACAAAATCAATATTCAAGAAATAATAGAATATGTTCAAAAATTTTATCAAGAATCTTTCTTCGAAAAAAAATATATCGATAGATAATAATTTAGATTTGCAAAATCTAGATGTTATTGGTGATAAGGATAGAGTTAATTGAAATATTCTCAAATTTAATAAATAACTCTATTAAATACAGTGAACCTAATAAAAAAATTTATATTTCTTCACAAAAAAAATCAAACGAACAATTGGAAATTCATATTAAAGATGAAGGGATAGGAATTCCAAGAGAATTACTACCAAGAATTAGTGAAAGATTTTTTAGGGTAGAAAATGAAAAAACAAGAAAAATTAATGGAACTGGGCTAGGCTTAGCAATTGTTAAACATTTGATCAAACAACACAGAGGTGAATTTCATATTCAAAGCACAGAAGGATCGGGAACAGAAATAACTGTTAGATTGCCTTTGTACCAATTAAATCTATTCAACATCTAAAGCATAACCAGCGCTTCGAACTGTGCGAATTAAGATCTTTAGTATCTGGTAAATTTATAGCTTGTCTTAATCTTCTAATGTGAACATCGACTGTACGAAGCTCAACATTAATACTACTCGTCCAAACATTTTCTAATAACTGCTCTCTTGAATATACTCGGCTTGGATTTTTGATAAAAAAATCAATTAATTTATATTCCGTAGGACCTAAATTAATTTCTGTATTACCTCGAAACACTTTCCTCCTTAATCGATCAATTTTTAAATCTTTAAACAACACCACATCCTCAGTAGTGCTTGGCTTGGATCTTCTTAATAAAGCATTCACCCTTGCTATTAGCTCTGCATGACTAAAAGGCTTTACCAAATAATCATCTGCTCCTGTATTTAGCCCTTGTAATTTATCTTCCTCCTGTCCTTTTGCTGTAAGCATTATAATAGGCAAGTTTTTGTACTTTGGATCTTTTCGCAAAGCTTTGCATATATCAATTCCGGAAAGATCAGGAAGCATCCAATCGAGCAAAACTAAATCAGGCTCGGTTAATTTAATTTCTTTCAGACCTTCCTCACCATGATTGGAAGCATAAACCTTAAAATTTTCTTTTTCTAAATTGTATTTAAGTAAAGTTACAATTGATATAGTCATCCTCAACAATAAAAATTTTTGCCTTCATAAGTTCAATATTATATATATCATGTAACATATTTGTAATAATTTTATAATAATGTGCAAAGTATGAAAAAAATTTTATTTCTTTGTACTGGCAATTCAGCAAGATCGATTATTGCAGAATGTCATTCTTAATCACTTGAGTCAACAATAAATACCTTGCATATAGCGCTGGGTCTAATCCTGTAGGTTCTGTTAATCCCTTATACAGTTAAAGTTTTAAAAAAAAATAATATTAATTATAAAAAAATATTTAGCAAAAGCTGGGATTTTTTTAAAAAAGTCGAATTTGATATTGTCGATAACTGTTTGTAACAATGCAGCAAACGAAACTTGTCCTCTTTTTATTGGATCGTTCAAAAAAATTACATTGGGATTTAAAAGATCCTGCAATATTTAAAGGAAATGAGGAAGAAAAATTAGCTGAAATTCCAAAATGTCTTATAATCTAATCGAGAATCTTATTAACAAAGAGAATTTATAAATAAATGAAAAACTTAGATAAATATTTCTCAGAATTTTTAGGCACACTAATTTTAACATTGTCAATTATCAGGATCTGGCATGATGGGCCAGAATATGACAGATAACGAAGCTATTATTTTACAAGGCAACTCTTTGGCAATTGGCTTTCACTCTAATTGTTCTAATTATTACTTTTGGATCGAATATCTGGTGCTCATTTTAATCCAGTAGTCAGTCTTGCATTTTTTTTACTAAAAAAAAATGATGCGAAAAAGTCAATAATTTATATTATTGTACAAATTCTAGGCGGATGCTTAGGAGTTATGATTGCAAATATTATTTTTAATTTTGAAGTAATCGAATTATCTCCCAAAGATAGGTCTGGGTTGGGTATTTTATTATCTGAAACGCTGGCAACATTTGGGTTGTTAATGATTATTTTGCTAAATCAAAATAACAAAAATGAAATTAATGCATGTCTCGTTGGTTTGTATATTGCAGCAGCGATTTGGTTTATGTCCTCAACCTCATTTGCAAATCCAGCAGTTACAATAGCAAGAACACTAACCAATACATTCACTGGAATTCATTATGCTAATATTTTACCGTTTATTTTATTTCAATTACTGGGATGTATTAGCTGTCTTTTTGTAATTAAGAAAATTTACAAAATTTAGAATATTCATTAAAGAAAAGAAATCTCTAATAAAAATTATTTTTTGTAATAATCACCTTCAACCAAGAAATAAATATTTTCAGCAATTCTTCTAATGTGATCACCGGCTCTTTCTAAATTTTTAGCAACAAAGAGAAGGTTAGTGGCATATTCTAAATTTTTAGTATCTTTAGATAAAAAAGATAATATTTCTTTGATAGATAAATACGCAAGTTCATTAACATTGGTATCAAGTTTAATGACTTCAACAGATAATTCTTTTGATTTTTTTATATAAGCGTCTAGTGATTTATTAAGCTGACTTTCTACAGTAGCTCCCAATCGTTTTAAACTTTTTAACAATTCTTGGGATAAGTCTTGTGGCAATGGTAACATTTTTTTTGCATTGCCTTTGGCCAAATCTCCTATTCTTTCTAAATCTTGTGAAATTCGCAAAGCTGTAATCGTAATTCTTAAATCGATTGCCATCGGAGCTCGTTTTACTAATAAAGTCATAATTTGCGTATCAATTTTTGCTCTATATTCATTAATTTTTTTATCACTTTGAATAATTCTTGATACAGCTTCCTTGTCTAAAATGGTGATGGCATTCATTGAGTCAATTAGTAATGACTCTGTTAAACTTCCCATTTGAATGATGCTATCGTTCAAAAATTGAAGCTCTTCCCCATATGATTTTACAATATGTGTGTCGTTATGTCATAAACTATCCAAATCTACCAGTTATATAATCTTGTGTCATGTTGTTATTTGGGTTTTTAAAAATTTTTTCTGTTGTTCCAACCTCAATAAGTTTTCCTAAATGAAAGAAACCTGTTTTTTGCGAAACCCGCACAGCTTGCGACATTGAATGAGTAACGATCACAATTGTAAAAGTTTGTTTTAACTCATCAATCAATTCCTCAATTTTTGCTGTTGCGATAGGATCTAATGCTGAACAAGGCTCATCCATTAAAATAACTTCTGGGTTAACCGATATGGCACGCGCAATACAAAGTCTTTGTTGTTGGCCTCCTGACAAACCAGTTCCTGGTTCCTGCAATCTATCTTTAACTTCATTCCAAAGCGCTGCTTTTTTTAAACTATTTTCTACAATAGAATCGAGTTCATCTTTATTTTGCGCAATTCCATGAATTTTAGGACCGTAGGCAACATTTTCGTAAATGCTTTTAGGAAAAGGATTGGGCTTTTGAAATACCATACCTACACGTTCACGTAAGCTAACAATATCAACATTAGGATCATAAATATTTTTTCCATCAATGGCGATCTCTCCATTAATTTTACAAATATCAATGACATCATTCATTCGATTGATGCATCTGATAAAAGTCGACTTACCACATCCTGAAGGACCAATGAGTGCGGTTACTTCATTTTGATTAATATCCAGTGAGACATCAAATAAAGCCTGTTTTTCTCCATAAAACACATTTAAATGTTTTGCTGATATTTTAATATATTGATCCACTTCTAAATCCATTTCTTTTCAAATTTTTGTCTCGCATAAACTGCTACTGAGTTCATTATAATTAAAAAACCCAGCAAGACCATTATAGTTGCTGAAGTTTTTTCCACAAACCCTCTTTCAGCAGACTCAGACCATAAATAAACTTGTATTGGTAAAGAAGCGGATGGATCTAGCGGGTTTCCTGGAACTTGAACCACAAAAGCTACCATTCCAATAAGTAGTAAGGGTGCAGTTTCTCCTAAAGCTTGCGCCAGGCCAATAATTGTTCCCGATAAAGTTCCAGGCATCGCCAAGGGAACTACGTGATGAATAACCGATTGAACTTTAGAAGCTCCTACAGCAAGCGCTGCTTCTCTAATAGATGGTGGCACTGCTTTTAATGAGGCCCTGCATGGAATAATAATTCTAGGAAGAGTCATTAAGGCAAGAGTAATACCGCCAACTAAAGAGGTAGATCTAGGCAATTCAAATACATTTAGTAAAATTCCAAGACCTAGTAGACCAAACACAATAGAAGGTACTGCAGCTAAGTTATTAATGTTGATTTCAATAAAGTCGGTAAATTTATTTTTAGGTGCAAATTCCTCTAAATACACAGCAGCTAACAAGGCAATAGGAAAAGATATAATTAAACAAACCAAAATTGAAAAAAAAGATCCTAGCATTGCTCCCCCAATTCCTGCAATTTCAGGGTTTCTGGAATCTCCTTTGGTTAGAAAATAATTATTAAAAATTTTTGTGATTTTTTTATTTTTTATCAATTGATCATAAATTGCTAATTGAAAATTAGATATTTTTCTTCGTTCTTCAGGAATATTTCTTTGATAGTTTCCTTTGTGCAGCTGATCAAGGTCAGAAGATGCTGTTATATTTACGGTAACAATTTTATTTAAGATATTCATATTATATAAAAAGTAATTTTTTACTTCAAATTCAAAATCAGATGTAAATAATTTGATTAACTGTTTTTCTTCATCTCGATTTTTGGTTGGATAAACTTTTAAAATATGCTGTAGAGCAAAGTCATAAAAATCAATATCAGCAATTTCTTCCTTGGTTGGTTTTTCTGTAATATTTAATAATTTATGATCAAAGTTTAATTCTAGTTGGATGCTAGTTTTTACAAAAGCGCTACTTCCTTCTGATAATACTTTAAATATCAACAAACCTACAAAAAGTAAGGCTGCACAAATAGATATAATTCCATATCTCTTAAATCTAGTTTCGGCAGCATATCTTTTTCTTAATCTTTGTTCTTTAGTCATATTTTTCTCTGTATTTATTAACCACTCGCAAAGCTATAAAATTTAAAATTAACGTAATCACGAATAACGTAAGACCAAGAGCAAAAGCAGCTTGCGTTTTAGCGCTCGTAAACTCTTGATCTCCAACTAAAATCATAACAATTTGAGTGGTAACAGTCGTTGTAGATTCTAAAGGATTGATTGTTAAATTAGCGGCAAGTCCAGCAGCCATAACAACGATCATTGTTTCACCAATTGCTCTTGACACTGCTAACAATATAGACCCAATGATTCCTGGCAGAGCAGCTGGCAGCACCACTTGTTTGATCGTCTCAGATTTTGTAGCTCCTAGAGCATAAGATCCTTCTCTTAAAGACTGAGGCACTGCGTTAATGACATCATCGGATAATGAAGACACAAAAGGTATAATCATCACTCCCATTACCAGTCCTGCTGCTAATGCACTCTCAGATGAGACTTCTAATCCAATAGCATCGCCTATGCCTTTAATAAAAGGTCCAACCGTCAAAGCAGCAAAAAATCCATAAACAACCGTTGGTATCCCGGCTAATATCTCAATAACAGGTTTTCCAAATTTTCTTAATGTTGGATTGGCATACTCTGCTAGATAGATAGCAGAAAAAAGACCTATAGGTACTGCAACTGACATTGCGATTAAAGCTATAAAACCGGTACCCGCAAATAATGGGACTACTCCAAAAGCTTTTCCCAGCTCTTTAGATTGTTCAGCTGATAAAGTTACAGATGCATCTCTAACAAATGCTTTTTGTGGGCTCCATTCTAATCCGAATAAAAAATCAAAAAAATGAATTTGACTAAAAAATTTAATACTCTCTAGTAATAATGAAAAAATAATTCCAGCAGTGGTAAGAACTGCCACCACCGAACAAATAATTAAAACTGACTTAAAGATTAACTCAACTCCTTCTCTGGCATGAATATTATTTTCAATTTTTTTATAAGCAAGAAGTGAAAATCCAATAATAGAGGTTAAAATTAAAACAATTTTAGCATTTTGCGCCATAGCCAGGAAAGATGCATATTTTGTTGCTCCTATTTTAATTTGCTCCGAAGCAGTTCCACTAAAAGTTCCTAAATAAAAAGCTTTAATTTTTTGATAGGTTAAATTTAGTTGGTCCGCGTTCGCCTTAATGCTTGTCGATTGCTCTAAACCACTAATAATAAAATATTTTGCAATAAATGGCTCAAAAATAGTCCATAAAAAAATAATCAAAAATGCAGGTAAAGCACACCATAACGATAAATAAAAACCATAAAAATGAGGTAAGGCTTTTGGCTTAAATTGATTAATAGATGCAATTTTTTTTATTCGAGATTTTCCAAAAAAGAAGCAAGATAGACTAAAAATAATTATAAAACCTAGTATTAATATATTCATATTTTTAATCCCAAATAATTAAGGGTCGAACCTATAGTCCGACCCTTAATAAAAGTTACGAGATACCAGCTAAAATTTATAACTTAATTAAAGTAAGTTTTGTCGCCGAGTTTCTTGTTACTTTGTATTTATCCTGACTCAAAGGCACTAAACCAATATCGGTTAAGTATCCTCTATCTCCCATAGCTTTTGTTGAAGTAAATTCATTCAAAAATTCTTTTATCCCTGGAACTACTCCTATATGAGATTTTTTCACATAGAAAAATAGTGGTCTTGCAATTGGATAAGAATAATTTTGAATTCTTTCTAAGCTTGGTTTGATTCCATTAACTCCTGTGGCTTGAATTTTGTCTTTGTTTCCAACTAGGTAACTAAAACCGAACAATCCAAACATTTCAGGGTCAGCAACTAATTTATTGACTATGAGAGTGTCGTTTTCTCCAGCCTCAATTGCCAAACCATCTTCTCTAAAATGAAGACATGCTTTTTTGTGAGCATCTTTTTTCTTTGCATCAAAAGCTGCAATAGCCGCTTTCGAACAACCCTTTTCCATAACTAAAGATTCCCAAGCATCTCTAGTACCTGAAGTTGGTGGCGGAACCATAATTTTAATTCCAAAGTCTGGAAGGCTTTTGTCAATTTGACTCCATTTAGTATATGGATTTTTTACAATTTTTCCATCCACATCCACTTCTTTTGCCAAAGCTCTCCACAATTGTTCTTTAGTAAAGTTTACGTCTTTTGCTTTTAAAGAATGAGCAAAAACAATACCATCGTTTCCAACTACAATCTCAACAATATCTTTTACACCGTTTTTGGCACAAAGAGCTTTTTCACTACCTTTGATTGCTCTGGAAGCATTGGTGATATCTGGATGTTGAGTACCAACGCCAGCGCAGAATAATTTCATTCCTCCGCCAGTTCCTGTGCTTTCAATAACTGGTGTTTTAAATTTTCCACCTTTACCAAATTTTTCCGCAACTACAGTTGCATAAGGGTAAACAGTTGAAGAACCAACAATTTTAATTTGATCTCTTGCAGATGCATAAGAAGTGATAACTAATGCAAACAAAAGAGATAAAATAAAGTTTACTTTTTTCATTTATTTTTTCCTTTTTTTTATTTGTTTAACTTCCACGCACATAATCTTGTTAAAAGTCATTTATGTTACAGAATTGTTAAACTTTTGTTACAAAGACCAACCTTATAGTTGTATAAAAAATGGCCATTTTATTAGAAAAAAACAAATTTAAGCATGAAAAGGGGTTATCTCTATGCTAATCAATAATTCTACATGAAAAAAATAGCAGTGATCATTAACCCTAAAGCAGGATCTAATAATAAAAAACTCTTAAAAGAAGTATTAGAAAAATTATCTGATTCTCACCAACTGACTATTTTTGAAACAAACAAACCAGGGGATGCTACTGAAATTGCAAAAAAAGAATCTAGTAACTTCGATTTAGTTGCAGTAGCTGGGGGCGATGGAACTGTTCATGAAGTAATCAATGGAATAAACCACTTAACTCCTTTAGCTATTATACCAACTGGAACTGCCAATATTGTTGCAATAGAATCTGGTATTTCAAAAAATGCCACCAATATATGCAATGCAATTCAACAAGGAATTACCAAGAAAGCTTATCTTCATAATATAAACGAAAAAAAATTTATTTTAATGGTAGGTGCAGGATATGATGCACAAATTGTCGCTAATATTAAACCGAAATTAAAAACAATTTTTGGAAAATTTATTTTTGCATGGGAAAGTTTTAAACAATTTTTTTATTTAAAACAATTTAATATAAAAGCAAAAATAAATGAACAAACATACTCTGCTAATTGGATACTAATTACTAATGCTACTCACTACGCAGGATCGCTTTAAAATTACTAATCAAACTTCTATATTTCACCCTCACTTAATTTGTTATTTATTTCCTAATTTAACTAAATTAGATTTTTTATATTATTTATTTTTAATTTTATATTACGGTGATCTTTCAAAGGCTAAGAAAATTATAACTTTACGTTCTCTATCTATGGAAATTACCTCAGAACAAGAAACGCCTGTTCAATGCGATGGTGAAATGGAGCAGCAATCTTCCTACTTTCATTACCAGCAATAATGAGTATGTTCAATTAATTGTAAACAAATGAATTTTAAAAAAAATATACACTTTATAAAGTTAAATTTTGTATATAGTTTTATTATTGCAGCTATTTTTAATCATACTATTTTTGTCAAATTACTTAGAATATTTTTCAAGTTCCGTTGGTCACTCTATTTTTGAAATATTTTTTTTGATTTTAACTTTTTTAGTTTTGTGGTTTTTATTAGTAATTTTATTATTACTAATTGGAACTAGATATATTTTAAAACCTCTTATTGGTTTTTTACTAATTGCTAGTTCGGTAATTTTTTACTATCGCCAAAACTACGGGGTCTGCTGTTGATGAAGGAGTTATTTTAAGTGGATTTGACTCTATAAAAGAGAGAAACTTTGTAGAAATTTATGATCTTTTAGGATTAAAACTGCTCCCAATTGTTCGTTTTTATGGGAATTGTACCTTGTATTCCCTTGTTTTATTTAAAAGTCGAATACCCAGGAATTATTAAGGAATGGTTAACGAGAGTTTTGGGAATAGTTTTAATTATTATAACTTTAGCTGGTCTTATTTTTATTAATTATAAAGACGTATCTTTAACCGCAAGAGTCGTTAAGAACTTAAATCGTGAAGCAATTCCGCACTATTCTGTCTCTTCTTTAATAAATATTATCAAGCATTCGTTTAGAAAAGATTACGTATTTCAAGTTCTTGATGCCCAGCCAACTACTAATCTTGATGAAGAAATTGTAGGAATCGTAGTTATTGGGGAAACGGCAAGAGCAGATCATTTTAGTTTAAATGGGTATAAGAGAAAAACAAACCCATTACTAGAACAGCAAGATATTATTAATTTTACCAATGCAAAAGCATGTGGAACCCTTACCAAAATTTCTGTTCCCTGCATGTTTTATTTGGGTGAATATAATAATTATTCAGAAAAAAAAGCAAGGTTTCAATCCAATGCATTGGATATTATTTCTGCAGCAGGAGTTGAGGTGGCATGGATAGAAAATAATTCTAGTTGCAAGAATGTTTGTGAAAGAATTAAAACAACCGTTTTAAATACCAATGATAACGATACCTATGATGAGCTATTATTAGAACAAACTGTTTCCTTTATTAATAATTTAAAAAAGAAAAAAGGATTAATTGTTCTTCACTCCATGGGGAGTCATGGTCCCAAATACTACAAACGTTATCCAAAAAAATTTGAACAATTTACTCCTAGCTGTCAAATTAATACACCCCAAGACTGCTCTAGAGAAGAATTAATCAACGCATATGATAATACTATTTTATATACTGATTATATCCTGGATAGCTTAATTAAAATTTTACAAAAAGAAAATCTAAATTCCTTTTTAATTTATGCATCGGATCATGGTGAATCATTAGGAGAAAATGGTTTATATCTTCATGGCGTGCCTATTCAATTTGCTCCTAAAGAACAAACGCATATACCTTTTTTACTTTGGCACTCTGATAGTTATAAAAAAAATAATAAAATTAAAATTCTAGATACCAAAACCAATATTAGTCATGAAAACTTTCCACATACCATATTGGAATCTTTAAAAATTAAATCAAAGACCTTGCAAAAAGATAAAAGTTTAATTCGATTAAACTAAAACAGTAATTACAGCTATTAAGACTGCCACCAGTACTAAAAAAACAACAACTGCTTTATTTAAAGGTAAATTAGAAATGCTCATTAAAATTCTTTCGCCATTAAATTATCTAGTGATAACTTTTCACCACCTTTGATAGTAATTGCAATCATGACAACCATCCAGAACAAAGGGTACTCAAATCCGCCTTTTACCCAAATAAAGCCGCTTGGTAAATGAATATAAAAAGTTGCAACAGCCAATAGTCCAATCAATTGAGCAGACATAAACCTTGTTAAAAGTCCAAGTGCCACACAAATTCCACCTACCAATTCTAATAAACCAACATACCAGGCTAAAATTAAAGCAGGTTCTAATCCTACACTGGCAAAAAATTTTGTTGTTCCTTCAATTCCACCAAATACTTTTGCATATCCATGTGGAATCATCATTACCCCTGCAATAAATCTAATTAAAGGATAGGCTAATGGTTCTAATGCATCATAGATAGGATCTAATGCACTTATAATTCTTCTAGAAGTTCGCTGTACTCGCATAGATAGTTCTTATCAAATATAAAATAATTATAAAACTTTTTTTTATATTAAAAAGCCACTCTTTGAATAAACCAAAAAAAGCCTATTGCAGCAATACATCCAGAGAGTGGGTTGGTTAAATAAGTTCGGTACCAACTTTTAGATCTAAACCAATAACCTATTAGTCCAAAACAAATTGCAATAACGCTTAACTGACCAAGCTCCACGCCAATATTAAAAGAAATTAAACTTGTAATAAAATAACTCTCCGCAACCCCTATTTCGTTTAAAATTCCCGCAAATCCAAGTCCATGCAATAAACCAAAAATAAAAACAACAACTGGTCTCCATTTTGTTAATTCTTTAAAAAAAATATTTTCAATTGCAATATAGGAAATAGAAATAGCAATGATCGGTTCAACAATACTTGGGGAAATTGTTACAATCTGAAGCACACCAAGAAAAATGGTTAAAGTGTGCGCTAGGGTAAATGCTGAAATTTGCCAAATAAGTGGTTTTAATTTTGTGGATAACAAAAACAATCCAACTACAAATAAGATATGATCAAGTCCTTTTGGGACAATATGCTGAAATCCAATAATAATATAATCTTTTACTACCTCAAAAAAATCCTGGTTATTAGAGTTGGTAGAAAATTTTCCAACATCTCCGGTTTTTAAATACTTCGTAAATAAGTCTGTATTATTCTGATTTACGCGTAATATAATTGCACCATAAGACGGGCTCCAATTAAATGTTAGCATATTATTATTTGACGGAAACGAACCCGTTAAAACTACCTCCGTTTCTCTTGCTAAATTTAAATCTCCAACCGGCTTGATATTTACCGATTCATTTACAAACTTAATTCGACCGTCCTGATGCAAAAAAGAAATATTTGATAAAAATACTTTCTTCATCGATTGGAACTCTTTATTCAGTTGATCTGCTGTCAGTTTTCTCAATTGATCATATTTATCAGAGTTAGCTGATTGATTGGTATTTTCATGATTTGGCTCAATACCCGCAATAATAGATTCTAAGTTTAGCTGTATTTTTAATACAAAATTTGTACTAGTTGATTGTGGGATTAGTTCTAAATTTGCTACAGCAGGCTTTAATTCATGTCCTAGTGCAAATTGGCTAATAATCAGAAAAAAAAATAATAAACGAATGAACATAAGACAAGATATAATTAAGTAATGAATAAGTTTCTAGTTAAATTACTATTAATAATATTTTTCATTTTTCAGATAACTCTCGTTCGCGCTCATGAAATGTGGCTAGAGCCAATTCATTTTACTCCTACTATAAATGAAACATTAAGTGCGCATATAAAAGTTGGTCAAAATTTTAACGGTGAAACCTATCCATACATTAAATCAGAAACAAAAAGTTTAAAACTTTTTAACCAACAAAAAGTAATAAAGTTAAAACATAGAGATGGTGATTATCCAGCTATACAATCACCTATGAAACAAAATGGATTATATGTTTTGTCTTATGAATCTATTCCTGAAAAAGTAAATTATGAAAATTTTAATAAATTTAAGGAATTTTTAGAAGAGCAGGATCTTTGGACTAAATGGAGTAAAGAAAATCCAAGTTACATTAACTCTACTATAAATGAAATTTATACAAGATACGCAAAGTCTTTAATACAAACTGGAAAATCTAATGACCAAGATTTTAATACTCAGCTTCTTTTTGAGATAATTGCTTTAGAAAATCCTTACTCTGTTACAAACAAAGAAGGAATTAAAGTGCTTCTACTCTATAAAAATAAACCTTTTGCAAATTCATTAATCACTGTTTTTAATAAAATGAATAACAATACTAGCAAGCAAAAAATTATAACCAATGCAAAAGGAGTGGCTTACATACCATTAAATAAACAAGGTGCTTATCTGCTAAGCGCTGTGCATTTTATTAAAAATAATAATAAGAACGCTGATTGGCATTCCTTATGGGCAAGTTTAACTTTTGAAAAGAAGTAAGTATCTACTCGTTAGTTTTTAGTTTTGATTTTTGAATAATCATTACTGTTATAACCGGTACAACCAAAGTTAATAAAGTAACCACAATGAGTAACATTCCTAGATCAGAATAATTAGCAACCGACTGTATTCCACCTGTAAGCTTATCTTTAACTTCTCTCGTAATAACAAAAATCTCGTTTAAATACTTAGTTCCTAGAGCATTGGCTGACAATGCAAGATTAGTAAATGAAGCAAAGACCGCAAAAAAAGTTGCTTTTAAATGATTAGGAGCATTTCTCGCAATCCATGCCAAAAGCGGGATCATAGAAACTTGGCCTAAAGGGGACTCGATTGCAGTATTGATAATTGCAATAAACCTAGCGTCTACAATTCCATTTGTTAATGAAGAAGTCCAGTGATGCAAACCATAATACATACCTACACTTGGCAAAAATAAAATAGCTCCCAGTATCGATAAAATAATAACAATTTTAGCAATAGAATTATTTGCCATAAAAGGTCTAAACAAAACAATTCCCACTAAAGTCAAAATAGATGCGATAAGTGATAAAATTGAAAAAAACTGTTCATCAAATTTCAACACATCGATTTCAAACCAAGTTAATCCTGGACCAGGACCTGGCATGGCTCTAAAAATAAAAATAATAATTGCAGTACCAACTACGGTTAATTGCAAATCTTTTGGAAGTTCCTTAATGAGTCTGCTCATCAAAAATAAAATAATTCCTACAGAACCTACAAAAACTAATTCTTGTGCATAGGGGACTTTAAAAGCTCCTACCCCTAAGGTGAAAATAACAAAGACTAGAGATCCTACTAAAATATTCCAATTAACTTTTGTTTCAGTTCTAAAATTTTCAGATCTTGAATTTATATTCTGTTTATTTTTAAATTTTAGATAAGAGGCCAGTGCTACTCCTAAAATAGAAATTAATGGAATAATTAAAGCATATAAATAAACAGACCCGTATAAATATATTTTATCAATTTCTTTTACTGATTCTATATTCTTAAAAATAATTATATTTGCAATCGCAACTAATACCGTTCCGCCAATGATAGCAAATCTTCCCAGTGTTTGCATAGTTGTGTGCATTACTTTAATAGAATCTGCAGAATAAGCTTTTCCCATTTCATCAAAAGTTGGTACCGCTTCTACGGTCATTGCATCTGCAACAACGTCTTGAACTACATATCCAATAGGAGCCAAAATAACACTGATGACAAACCATGTTTCAACAGATAAAATTTGAGACATGGCTTTAGTATGAATAATTAATCCATACATAATAATTAAACTAAGACCTATTAATCCTGCGCCAACAAAAACCATGTAATTTTTTTTATTCCAAATTAAATCCACAAGATGACCCAGGGGCATTTTTAAAGCCCAAGGAATTCCTGCCCAAAAACCAAGCCCTGCCAAGAATGCAGCTGATAAATTTAAATAATCCTTGATAAAAAAAGTTCCTACAATTCCTGTCAAACCAGAAACTCCAGCTGCTACATAAATCATGAGTGGGGGCAAGTAGCTTAATCTAAATTGTCTACATAAATCGACAAAAGTGCTATCAAAAAAATTATAAATTTTTTTTATCATAAGTTCACTGAATATTACTCTCTCAACGATTTTAGAGAAATTATTTATTTGCCTTTATATTTATTAAAAAATTTAATTACTTCGTCAGCTGATTCTGGCATTTTTTTATAGTTTTTTCCTGCAACAACTCTGGTTCCATAACATTCTTGCGGTTTTCCAGAAGAGGGTTCGCCATTGGCTCTAATCCAAGTTCCATCTAATTTATGTATAGCAATATTATCAGCACATGCATTTACCGCTATCCCTTTCACCTCTTTCATGTCAGAGCTAAAATAATGGTTAACACCAGGAATGGTCACAAAATCAACGCTATTAGATTTTTTTACAATCATATCTTTATAATAAAGACATGGTTTCGGAGCATAATGACTTTTTTCAGCTTTTACGATCAAAATAGGAAAACTATACTTAACAGGTTCTTGCACTCTATTACAAGAAGGCTCAACTGCAGCTAAAGCTTTCCAAAAAGGATTAAACCTATCAGACTGATAAAAATTATGTAAGTATCCTAAGGTGGTATCTCCACCCCAGCTAAAACCTGTGAAAAAAATATTATTTAAATCTATTCTTTGGTCTCTAGATAAAATTCTCTTCAATACCATATTGGCTTGATTACCATTGGGAAAGCTTCCTTTGTTAGATCCCACATCTGGTCCATTATAAAACATATCTGGAACCACCACGACATAACCATGTTCTAATCCTTTCTTTAAAATATTTTTAGAAAACTCATCAGACTTTCCACCTTCTTGTTTAAACTGATATCCATTTCTAGAACTACCATGTTGAACCACAATTGTTGGATATTGATCTAATTGCTGTTTAGGAAAATTAATTTCAGCTGCTATGTCCCATTCTTTTTTTCTATTTTGATCAAAATATTTAAATTTAACAACTTTTACTTCCGCCATCACATTAGTTGTGAAAAAAATCAAAATTAACAATAGAAATTTTCTAGATAAAAACATAACACAAAATTATCAAACCTATTATTTTGTCAATGGTTTTTATATTTAATCAACTAGCCCAGAAACCCAGCTATTATATATAAGGAAAGATGAAAAATAATAATGACTAAAGCCCAATAACAATTAATCAATTTGTTTTTAAATTTTTTTTGCTTTTCAATTAAAGGTGTATCTTTTTTAACAGCTGTAAAAGTTGCATTATCTATGGGGGTTGGTTTGCTAAATTCTTTTTTATCTGGAATATCATAAGTGTATTTCCAATAATCCTGAGGATTAGGCTTGGCGTCGCCTATTTTGATTTGTTTTAGATAATTAGTTAAAAAAATAAACAAATAAATCAAAACCAGTAATAATAAAATATACCAAAACATATATCTTTCTTTTGGTGCGCCCGGGAAGATTCGAACTCCCAACCTCCTGATCCGTAGTCAGACGATCTATCCAGTTGATCTACGGGCGCATAAAATTTTCATATCAATACAAATTTTATATTGATATGTACTAATGGTAAACACAGTAGTAAGTTTAAACAAATAAATTTTATTATAAAGAAATAATTTTAAAAAATGAAAAAATTTATTGAAACCATTAAAGATATTATTGCCATTTCTAAATTTAATAAAAATTTTTTTAAAGTAGTAAAATATTTAAAAATTTCAAAATCTCAAAGAAAACAAGATCTGTTTGTACTTTCAAATTTAAATTTCAAAACTAATGGATATTTTGTTGAATTTGGTGCTACAAATGGCGTTGATTTATCAAATACCTATCTTCTTGAAAAAAAATTCAAATGGTCGGGGATATTAGCTGAGCCCGCTAAATGTTGGCACGAAGAATTAAAAAAAAATAGAAAAGCTTGGATAGAAACTAAATGTGTTTGGAAAAAATCTCACTCTAATTTACTTTTTAATCAGACAAATGACTCCGAATTTTCTACTATTAGTAAATTTAATAAATCAGATATGCACGCAATAAAAAGACTAATTGGAAAAAAATACCAAGTAAAAACTATTTCTTTAGGTGATCTTTTAATGAAATACAAAGCTCCTAAAAACATAGATTATCTTTCAATTGACACTGAAGGAAGTGAGTATGAAATTTTAAAAAATTTTAATTTTAAAAAATTTAATATTTATATAATAACATGTGAGCATAATTATCACCCAAATAGAAAAAAAATATATAACTTACTTATAAAAAATAATTATAAAAGAGTATGTCAAAATATTTCTCAGTTTGACGACTGGTATATTAAAAAAAATTAAAATTTTAATAATTTTTAAACTCTATTGAAAAAATAAACTAATATAAAAAATTATTCTATAATGATAAAATCTTTTTTGTATTTCTCTGAAATTGAAATACCCAAACCAGAAATATTATCATTTAAATCAATGTATCCATTCTTTGGTTCTGGATCACCTTCAAAAATATAATAAAAAAGTTCGTTTCCAATTTCTACATCATGAACTGGAAAATACTCTGAAATTGGGCAATTCAAATTTGCCATTGTTAAATGATAATTATGCATCTGACCAGCATGAGGTATCACTGGGACTTGATATGCTTCTGCTAAAGCATTAATTTTTTGAGCTGCAGTAATTCCTCCAACTCGATTAGTATCATACTGTATATAACTTACTGCTTTAAGATCTAGAAGCTGTCTAAAACCAAATAAAGAAAATTCATGTTCACCACCAGATATAGGAATGATATTCATGTTATTTAATTCTGCATAACCATGAATGTCATCTGCAATAACGGGCTCCTCTAACCACTTTGGTTGAAATTTGGCTAATTTAGGAAGCATGTGCTTGGTGTATTCCAAGTTCCATCCCATGTAACACTCCAACATTAAATCTGTGTCATAGCCAACTACTTCTCTTACGGCTTCCACTAATTCTAAATTTTTCCTAACTCCATCTGGCCCATCTTTAGGTCCCCATCCAAATCTCATCTTGAACATTTTAAATCCTTGATCAACATAAGTTTGTGCTTCTTTTTGTAAATTTTGAATAGGCTGACTGTAGAGCTTTGATGCATACACAGGAATTTTTTCTTTAGTTCTTCCTCCCAATAACTTGAAGACAGGTTTTTTTGTAATTTTTCCGAGAATATCCCAAATAGCAATATCAACGGCCGAAATTGCAGTCATGCCAACTCCTTTTCTTCCCCAAGCTAAAGTTCTTCGGTACATTTTTTCCCAAAGATAAGCATAATCAAAAGGATCTTCGTTGAGCACTAATGGTGTTAAATAATGATCAATTGTTTTTTTAACAACTTGAGGGGCTAATGCTGCGTTACCGATACCGACAATACCGTCGTCTGTTTCAATTTCGCAAGTCAGCCATTCATGAAATCGGAATGACCCCATATTATCCCCTTTCTCATAAAGAAGATCGGATGCATTAGTACAAAAATTACTTTGTGGAGGAACTGTTTTACCTTTCCATTGATAAACTTTAGTTTTAACCGATTTAATTTTTGTCATTAGTTAACTTGAGTACCTGAGTTCATTTGAAGTGCTAATTTAAATGAGTTTAAAGTAGGTTCTAAATTGGCTGTATTGGTTCCGGCAATATCAAAAGCTGTTCCATGAGCTGGGGTTGTGACTGGAATCGTGAGACCTCCAGAAACTGTAACACCACGATCAAATCCAAATGCCTTTAATCCGCATTGAAGCGCATCATGATACATTCCAACAATACAATCATGATTTTTATTTTTAAAAGCTGTAATAAAAGAAGTGTCACAAGGCAAAGGACCGTCCGCATTGATACCTAATTTTTTTGCCTCGTCAATCGCTGGTATAATCTCATCTTTTTCCTCAGTTCCAAACTCTCCATGAGGATTTAAGGCTTGAACTGCTATTCGTGGGTTTTTCATGCCACTCATTTTTAGGGTTTTATCAAGCAACTTAATAGGTTTTAAAATATTTTCTTTTGTAATATTTTCTGCAACTTCTTTTAAAGGTATATGAGACGTAACTCTTGCGGTCCAAAAATTATCCACAACATTAAACTCACAACAAAAATCTTTGATCTCTAATTTGTTTTGAAAGAAATCATGCTCATCATTATATTTACATCCACCTTTCATTAAGCTTGTTTTATTAAAAGGACCAAAATTCACTGCATGAATTTTTTTATTTTTAGCTAAATCCATAGCCATATCCATAGCTTCTAAAACACTTTGGCCTGACTCAGCTGATACTTGGCTTCGTTTGTAAACACGATTAGTACCTTTAGAAATATCAAGAAAAAATTTAGTGCTATCATCAAATACAATATCTTCAAATTTTTCAACAAATTTTAGGTCTATTTTTTTTCCACTTATTTTTTCACCTTCTTCTAAAATTTTTTTTTCTCCAATGACTACTATATTGGCCTCTTTGGTAATATTTTCGCTTAAGAGACGAACTACTAACTCAGGACCTACTCCTGATGGATCACCTAATAAAACTGCTATAATTTTTTTTTTCATTTGCTTACCTCTATTATTTATTTAATTCCTGTAAAAAATTTCAACCAAAAACAAAGGCACTTCTGGAATATAAGAAACAATCAGAAGCACAACTATTAAGACCATTATAAAAGGTATATTTGCTTTTGTAACCTCTAACATATCTGCCTTAGCAATTGAACATGCTGTTGCTAAAACACTTGCAACAGGTGGGGTTTGTTGACCCAAAGCTATACTTAAAGTTAGAATTATTCCAAATTGAACCGGATCAATACCTGCTTGAACTACAATTGGCATAACGATGGGAACCACAAGGACGATAGCACTAGCACCATGCAAAAACATTCCTAGAACAAAAAGTAAAACATTTAATAAAGCAATAATTGCTAACTTATTATTAGTAAAATTTATTATGTCTTTTGCAAGTTGCTGTGGAATTTCTGTTTGAGTTAAATACAAGCCTAGTAAAGCAGAGGTAGAAACTAAAAGCATAACTGCTGATGTTTGAATAACACCATCTTTCATTGAGTTAATCAAATGTTTGATATTAATTTCTCTATATATGACTCCTCCTATAAATAAAGCGGCTAATACAGCTAAGCCAGCACCTTCAGTTGCTGTTACAAATCCTCCAAAAATTCCTCCTAGAATTATGATTGGAAGAGTTAATGCCCAACCTGCTTTCTTAAATTTATCCCAAACATTATAAAGGTCAAAAGCCTCGTCTCTAGGTAAATTATATTTAATGGCAAAATAATAACAAAGACACATCATTAAAAATCCACCAATTAAACCGGGTATAATACCAGCCACAAAAAGTTGAATTATAGATGTGTCTGAAATTGCTCCATATAATATCATTGGAATTGATGGAGGAATAATTATAGCAAGAGATGCAGATGAAGACGTAACAGCAGCTGCGAAATTTTTTGCATAACCTTTTTTTCTCATAGATGGAATTAAAATTGACCCTATTGCTGCAACATCAGCAACTGCGCTTCCTGAAATTTCTGCAAAAAAGAGAGAGACCATTACATTCACCATAGCAAGACCTCCTTTAACAAAGCCAACTAAAGCAGTAACAAAAGCAATTAGTCTTGTAGAGATAGAGCTTGTGTTCATTAGCGAACCAGCCAATATAAATAATGGAATTGCTATTAGTGGAAAATTAGTCGATCCCTCAAAAAGTTTTAATGCTGCATCATAAATAGCACCCGATCCTCTTTGCTCTATCATTCCGACTAACGCAATAATTCCAATCGCGATCGCTATAGGAACCCTTAGCATGATCAGGGCAAACAGAATAATAGCAATAAATAATAAAATCATAAATTAATCTTGTAATTTTTCTTTTAAAGATTCCTTTTCCCAAATAGTTTGGATTGATAAAATTTCTGCAATAACAAACAATATACATCCGATAGGTATTACGGATTGAGTAAAAGAAATAGTTACGCTCGGCAAGCTTATAAGATTTTCTTCATGCAGCATTGGTAATATTTTGTATCCAGCGTAAGCAATGGTTATAAAAAAACCACAAATAATAATTTCAGATAAAATGATTAAAACTTTTCGTACATTGTCATCTAAACGATCTACAAAGCCATTAAATCCTAAATGAGATCTTTTTAAAGCACAGTACGCTGCACCATAATAAGTTATCCATGCAAGTTGAACAGATGCAACCTCATCATACCAAATGAAGCTGTGCCCGAATTTTCTGAAAAAAACCGCTAAAATTACCACTAATGCGAGTGCAATCATTTGTAAAATACAAAAACCAGAAAGCAGGTTTTCAAAAACAGAGGTAATTTTTTTGGATAATTCTTTATTCAACTTTATTAACACCTAACCTAGCCCTGACTACCAATCTAAGTAGCCAGGACTAAAACATGAGATTAATTATTTTTAATTTATTATTTTGCTAAAGCTAAAGCTTTATCAACTAACTTTTGACCTCCAGCAACTTCTTTTGCAAACATCTCATAAATTGGTTTTGAAGCTTTTACGAATGCAGCTTTATTAGCAACATTAAGCTTCATGCCACCAGCAACCAATTTTTTTTCAAGACTCACCTCATCTGCTTCAGCTGCTTTGTACATTCTACCTCTTACATCTTCAGCAGCATTTTTTAAAATCTTCTGAACATCACTTGGTAGTTTTGCAAATGTATCTTTTCCGGCAGTTAAGTATGCAGGAGTATAAACATGACCTGTCTTACTCAAATACTTTTGTACTTCTTGAAATTTTGCACCGTTGATATTTGTATAAGGATTTTCCTGACCATCAATTACTCCTGTTTGAAGAGCAGTAAATACTTCTTTAAATGCCATTGGAGTTGGAGAAGATCCCCAAGCCTCAAACATCTTTACTCTCCATGTACTTTTGGGAGTTCTGATCTTAAGTCCTTTTAAATCAGCTGGTGTATTGATAGGACGCTTACTGTTAGAAATATGTCTTACCCCGTTTTCCCAAAAACCGATGACGGTGTATCCTTTCGCTTGAATTTTAGGATGAATGTCAGACCAAAACACATTTTTTTCTATTGCTCTAACATGATCTCTGTCTTTTACTATAAAAGGCATATCAAATAATCCGGCCTCTGCAGCAATACTTGACATCATTGAAGATGGTAAGGCTAAATGTACGCTTCCTAATTTAAGCTTACTCATCAATTCTTTGTCATTGCCAAGTTGACTGTTTCCAAAAAATTTTACCGTACATTTATTACCGCACATTTTGTTTGCTGTTTTGGCAAAATCTTCAGCTGTTGAATATTGAAGAGATCCTGATTTGGCACTGATCCCTAGTATTACTTCTGTTTTGGCAAAACCAAAACCTGTCATTAAAAAAAATGATAAAATAGAAATTAAAATTTTATTTTTCATTAGTTCCCCCTTCTTTTAATTATTTTGTTTTACAAATTGATTATTTCATATTAAAAACGATTTTTTATAATAAATCAAGAGAAAAACGTTTTTATGAATTCAATTAGCTTAAAAGAACAACTAGGAGCAGAAATTATAAAAATTGCACCTCAATCTTTGATCACCCAAATTTACAATAAGTTAAAAAAATCACTAATTAACGGGGATTTAAAGCCAGGTGAAAAATTAAAAATCGATATATTAAAAGATAAGTACGACACTGGTCATACTCCAATTCGTGAAGCTTTAACATCATTAGTAAAAGATGGTTTGGTGGAACGAATTGAACAAAAAGGATTTGTAGCAAGCAATGTTTCAATGAAACATTTTAATGAAGTTTTAAAAACGAGAATTTGGATTGAGGAAATAGCAATTAAAAAATCAATGGAGAATCGGGAGGGTCTTGAAGCTTGGGAGGAAAGCTTAATTCTTTTAAACCATCGCCTAACTAGAAAAGACTGGACTGAAAAGTACAACCCAGAAAATCCTGACTCATGGGAAATGATTCATAAAAAATTTCACATTTCTTTAATTTCGCGATCTGGTTCAGATTATTTAACAAAATTTTGTGAACAACTATATGACCAAAATTTAAGATTTAGATTTTTGCTTATCAAAAATAAAAAAAACTATCTTAAAAGGAATGTTAACAAAGAGCATGAAGATATTTTAGATGCTGTTTTAGCAAGGGATGTGGTAAATGCTCAAAAAAATTTAATTAAACATTATAATGTTACAGGAAAACATTTTCAGGATAAATAAACGGTTGGGAAAAAAATGAAATTACTAAGAGTAGGTGAAAAAGGAAGAGAAATACCAGCAGTTTTAGACTCTAATAATAAAATAAGAAGTTTAGAAAAACATATTGAAGATTTTGATTCAAAAAATTTAAATTTTGAAACAATTAATAAAATTAAAAAAATAAATTTAGATTCTTTACAAGAAATTAACGATCTAATAAGAATTGGTCCGTGTATTAAAAGTCCAGGAAAATTTATTGCCATTGGTTTGAATTATTCAGATCATGCTGAAGAGTCAGGTATGGCAATACCCAAAGAGCCTATCATTTTTCAAAAAGCATCTAGTTCAATTATTGGGCCTAATGATAATGTAATTTTACCTGCAGGATCTAAAAAACTAGATTGGGAAATTGAGCTAGCTTTTATTATTGGCAAGGAAACAAAAAACATTACTGAAGCACAAGCCCCAGATCATATATTGGGGTACTGTATTGCAAATGATATTAGTGAAAGAGAGTGGCAACTTGAGATGGGTGGCAATTGGACAAAAGGTAAATCAGGAGACACCTTTGGACCAATTGGTCCTTATCTTGTTACGAAAGATGAGATACCTAATATTAATAATTTATCTCTAAATTTACAATTAAATGGAAAAGTAATGCAAAAAGGAAATACGGATAAAATGATTTTTAATGTATTTTTTATACTATCCTACCTAAGTAAATTTATGTCACTACAGGCAGGAGATATTGTGACAACAGGAACGCCTCCTGGTGTGGGAATGGGCATGAAACCACAAGTATTTTTGAAAAAGGGGGATGTAATGAATCTTGCAATAGATTGTTTAGGGGAACAAAAACAAGAAGTAATTTAATAAGAGGAGAGATCATGAATAAAATAGACTTAAACAATAGAACGGCAATTGTAACAGGTGGGGCTCAGGGCTTTGGTTTGGCAATTACAAATCGTTTTTTGGAATCTGGAGCTAATGTAATTATTTGGGATATAGACACAAAAATTGTTCAAAATGTTTTGGATCAAAAAAATAATAAAAAACTATCAGCTTCTAATATCGACGTAACAAACTTCAAAGAAGTAGAAGAAGAAATAAAAAAAATTACAAAAAATACAAAGATAGATATTTTTGTTAACAATGCTGGAATCACTGGATTGAATGCTAAAGTTTGGGATTATCCAGTTGATGAATGGAAAAAAGTTTTAGAATTAGATTTGAACGCAGTTTTTTATTGCAGTAAAGCAGTTGTTCCTCATATGATTGAAAACAATTATGGTAGAATAGTAAATATTGCATCTATTGCTGGAAAAGAGGGAAATCCTAATGCAAGCGCCTATAGTACAGCTAAGGCAGGAGTAATTGGTTTAACAAAATCTCTTGGTAAAGAACTTGCTGATAAAAATATTGCTGTTAACTGCGTAACCCCTGCTGCAGCTAAAACAAGACTTTTTGATCAGATGACCGAAGAACATATAAATTACATGCTTTCCAAAATTCCACGAAATAGATTTGCTAAAGTTGAGGAATTGGCCTCATTAGTTGCTTGGCTTTCTTGTGAGGAAAATTCTTTTTCTACTGGAGCGGTATTTGACTTAAGTGGTGGAAGAGCTACTTATTAAAACTATCCTTTATACTTATCTTCAATATCATAGTATTCATTGAATCCGACAATATCTCTTAAATCAGAAAACTTAGATACATCCTTGTTATAGATTTTATTTTTCATATTTTTTAAACAATGCTGCATAATTTTTACAGAGGAACTCATCAACGTAAGAGGAAATACAGCAATTTTAAAACCGATATCTTCAAGTTCATTCATTTCTAATAAAGGAGTTTCTCCATCTTCAATTAAATTAATCATATGATGACCCGGAACTTCTTTGATTACAGTCTTCATATCTTCTTTAGATTTGATAGCTTCTACAAATAAAATATCTGCACCAAGTTCAGAAAAAGTTTGCATTCTTTTAATTGCATCATTTAATCCTCTTGTTGCTATTGCATCTGTTCGCGCCATAACTAAAATATCTTTATTATTCATTTTGCTAGCATCGACCGCCGCTTTAATTCTAGAATTTGCCTCTTCGACATCCACAACATCTTTGCCTTTAGTGTGGCCACATTTTTTTGGCCATTTTTGATCCTCAATCATCACTGCTGCAGCACCAGCATCCGCAAACCCCCTCACAGTTCGGTACACATTAACTGCATTCCCATAGCCAGTGTCGCCATCAAAAATGATTGGAATAGAGGTAACATTACAAATATTCCTAACTTGTTCTGCCATTTCTGAAAAAGATATTAGTCCTGTATCTGGCATTCCTAATTTTGTGGAAGAAACACAAAAACCAGACATAAAGCCAACATCCAATCCTTCTCGCTGGATCATTTTTGCAGTTAAAGCATCATAACATCCCGGCATCACAATAATTCCTTTTGTATCCAACAATTGCTGGAGTCTATCTGCTTTAGGCTTTGAATTTTGAGTAGAAAATAAAGTCATAATTTAAAAGGTATATATAAAGCTATATCAGGAAAAAAGTAAATCACTAAAACTGTTAACATCATTATAATAACAAAAGGTATTACGCCTTTGCCAATCTCGCTCATATTTGCTTTACCGATAGACTGCAAGACATAAATATTTAATCCGACCGGAGGAGTAATCAATGCGCATTCAATCATGATGGTAAAAATAATTCCAAACCAAATAATATCTATGTTCATTGCTTTAATTGAAATAGCAAAAATAGGCATCATGATTAAAATAAGAGATAAAGTTTCCATGATGAAACCTAAAATTAATAAAGTGATACAAACAACAAAAATAAACATGCCCCTTTCATCAATATTAGTTACAATAAATGAAGAAATATCTTGCGGTATTCGGTATAAAGAAATTACTTTTCCAAAAATTTTTGCACCTGCGATAATAATAAAAACAGTTACTGTGGTTTTCATAGTGTCAAGACCTGCTTCTATGAAAGATTGTAAATTCAAACGTTTTTTCCAAAGAACATAAGCAAGAGAAACCATAAATCCCACGCCGCCTGCTTCTGTGGGTGTATAAATTCCTGCATACAAACCACCTAACATTAAAATAGCCATTGCAAAAACTGGCAGTCCTCTTTTAGTATAATAAATTCTTTCTTCTCGAGAGCTTCTAACATTCTCAACTTCTTTATTAAAAAATTTCACATAAAAAACAGCAAAAATAATAAAAAATACTGAAAGCATTATTCCCGGTCCTATTCCTGCTAAAAACATACTAAGAACCGATTCTTCAGCCACAAAAGCATAAACAATCATAGGTATGGAAGGAGGAATTAAAATTCCAAGAGTTCCTCCTGCAGCTAAAATTCCTAGGGTAAAATTTCTATGGTAACCTTTTTGAATCATCGCGGGAAATGCTACGGTGGAAATAGTAGCAGCTGTTGCAACCGAAGATCCGGAAACCGCAGCAAAAATAGCACAAGAAATTACCGTAGCTACAGCAAGACCACCTGTAAAATGTCCAACCCAACTTTGAGCAAAATTAAAAAGATCTTCTCCCACTCCCGCTTTTAAAAGAATATTAGACATCATTAAAAACATAGGAACAGATAACAAAACAAAATTATCACCTACACTATAAAAAGTTTGCGGTATCATCATAGGAGAAATATCTCCTAATAACATCAAAAACAAACTAATGGATCCGAGGGTAATAGCAATTGGAACTCCTAAAAATAAAATAAAAAATAAAGAAAATAAAATCAAAATAGTTGTCATGACTTAAACAAAATTAAAATATTTTTTATAAGTTCAATAACAACTTTAAATAATAAAAAACCAAAACAGATGGGTATTGCAAATTCTGATATAAAAGCAGGCAAATCTAGCATAGAAGAGCTAGTTCTACCTACGTCAAAAGAATCTTTTGCTATAATCCATCCGTAATAAACAACTACTGTAGAAAAGAAGATTATGAAAACAAAAGATATAATATCTAAAAATCTTTGTCCTTTTAGACTTAATTTATCATAGATAAATGTGATTCTTATAAAATCTCTTTTATGAAAAGAATAGGTGAGAGCTAAGTATGTTGCCCAAATTTGTAAAAAGCGAGATATTTCTTCTACCCAAATGGTTGGCGAATTAAAAATATATCGCATCACCACTTCATAAAAAACGATAAAGCCAATTGAAACAAAAAGCCAAGAGGCTAGGTAACCTGAATATTTAATTATTGTATCCATTATTTATTTTCCACCAGCGTAAGCTGGTGGAAAAAAAATTAAGCTTTTAAAGTTTGTTTGCGATTTTGACTAATCGATCTCCAACTCCACCCTTGCCACCTGTTTTTTTGATATATTCATCAATAACAACAGAGGAAGCTTTTCTAAAAGCAGCAACTTGAGCATCTGTTAAAGTAACTACCTTCATTCCGTTTTCTTTAGCGGCTTTATATGAATCAGATTCAATTTTTGACATTGCATCTCTTACAGCTTTTTCAGCAATTAAAGATGCTTCTTGTATTGCTTTTTTCTGTTTAGCGTTCAAAGTGTTAAACCATTTTGTGTTTACTGCCACTAAGAATTCAATGTCTGAATGGTTGGTAACAGTAATAGTATCCATCACTTGCCATAATTTTCTAGATTTTACTCCAGATACACCTGTCATGCCTGCATCTACAGTGCCTCTTTGATAAGCTAAGTACTGTTCAGATCCAGAAATTAATGTTGGCTTTCCACCTAATGATTTTGCAAATTCACCTAGGGTTTTTCCAAATGTTCTAACTTTTTTATCTTTAAAATCAGCAGGTGATGTCATGCCTTTTCCTTTAGAAAGCATGATTGCTCCACCATAAGCTTGGTAGTACAAAACAGTAACTCCTCGTTTTGCAATTGCACCATCTAAAATTTTTCTAATTTCAGATCCAGGTGCTGTTCCTTTTCTAACTTTTTCTTCAGAATTAAATAAAAAAGGAAGATCAAATAAATCTACTTCGGGATTAGCCCCAGCAAATTGTGTTAGTCCTGATACACCAGCCTCAATAGATCCTGATCCTACAGCCTGTGGAACTTCCTTATCTCTATATAATTGTGCCGAGTCATAAATTTCCACCTTAATATCTGATCTCTTCTCCACCTCTTGTTTAAAAACTAATAGGTTTTGACCTAAATGAGATTTTAAAGGAAGTTGAAGTGTTATTCTCATTTTAGTTTCTGCATAGCTAGCGCTGCTAAATAAAACAAGGCATGCTAATGCAACTAAATTTTTAAATATTTTCATAATTGTCCCCCGTTAATTTAAAATACAGGAATTATTTAACCTTAATTTCTTATTAAAAACAATAATAATTATCTATTCCAAGGATAATCTAAATTGCTATTTATTTGGTATTTTTTTATCGCAGAAACAACTAGGGATTTAGGAATAGCTCCTTCATCACAAAGGGCATCGAGCGCTGCAACAACAATATGAAATTTATCAATTTCAAAAAATTTTCTTAAATTTTCCCTAGTATCACTTCTGCCAAATCCATCGGTACCTAAAGCAATAAACTTATTTTTCACATAAGAACTAATAAGTTGAGAATAAGCTCTGGTATAATCACTTACAGCAATAACTGGATTATTATTATCAATTAAATTTTCAATATTACTTGGCTGTTTTTCTGAGGTGGTAGCAAATCGATTAGTTCTTTCTACTTCTCTTGCTTGCTTTGATAATTCTGAAAAACTCGTAATGCTACAAACTTTACTACCAATATTATATTCCTCTTTTAAAATTTTTGCTGCATCGATCGCTTCTCTTAAAATGGTTCCTGATCCAAGTAAATTTACGTTAATATCAGTACTCTGCTCTTCTAAAACATAACCACCTTGCATAATTTTTTCTTCTATTCCCTCAGGTGCTTTGGGGTTATTGTATTTTTCGTTTCCTACCGTCATATAATAAAATTCATTACAAAATTGCTCCATCATTCTTTTAGCTCCATGATGGAAAATAGTTGCCACCTCATATGCAAAACAAGGATCATAAGATTTTAAGTTTGGAATGGTTGAGGCAATTAACTGGCTTGAACCATCTTGATGCTGCAAACCTTCTCCCGACAGCGTGGTTCTTCCTGCGGTTGCTCCAATTAGAAAACCTCTTGGCATTTGATCTGCAGCGGCCCAAATCAAATCTCCCACTCTTTGAAATCCAAACATCGAATAAAAAATATAAAAAGGAAGCATAGGAAAATTATGGTTTGAATATGATGTTGCGGCAGCAACCCAAGAAGATAATGCTCCAGCCTCATTAATTCCCTCTTCTAGTAACTGGCCATTTTTGGCTTCTTTGTAAGACAAAATAGTACTTGAGTCTTCTGGCTCATATAATTGTCCTACTGGCGAATAAATTCCCACTTGTTGAAATAAATTTGCCATTCCAAAAGTTCTAGCTTCGTCTGCAACGATAGGAACAATTTTTGGACCCAGTTGTTTATTTCTCAGCAAACCACTTATGATTCTGGTAAAAGTCATTGTGGTTGAAACAGGACGGTCGCTACCTTCAAAAGCAAAAGATGCATACTCCTTCAATTCTGGAATAGGAATAGAAATATTTTCAAATTTTCTGTGAGGGATAAATCCACCTAATTCTTTTCGTCTCGTTTTTAAATAAATGATCTCTTCAGATTTTTCTAAGGGCTTATAAAACTTAAGATTTTCAACGTCTTTATCGCTGATAGGTAATTTAAATCTATCTCTAAATTCTTTTAATGAATCTAAATCTAATTTTTTAGCCTGGTGAGCAGTCATTTTAGACTCTCCTGCTTTTCCCATGCCAAACCCTTTTTTAGTTTTAGCTAAAATAACCGATGGTCTTCCCTTGGTTTGCAAGGCTCGATTATAAGCGGCATATAGTTTTTTAAAATCATGACCACCTCGCTTTAGTTGATCTACTTGTTGATCGCTTAAATGAGATACTAATTTTAAAACTTCTGGATCTTCGCCAAAAAAGTTTTTTAAATTATAAGCGCCATCTCTAGCTCCTAATGTTTGATACTTACCATCAACTGTCTCTGCAAAACGTTTTAGCAATAAGTGTTGTTTATCTAAGGCGAATAACTCATCCCATTCTGATCCCCATAAAACTTTAATAACATTCCAACCGGCACTTTTAAAAACAGACTCTAGTTCTTGGATAATTTGACCATTACCGCGCACAGGTCCATCAAGACGTTGTAAGTTACAATTAATTATAAAAGTTAAATTGTCTAATTGTTCTCTTGCTGCAAAAGAAAGTGCAGCCAAACTTTCTGGCTCATCCATCTCACCGTCACCAAAAACACCCCAAACATGCTTCTTCGATTTATACAAATTTCTATTTTCTAAATATTTCATAAATCGAGCCTGATAAATTGAGTTAATAGGACCTATTCCCATAGAACCAGTTGGAAAACTCCAAAAGTCTGGCATTAAATAAGGATGACAGTATGAAGACAGCCCTCCTCCTTCTGACTCGTGTCTATAGTTTTCTAATTGATTTTCACTCAATCTACCCTCTAAAAAAGCTCTAGCATACACGCCCGTAGATGAATGGGGTTGATAAAAAACTAAATCACTATTGTCTCCACCTTTAAAAAAATGGTTAAAACCTGTTTCAAATATTTCAGCACAACTTGCATAACTTGCAATATGTCCTCCAACTTCCCCGTATTTTTCATTGGCTCTCATTACCATCACCAATGCATTCCATCTCAAAATTGCAGTAATTTTTTCTTCAACATTTAAATTGCCAGGAAACGAACCTTGTTCTTCAACTGCGATCGTATTTCTGTAAAGAGAATAAGGAAGGGGTTCGTATAAAACTCTTAGTTCTTTAGCTCTTTGCTCTAATGATTGTAAAATTTCCTTAGCACCCTCATTTCCATAACTCTGAATAACTCCTTCTAAAGATTGGATCCATTCCCTAATCTCCCTAGGATCAACCGTGTTATGGTTGTTTTTATTATCTGATTTGGACATTTCTTAGGAATAATATATTTTACAATTTTATTTCTCACAAGTATTAGTAATTTATCAATAATTAAGCTTTTATATGAATTGGATTTTAGTTTCTGTCATCGCCGCTTTTTTTCAAAATTTAAGATCTGGTATTCAAAAAAATTTAAACAAAGAAATATCTTTGGTTGCATCAACCTACGTGAGATTTATGTTTTCTCTACCTTTTGCAGGATTGTTATTTTTTTTTTATTTCAAAAACTTTGATCCTCTTTTTCTTTTACTACAACAAAAAACTTTTATATTTTATGTAATCTCTGGTTCACTTGCTCAGATATTTTTTACTTTTACATTATTGTATTCATTTCGCTTTTCTAACTTTATTGTGGGCACTACCTTGAGCAAAACTGAGGTTGTGCAAATATCTGTTTTGGAAACTTTTTTGCTTCATGATCATTTTAACCAAACAACTATTATAGGAATTATTATTTCTACTTTAGGGGTGATTGTTTTTTCTACTAAAGATAAAAAAGTACTTATAAACAATCTAATTTCTAAATCTACTTTGGTTGGTTTGTTTTGCGGTTTTTTATTAGCTTTAAGTGTAGTTTGTTATAGGGGTGCAACATTAAATCTTCCAATGTTTACTTTAACTTTCGAAAAAGCATTAAGCACTTTGTTTGTTGCAGTGCTAATACAATCAATCCTCATGACAATTTACATTATTATTTTTGAAAAAAACCAGTTTAAAAAAATGTATGAGAACAAGAAGCAATGCATTTTAGCAGGGCTATCAGGATTTATTGCAACCATTTCATGGTTTTATGCTTTTGCAATCATGCAAGCTGCAATCGTTAGAGCTGTGGGACAGGTTGAGTTACTGTTTAGCTATATTGCCTCAAGATATTATTTTAAAGAGACAATCAAAATTGAAGAAATTATTGGAATATTAATATTTGTCTTTGGAGTTGTGGTTATTTTATTGGCTAAATAAAATAGGCCCGCAAAAGATTTGCGGGCCTATTTTTATAGTTTAACTTTTAGTCTCTTATAGCGTATGCAACTACACCAATTTCGGCAACGTCTGTACCTTTTTTCTGAGCTTCGTCACTAATTCTAATACCAATAGTAACTTTCATAATTTGCCAGATAATAAGTGATGCCAAGAACATAAACGCTACTACGGAGAAGGTTCCTAAAAATTGAGTAGCAAAACTTGTATCCTTGTTAGTAATGGATACTGCTAAAGTTCCCCAAATTCCTGCTCCTAGGTGAACTGGTATCGCTCCAACCACATCATCTATTTTTAACTTCTCAAGCAATGAAGTAACAATCACGACTATGGCAGCACCAATACCACCAATACAAATTGCAGCAATTGGACTTGGAGTCAGTGGCTCTGCTGTAATAGCAACCAAACCTCCTAGTGCACCGTTAAGCATCATAACTACGTCTGTTTTGCCACCGACAAATCTTGTAATCATCGCATTGACCATTACTCCTGCGCACGCTGCTAAGTTAGTATTAATAAAAATAGTAGATATTGCAGTTGCATCAGCATACGATCCTAGGGCAAGTTGAGATCCACCATTAAAACCAAACCAACCGAACCATAAAATAAAAGTTCCAAGAGTTGCTAATGGAATTGAAGATGCAGCAAAAGGAGTTAAGTGAGCACCTTTTACAAATCTTCCTAATCTTGGTCCAAGTATAATTGCACCAGCTAACGCTGCTGCACCACCAGCCGCATGAACTAAAGTAGACCCAGCAAAGTCAGAAAATCCTTTAACTTTTAACCAGCCACCACCCCACTGCCATCCCATTTCAATAGGATATAAAATTCCAGTTAAGATTACTATGAATAAAAAGAAAGGCCATATTTTAATTCTCTCTGCCAGTGTTCCAGAAACTATTGATGCGGTTGTTGCACAAAATACCATCTGAAAATACCAGTCAGATCCAGCTGAGTATTTTGCTGTTTTAATATCTGTAGTATCGCTCCATGGAGCAAAAGATCCTATAAAGCCACCTTCTGATATTCCGTAAGCAAGGTTGTATCCACATAACCAAAACATTATTCCAGCAATTGCGTATAAAGCTATATTTTTTGCAGCAATGGAGGACACACTTTTTGAAGTCACCATTCCACATTCTAACATCGCAAAACCTGGCGCCATAAACATTACTAAAAAGCCACAAACTAAAAATAACAAAGTATTAAAAATAAATGTTGTTTCAGCATTCACTGTAGATTTAACCTCTGCAGCAAAAGATGGACTTACAAAAAGTAATGAGCATATTGCTAAAAGCAATACTGTTAATTTTTTCATAATTTCAATCTCCTTAATTTAATTAGAACTCTCCTTTTAATGATTGTGAAATAGATGAGTATGGCTAAGAGTCATTAACTGGTATGTGCGTTATAGATATCTAAAAATAGAATAGCTGCTATGAAGAAAAATAATAGAAAATTAGGGTGTGCCTCAGCTAGACTAACAGGGGACACTGATGAGATAACTAAAGCACACTTGTTTAAAGTGTTAAAAGTATTTGCCAAAAATTAAAATTACTTATTTGGGGAATCGCGTAAAACGATTCTAGCCTACTTTAGTGTTGCTAATGCTTGCTGAATGTAAGCCTCTCTAAGAGATTGGGTAAATATCCCAGGTTTTCCCTTGCTTATTCTTCTATCATTAATTTGTATTACTCCTGTAACAAAGGCAGTGGCAGATGTTATAAAAGCCTCATCTGCGTTTTCAGCTTCTTGAATTGTAAACTGTTTATGAATAACTTTATAATTTAATTTCTCTGCTACTTTAGCTACCACTTGTCTAGTAATTCCATTTAAAATTAAATTATCAGCCTCTCTGGTATAAATATTTTTTCCTTTAATAATCCATGCATTATTAGATGTTCCCTCCATAATATATCCATTTTGAGTCATCCAGGCATCATCAACACCCTGTTTGATCGCTTCACTTTTGGCAATAGACGGATACAAAAGTTGGATGGTTTTAATATCACATCGTTTCCATCTTAAATCATCTATTGTAATTATTTTAATTCCTTTTTTCGCAACATCATTATCAATTAATTTTTTGTTTTGAGTAAATGCGGTAATTGTTAAGTCTGTGTCTGATGGCGGAAAAGCAAAATCTCGTTCCGCAACTCCTCTACTTACTTGCAAGTAAACAATTCCTTCCTCTATTTTATTTATGCTTACTAACTTTCTATGAAATTCTAAAAATTCTTTTTCTTTTATTTTAGGACCAAAATTAAGTTCTTTCATCGATCGATGTAATCTTTTCATATGATTATCGAAATCAACTAATTTTCCGTTTAAAACAGAAGTAACTTCATAAACTGCATCAGCAAACAAAAAGGCTCTATCAAAAATAGACACCTTCGCATCTTTTTCTAAAACAAATTCTCCATTTACATATACTGTTCTCATAAAAATTTTTAAGCTGTTTTAATTGATGGCTTGTTTGTATTATTATTTAAAAAATTTGTCATATCTTTTATATCAAAACCTAAACTTTTATTGAAATGAGGAATAGTTTCTGAAAAATCATTTCTAAAATGAGTTCCTCGGCTCTCTTCTCTTGCTAATGCTGCATAAGTAATTAAACGAGAAACAAGAATCATGTCTTTTAATTTAGCAGACAGATGCTTAGACTCTCTTTCAATCCTATCAAATTCGATAAAAGCTTGTGTTAAACTTTGCTTACTTCGTTCTAAACCAACATTTCGAGTCATATTAGATCGAAGTTGCCATATATATTTTTTTGCTCTTACTTTGCTTAAAGTTTTTTCTTTAGGAAAATAATTCTCAATATTGATTTTTTGAAGTTTGGTTGAACCAATTGATCCGGAATTGATTGTTTCAGCAATTTTTCTGGCAAAAACAAAAGCCTCCAATAAAGAGTTACTGGCTAGTCTATTGGCTCCGTGTGCACCAGTAGAACTAGTTTCACCACAAGCCCACAAACCTTCTACAGAGGTCTTTCCGTTTAAATCAACTTCTATTCCACCCATATGATAGTGGGCAGCTGGAATAATGGGTATTAAATCTTTTTCGGGATCAATATTTGCTTTTGTCAAATATTCATTTGCTGTGGGAAACATTGTTTTAAAATTTCCCTTTGTAAAATGCCTACAATCTAAAAAAGTTGATCTTCCTTTTTCTTGTTGCCTAAAAATTGTTCTGGCAACTATATCTCTGGGGGCAAGCTCTTTATCAGAGTGAACAGATAACATGAATCTATTTTGATTTTCATCGACCAAAAAAGCACCTTCACCTCTTATTGCCTCTGTTAACAACGGAGCAGGATCTAAACCAATATCTAATGCGGTTGGATGAAACTGAACAAATTCCATGTCTTTAAGTTTTGCTCCTGCCCTAGCAGCCATGGCAATACCTTCTCCATAAATATCCCTTGGATTGGTTGTATGAGCATAAATGCTACCTATGCCGCCAGTAGCAAGAACAACATTGGGAGCTTGTAAAAAAACAAAATTATCTACAACACCTGTTTTATTAAGATGTCCAACAATTCCCTCACACATATTTTCATTTTGAACAATGTGATCTACCGATACGTCTTCTACGAATGTGATATGATCTTGTGATTTTGCATATTCTATTAATTTTTGAACTATAAATTTTCCTGACTGATCTCCATTAATTTTTAAGACTCTTCTTTTTGAATGCGCCGCTTCAATTGAAAGATAAAAATTATTATTCTGATCTTTATCGAATGGAATATTAATTTTTTCTAAAAATGTAACTATTTCTAATGCCTCTGAAGTTATCATCTTCACAGCATCTTTGTTATTTAGTCCTGAACTTGCTTTAATAGTATCTGCAAAATGTATATCCGGATGATCATCTTTACCTACCGCAGCAGCAATACCCCCTTGAGCCCAAGAACTTGAAGACATTTCTCCAAGTTTCTTTTTAGTTACTAAAGTTACTTTTCTTGGATAAAGGGAGATTGCAACCATTAATCCAGAAATTCCGGATCCAACCACAACCACATCTGATTTATATATACTTTCCATATTAAGAACTTTGTTATAGATATTTGTCAAAATTAAGTAAAACAAGATTTTATGAAAAAAATTATTGCCTTTATTAGTTTATTATTCATTCTGGTTAACTCAGCTTATGCTGCTGGAACCGATTCTTCTAATGAGGTGGTAAAGCCATCTTCTTACATATCTATTTTAAAAATGATTAAAGAAGAGAAATACGAGGATTCTATTAAAGCATTAGAAGAGATTTTGAAAAAAAGTAAGTATCAAAAAGATCCTGATATTCTAACCCATTATGCATTTGCTTTGAGAAAAACGAAAAACTTTTCTAAAGCTGAAGAATACTATCTGAAAGCTTTATCAATTGACTCAAAACATAGAGGAGCACTTGAATACATTGGCGAATTATATGTAGATACAAAAAGATTAGATCTTGCCAATCAGACTTTAAAAAAATTAGAAAACTGTAGATGTTCAGAATATGCTGAACTGAAAAATTATATTAACAAATAATCACCAAACCTCTATTTAACAATAATGGTTAGTTGGGTTTTTCATCTCATCGAAAAGTTAAAAAGTGCTTAACTATTTTTTTGCAGCTTCAACTAATCGTAACACACACTCCCCAAATTTTTCTGTTTTTGGCTGAAAGCCAAGATTTTCACATTCTTTTTTAAAAACATCTAAATTCATATTATTATCTTTTTCGTCTTTTTTAAGAGACTGATTTTTCTTAAGATTGTTAACTTTGTTACTAGAATTTTGATCAGATGATTTCTGAAGAACATTAGCAAAATGATAACGAGTAAAATTAATATATTTAATAGTACATTTTTTTTCCTGTGAAATATTTAATAACTTTCCATTTAGAGTTTTAAGATTCTTTGTTTTTGTTTCGTTGCAATGATCAATGATGGTTCTAGCAAAATTATCAATAGTTATGTCTTCATCCTCGATAACCGGCATTTTGAATTCTTCACATTTTTTCAAAATATCAAATAATTTTTTATTTTGATTTCCACATTTTTCATCTTTCGATGCAAACACATGATGCCTGCTATTGTAAACATGAGTATTTATAATAACTTTACCATCGAGTTGCATTTCTTGGGTTAATAATGCTAAAAATTTTGGCTTAAGTGCAAGCTGTTCTTCTAATGTATACCAATGAGCTTTTACTCCTGAGTAATCATCTGGATAGGCGTTTAATTTGTTATAACCAAAATCAACCAATCTATCATAATCATTTTCAGATAATCTCGTAGCAGCACTGGCAATATTTATAAAAAATAGCATAAATAATATTAAAAATTTGAATAACTGCATGTTCTAATAATGATTGACACTTATATTAAGAAAAAACTAAGATGAAAACATGTTTAATTCTATAAAAGTTACACCATGCAAAAATAATGTAGGGGCCTTTATCGCAATTGATATTAAAAATGCAGACTCAAATGCAATTGAAGAGATAAAAATTGCACTAGATGAGTATGGGGTTGTTTTTTTTAGAAACCAAAGTTTAGATTCAGCTTCGTATGTCTCATTTGCAAAACAATTTGGAAAATGCGCTGATTACCCAATGCTTAAAGGGCTGGAAGGTTTTCCAGAAATTACCGTTGTTGAAAAAAAACCAAATGAAAACATAATGTTTGGAGAAGGTTGGCATACAGACTCCACTTATACGAAAGAGCCTCCACAATATACGATGCTATATTCTATTAAAAGCCCACCCAAGGGAAAAGGTAACACCTTATTTGCATCTCAATATGAAAGTTATAAAAATTTACCTGAAGAATACAAAATAAAAATTGAACATTTAAAAGCTGTGTTTAGCGCTGATGGTCCGATATCCAAAACAAGAAATAATCGAGTTGCTGAAAAAGGAACTGGAATTGATCCCAAAACCATGTCCGCTATTCATGCCATAATTAAAGTGAATAAAAGAAATAATAAAAAATCTATTTATTTATCTCCTGGTCATGTGACCAAAATTGTTGATATGGATGAAAAAGATAGCAAAGCCTTACTAGAATATTTATTTGAACACCAATCAAAACCAGAATTTGTTTATGGTTTTGAATGGGAGCCACATTGTTTAGCCATATGGTCTAATCATGTCATGTTGCATAATCCTGTAAACGATTTTACAGGTATCCACCGTGTCATGCACCGAATAACTATTCAGTAAAAAATTATTTTTTTACTTTATCTTTTAATTCAATAGCTTTCGACTTAGCAGACTCAGCCATCTCTGTTGCTTTTGTTTTTGCAGACTGAGATATTTCGCTACCTTTGGATAAAGCTTTGTTTATTGCTTCATTAGTCTTATCAGGTCCAGCCCCTGCAGCAAGTCCGATTACAAATACCACAATTATAAACATATAATTATATTATTACTTATTTAAAAAATTACCAATCAATTATTTTTCCATCCCAATTATAAAAAGAGCCAGTATCTTTTGAGGTAGATGAGGTTAAAATTTTAAATATGTTTGATGCAGATTCTTGTGGTGATTGAATTGTTAAATCATTTTTTTGAAATGGTTTTGACAACTTACTTTCTACTGTTCCTGGATGAATAGCTAAACAAATTGCTTTTTGATTTTTCATCTTCATTTCAATAGAAGCAGTCTTTATCATTTGATTTAAAGCGGCCTTCGATGCTCTATAAGAATACCAACCACCATACCTATTGTCAGAAATGGAGCCAACCTTTGCAGATATACTTGCAAAAATTGATTTTTCTTCTTTATCCAATAAAGGTAAAAAATATTTCATAATTAAAGCTGGACCCATAACATTAATTTCAAAATTTTTTCTCATGAATATTTGATCAATATTTTTGTAAGTTTTTTCTGGCATATTGTTATCATCGTGTAATAATCCTGTTGCATCAAAAACTAAACTTACAGGAGTATTTTGATCTTTTATAAATTGTGCAGATTGAGCAATTGTCTCTTCATTCAATAAATCTAGTCGCGGACTAGATGATCTATTAAATCCAATAATATTTTTAAATCCTTGATCTGATAACTCTTTTTCTATTGCAGAACCAATAGATCCTGAGTTTCCAATGACTACAGCAATATTATTTTTATTCATATTGATGATAATATTAAAAAAATGAGTCACAAAACTAATTGTGACTCATTAGATTAAATTGTCATATTATACGTTAAGAGCCTGATCTAAATCAGCAATAATGTCATCTGCATGCTCAATTCCTATCGATAAGCGAACATAGCCTGGGGTTACTCCTGCTTTTAGCATTTCTGCTTCATTCAATTGTGAGTGGGTTGTGCTTGCAGGATGAATTGCTAAAGATCTAGCATCTCCAATATTTGCAACATGATATAAAAGTTTTAAATTATCGATAAACTTTTTACCAGCCTCTACTCCTCCTTTGAGTTCCATTCCCATCAAAGCGCCACTTCCCCCTTTTAAATATCTTTTGGCACGATCTCCTATTTCTCCATCATGTAATGTTGAATAAATAACTTTTTCTACTTTCTTATGTTTAAGCAAAAAGTCTTTAACCTTCTCAGCATTTTCGCAATGTTGTTTCATTCTAAGAGCAACAGTTTCTAATCCTTGAATAATTTGAAATGCATTAAAAGGACTTATCGCAGATCCTAGGTCTCTAAGTAAGACAACTCTGGCTCTTATAATAAACGGAATATTAGCTCCAGTTAATTGAGGAACTGCATCTCCCCAAACAGCGCCATGATAAGACATGTCTGGTTGCCAAATATTTGGCTGTCTTGATTTGTCACCAGACCAATCAAAATTTCCTGAATCTACAATAATTCCTCCGATACTAGTTCCGTGACCACCTATAAATTTAGTTAATGAATGCATAACGATTGCAGCCCCATGTTCAATTGGTTTGCAAATCACTGGGCAAGCAGTGTTGTCCATAATTAAAGGAACGTTTAATTTTTTTCCAATTTCTGCGACCTCTTTAATTGGAAAAACTCGTAAAGATGGATTGGGCAATGTTTCAGCATAATATAATCTGGTCTTGCTATCTGTAAGTTTTGCAAAACTCTCTGGATCTTTAGGATCCGCATACCTTACCTCTATACCCATCGCTTTTAGAGTATTATTAAATAGATTAACAGTTCCACCGTATAAATCAGTTGAAGCAACAAAGTTGTCTCCAGCGTTGCATAAATTTTGAACAACAAAAGCTGACGCTGCTTGACCAGAGCTTACACAAACTGCAGCAACTCCACCTTCTAGTGCAGCAACTCGCTCTTCCAAAACATTGGTGGTCGGATTCATAATTCTTGTATAAATATTTCCAAACTCCTTTAGACCAAATAAGTTTGCAGCATGTTCTGCTGAGTTAAATTGGTATGAAGTAGTTTGATGAATGGGAACAGCAACTGAAGTGGAACTCTCGTCTCTTCTCCAAGTTCCTCCGTGCAGAGCTATTGTTTCTGGATTTTTACTAGATGTAGTCATAATTAGCACCTTTCGTTATTAGCCATTTAATCGACTTTGAACATGTCCTTAAACTTGGAAATTTAGCTTTAGCTGTTACTGTGTCCGCAAGCTGTACAAATCGACTTTGAAGTTATAATTGAAGAACAAAATTTTGGCAACATCGTAAGAATCAAGCAATATGTGGGTGCGTCAGCTTGCGAATATAACTTTTATAAAAAAAACTATACAATTAATTTTATGAAAAAAATTTTACTAACTTTATTTTTTATTATTGTATCAATAACAGCAAATGCTGAGTCTAAACTAAACAAAATTTTATCTTCTGGAGAATTAAGAGTGGGAACCACTGGTGACTGGGATCCTATGAGCATGAAAGATCCTGCAACAAATCAATATAAAGGGTTTGATATTGATGTAACTACCGAACTAGCAAAAGATATGGGTGTCAAAGTAAAATATGTTCCTACGGATTGGAAAACTATAGTTTCAGGAATAACTTCTAACAGATATGATATCTCTACAAGTGCTACAAAAACTGCAAAAAGAGCGCTGGTTGTTGGTTTCACTCATTCGTATTACAAATACGGGACTGTACCGCTAGTTCTTAAAAAAAATTTAAGCAAGTTTCCCACTTGGGATTCTTTGAATAAAAACAATGTAACTATCGCAACTACTTTAGGTACATCTCAAGAAGAAAAAGCCAAAGAATTCTTTCCTAATGCAAAACTAAAATCTATTGAGGCGCCCGCTAGAGATTTTCAAGAAGTTTTATCAGGTAGAGCCGATGGTCACATTACAAGCTCCACGGAGGCCAATAAGTTAATTGTAACATATCCTCAATTAGCTATTGTTCCAGATGGTGGAAAAAATCCAGCAGTATTAGCAATGCTAATTGATCAAGACGATCAGGTTTGGTTAAACTACGTTAATCACTGGATAGAAATAAAAAAAGCTTCTGGTTTTTTTGATAACCTATTAAAAAAATACGGGTTAAAAAGTCTATAATCAATTAGAATTTTCAATTTAAATCCTTATAATTTCAAAAGTGAAAAAATACTTTTGTATAATTCTGTTTTTACCTTTGGCTTCGTGTGGAGAACATGAGTGGGGCTGGTTCATAATTTCTCCCACTAATGTAAACGGATTAACCAATCTTCAATTTTTAATAAGCGGTATTACTACAACTATTTATATTTCTATAATTTCTATAATTATTTCGATGTTTATTGGATTATTAGTAACCATTCCTTCTATCACTAAAAATAAGCTTTTAAATTATCTTAATGTGCTTTATGTTGAAATAATAAGATCTATACCATTGCTTGTTTTAATTTTATGGGTTTATTATGGACTACCTATTTTAACTGGATTTAGCTTTAGCCCATTTGTTTCTGGAATAATAGCGCTTGCTATTAGTGAAAGTGCATTTCAAGCTGAAATATTTAGAGGGGGTATTAACGCAATTAAAAAAACTCAATGGGAAGCAGCTAGCTCTTTAGGTTTAAATTTTTATCAAAAATTAAGATTAGTGATATTACCACAAGCTTTTAAAATAACTTTGCCGGCTTTGGGAAATCAATTCGTTTATGTGTTAAAAATGTCTTCTTTAGTTTCCGTTATTGGAATTTCTGACTTAACTAGAAAGGCAAATGAGCTTGTTGTGAGTACTTATCGACCGTTAGAAATTTATACTTTCTTAATTCTTGAATATTTAGTTTTAATATTAGTAATTTCTTATTTTGTCAGGAAATTAGAAAAAAAATTAAAGAAAGATTAAATAGTAATTTTTTTTAAGAAAAAAAACTTTACTATAATAATTACTAAAATTCCAAAAAACCAATTAATAACCAGTAATCCAATAAACAATGATTCATAACTTCCATTAAATTTACCTAGAATAAGCGACATTACTAAAAAAGGTACAATAACTATTCTAAAAAGATTTATTAATGTTGCATACAGCGGCTTTTTTATTCCTTGAAAAAAAGCATTGGTTATAAAAAAAACAGGATAAACTGGTCCAATTAAAGCAGCAATTTTTAAATATTTAACTCCAAAATCAATTACTTTGGGATCATTGGTAAACAATTGTACTAACAAAGCGCCTCCAAAAAAAAGAACGAAACCAGCAAAAACCATTAAAGCTGCTCCGTAAAAAATAGCTTTAAAGTAAACCTCACCTATTCTTCGAAATTCTTTTGCCCCAAAATTTTGACCAACGATAGATAAAACCGCTGTATTTAATCCAATGGCTGGCAACAATAAAAGCTGCTCAATTCTCAAAGCAACACCATACCCGGCAGCTGCAATGTCACCAAACTTTGAAACAAAAAATAAAATATTATAAATTCCAATTCCAATTAACATCATAGTTAGAGTTACAGGTATTCCTTGCTTAAATAAATCTGATATTAAATTTTTATTTATATAAAAAAAATTTGTTGTAATTTCTTGTACTAATTCTGTTTGATAAACTTTCCACAAAATATAAAGTAAACAAATAAATTGAGATACAATAGTTGCGATTGCTAGACCAGCAATTCCCAAAGCTGGTATGAATCCAAAACCAAATGCAAAAATTGGATTTAAAATTATATTTAAAAAAAAACTAATAATTAAAATGTTCCGATAAGATCTTGTGTCTCCCTGTGCATTTAAACTAGAATTTAAAGAAACTTGAATAAAAAAAAATATGGATCCTAAAAAAATTATATCTGTATATTGCAATGTAAGAGAAATATTGATTGGCTGTGTACCCATAACTTGAAGAAGAAACGGTGCAAAAAATACTCCTATAAATATAACAACTGTGGCAACTAAAATTGAATAAATTACAGATTGAGCCAAATACATTTTTGCTTTTTGAAAATTCTTCTCTCCAATTGAATTTGCTATTAAAGAAGTAGATCCTGCCAATACTCCCACTCCAAATGCAATAATAAAAAATGAAATAGGAAATGCCTTTGAAAGAGCTACCAATGCATTAGAGGATATCTTACCAGCATAAAATGTATCCACTAAAGTATATAAACTTTGAAATAGAGCGCCTATAGCTGCAGGTATAGCAATTTTTTTTAATAATTGAGAAATTTTATCTTTTGTAAAATCTAATTTATGAAGCAATGTAATATTTAAAAATTGTTAAATTTTAAATCTGTATAATTATGATTAGGTTTGATGTTAATCTCTACATCAAACTTATTAGCTTTACTAATTAATAAATTTTTAGTTATACGCTCATAAAAGCTAATAAATTTTTTTAATTGCCTTGCACTCATTCTTTTATTTTTTGGTATGTTCAATTCCTGTTTTGTTCGATATTGAAAAACATACTTAAAACTTGGTATTCTTAAAAAGATAGAACAGTGAGATTTTTTATATATTTGTTTAAAATATTCCTTACTTTTTTTATTTACGTATTTGCGCCACTTCATGTTTTGATCAAATCTTTTTTCCATTAAATTTATGGGTTTTTTTAAGCTACTAATGCCCTCTCCTTGATAATTTACACACCAACCTTCCAAAATAAAAACATCATAAGGAAATACTAAATTGTTAAATTCTGACTTTATAAGATCATCCTCTGCTTTAGAAAATTTTGGCAAACGATAATGTTTTTTTTTATTGGATAAAAAAATATTTAATACTTTTTTTAAAAACTCTAAGTTATGAGTTCCTGGAACTCCTCTAGTAACAAACAAAGGTGAAATTTTTTTTGAAATTTTAGTTCTATCTTTTTTACTTAAGTAAAAATCATCTATAGATAAGACTAAAACTTTTAATTTTTTTTTTATTAACTCTTTTTTAATTTTGTCTGTAAAGGTTGTCTTGCCTGAACCTTGGGGTCCAGAAACAAGACAAAATAAATTCTTTGTTTCCTTTTGGCGTTTTACTATTTGATGAGTGACCTTTGAAACTATATCTTTGTAATTTTGATTGAACACTTATTTAATGCAGTTTTGACTTTTAAACTTTTCAACTACATCGGTCTTTGGATTCACAAAAAACTCTCTTGTACAAGTTATAAGCATATTAGTTTTGCTATATAAATAAATCTTATAGGGAGTTTCTAAAATAATTTTATTAGGTTCTCCAAAATCTTTTTTTACTACTTCGCTTTTAACACCAAGATATTTAGATAATTTTTCATTTTCTCTATCAGTTTTTTCAGTAACTTTTTTATCAATAGTTTCACAGTTAGAAAGCAACGATATCAAAAAAAAACAGAAAATTATTTTAACTAAATTTATTTGCATGGTAATCCATTTCCTTTCCATCCAGCATCATTAATTACAGCTGAGCCCTCAAAACCACCCAAAATATTTATGGCCTCATAGCCAAGATCATTTGCAATTTTTGCAGTATGTAAAGACCTCACTCCACTTCTACAAATAAATAATATCTTTTTTGTTTTCTCAATATTTAAATCTTCGAATTCCTTAACAAAATTTTTATTAAGAATACGCTCTTGTCCAAGCTGATAAGAAATGAAAAAAGTTGACATTCCCAATGGCTCACCGTTTGGCATTCCAATGGTATCCCACTCCTCTTTGGTTCTCACGTCAATTAAAACAGCATCACTATTCTCACTTAGATACTTTTTAACTTGAGACGATGGTATTTCTAATATTTTACTCATTTAAAAAACAAGTATAACAGATAACTGTAAAGTTTATGAAGTGTGATTTTATTATAATTGGCAGCGGAATTATTGGCTTAACCCTTGCCTACAAATTAAAAAAAACAATATCTAACTCTAAAATTATTATTTTAGAAAAAGAATATAATTCAATTCAGCATGGTTCAGGCAGGAATAGCGGTGTTATTCATAGTGGAATTTATTATGACCCCAATTCTTTAAGAGCAACGCTTGGAGTAAGAGGCGGAATTGAACTTAAAGAATACGTTAAATCTAAAAAGTTATGGATTGATGAATGTGGAAAAATTCTTATTCCTACCTCGATACAATCTTTTCAGAATATTGATAATTTATATCAAAGAGGTATTCAAAACGGAGTTAAAGTAAAAAAAATATCTCAAAAAGAAATTCAAAACTTAGAACCAAATGCAAATATTAAGTTTGATTCTGGTCTCTTTATTCCTTTTACATCTGTCGCTGATCCCAAAGAAGTTTCTAAAGCTTTAATAAATGACCTTAATGATTTAGGAGTTAAAATTATTTATAATGAAGAGGTTACAAAAATAATTGATGAAGGAAAAAATATTATCACTAAGCATCATAACTATTTTTGCGATCATTCTTTTAATTGCTCTGGCCTGCAGTCTGATGTTGTAGCTAAAATTTCTGGTTTAACATTTCGCTATAGCTTTTTACCGTTCAAAGGTAAGTACTGGAAAATAAATAATAAAAATTTTAAATTAAAATATTTAATTTATCCTATTCCAGATTTACGTTATCCCTTTTTAGGTCTTCATACCTCCCACAAGAAAGATGGTAGTTTTTATATTGGACCAAGCTCCACTCCTGTATTTGGAAGAGAGCAATATCATTTAAATAATAGTTTTAAATTAAAGGAAGCTTTGTCTTTAGCTTTAAGTTTTGGTCTAAAAATTTTTAAAAATGAGAACAAGTTAAGATCCTTAGCTTTGCAAGAAATTGGGTTATTAACCAAAAATGGTTTTTTTAATGAGGTACAAAAATTAATTAATAATGTTTCAAAAGATGAGCTTGAGCCTTCTTTAGAAAAAATTGGTATAAGGTCTCAAATATTTGACCCTCAATCTAAATCTCTGGTAAATGATTTTGTTGTTATAAATCAAAAACACTCCACACATGTATTAAATGCAATAAGCCCTGCTTGGACTGCATCTTTTGCCTTTGCTGATCATTTGATAAATTTAGCAAAAATTAAATAATTTGAATTACACTTAATAAATTTCGATATAATACAACTTATAAATAAATTATTTTAAAATATTTTGAATTATGACCCAACTAAATTTTTATAATTTCAATTATGAAGAGCTAAAAAATTTCATAATACAAGATTGTTTAATTGACGTAAAGAAATCGGGTATGCGAACCAATCAAATTTGGAAATTTGTTTACAAAAATGGTTTAAAAAATATTTTAAATTTTACTAATTTACCTGATGAATTAAAAAATAACTTGAAACAAAAAATAAACTTACAAAGACTAGAGATTGCTGAAAAAAAAATATCTACAGATGGCACTATCAAATGGCTATTAAAGCTTAATGATAATAATTTAGTTGAAACCGTATTTATTCCATCAGACAAAAGAGGCACTTTATGCATATCTTCTCAAGTTGGATGCACATTAAATTGTAAATTTTGTCATACAGGAACACAACTCATGGTAAGAAATTTAAGCACTGATGAAATTATTAATCAAATATTATTAGCAAAAGATGAATTAAAAGATTGGGGTTCGCAAAAAATAATAACTAATATTGTTTATATGGGTATGGGAGAACCATTTTATAACTATGCCAATGTGAAAAAATCTATCGATATTCTTAGAAATAACCAAGGATTAGATTACTCTTCAAAAAAAATTACTGTTTCGACAGCAGGTATTGCTCCAGAAATTAATCATGCTGCAAAAGAGATTGGGACCTACTCTAGCTTTATCCTTACACGCGCCCAATGATGAGCTCAGAGAAAAAATTATGCCTATTAATAAAAAATATAAAATTCAAGATCTTATAGATAGCTGTACTAATTATGCAAAAATAAATAAAGAAAAAATATTTTTAGAATATGTTCTTTTAAAAAATATTAATGATACGGATCATTGCTCCAAACAATTAATAAAACTTATGAGTAAATTTCCAAGCAAACTGAACCTGATCGAATTCAATGCTTGGCCTGGTGTACAATATGAACCATCTAGTAAAGAGACAGTTCAGAAATTTTACCAAGCCATCAAAAGCTCTGGTCATACGGTAACTTTAAGAAAATCGAGGGGAGAGGATATATTGGGTGCCTGTGGTCAGCTCAAAACTGAAAGCCAGAGAAAAACAAGGTCTCTATAAAGTTTTTTTTTAATAACAATATTAAAAATTCACAATCTTAACAACTTTAAATACTAGCTTTGCCAAAAATTTGGCGTATAACCCAGCGTCCTAATAATAAAAAAATATGACTAAAAAATTTACTCAAGAAAAAAAAGAAAAAATTATTAAAATTAAAAAACGCATCATTAAGGAGTCTTTGGATTTAGAAAAAAACTACAAAACTACCTTTAAAGATATAAAAAAATATTTTAAGATTTTTAATAAGGCTTTTTTCAAAGATCAGCTTAACCCATTTAATGATATTCAATTAAAAAAAATGAATGGTTGTTGGGGTCAATGTGTAGAAGACTATTCTTTAAGAAAAGGAACGAAGTTTTTTTGTCTAGAAATGCAAAAAGAATATCCAAATAAAAAAGAGTTTTTAACTACTCTTGGACATGAAATGATTCACTTATGGCAACAGACTATCAAAAAAGACACTGGTAATCATAATTCTTTATTTTATAGCTTTAGACCCAAGTTTAAAAAATTTGGTTTAAATCTCTAATAATTTAAAAAAAACAATCGAATTTAATTACAAAGCACAACTTTGTTTTTTTTTAAAATATGATATTTGTACAATATGCCAACTTTTGATGTCGTAAGTAAAATTAGCTACCAAGAATTAAATAATGCCCTTTCAAATTGTTTACGAGAAATAAATACAAGATATGATTTTAAGGGTTTAAATATTGCAATTGAATTTAAGGAAAAAGAAAAACAAATTATTACTCTTGCTCCAGATAATATGAAATTAAAACAAATAAACGATTTGTTTACTGGACATTTAGTTAGAAGAAAAATAGACCCAAGAATTATTAAGATTAAAAATGTAGAAGATGCAACTGGTAATTCCAAGAGGCAAACGGTTGATTTACAAGAAGGAATTGATCAGGAAAGTGCAAAAAAAATTATTTCACAAGTAAAATCATCAAAAATTAAAGTTCAAGTGAAAATTCAAGGTGATGAACTTAGAGTGGATGGAAAAAAGAAAGATGATCTTCAAGACACAATGCAACTTATTAGAGGAATTGATATTGGTAGACCCTTAGAATTTACTAATTTTAGGGACTAAATGAGCAAAAGATACTCTGGAAAATCAGGAAAAGATCGAAATTTTAATAAAAAACCTAAACTTTCAAAACAAATCAAAAAAAAAATTAAAAAAAAATAAATGACGACATTTAAAGTCATTGAGGGAACTCACAAAGATCCCAATGATATCGAAACACTTTATCTTGAAACTAAAATCATCCACGGTCCTTTTGCAAGCGAAGAGGAGGCTGACCAAATAGCTAAGCGATTAATTCAAAAAAATATAGATAATTATTATCACCGCGCATGGGTGATAAAAAACTAAAACTTGCTAATAAAAAAGTACCATGAGTAAGCAACAATTATTGCTGGTATAGCACTATACAAAGTTGCAAGGATTGCAGCTTTTGGTGAGATGGCAATTGCAGGAAATAATGCATCACCATCATTAGATATCGCATTACCAATTTGAGCGGCCATTGGAATATGTCCACCGATATAAAGTGTTGTAATCATTATTTGAGGGCCGCAGCCAGGAATAAATCCAACCAAAATAGCTGCCAAAGGAATAAAAGGACCTAAAAATAATATTTGGTCAAATAGTTGTCCACCTGTAAAACTATCTAGTCAAATCAAAACTTACAAATGCAACAATAACCCATACTGTTACAAAGCAAGTTAAGTCAATTATAGAAATTAACGTTGTTTGTTTGCACTCTGCAATCTGTACATCTGAAGATGGATTAAACAACCATATTAAAACCGATAATAGCGCTCCTATAAAACTTATTAAAGTTACTACATCATAGGTTATATAAATTAAATTCAAAACTTGTTCCTAAAGCGTTATACAACCCAAAAATAATTCCAGGTACAATCAATACAAGCCAAAAATAATAAACACCTTTCGGTGTATTGTTGGGAATTTCATCCTCCAAAGTAATTGTTCTAGGACTAAAATTTGGTGCGATAGTATTTTCAAAAATCTTTGCTATGTATCCAGTAATGATTGCGACGAGGTAAGTTAGTGGCAAAATAATAAGAGCAGCTTTTGGTTTAGAGGCAATTAATAAGAATGCTGCATCACCCATTGTTGCAACTAAGGTTGCAAGAACAGCGCTGAATGATATAGCTTTTCTAACATACAAAGTCATAATCATAATAGCTCCTCCACAACCTGGGATGATTCCCATTAAAGCAGCAATTAAAATATCGAATTTATGATGTTTTTCTAAAATAGATTGAAGATTAAAATTAGTTTTTTGTAATAAGTGAAAAACCAAAACAGTTATTGCCACAAAAGAGGTAACAGAGATAAAAGCGTTTGATGCTGACTTAAAAAAAATATTTCTAGTAGAAGAAAAACTTAATAATCCTATAAAAATTATAAATAATAAAAATTTTGCAAGCCTTAGGCTTGGAAATTTTTTTGCAATTTTCAATACAATTTCAACCATAATTTACAAATAATCTAGGAAAATAATGTTTTTTTTCAAGTGTATCCTTGAAATAAACGTCTCATCCATACAATTTATTAATAAAGTACAAAAAATCTTTTATATAAATGAATTTTATGATTAATAGTCTTCGCAATGATCAATAAAGAAATAAAAAATACAGCTAAAAAATTAGTAAATGCATTTAATAAGGGACAATTAATAGCTCCCTTGGCAAATAAATTTACAAAAAATTCAGCTATTGCCAATCAGCTAAGAGTAGAGTGTGAGAGCTTAGTCAAATCTCCTATTATAGGATTTAAAGCTGGTGGAACTGGGAAGGCAATGTTAAAAAAATGGGGCGAAAAGGAACCTTTCTATGCTGCAATTTTCAAAAAGAATTTATTAAAAAGTAATGGTTCAGTCAAAATTAATAAGTTTACGCTTGGAATCGAATTAGAAGTTTTTTTTCAAATAAAAAAATCATTTTTTAACACTAAAAAAAAAATTACAGATAAAAATGTTTCTTCTATTATCCAGCATGTTGGTCCCTGCATTGAAGTCGTTGGCTATAGACAAAAGAAAAAAGGATTAACAAATCTTGGTGATTTAATAAGTGATTTTGGTGCTAATGTTAAATTTTTGATTGGAAAAAAACAAAAATTTAGAAGATTGCCATTTCATAATTTAGCTACCACTTTGTATAATAAAAAAAGTGGGCAAACAGCAAATGGAAACACAAAAGCAGTTTATGACAGTCCTTTAAAATCATCTAATTTGGCTTTTAAATAAAATAAAAAAAGACAAAGTGAATTTAAAAAAAGATTTTTTAGTGTTTACTGGATCAACTGTTGGGGTAGTGCCAATACAAAAAGTCGGTTTATTTAAAGGCGAGATTCAATCTCTAGGTTCAGTGCAAGCAACGGTTAAAAACTAACTAGCTTTTTTTAATTGCCTTTCTTTTTCAAACATTCTTGCTAATCGGTCAATCATATAATCAGAGGCTTCAAAAACATTTTTTGGCCTAAATAGTTTTGTTTCGTTTGGATCTGTTTTATCTTCTAAACTTATTTTACGTCGTAATCGTTGCTTAGCATTTTCACCGTCAATAAAAAGCAAAATTAAATACTCTTCTTCATTTACTGCATCTTCATTTTTTATATAGCACTCGCCATTTTCAGCTATACGATCTACAAAACGTAAAGGTGCACGTCGCAACGTTAAGTATCTTTTATTAATTTGGAAAACAATGGATTTCATATTTCGAGAGTAACGCTCTAGCCGATCTACAACTTTCTGTTTGAGAGCCTCTTCTGCTTTCTCAGCTTCAAATATCTTTCTGGCTTCAATTTTAGCCAGTCTTGTAGATTCTAGTTCTTTTTGCTTTTCTTCTTTTTTTTTGTCTTTAATTAATTGATATTTATCCTTAATAAAACCTAATCGAACAACAACTGCCAAAAGCGACTCTTTTAGAAGCTTGATTTTTTCTTTTTCTTCTTTTTTGTAAGTTTGTAACTTTTCTTTTCTTTGTCGTTCAACAATTTTTTCTTCGTTTATTTTTTTTCGTAGAGCAATTTTTTCCTCTAAAAGTTTTTGCTTCTGCTTGATTTTAAATTCTTTTTCCTTTTGTCTTAAAGCAGCTAATTTTATTTTTACTTTTTCTTTTTGATTACGAATTCTTAATTTTTCTTTTTCTCGCCGCTGCTTTAGTTGTATTTTTTTTAATTCTTTTTTTTCTTTTATGCGTCTTTTTTTTTCAAGAATGATCTGTCTTTTTTTTAATTTTTGTTCGATAATTTGTTGCTTTTTCTTATCTTTAGCTAACTTAATAAGTAATTTCTGTTTTAATTTTTGTTTCGCAATTTTTCTTTTTTCAAGGATTTCTTTGATTGTTTTGATCTTTTTTATAGCAAATGTTTTTAAACCAAAAAAATCAAAAAATAAGTTTTTTGCTTTTTCTATAATTGGTTTGATTTTTTTTTCGTAGATAGATTTTTTTACTTTAATTTTTTTTACTAATTTTATTCTATTTATTTTTTTTAACTTTAATATTTTTAATATTAGATTTAGACTTTTTATTTATTTTTTTTATTTTAGTTTTTTTTATATTTATTTTTATTTTTTTTGTTTTTGTGTAATTAGTTATTTTTTTTTTAATAGATTTTGTTTTTTTTAACTTCTTTGTTAAGAAAAGATTTATTTCTTTTTTGTGGTTTTTTTTTGATAATTTTAACTTTGTTTTTTTTACTAATTCGTTTTTTTACTTTAATTCTTCTTTTTCTTCTTCATTTAGATTCTTCTAAAGCTTGAACCAAAACATCCACTGGCTGAGCTCCTGATAACAAAACTTTTTCATTAAAAATATAAAAAGGAACTCCATTTATTCCCATTTTTCTTCCAATTTCGTCCATTTTTTTTATTTTGGTCTTATTATTTTCTGACTCAAATTCTCTAATTAATTCTTCTGTTTTAATACCATGATTTGCTCCAATTTTAAGTAGATTGTTAATATCACCAATATCTATTCCTTGGATAAAATAGTTATTAAAAATCTCAATTAGAACTTTATCTTGAAGATGATAATTTTTAGCTACATCAATTAAAATATGTGAAAGAACAGTATTGGGGGTTCTGGTTATTTTTTCTAAATTAAAATATAAATTATTTTTTTTAGCCTCGAGAACCATATTATCATACATTGGCTTTGCATTATCTGCACTTCCAAATTTATTTACTAAATAAGTTTCTCTATTTAATCCCTGTTCTGGCATCAAAGGATTTAGTAAAAAAGGCGTGTACAAAATCTCACAGGGTTTATCAATTTTTTTTAATGCACGATTGAGTCTATCCACGCCAACAAAACACCATCCACAAATGGTATCTATAAAAATTTCAACTTTCATTGAGATTAAAAAAATTATTTAAATTCTTTTAATAAATTTTCTGCTCCGCGAGCAAATAAATTTGTGTCGCTATTGACCGCAACATAGGTGAAACCGTCAGAAATATATTTTTTTGCGTAATCTAATTTTGCAGTTAAAATTCCTGCAGCTTTTTTATTTTTTTTACAACCTTCCAGTCCTTGCATTATCAGAGATTGGACTTCTGTATCCTCAAACTGTCCAATTTTTCCAACGGAGGCTGATAAATCACTTGGCCCTAAAAAAATTCCATCAATTCCATCTATTGCTGCAATTTCTGAAATATTTTCAATTGCTATTTTAGTTTCACACTGAACTAAAACACAAATTTCCTTTTCAGCTTCTGTATAATAATTTTTAACAGTCCCATATTTGTTCATTCTTGCTGCAGACATAACACCTCTTACTCCTTTAGGGGGGTATCTGGTAGCTGCAACTGCTGCTTTGGCTTCTTCAGCATTTTCAATATAGGGAAATAATATTGTCTGTGCTCCCATATCCAAAACCCTTTTCACCATTACTGGCTCATTCCAGGGAACTCTCACTACAGGCTCACTGTTAAATCCTTGAATAATTTGCAGTTGGTTTAGTACCTCTTGAATATCATTAGGAGAATGTTCCATGTCTATGACAATCCAATCAAATCCAACCACAGATAAAATTTCAGCTACTATGTTATTCGACAAACAACTCCAAATACCTATTTGCTTATCAAATTTAGATATTTTTTCTTTAAAATTATTTTTTCTTATTTCCATAAAATGAAGATAGTTAATAACTGGTTTAATAACAAATAATAAAATATTTTATAGAAAATAAGTAATTTATTTAATTAAGTAGTGGTTTATATTGTGACTAAATGAAAATCCTTATAATTCAAACACGACCAGGAATTGGCGATTTATGTGTTTTTTTACCACCAATCCACTGCATTGCTCAAAAACAATGCTGAAGCTACTTTCGATCTAATTACTAAAGAAAGAACACATGCTAAAGAAACTTTAAAATATGATCCTTATATTAAAAATATTTTTTATTTAGAAAATTTTAATAATTCTAATCTATCTTTATTCAGCTTTATAAAAAAAAATTCATATGACAAAGCTTATATATTTCATTATGGAATTCGTTATCCTTTAATTTGCAAAATAGCAGGCATTAAAAAAATTTACTCTTATGGTTGGCTTAAAAAAAATGAGAGCATTGTAGAAAAATCAAAAACTGCATGTTCAAATTGGCTCAAAGTTCAAAATTTAGACTTTTCCTATCAAATATTTAGGCCAAAAAAAATTAGCTCTATTTCAGAAAACATTATTGTTGGTATCGGTGGGAGTGGGCCAACGAAAAAATGGCCTACTAAAAACTTTATAGAATTAATTTATAAAATTAATAAAATTAAAAAATATAAATTTATTCTAGCTGGTGGAATTACTGAAAGAGAGATATCTGCTCAAATTATAAAAGCTTTTCCTGGCGAAAGTATTTATTCGCTTTGTAACAAAGAATATTGAAGATTCCTTAAATTCGTTAGAAAATGCCAAATGCTACATTGGAAATGATACTGGTTTTATGCATATTTGCGCAGGTTTAGGAATTTTATCTTTTGGATTATTTGGAGATACGCCCAAAAATTATAGCGAATATACCACTAATATTATTGCTATTACTCCATCAAATATTCAAGTTGTAGGACATGGGTCTTTAGCTATGAATCAAATTACTGCTGAACAAGTTTTTGTAGAAGTACAAAAGGCTATTTAAATAATTTTTCTAATTTATTTAAAATTTTATTAGGATCATTTCCTATAATAGATTTTATATTATCTTTTAATAATAATTCTTTTAATTTTTTTTCAAACTGTTTTCTTAAATTACTTTTTATAACTTCGTTATTTATTTGAATTGCCATATTAGCAACAATCATTGCCATCACATCTTTGTAATGATTAGATTCTTTAGTATTTCCTACATTCTCAAAATTCATTTGACCTATGTTTATATTTTTTTCAAATTGCAAGTCTTTTGCATAAGCAGAGATAGTTACTTTTGGAATAATTAAACGATCAATAATAAAATCAATTCGTGGGCTTTTGTTAGGGCTATGTGCTATTATCTTCTTTCTTCTTATTTTTATTGGAATTAATCTGATTTTTGTTTTCTTTTTTTAAAGCTTGTTCTACTAAATAAAAACTATCAAAAAGCTTTCCATCTTTAATGATTACATCATAATTAATTAAAGAATTGTGTACTACAATTTTAGTAAAACGAATTTTGTTAGAAAGAAGTTCATTAATATTAAAATTAATCTCTAATAGTGGAATAGTTATTAAATTTTCTCTTGAAAATATTTTATCGTTTTTTAACTGTAAGATTTCGAACTTGAAATACACCCTTAAATAAATCAGTCTCAACACTCTGAATCACAACTATTCTTCCAGTATCTTTGCTTAAATTTTTTTCAATAAATGATTTGGCAATAGGATCAAAAAATAACTTAAAACATACAACAACGGTTAGCAAAATGACAATTAAGAAGATAATTAATTTTTTCATTTTATTTTTAACAATACATCTCTTGCTTCATTAATTTTACTGGCTAAATAATTATTTCCACTTTTTTTATCGGGGTGCATATGTAGTATCAAATTTTTATGTGCCTTGATAACATCTTGTTTGTTACAATTTGGCTGCAAACCTAGAATTTTATATGCCTCGTCTTTGCTCATTGAGCTCTGATTGGCTATTAAAACGATTAGAAAAACCTGATGCAGAAGATGTTCGAGAAGAAATAAGTCTAAATAAATAAAGAATATTAAAAATATTAAATACTCTTTTTTTTAAAGCACCAAACATTAGTGCAAAAAAGGGGATCGATAAAAGATATCTGCCCACCATAAACAAAAAAATAATTGCCAGAATTGATCCTAAAATGGTGAAAAATCTAAAAAAATTAGAAAATGTTTCTGACTTGGCATTGGCCATTAGCCATAAAAACCCATATATAATTAAAAAAATTAAAATTCCAAAAAAAATTAAATTCATAGTTATGTCTACAATACCTAAATTAAGAAAAGAAACGAATATCACAACTATTCACAATAAGGAATTATTTGATGACTATGCCTGGATTAAACAAAAAAATTGGCAAGAAGTTCTTAAAGATCCGTCCAAACTAAATGAAGAAATTACAAAGTACCTCGAAGGAAGAAAATAATTATGTAAAAGAACAATTGAAAGACAAAGAGAACCTTCAAAAAGATTTATTTATAGAGCTAAAAAATAAAATTAAAGATAAAGACTCAACGGTTCCTGCAAAGGATGGATTATATAGTTATTTTTCTGAATACTTAGAAGGATCTGAATATCCCTTGTTTTAAAAGAATAGATCAAACCAATAATCAAGAAATTATTTTAGATGGAGAAAAAAAAGCACGAGGAAAAAAATTTTTTAATATAGCTTCTGTAAGTCATAGCCATGATCATAAATATCTTGCATATAATATTGATTATAATGGAAGTGAAAATTTCCTTCTCAGTGTTGAAAATATCGAAAGTAAAACAATTATAACCAAAGAAATTCCTCATACTACGGGTGAAATTATCTGGGACACTGACAATCAGCATATTTATTATATTGTATTAGATAGTAATCACCGACCTAATAAAATTTATAAACATCACATAGGGCAAGATTATAAAAATGATCAATTAATTTTTGAAGAAAAAGACCCTGCATTTTTTTGCAGTGTTTCTTTAAGTCAAAGCAAAGAATTTCTATTAATTAGATCAGGCGACCATCAAACTTCTGAATATTTTATTCAAAACATCAAAAATACTCAGAACAAAACTTACAAGTATTTTCTCCAAGAGTTGAAAAACAAGAGTATGAGATAGATCATGCAAATGGATTTTTTTATATTTTGACTAATACAGATAATTGTAAAAATTTCAAAATTATGCGCTGTGAAGAATTTAACTTCAGCAAAAATAATTGGTCTGACTTTATTTCCTATCAAGAAAATATTTTTATTCTTGATTTTTTAATTTTAAAAGATTGGATTATTTATTTACAAAGGCAAGATGGATTAAATCAAATTATTATTCAAAATTTAACTTCAAATGAAAATCATGAATATTAAATTTGTAGAAGAGGCTTATGACTTAAGTTTAGTGGGCCAATATGAATTTGATACTGACTGGATACGTTTTTCATTTTCTTCCCCTATTACACCCAAAACTATTTTTGATTATAATTGTAAAACTAAAGAAAAAATATTAAAAAAAATTCAAGAGGTGCCCTCAGGCTTTAATCCTAATCTTTACACCTGTAAAAAATTTTTGTGCGATGGTCATGACGGATGAACAAATTCCTTTAACTGTTTTCCATAAAAAAGATTTAATATTAAATGGAAATAATCCCTTTACTACTTTATGGATATGGAAGTTATGGAATTACTATTCCTGACTCTTTTTCAGCAAATAGATTTTCCTTAATAGATCGTGACTTTATTTATGCAATTGCCCATGTTCGGGGTGGCAGAGAAAAAGGTCAGGATTGGTATGAAAACGGTAAATTGTTAAAGAAAAAAAATACTTTTTTAGATTTTATTAGTTGTGCTGAATTTTTATGTGAAAAAAAATATACCTCACCAAAAAAAATAATTGCACAAGGAGGGTCTGCTGGGGGTTTATTAATGGGCTATATTGCGAATGAAAGACCAGATCTATTTCTTGGAATTATTGCCCAAGTTCCTTTTGTGGACATTTGTAACACTATGTTAGATGAAGAATTACCACTAACCGTAACCGAGATTCCAGAATGGGGTGACCTTAAACATAATGAAGAAGCTTTTAATTATATTAGGAGCTACTCTCCTTATGATAATGTAAAAAAACAACATTACCCCCACATGCTCATCACTGGAGGAATCACAGATCCAAGAGTTACTTACTGGGAAATGACTAAATGGGCAGCTAAAATTAAAGACTTCAAAGACTGATAGCTAATATGTTACTGCTTAAAATGAATATGGATGCAGGTCATAGCGGTGCCAGTGGAAGATATGATTATTTAAAAGAAGTTGCGCTAGATTATACATTTTGTTTATCTATTATTTCAAAACAATAATAGATCCACTTGAAAATATTTTAACTACACTTATATAAATTTCACAGGTTGCCTTACGGGACTTGTAAAAAAACTTGCTTAACAAAAGGAGAAAAATATGAGTAAGAATGCTTTATCTATATTTAATCAACTAAGGCCTATATCGGTAGGTTTTGATAACGTTTTTGATCATTTTGAAAAAATGTTTGAAGGCGATTTCTTTGAAACACCTACTATCAATTACCCGCCATATAATATCGTTAAAACTGGAATCAATAAGTACGATATCGAGTTGGCACTAGCAGGATTTAATAAGAAAGATGTCAGTATAGAGTATGCTGATAATTTATTAACAATTAAATCTGTTAAAAAAGATAAGTCTGAACAAAAAGATGCTGAGGGAAATATTCTTCATAAAGGAATTTCTCAACGATACTTTAGCAAATCTTTTTCTATATCAGATGATACTGAAGTTAAGGGTGCTGAATTAAAGGATGGTCTATTAAGAATTTCCCTTGAAAGAATTATCCCAGATTCAAAAAAGCCAAGAACTATACAAATTGATTAATTAAAAAACTATAGATAGAGGCGGTTTATCCGCCTCGTCTGTTTTTTAATTTTTGTTCTACTTTATCCCAAAATAATTTTTCTAAATTTGTTTTATTAAGTCTGTTAATTTCCTGAATTCCAGTTGGAGAAGTAATATTTATTTCTGTTAGATAATTGCCAATAATATCTATACCAGCAAAAAATAATCCATTTTTTTTTAAAAAGGGACTTAATATATTACAAATTTGCTTATCTCTAAAAACTAATCCTGTCTTTTTTGCAATTCCACCTGCATGAAAGTTTGCTTTAATACTATTTTTAGAAGGTATCCTAGCAACTGATCCTGCATACTCTCCGTCTATTAAAATAATTCTTCTATCTCCTAATGAAATATCTTTGATAAATTTTTGAACAACGATGGGAAGCTGATATTTTTTTAATAAGTTGTTTATTAATTTTTTACTTCTCATCAAATTAGAATCTAATTTTTCAATGCCCTCGCCACCATTGCCATATAAAGGTTTAATAATTGAGGTTTTATTGGTTTTGTGAAATTTAATAATTTCATCAAAATTTTTTGAAATTAAAGTCCTTGGAATAATTTTTTTAAAAAGAAACATCGATAATTTTTCTGGATAATCTCGAATATATTTCGGATTATTTAAGACTAATGTGTTCTTGGACAAATATTCCAATAAATAAGTAGCAGTAATATAATTCATATCAAAAGGGGGATCTTGTCTTACCAAAACTACATCAAAATTATCAAGATTGATGGTCTGTGTTTTTTTTAAGTTATAAAAATTTTTTCTTTCATGATTAAGAGAAACAAAATTACCGGTAGCTCTCACCACTCCTAAATTTAAAGTTAAATTACTTGGTTGATAACTAAACAGCTCATAACCCCTTTTTTGTGCCTCTAATGCAATTAAATAAGTGCTATCAGTATTAACATTGATAACATTCCAGGGATCCATTTGGATCGCAACTTTAAAAGGCTTCTTCATCAAAAATTTTATTTATATTTTCTTTCCATTCTTTTTTAAATTTTTTAATTAAAAAAGAGGCTGGAGTTTCTCTATTATGAATCATTTGTTCAATTTCATTCAAAAATATAGACTCGCTGTTATTTTGCTTATTAAGAATTGCTCTTCGCTCAAGCCCTTGTTTAGCGATAGAAATAAAAATTTTTGCATGTTCATAAATTGGTTTTCCATACAAATCTACATCGAGTCCATTTTTTGCAGCATCTAAATATGCATTATTTACATTCTCGAAATTCCAATTTTTGGTTAAGTCTAAAACAGATTGCAAACTTTCCTCATCATACAAAAGACCAGTCCAAAATGCAGGAACCGAACATATTCCGGACCAAGAACACGAATCTGCTGATCGAATCTCAAGATAAGTTTTTAATCTAATTTCATTAAATATTGTAGAAATATGCGTCTCCCAGTCTTTTAAGGTTGGTTTAACTTTAGGTATTTTTTTTAAATTTCCTTGTAAAAAATCTTTAAAACTTTCTCCACTAATATCTATAATTTTATCTTCTTGCTGAGTAAAATACATGGGAACGTTTAAAGCATATTCAACATATCTTTCAAAACTATTACTCTCATCCATAAAAAAATCTATTAATCCAGATCTTTGTTTATCCGTGTTTTGCCAAATAAATGCTCTGTATGAATAAAATCCATTAAGTTTAGATTCTGTGAATGGTGAATTTGAAAATATAGATAAGGCAATTGGAATTATACAAGTTGCAGCTCTAGTCTTATGTTTAAAATCCTCTTCATTTTTATAATCTAAGTTAACTTGTGTTCCAGAAGTTCGATGCATCATATCTAATCCATGAGACCCTACTTTGGGCATGTAGGCTCTCATTATTTCATATCTTTTTTTAGGAAGTCGATCGATCTCATTAATTGTTGCATTAGGATTGAAGCCAGAACCTAACAGACCGATATTAAGTTTGTTACAAACTAAAGATATTTCTTTAAGATAGTCATTTACTTCTTTGCAAGTTTCGTGAATGCTACTTAAAGCCTCCCCTGATAATTCAATTTGTAAACCTGGTTCTAAAGTGATGCTTTTATTATTTTTTTTTAGGCCAATGACGCTTCTTCCGTCTTGAATAGGAATCCATCCATTTATTTCTAATAATTGAAATATCTTTTCAATACTTTGGGGTCCTGTGTAAGAAATTGGTTTGTTATTTTTAGTATTAAATAAAAACTTTTCATGCTCAGTGCCTATTTTTAAAGATGAGGGCTTAGAACCAGCTTTAAAATAATTAATAAGCTGCTCTTTGTTGGTTATAATATTACTTAATACTTCCATGGTCATAATGTAACAATTATTAATAATATATTGTTAATTTATATTAAAAATCTTACAAGAGTATCGATTGTAATAGAGTGTAAATTTTAATGAGCCAAGAAATTAATAGCAACATACCAAATTCATTAAATGAACATTGGATGCCTTTTTCTTCTAATCGTGATTTTAAAGAGAATCCAAGATTAATAATTGGTGCTAGTGGAGTATATTTGAAAGATCATTTGGGAAGATCCCAGATTGATGCAAGCTCTGGATTATATTGTAATCCTCTTGGTCATGGACGAAAAGAAATCATAACTGCTGTTACTAAACAGCTTGAGCAACTTGATTATTGCCAGCCTTTCCAACAGGGTTTTGGTGGTTCATTTGAATTAGCAACTAAAATTGCAAGTAAGACTCCCGGAGATTTAAATAAAATTTTTTATACCATCTGCGGTTCTACAGCAGTAGAGACAGCAATAAAAATTGCTTTTACTTATCAAAGAACAAAAGGAAATGAAAATCGATTTAGATTTGTTGGAAGAGAAAAAGGCTATCACGGTATGAATATTGGAGCAATGAGTGTTGGCGGAATGGCAAATAATATCAAAGGGTATGATCCTATTATGATGCCAGGAGTTTTGCGCATGAGACATACGCAGCTACCCGAGCATCAATTTATTCAGGGTCAACCAGAAACTGGTATAGAACTTGCAAATGATCTAGAAAAATTTGTTCAAGAGCATGGAGCTGATAGTATTGCTGCTTGTATTGTAGAGCCTATTTCAGGATCGGTAGGTATTATAGTGCCACCAAAAGGATATTTAAAAAGATTAAGAGAAATTTGTGACCAGCATAAAATAATTTTAATTTTTGATGAAGTGGTAACTGGCTGGGGAAGAACTGGATCAATGTTTGGTTCAGAAGAATTTGGTGTAACCCCAGATATTATCACTTTGGCAAAAGCTACAACAAACGGAATAATGCCCATGGGAGTAGTAGCTGTAAAAGATGAAATTTATGACTCAATTATAAATAATGCTCCTAAAGGAATGGTTGAGTTATTTCATGGTTATACTTATTCGGGTATCCCTGCGGCTGTTGCAGCTGGTTTAGCTGTTCAAGATATTTTTGAAAAAGAAGACATTCTATCTAGAGTAAAAGAATTAATCCCATATTTTCAAAAAAGTTTGTTTTCATTAAAAGACGTCAGCGGTGTTGAAAATATAAGGGGCTATGGGTTGTTAGGAGCTATCGATTTAAACAACAAAGGAAAACCTGGGAGCGCTGGATTTGAATGTTTTAAAGTTTGTTATAATAATGGGATTAATCTCAAATCAATTGGTGATACTTTAATCTTAGCTCCACAATTTATTTGTGAAAAAAAACATATTGATGAAATAATGGATAAGCTTAAAAAATCTATTTTAATTTACTCTAAACAATAGTTAAATTTGAGTGGCCGCTGTCCTGACAATAGGTCTTTCGTCAATGGGGAGATGAACAAGACCTGCAAAAATTGATAGCATAATTGACAAATACCAAGCATAATCATAACTACCAAATTCATTATAAAAATATCCACCTAGATACGCTCCTAAAAACGATCCAACTTGATGACTGAAAAAAACTATTCCAAACAAAGTAGTTAAATATTTAGTTCCAAATATTTGTGCAACAATTCCATTGGTAGGCGGTATAGTTGCTAACCACAAAATTCCAAAAACAACTCCAAAACCTAGCGCTACATAAATCGATGAGGGTAAAAATAAAAATAACAATATAGCTACAGCTCTTAAAAAATATAACCAACTTAATAAAATTTTTTTACTATACTTAGTGGACAAATAACCCATTCCTAGAGTTCCAAAAATATTAAATAATCCAATTAAAGATAAAATTCCTGCGGCTGTCCAATCTGGCAATCCTTTTTGCTGAATATACCCAGGTAAATGAGTTGCAACCAAAGTAATTTGAAAGCCACAAACAAAAAATCCAGCAACAAGTAACTTGTACCCTTTGTGACTAAAGGCTTCTTTTAAAGCTCTATTTGCGGTCTGATCTCTTGTAAATTGATTATTGGTTTCATCCACATATTCTTTTCTTAAAAGAAACAATGAGCAAATTGCTCCAAAAACTAGAAGGTAAATATAATTTTCTAAAGTGCTTTTCCAACCAAATGAGGAATTAGAAAATTTTGCAAACATTGGCAATAAAAAAAAACCAATCGATGCAGAAGCAGTAACTAGGCCTGTTGCAATAGTTCTATATTTATTTGAGAAAAATTTTCCTACTGTCGAAACCTGAACTGACATTGCTGTTCCACCTAAAGCAAAACCAACTAAAACTCCTAGACTCATTTGAAAACCAAATACAGTTTTTGGTTCTTGTAAAATCCAATAAACACCAAGTATATAAAATACGAATGCAAAAATAACGATTCGATTGGCTCCATATTTATCAGCAAATAATCCAAAGACAGGAGCAAGTGATCCCCAAAAAACCATCTGAATTCCAATTGCTAATCCAAACTGCTCTCTACTAAATCCTAAATCAGTTTCAAAAAAATTATAAAACAAACCCCATGTTTGTCTTATGCCCATAGAAACTAGAACAACAAGCGAAGCTGCAACTAAAACGATTACTGCCTGTTTGCTTTGGAAAAATTTCTCATTCATGAGGGCGACTATGCATTCAAATTTTTAATTTTACAATTAAATTCAACCTAGGTTTGTAAAATTTATATTTTTCCAATGAAATTGATAAACTTTTTATAAGAATCAAACTAGTTATGTTCGTTATTAATAGGAGGTTAAATGTTGGACAATTATTTTCAATATAAAAAAAATAATACAGATTTTAAAACAGAAGTAACTGCTGGTTTTACAACTTTTCTTACCATGGCATATATTATGTTTTTAAATCCAGCCATTTTATCAGATGGTGGTTTTGACTTTGGAGGAGTTTTTACAGCAACTATTTTGGCAGCAGCGCTTGCTTGCTTTATTATGGGCTTTTATGGAAAAACTTGGCCAATAGGACTTGCTCCAGGAATGGGGTTAAATGCTTTTATTGCATTTGGAGTTTGTAAAGGAATGGGTTTTACCCCAGCACAAGCACTAGGCGCAGTATTTGTATCAGGAACAGTATTTTTGATCATCTCGCTCACTCCATTAAGAGCTTGGATTATTAATTCAATCCCGAGAAGCTTAAAGTTAGGAATTGGGGCTGGTATTGGTCTATTTTTAGCAATCATCGGTTTTGAAATTATGGGCGTTACAGTCGATCATCCTGTAACTTTGGTTACGCTTGGTAATTTAAAAAAACCAATTGTTCTATTAGGATGCCTTGCATTTGTTTCTATGATTGTACTGGAAAAATTAAAAGTTAAAGGAAATATCATAATCGGTATTTTATTTTTTAGTGCAATTTGCTGGGTATCAGGAATTGCTAAATTCAATGGTGTTGTGGGATCAGTGCCACCCATGACTCACTTATTTACTTTTGATTTAAGCGCAGCATTGTCTGCAAGTATGGTTACGGTTGTCTTTACTTTATTTTTCGTTGACTTTTTTGATACTGCGGGAACGCTAACTTCTGTAGCAAACGTTGCCGGTAAAGTAGATTCAAAAGGCAATGTGAAGGATATTGAAAAAGCTATGTTGTCAGACAGTGTAGCAACAGTTGCTGGTTCAGTTTTAGGAACTTCAAATGTTACCAGTTATATTGAGTCAGGATCTGGTGTTAAGGCTGGAGGTAAAACAGGAATGACTTCTATTGTTATAGGAGTATTATTTTTATCTTGCTTATTTTTTGCACCCCTTGCAACATCGCTTCCTAAAGAAATAGACGGGGCAGCTTTGGTTTATGTTGCTATTTTATTCGTTAGAAATATCGTAGATATTGAATGGGATGATATAGCAGAATCTGCACCTGCAATAATTGCGATGATTGCCATGCCACTGACTTATAGTATCAGCAACGGAATGGCTTTAGCATTTATTTCTTATGCTTTAATTAAATTGTTAAGCGGAAAAGCAAAAGGTGTATCACCAGCAATTTGGTTAATAGCAATCCTTGGGGCAATTAGTTTTGCTATATAACTAGTTTTTTAAAAAGGGCTGTCTATAAATTAGATAGCCCTTTTTAATTTTTTAAATGAATTTTCTTAATATCTTCAATTGAAAGAAGCTCGTAGTGCTCAAAAGGCTGCACAATCCAAGGGTTGTCAGATAATTTATTAGCACAATAATCAGGTTCATAGGTAGAATGAAGTTTTTTCCACAGAACTGCTGTCTTAATTTTTTTAATACTATCTTTGATAGGAGCGTAATTATGTAACCACTCAATACTTCTAGTTAAGGTTACGCCAGTATCAGATAAGTCATCACATAATAAAATATTTCCACCCATTGAATGAACTGTGGAACTCATTTCTCTTGAAAAAATAATTTGCCCTTGCTGATCCTCCACACCTTCTCCGCTATAAGACTCAACAGCTAAATAGGCGCATTTAATTTTAAAAATTCTACTTAAAACGTCAATGATGGGCGCTCCACCCCTCATAATTCCAATCAATAAATCTGGCTTAAAGCCGCTATCGTGAACTTGGATTGCAAGTTTTTCTACCGTATGATTATAATCATCCCAATTAATTAATAGTTTTTTAACCATATTTAATTTTAATTTATTAGAAGGAGCGTTTAAATGAAAGGGTATTGGATTGCAATTTATAAAAAAATAGAAAATCAGGAAAACTTAGGGGATTATGGAAAAAAAGCCACTCAAGCTATAATTGATCATGGTGGAAAGCCACTAGTAAGAGGTGGAAAATATAAAACTCTCGAAGGAAATAATATTCCCAGAACTGTTATTTGGGAGTTTCCTAGTTATGATGCAGCAATTAATTGCTATAATTCAAAAGAATATCAAGATGCTTGGATACTAGCAAAATCTACTACGACTAGAGATTTAGAAATTGTTGAGGGCGTTTAATATTTAACTGGAACAGGATCGATACTTCTCCACATATACCAGGTTGCTACTGTAGCATAGGGTGACCATGTTTTTTTTAGATTTGACAATTTAGAAATGCTGGGAGGATACTTAGTTTTGTAATTTTTAGATATTGCTTTTAATAAGCCAATATCTTGAACGGGAAAAATATTAGGGCGAAGCTGATTGAAAAATAAAAACATTTCTGCAGTCCATCTTCCTATACCTTTTATCTGACTTAAATATTTAATCGCATCTTCATCGTTCATTTTTTTTAATTCTTTAATATCAATACTTTTATCATGAAATTTTTTTGACAAAATTTTTAAATACTCAATTTTTTGTCTTGATAAACCACATGAAGATAATTGCTGTTTACTCAATTTTAAAATATTTTTTGGGATAATTTTTTTTGATTTAGAAGAAAGTTTTTTCCAAACAGAATCTGCAGCTTGAACAGATATTTGTTGTCCTACAATTGATTTGCATAATGAAAAAAAGGGATCGCTACGAGATACCAGGTTTCCTTTATAAGTTTTTATAATTTTTTTTAATACTTTATCTTTTTTTGATAAAGTTTTTTTAGCCAAACCCCAATACTTCGGTTTTTTCATTATATTTGCCTTGTAATAACAGGACTAACTTTTTTAATTTGTTCTCTTTTAAATATAATCAATGAACTCAATATTATTAAAATAGCACCCACAAAGGTAGTTAGATGAGGAATTTCATTAAAAATAAATATACCTGCTAAAGTAGCAAAAACTAAACTCAAGTACTTAATTGGAGTAACGGTAGAAACTGATGCACGTCTTAAAGACATGGTTAAAAAAATATTCCCTGTTGAACCAGCAATCCCAATGAGTATAAGAAGAAACAAGTCATTCAAAGTAGGTAATTTAAAATCAAAAAACATTGAAACAAATCCACAAAATATAAGAGTAATAGTAAAATAAATAATAATTAAATAATCTGGTTCTGTTTTAGATAGCTGTTTAATTAAAACTGCAATACTTCCAAAAAACACACAAAATAAAAGTGGAAAAATAGAATATATGGTAAAAAATTGTGTTCCAGGTTTTAAAATTATAACAACGCCAATTAAACCAATGATAATAGCAATCCAACGATATATCCTTACCTGTTCTGCTAAAAAAATCATTGAAAAAATAGTTGCAAATATAGGTGCTGCAAAAGTTATCGTAATTGCCTCGGCAATAGGTAAAAACTTAACACCTAAAAAAATGGAAACCATACCCAGGGTGCCTAAAATAGCTCTGCTGAGATGAAGTTTTAATTTTGTTGTTTGAAAAAAATTTTTGTATCTTTCTTTTGGAATGATAAAAAATATAGGTATTAACCCAAAAAAACCTCGAAAAAACACCAGCTCTCCTATTGGATAAGATGCCGACATGAGCTTCACCAATATATCCATAATAGAAAAGCTTATGGCACTTATGGCCATATAAAAAATACCGACTTGATTTGATGAAAACATTCTATTTTATTTACCACACTTCAAGACCTTAGTATAAATATTTGAAAATGGATAAAGCTATATTTGCTGCTGGCTGCTTTTGGGGAATTCAAGATTTTTACAACTCTATCCCTGGTGTGCTCAGAACAGTTGTTGGATACACAGGAGGAACTTCCAATAATCCTGATTATGAGACAAGTTTGCTCTGGAACAACTGGACATGCAGAAGCTGTTTTGGTTGAATTTGATTCAACAGTTGTAACTTTCGAAACATTATTAAATGAATTTTGGTCTATACATGATCCTACAACATTAAATAGACAAGGTCCTGATATTGGTACTCAATATCGGTCTGCAATTTTTTATACTGATCAACATCAAAAACAAATTGCCGAACAATCAAAACTAAACATGAATAAAAATAAATTTAATGGAAAAATTGTTACTGAAATAAATAAATTTTCTACTTTTTTTAAAGCAGAAGAATACCATCAGCATTATAATAAAAAACTTAAACAAAAATATGGGATTAGTTAGTACAGATTGGTTAAGAAAAAACCTAATCAATAAAAATATAAAAATATTAGACTGTTCTTGGCACATGCCTAATACAGAAAGATCAGGAAAATTAGAATTTGAAAACGTTCATATTCCTGGATCTATTTTTTTTGATATAGATGAATTTTCAGATAAAAATAACGAATCGCCTCATGCCATTGTATCAGGAAAGATTTTCTCAGAAATGATCGGTAGTTTAGGTATTTCAAATCAAGATCATATTATTGTTTATGATGCTCTTGGAATCTTTAGCTCGCCAAGGGTCTGGTGGATGCTAAATTACTATGGACATAAAGAAGTTTCAATTTTAGACGGCGGATTAGTCAAATGGTTAAAAGAAAAAAAAGAAACTGAAGTTGGTAAAGGAAAAAAATATCCCAAAACTTTATTTAAAGTTAATGAAAATTTATCATTACTTAAAACCTATAATGATATTAAAAATAATATTTCACAAAATACATTCCAGATAATAGACGCAAGAAGTAAAGGTAGATTTCTAGGAACCGAACCTGAACCAAGAAAAAATTTAAAAAGCGGTTCAATACCCAATAGTATAAATTTACCATGGAATGAATGCATAGATTCTGAGACAAAATGTTTTTTAGAAAAACCGATCTTAGAAAAAAAATTTAAATCATTGAAAATTAACCCCGAACTTCCTTTAGTCTTTTCTTGTGGTTCGGGCGTGTCAGCCTGTGTGATTGGGAAAGCCTTTAATATCATTTCCAACAAAGATGTAATTATATATGATGGTTCCTGGTCAGAATGGGCCTTGAAAGAGTGTCTTTTTACTTAAAATAATCATTTTTTAGCCAAATTATGCTGATTTCAATCGCTATAAGAAAATGATAATTAAGGCGAAATTTTAAAAATGAAAACTCAAAATAAAATAATTATATTTTTAGCTTTAGCTACAATAATTATTACATCTATAATCGTTGGCAGATCTATAATTTCAAAAAAAATAGAAGCTGCCGTTGCTGCTCAAAAAAGAGCTCCAGTGGGAGTGATTGCAACTCAGATAAAATATTTTTCTTTTTATGATCAAATTGATACCTTTGGCACAGCTATTGCAAATCAATCTTTTTCTATAAGAATTAAAAAAGAAAATTTAATTCAGTCGGTCAATTTTGATCAATATCCGTTTATAAAAAAAAATGAAGTTATAGCAAGACTTACTAATGGAGAAAATATAGTTGCTCCCTTTTCTGGAAGAGTTGGAAAAAGAGAAATAACACCAGGAATACTCGGTGGGGAAAATTCCATTATTGCAAATTTAGATGATATAAAATTTTTAAAAGTAGATATTAAGCTTCCTGAAAACTATTATTCAATTATAAAAAAAGGTTTAAAAGTTTTAGCAACTACAGACGCCTATAAAGAGACCTTCAATGGAACTATAACTTCTATTAGCTCTAGAGTAGATCCAACTACAAGATCAATTCTAGTACAAGCTAAAATTGATAATAGTGAAGAAAAACTAGTGCCTGGAATGCTTTTAAACATAAAAGTAATTTTTAATGAAAAAAAATCATTATCTATTCCAGAACAGGCTTTGCTAATTCAGGGTAATGATAAGTTTATTTTTAAAATAATAAATAATACTATTGAAAGATCCAAAATAGAAATTGGAAGAAGGAATAATAATAAAGTAGAAATAGTTTCAGGTTTACAAGAAGGTGAAACTATTCTTTCTGAAGGAACAAATAAAGTAAGACCAAAAGGAAAAGTGAAAATTATTAAAACAGTCGAATAAAAATGTTTTTAACTGATCTTTCTATTAAACGTCCAGTTTTTGCAACAGTTCTAAGCTTAGTATTAGTATTATTTGGTATTGTAACATTTAATAAAATTCCTTTGAGAGAATTACCTGACATTGAGACTGCACAAGTCTCCATAAGAGTTAATTACAAAGGAGCGTCTGCTTCAATTATTGATGCACAAATAACTCAAAAAATTGAAGATAGAGTAGGTGGAACTCCGGGTGTTGTTAGCATAGAATCAAAAAGTGAAGACGAAAGGGCAACAATCAATTTAGAATTTGATTTAGGAATTGATTTAGATACTGCAGCTAATGACGTTAGAGATAGAATAGCTAGAATTGTAGATAATTTACCCGATCAAGCAGATCCTCCAGAAATTACAAAAGCATCTGCTGCTAGAACTACAACTATGTGGCTTGCTTTTCAAAGTCCTAATATGTCGGACTTAGAATTAACTGATTATGCAAATCGATATTTAAAAGATTATTTTGCAAATGTAGATGGCGTTGGACAAATCAATCTTGGTGGTGAGAGAGAGCTTTCTTTAAGAATCTGGCTTAATCCAACAGCAATGGCTGCTAGAAATATTACAGTCCAAGAACTAGAAGACTCGTTAAGAAAACAAAATGTAGAATTTCCAGCGGGCAAAGTAGAATCTAAAAATATGGACTTAATTATCAAAGTTCAAAAGGCCTACGTAAAACTTGAAGATTATAAAGACTTAATTCTCAAGAGAAACAATGATGGGTCTCTAGTAAAATTACGAGATGTTGCAAAAGTAGAATTCGGCGCTCTCAATACAAGCACATTGTTTAAAGGAAATGGTAAACAGAATGTTGGTTTAGGAATCTACCAACAGTCTACAGCAAATACGATCGAGGTAGCAAAACTTATTAGAGAGAAAATAAAAGAGATTTCTCCAACCTTACCTTCGGGATCTAGCTTAGAAGTGGCATTCGATCGTTCAACTTATATTGAGGGTGCAATTGAAGAAGTTTATAGAACAATTATCGTAGCAGTAATTTTGGTCATAGTTATAATTTACCTATTCTTAGGAAATTTAACCGCTGTCATAATACCTGCTGTTGCAATACCTGTCTGTTTAATTTCAACTTTCCTAGCAATTTATCTTGCTGGGTTTACATTAAATTTATTCACCCTAATGGCTATTGTAATAGCGATAGGAATTGTCGTGGACGATGCGATTGTGATGGGGGAAAATATTTATCGAAGAATGGAAGAAGGAGAGTCTTCTTTGGTAGCTGCCTTTAAAGGTTCAAAACAAGTTGCATTTGCAATTATAGCAACAACAGTAGTTTTGGTTTCTGTATTTTTACCATTAATATTTATTAAAGGATTAATCGGAAGATTGTTTTTAGAAATGGCAGTAAGTATGTCTTTTGCTGTTATTATATCAAGTTTTGTTGCCTTAACTTTGTCACCAATGATTGGTTCTAAGTATTTAACAATTAATAAAAAACCTTCTTTTGTCACAGAAAAATTTAATAAATATTTTTCAAAATTTGAAACTTTTTATTCAGAAACACTGGAATTTATATTAAACAAAAAAAAATCAATAGTAGGATTTTTAATAATCATTTTATGTGCAAATATATTCTTATTTAAAATTTCAAAAAAAGAATTAATGCCAAGTGAAGACAGGGGTGTTTTTTTCGTAATCATTAAAGCTGCTGATGGTTCTGGATTTAATTTTACTGCAGGAAAAGCTCAAGAAATAGAAAATATGTTTTTACCAAAAGTTGGCAAAGGTGAAATCAGGAGATTGTTATTACGAGTTCCTGGTTTTGGAAGTAGTGCGAAACAATTAAATTCTGGTTTTATCATTGTATTATTAGAGGACTGGGCTAAGAGAAAAAGATCAGGTCAGGAAATTATGCGTTCAGCTTTTGGTGAAATAAGTAAAATTCCTGGAATATTAGCGTTTCCGGTAATGCCCCAATCAATAAGAGGTGGCGGAGTAGAGAAACCAATTCAATTTGTTTTGCTTGGAAATTCTTATGAAAAATTGAGTGAATGGAAAGAAATTGTTAAAGCAGAGGCTAGAAAAAATCCAGGACTAAATAGTGTTGAAGATGATTATTCAATAACTAAACCAGAGCTAAAAGTTGAAATTAATAACCAAAAAGCTGCTGATTTAGGAATATCAATTGAATCAATAGGAAGATCTATAGAAACTTTTTTTGGCTCTAGAAGTGTTACTAAATTCACAAATGATGGAAAAGAATATGATATTATTCTTCAATCTGATCTAAGTAATAGAAAAGATGCTAGTGGTTTAAATAAAATATTTGTGAGATCTAATAGCACTGGGCAACTAATTCCTTTATCATCGGTAGTTACTATTTCTGAAAGTGCTGCTGCACCATTCTTAAATAGATATAATCGACAGAGAGCTGTTACGATTTCTGCTAGACTTGGTGGAGAATATACAATGGACGCAGCATTAGAATTTTTACAGAATGTAGTGAAAGAAAAACTACCTCCTGAAGTAAGAATTGCTTATAAAGGTGAATCTGAAGAGTATAAGAAAACTAACTTAGGAATCTATTTAATTTTTGCTTTAGCTCTCTTAACTGCTTATCTTTCTATGGCTGCACAATTTGAAAGTTGGGTACATCCATTTACTATTATGTTAACCGTTCCACTTGCAATTTTTGGAGGAATTATAGGAATACTTGTTGCTGGAAGCTCACTAAATATTTATAGCCAAATTGGTTTAATTATATTAATTGGACTAGCTGCAAAAAATGGTATTTTGATAGTAGAGTTTGCAAATCAGCTTCGTATTGAAGGACAAAATATTCAAAAAGCAATTATTAACTCATGTAAAATTAGATTACGACCAATTGTAATGACCTCATTATCAACTATTGTAGGTGTGCTTCCTTTAATTTTAGGATCAGGACCGGGTGAGGCAAGCAGATTGACCATTGGTGTAGTGATTTTTTCAGGAATGATATTTTCTACTTTTTTCACATTATATGTAATACCTGTAGTTTATCTAATGATAGGAAAAAATACCCAGCGTATTGATGCAATTGATATTGAATTAGAAAAACAACTTAAGTCTTCTCACTAAAATAAGATATATTTATTTCTATCCAAACTTGATTTGCATTTATCCAGCTGCCTCTTATATTTCTTGGCCTGGTTATTTACTTCTCTTGCGTAAGATACAACATTAGGTTTTTGCTTATAGTTTTTGTAATTATTCCATCCCTCGTGATAAGCAATATATTGCCTATAATAGTCTTTTTTACTTATTTTTAATCTTTTGTAAGTATTATGAACATACCATCCGATAAAATCTGATGAATCTCCAAAAGAAGTTCTTAATGCAAAGTCATTACCTGTATCTTTTTTGTACATGTCCCAAGTCCCATCAACTGCCTGTGAGTAGCCAAAAGAGCTGGAGGGCCGAGTCCAAGGAATTACTTTAAAAATTTTGGTTCGTTCTGGTTTGGCTAGCCAATCAAAACTACTTTCTCTTTTAACAATAGCCATTTGCAATTCAATGGGGGCTCCCCATTTTTTTTCAGTAGCAAGGGCACTTTTAAACCAAAAATATCTTTCAGAAAAAATTTCGCACACATTTGAAACATTTTTAGGAATAGAAACACACCCTGAAAGTAAAAAGCCAATAAAAATAAAGCTAGTAATATTTTTATAGCGAATCATGGCTTCACTATAAAGCATGGAATTAATAATTTTAATTATTAATTTAATTTATTTTAAGGATAATTTTGCTTGATCAAAACATTCATTCATTTTTTTTCTAATGTCTTCATCGCTTATATTCTTACCTTCAAGATCATGTTTTACTTTTTCAAAAACATCTTCATCTCCTGCTTTTTTAAAATCTGAAACAATAACCTCTTGAATATATAATTCTTTTTGATTTTCATTGAAGCCAAGAATGCTTGAAACCCACTCGCCAATTAATTTATTTCTTCTTGCTTCTATTTTGAATTTTAACTCTTCATCTAGAATAAATTTTTTTTCAAATCCTTTTTCTCTATCTTCAAATTTTGTCATATTTTATCTTAAATAATTTAAAACTATACATGCCCACAATTATACCAAATAAATTAGCAAAAATATCTAAAAATTCAAAATATCTATTTGGTATCCAAATTTGAAATAATTCTAAATGAAAGCCAACTAATATTAAAAAAATCAATAATTTATAAAAAAATTTTTTTTCATAATATGCTAATGATCCTAATATACTTAAAATCAGATAAGACAAAAAATGATGCAATTTATCAGAACCTGGTAAAGTTGTATCATCACCGAAAAAAATTAATCCAATAAGATTTCCAGGATACAAAGAAATTAAGCTTAAGAAAAAAATATTAAGAAAAAAAAGAAATTTACAAAAATTTATTTTAAACATTTTTTAATCCAATTAAAAAAAAGTTCACTGCCACTCTCAGCATCAAAAAAAATAATACATGGATTCACATAAGAATGATTTTTTTTTACCATATCAATAATTTTCATTTTTTTCTTTTTGATAGTTTTAGCTATTAATATACTTTCTCTAGTTTTTTTTAGTTTGTTGTTCCACTTAAAAAAAGAAGTAGTATTTGAAATAATATTAGAACAAGCAATTAATCTATTCTCTAATAATTTTTTTGCTATGTCGTTAGCTTCTGTTACATTTTTACAAGTAATATAAACAAGTTTTATGTTGCTCATTTTTTATAATACAATAAATAAAACCATTAAAATGGCAAATTTAATATTAGTGAGACACGGTCAAAGCCAGTGGAACCTAGAGAATAGATTTACTGGATGGTATGATGCTGATCTTACTGAATTAGGTAAACAAGAAGCAAAAAAATCAGGGCAATTAATTAAAAATCTGGAAATCAATTTTGATCTAGCTTTTACATCATTTCAAAAAAGGGCAATAAATACTCTAAGCATTATTCTTGATGAAATAAATCAAGCTAATATTAAAACTATTAAAGCTTGGCAGCTGAACGAGAGGCATTACGGTGGATTGCAAGGACTTAATAAAGCTGAAACTGAGTTGAAGCATGGAAAAGAACAGGTCATGACATGGCGTAGAAGCTATGCAACCCAGCCACCAAAATTAGATAAAAATGATCCTAATCATCCAATACACAATCCAATTTATAAAACCATTGATTCAGCTTTAATTCCAGATACCGAATCCTTGCTAGATACTTATAATCGCGCTGTTCCTTTTTATATTAAAGAAATTGAAATATTATTAAAAAATGAAAAAAATATTTTAGTTTCAGCTCATGGGAATAGTCTTAGAGCTATCTGTAAAAAAATTTTTAATATTTCTGATAATATGATAACAAAGTTAGAAATACCAACTGGTAACCCTATTTTTATCAAAATGCAAAAAAATAAAATTCAAAGTTTTCAATATCTCGATAAATCAAGGGCAAAAGAAATTATTACAAATCAATAATCTTTGAATTATTTAGTTTATTAAAAATATTTAAATCAGTAGCATGCAAAAATTTCTGTTCTGAAAGAAAACCATTTAAGGAATGCTTTGCTATCAAATCTTGCCAAATTTCATTCATGGAAAATATTTTTTTTTTATAATTTTCGAAAATATTTGGATTTAATAATTGACATCCTGTAAAAATATATTGTTTATTTTTTTTTGTTATAAAATTTTTATTATCTAAATCAAAGTCTCCCATAAAATTTGGATCAAAACTATTTTCTTTCTTGGCAAGTAGTAAGGCTGCTTTACTTTTTCCATTTTCAAAAATTTCAATAAGTCTAGATAATTCTTTTTGATAACGAAGGGTCCAGACAGTGTCGCTATTTAAAACTAAGAAGTCTTCACCTTGAAAAAAAGAAATTGCATTCATTATACCTCCACCTGTATCGAGAATATTTTTCTCATAAGAAATGACTATTTTAGGAAAATTATGATGAATAAAATCTTCAATTTGTTTAGAAAGATAATGGGTGTTAATAATAATATCATTAATTTTATTACTTAATAAAAATTCTATAGAGTATTGGAGTAATTTCTTACCCTTAAGCTCTAGAAGTGGCTTAGGCGTTTGCTTCGTGAGTGGCAAGAGCCTCTTACCAAATCCTGCAGCTAAAATCATAGCTTTGTTAATTTTCATGATGAACTATACCCTTTTTGATTTTGGAATATAATAATTGAGAACATCATTTAACTCATTAAACAAAGGATTTTTTAACCGATTGTGTAATAAGTTCCACATGTAAGGGATGTAAGCTAAATAACTTTTTTTTCCGTCTCTTAAGTATAATCTGCTAAAAATTCCTAAAATTTTAAGACCTCTTTGAACTGACAAGATATCAAAATCATCTTTAAAGAATTTTTTATTTTTTTTAATACTTTTGTTAGATTTAAGCAAATAATAATCATAAATTTGTTTTTTTAATTTACCATTTGTTTTAATTCTTACATCGTCAATAAGTGATACAAGATCATAAGAAGGATTTCCTATTAAAGCATCCTGTGAGTCTATAACGCCAATTTTATTTTTAACAGACATTAAGTTAGAAACATGAAAATCTCTATGCACAAAAAATTTATTTTGAAAAAATAATTTTTTAAATAATTTTAATAAAATTTTATTAATTTTTTTTTTAAAAATTTTTATTTCCTTTTTTTGCGAAATGAATTTTGGAACATACCATTCAAAAAAAAGATTGCTTTCTTTGAGCAATATTTTGTTATTATATTGTTTATTAATATTTCTTTTTAAACTTTGATTAAAAGGAATAGATTGTATTTTTATTAAACAATCTATGATTTTTTTATAGTAATTTAATTTATTTTTTTTATTGTTAATAATAGTAAAAAAAGTTTTTGGTCCAAAATCTTCAATGATCATGTAATTTTTTTTTGGATCAATTTTATATAAACTAGGTGCTAATATTCTATTTTTTAATAAAAAAAAATTTACTTTAGAATAATTTTCTAAATTATTTTTTTTTTCTTTAGAACAATAAATTAAAATATAATTTTTATCATTTAACTTAATCCTATAAAATTTTCTAAAAGAAGCATCCCCCGCAACTTTTTCAAACTTATTTTTTTTTAAATCTTCCAAAATACTTTGCATAATATTTTCTTAACTTTTGGTTTTTTGTATATTTTAAAAAAATTTCTATTCTATCTATGTTTTTGTTTTCAATTAATTCAGGCCATTCAATAATATTTATAAAAGAATCTTCCTGCTCAAAAAGACCTAAATTAAATAAATCTTTTTTTTTCTTTATTCTATACAAATCATAGTGTGCGATAGGTATTTTTTTAATATTATAATACTGAACTAGAGTAAAAGTTGGGCTCAATACCTCATCTTTTTTAACTTTATTGTTGCTTTGAATTGAATTTATCAAAAATCTAGCAAAAGTAGTTTTGCCACTGCCAAGATCTCCATGCAAATAAATTGAATCTCCAACTTTAATTTTTTTTGATACTTTTTTAGCAAACGACTGGAGTTGCTTTATGGAAATAAATTCCATTTTATTTAATATCTATAATTATCGTGCTTAAACGGTCCCTGAGGTGATACACTTATATAATCAGCCTGTTCTTTACTAAGTTTCGTTAATTTTGCCCCAACTTTTTCTAAATGAAGGTATGCAACCTTTTCATCTAAATGCTTTGGTAAAACATAAACTTTATTTTCGTATTTATCACTATTATTCCATAATTCAATTTGGGCAATAACTTGATTTGTAAATGATGCGCTCATGACAAAACTTGGATGCCCTGTAGCGCAACCAAGATTAACAAGTCTTCCCTCGGCTAATAAAATTATTCTTTTTTTACTTGGTAATTCTATTTCATGAACTTGTGGTTTAATTTCATTCCATTTATAATTTTTTAATGCATCAACTTGAATTTCATTATCAAAATGTCCAATGTTACATAAAATTGCTCTATCTTTCATAAGTCTCATATGATCAGCAGTCACAATATCTTTATTGCCAGTTGCAGTAACAATAATGTCTGCATTTGCTATAGCTTCTTCCATCAAAACAACCTCATAACCTTCCATGGCAGCTTGTAATGCACAAATTGGATCTGTTTCAGTCACCATTACTCTCGCTCCTGCTTGTCGAAGTGAAGCGGCGCTTCCTTTTCCAACATCTCCGAATCCAGCAACAATTGCTACTTTTCCTGACATCATTACATCTGTGGCTCTTTTGATCCCATCAACTAAACTTTCTCTACAACCATATAAATTGTCAAATTTTGATTTTGTAACTGAGTCATTTACGTTAATTGCAGGAATTAATAATTTTTTTTGAGCTTCCATTTTTTTTAGTGCCAAAACACCCGTGGTTGTTTCTTCTGAAACACCTTTGACTGACTTTAATAAATGAGAGTAATCTTTGTGCATTAATGCTGTAAGATCTCCTCCATCATCTAAAATCATATTTGGTTTCCAATTTGCATTTCCTTCAATTGTTTGCTTTATGCACCACCAATACTCTTCCTCAGTTTCACCTTTCCAGGCAAAAACAGGAATGCCCTTTTTAGCAATGGCTGCAGCCGCATGATCTTGTGTCGAAAATATATTGCATGAAGACCATCTTACGGTAGCTCCCAAATGAACAAGGGTTTCTATTAAAACTGCTGTTTGAATGGTCATGTGCAAACACCCAAGAATATTTGCTCCTTTTAGAGGACTTTTATCTTTGTATTCTTGTCTTAAAGCCATTAATCCAGGCATTTCTGTTTCCGCAAGAGAAATCTCTTTATTTCCATACTCTGCCAATGCAATATCTTTAACTTTATAATCCATTATGTTTGTAATTCTTTAACAACTTAGTTGTAGCAAATCAATTACTTTAGTAGAGGAAGAGTAATATCAATAATTGCTCCTTTACCTTTTGATTTAGAATTATAAGCCTCGATCGTTCCTTTGTGAGAGTCTATGATATTTTTAACAATATTTAAACCCAAGCCAGAATGTTCAACTGAACTATCATCTGGACGATCACTATAAAATCTCTCAAAAATTTTATCTAAATTATTTTTATCAAAACCTGGCCCACTGTCTTTAATAAGAATTTGTAATTTCTTATCTTTTTGAAAAAGTAAAATTTTTACAGCCCCCCTTTTAGGACTAAAGGAAATAGCATTTTCCAAAACATTTGCCACAACTTGTTCAATTCTACTTTCAATTCCAAAAATTTTTGCTGATTTTAATTTTGATAAATTTTTAAATTGAATAGATATATTCTTGGATAAAGTTTTGACGTCTGTGTTAAAGTCTTCAATCACGCTTTTTATCATAATAATTAAATCAAATTCTTTGGGTATAGATCTTGATTGGGTTGCTTCATCTTTAAGCACCTGGGAATAATCAGTTATTAATCTCTCAATTCTACTTACATCATTGGAAATTATTTTTAACAACTTTGATCTTTTTACACTATCCTTAGTATTATTAAGCAAATCGGAAGCACCCTTTAAAGAGGCAAGGGGATTTCTAATTTCATGCGTAAGATCTGAGGCAAATCGTTCAGCTAAATCTATTCTATTATACAATACATCCGTCATTTCATTTAAGGAGCGAGATAAATTTCCAATTTCATCATCTCTATTTTGCAATTTATTAATAGGATTAATTTTTTTTCTTTCGGGAGATGCTTGGTTTGCAAAAATGTTTAATTCTCTAATTGGCTTGATTATGTATGCATTTAAAAAAAGAGAGAAAATCAAAATAATAATAGTAGCCACAAATACTGATCGAATTACAAAGTTTTTTCTCTCTTCAACTGCTAACATTATTTCATTTGAAATTTCAGAAATGGCAATTATTACTTGCTCATTATTTTCAAGTAAAATGTTTGAAAAAGTGTGTACTATAAAATTTTTTTTTACAACCTCTGGTGCACTAAAATTATTATTTTCGCTTAATTTAGAAATTTGAAGTTGAAAGAAATTTTCATTAAAAAACTCTTTTCTTGGTATTTCTGTTGTTAATTTTTCTTCTTCCTGAATTTGATTTTTTAAACTTAATTGTTCAATTTTTAAAGATTGAGAAAATACACCTTCCTCTAAATCTAAAAAAACTGAGTCAAATAAAACTTTTTTTTCTTTATTTAAAAAACGTATTTGATCAACCTCATCTAATAAAAATTTAGATCTTGTTAAAAACTCTTTTAAACTTTTACCATCAATATTAGTTTTTTGAATATTTAAATTAGCTTCAATATTTTTAATAACTTTAAGATGCTGACTTGATCTCTGTGATATTAGTTCCGGTTCTATAGCTTTTAAATATAAAAAAGTAAAAAAACTAAGAATAGTAAAAATTAAAAAATTAAAAACTAAAAATTGAGTAAGCAAGGACCTAGATGATAAGAGCCTTGAAATCATTACTGACCTACATTCCAACGATAACCACTTCCATATCTTGTTTCAATAGCTGAAAAATTTTTATCAATTTTTTTAAATTTTTTTCTAATTCTTTTTACATGACTATCGATAGTTCTGTCTTCAATGTCATTATTTTCTCTATAAGCAATGGTCATTAAATGAGATCTCTCTTTAATGACCCCTGGTCTTTTTGCTAATTCATATACTATTTGAAACTCAGTGGTAGTTAATTTGTCGGGCAATGGTTGATTGTCCCAAGTACACTCCAATTGTTCAGGATCTAATATTAATTTGCCTTGCTGTATGATATTTTTATTTACAACTATATTATTTTCTTTTTTTCTAAACTGAACTTTTATTCTTTCAATTAAAACTTTGATTGAAAAGCCACCAGATTTTTTTACAAAATCATCTGCACCTAATTTTAAACCTAGTAACTCATCTACCTCTTCATCTTTTGATGTCAGAAAAATAATTGGTATATCTGTTTTTTTTCTTAGCTTTTTTAAAAGCTCCTCTCCATTCATTCTTGGCATTTTTATATCAATAACAGCCAGGTCTGGAGGTGTCCGAGTTATTCCTATATAGGCGCTTTCACCATCTAAATAAGTTTGAACTTTAAATCCTTCATTTTCTAAAGCCATAGAAACACTGGTTAAAATATTTCTATCGTCATCAACTAAAGCAATTATTTTATTCATATTTAAGGGTTAATATTATCAAAAAAAGTCAAAAAAAAGACTAGAAATTAATGTGCTTCACTCCAATTTTTGGCACTTTTTATATCAACTGTAAGAGGAATACTAAATTTAATTAAAGGTTCAGATGCATTTTCCATTTCATGCGAAATTTGATTTTTTACAGATACCTCTTCTTTGTCTCTGCACTCTAATAAAAGTTCATCATGAACCTGTATCAATAAATTTGCATTAATTAACTTTGTTTCAATTTTCTTATTTATTTTAATCATTGCTAGTCTTAAAAGATCAGCAGCCGTTCCTTGGATAGGGGCATTGATACATGCCCTCTCTTGAAATGTTCGTAAAGTATGATTTTTATCATTTATATTGGGAAAATGACATTTTCTATCAAATAAATTTTTAACATATCCATTTTTTCTGCAAAAATTAATTGTTTCACTCATATAGTCTCTGATTTCTGGAAATTTTGAAAAATAAGATTTTAAAAAATTTTCAGCTTCTGAATTACTGACTGAAATTTGCTTTGCTAAACCATACGAAGATATTCCATAAATAATACCAAAATTAATTGCTTTGGCCTTTCTTCTCATATCCTCATCTATCTTATTTTTTGAAACTCCAAATATTTGACTCGCCGTTAAATTATGTATGTCCTCTTTATTTAAAAAAGCTTTTTTTAGTTCTTTTACATCAGCCATATGAGATAAAATTCTCATTTCAATCTGACTATAATCAGCTGAAATAAGAGATAATCCTTTTTCTGCAACAAAAGCAGATCTAATTTCTCTACCTTCTGAATTTTTAATCGGTATGTTTTGAAGGTTAGGATTGGCGCTTGCAAGCCGACCTGTGTTAGTAGCTGCTAATAAAAAAGATGTGTGAACTCTATTAGTTTTGCTGTGCACAAAGGTTGGTAAAGTATCTGTGTATGTATTTTTTAATTTTGATTTTTGCCTCCAGCTCAAAACTAGTTTAGGAAATTCATGACCTTGCTCAGCAAGATTTTCTAGCACAGCAACATTGGTTGCTAAGTTTCCTTTTTTAGTTTTTTTAGTTCCTGCTATTTTTAACTTATCATAAATAATATCTCCTAATTGTTTTGGTGATCCAATGTTAAACTCTTGTCCTGCAATTTTAAAAATTTTTTTTTCTAAAGATTTAATTTCAACTTCAAATTTCTCCGATAATTTTTTTAAAATAGTTTGATCAATTTTTATGCCATTGTTTTCCATTGAAGATAAGACTTGCACTAATGGTTTTTCGAAGTTCTCATATACGCTCAAAACATTTTCTCCAAACAATCGTTTTTGAAAAAATTCATATAATCTAAGAGTAATATCTGCATCTTCACTGGCATAATTTTTTGCCTGCTCTATATCAACATAATCGAAAGTAACTTGGGATTTTCCAATGCCGGCAACATCTTTGAAAGAAATTGTCTTATGGTTTAAATGTATTTCTGATAGTAAATCCATATTGTGTCTATTTTTACCAGCATCTAAGGAGTAAGACATAAGCATCGTATCTTCTATAGAATTCATTTTAATTCCATGCTTTAAAAAAATTCTATAGTCATATTTTATATTTTGACCTATTTTTTTAATAGTAGGATCCTCTAAAAATGGCTTTAAAATGGAAATTACTTTATTTAATTTTAATTGTTTTTTTACCATAGGATCTGTTTTATTTTTGTGTCCTATAGGAATATAAAATGCCTCTCCTGCTTTGAATGAAAGAGAAACGCCTATCAAGTCAGCAACCATTATATCTAGTGAATTTGTCTCTGTATCAATTGCAAAGAATCCTTTTTCATCGCATTGATCTAGAATTTTTTTTAATTGCTCCTCTTCTAAAATAAGAGAAAAATTATTTTTATGTTTTTTAATATCTGGTGATAAAACATTATTAATAATTTCTTTTTTGCTTAAATTTTTTTCTAGACTAGCTTCATTATTCAAGCCAAGACTGCCATAATCTGCCTGTAAACGATTAAATAGCCTAGTAAATTCCATCTCTTGTAAAAATTTTAAAATTTTCTCAGAATTTATGGGCTTAAGTAAAAATTCATCTATTGTATTTTTAATTGGAACATCTTTTTTTAAAGTTACAAGCTGTTTGCTTATTAAAGCTTTGTCCTGATTATCTAAAAGAGTTTGTCTTCTTTTTGGTTGTTTGATTTTAGATGCATTATCTAGAAGTAGTTCTAAGCTACCATACTCATTTATTAACTCTGCTGCAGTTTTAATACCTATTCCTGGAACACCTGGTATGTTATCCGAAGAATCTCCTGATAAAGACTGAACATCAATTACTTTTTCTGGATAAACACCAAACTTTTCTTTTACTTCCTCCCTGCCAATAAAACGATCTTTCATCGCATCAAACATGAAAGTATTATCATCAACTAACTGCATAAGATCTTTATCTGAGGAAATTATGGTAACTTTGATATTTTGTATGGAAGCCTGTTCTTTATAGGTTGCAATTATATCATCAGCCTCGTAGTTCAGTAGTTCAATACTAGGTAGATTAAACGCCTCAACTGCTTTTTTAATATAATTAAATTGAGGAATTAAATCTTGCGGAGTTTCTTGTCTATTGGCTTTATAATCTTTATAAATCTCATTCCTAAAATTTTTTCTGGCGCTATCAAAAATAACTGCCAAATGTGTTGGTCTATCTGCTTTGTCTAGAGATCTTGCCTCTTCCAAGAATTTATAAAGCATATTACAAAAACCACTAACCGCACCAACTGGCATTCCATCACTTTTTCTAGTTAAAGGAGGAAGAGCATAATAAGCTCGGAAGATATAACCAGAGCCATCTATAAGATAAATATGTTTTTTAGTGCTGGGCATAAAACTAATTTCTTTTATAGAAATAATTCAGTATTAATACAAATATTACTTCATGAATAATTCAATAGCTTTAAAAATATCAAACCTCAGTAAAATTTATAAATTAAAGAATAATAAATTTTTAAAGGCATTATCAGACATTACGCTTGAGGTTAAGCAAGGTGAAATATTTCGGCTTATTAGGACCCAATGGAGCTGGAAAATCTACTTTAATAAACATTTTGGCAGGAACTGTAATTAAAACTGAGGGATATGTGAATGTTTGGGGATTTGATCTTGATTTAAATCCTAGGCAAGTAAGAGCTTCTCTTGGTGTTGTTCCGCAAGAGGTAAATGTTGATCCATTTTTTACTCCAAAAAAATTACTAGATATTCAAGCTGGAATGTATGGCGTTGCTAAAAAAGATAGAATTACTGATCAAATTCTTAAACTAACTAATCTTGCCGATAAAGCTAATGCTTACATGAGATCTCTATCGGGAGGAATGCGAAGAAGATTATTAGTTGCTAAAGCCATGGTTCATCAACCACCAATTTTAATTTTAGATGAACCGACAGCTGGGGTAGATGTTGACTTGAGACAAAAACTTTTAGAAAATATTAAAGAATTGAATAGGCAAGGTGTTACTATTATTTTAACAACTCACTATCTTCAAGAAGCCCAGGATCTTTGTGATAGAATAGCAATTATTAATCATGGAAGAATAGTAACAGCTGGACAAAACAGAAAATTTACTAGCTGAAATTCATCTAAAAAAAGTAAAATTTAAAATAAAAAATTTTAAAAATATTGGAGAAAAATTAGATAACCATCTTGCAATTGAATATTCCAAGAATAATGAAATTTCTATAAAATATGACAAAACTATAGATAAATATTGAAAACATTATCCTAAAAATTAAAGAAAAAGGCCTTGAAATTGAGGATATAATGACAGAAGATGCTGACTTAGAGGATGTATTTATTAAAATAACAAATGAAAATAACTAATTATAAAACTTTTGAAAAAACTACACTTAATAAAATAGTTTTAACTATTTTGTTGATATTTTTTTCAACATGCCTCCTTACTATTTCATCAAAAATAAAAATACCATTTTATCCTGTTCCAATGACAATGCAGACATTTATTGTTTTAGGAATTGGAATAACATTAGGACCAAGATTTGGATCAATAGCGTTAATAAGCTATATATTTGAAGGTCTAATAGGATTGCCAGTATTTGCTGGAACTCCAGAAAAAGGAATTGGCATTACCTATGTTATAGGACCAACGGGAGGATACTTGCTTGGATATGTTACGAGCGCATATCTTGCTGGAAATATAAATTTTAACCACTCATTACCAATCAGATTTTTTTTATTAATTGTTGCTTTGTCACCAGTTTATATTTTAGGATTAACTTGGTTAGGAATATTATTTGGTTTTGACAAGCCACTACTGGAATGGGGATTTAGTTCCTTTTGTATTGGCCGAAGTTTTTAAAATAGCTTTATTAGCTATTTTTATTCCTAAGTTAATAAGCTACCGAAAATTCATTTCTAATAAAATTTAAATTTTTGAATTTTATCAATAATATAAATGGCATCTGGAAAATTAATAGAAAGGTGTCAGCCGCCACAAGTGCTCAAGGATATGCAAAAATATCAAAAAATAAAAATTCAGAAATAATTATAAACGAAAAGTTCCTAACTATTCATAACCAAAATATAATTTCTGGTTATAATGAATATTTAATAAAAATAACAAAAAGCAAAATACTTTTTTTTTTTAATACGGGTCCAAATTGTGGAAAATTATTCCAAAAATTTGAATTAAATTTTTTCCCAAAGAGTTCTTTTTACTATTGTTTAAGGGATACCTACGTAACGAATATTTATTGGCTAACAAAAAACTATTTTCGTATAACTCATAAAATAAAAGGTAAAAATAAAAATCTATTTATAAACTCACACTATTTTAAAACAAATAATTCGAATTTATTTAATAAATTTATTTAGGTGATCTTTTTGAAAGAATTCTTTGCAAAGTTCTTCTATGCATCTTTAATCTTCTAGCTGTCTCAGATACATTTCTATTACAAAGTTCAAAAACTCTCTGAATATGTTCCCACTTAACTCTATCTGCTGACATTGGATTTTCAGGAGGAGCTGCTTTTTTATCTGGTGCAGCCAACAAGGCTGCCTCTACTGCCTCAGCATCAGCAGGCTTAGAAATATAATCAATTGCGCCTGCCTTAACTGCTGCTACAGCTGTAGGTAAATTGCCATATCCGGTTAACATTACTATTCTACTATCTTTTTTGATTCGGTGAATTTCATCAACAACATCAAGCCCATTACCATCTAAAAGTCTTAAATCAATTACAGCAAAGGCTGGTGGCCTTTTTTTTACTAGCAAATTAGCTTCCTCGACTCCTTTCGCCAATAAAGGCTTGAATCCTTTTGCCTCCATAGCCCTTCCAAGCCTTAGTCTAAATGGATCATCATCATCAACTATGAGTAGGCTAGTGTCTTCAAAATCGCTTATTTTTAAGGAATTATTGTTTAATTTCACAAGTCTAATATAGGCAGAAATTTTTCAATCTCAAGGTTAAATTTTGCAACTCTTAATCAGAGGTTGCTCTGAAAGATAAAAAATTTTAAAATATGTTTGTGGGTATTTTTTATCTTTACATTAATTCAAAATAACCTTAATTGCGGAATCAAGATGGCTTTTTTATATAAAATTAAATAGCTGACTAGTAACTAACGAGAGGTTTTATGAGATGGCAAAATTTCAGTCTGTTGACGAGTTGGTCAAAACTACAAGACCAGTAAATCCAGTTTACTGCATACGAGAAGAAAGCATTCAAACAGCCTCTAAGTGGTTTCTTCAAAATTTTCCGGGCACGACTCTTTACGCAGTTAAGTGCAATTCCAATGAACAAGTTTTAAAAACAATTTTTGAAAGTGGTGTAACCAATTTTGATACAGCCTCTCTAGAAGAAATAAAATTAGTAAAAAGAGTTTTGCCAGAAGCAAAGGCTTATTTTATGCATACGGTGAAAAGCAAAGAAAGTATTTACGAGGCATATTTTAATTATGGTGTTAAAGATTTTTCTTTTGATAGTAAATTTGAATTAGAAAAGATTCTAGAAGTCACTCAACATGCAAAAGATCTAACTTTATATTTGCGGATTGCAATTTCAAATGAACATGCTGAAATCGATTTGTCAAAAAAATTTGGTGCTTCGATATCTGAAGCAGTAAGTTTATTAAAAAATGCAAAAGAAGTTGCTTATAAAGTTGGTGTGAGTTTTCATGTTGGATCTCAATGTATGCATCCAATTTCATACGCAAAAGCAATTAAAGATATTGGAACACTAATTAAAAAAGCGGAAATTAATCCAGATATTATTAACGTCGGAGGTGGTTTTCCTTCCACTTATCCTGATTTATACCCAAGACCACTTGCAGAATATATAAGAGAAATTTCTAATGCATTTGCTAAACTTAATTTACCTGAAACTACAAAGCTAATTTGTGAACCAGGAAGAGCACTGGTTGCAGAAAGTGGCTCAACAGTTGTTAGAGTCGAACTAAGAAAAAAACAAATTTTGTACATTAATGATGGAACCTATGGATCATTATTTGATGCTGGAACTCCTAACTTTATTTTTCCGACTAGAATGATTCAAATAGAAAAATCTTTTTCTAAAAGACTAACACCATTTAGTTTTTATGGTCCAACTTGTGATGGAATTGATTTTATGAAAGGACCATTCTTATTACCTAATAATATTAAAGAGGGAGATTACGTGGAAATAGGTCAACTAGGCGCTTATGGAATTAGTCTAAGAACACAATTTAACGGATTTTATTCTAATGAGATTCACGAAGTGTATGATAAGCCAATCATGTCTATTTTCGAAGAAGAGAATAACAGCAACTATCTTGTTGCCTAAAACTACTTAAACAATATGGGACACAATAAATCTAGCTTTTTAACTACTCCTGTTGAACATATTGATATTACTTCGTTTGATGCAAGACCCATCATTGATTCAATGTCAAAAATGTCGTTCACATCCAGAGAAACAGGAAACGCAGCTAAAATTTTTAATGAGATGGTAAATGATAAAGATTGCACAATTTTTCTAACTCTAGCTGGATCAACTTCTGCAGGTGGTTGTATGCAGCTTTATTCTGACCTAATTAAATACAACATGGTTGATGCCATTGTTTCCACTGGTGCCTCTATTATCGATATGGATTTTTTTGAAGCACTAGGCTTTAAACATTACCAAGGTAATCAGTTTCAAGACGATAACGTTTTAAGAGAAAATTATATTGATAGAATCTACGATACTTATATTGATGAAGATGAACTACAATCTTGTGACAAAACTATTTGTGATGTAGCCAATTCTTTACCTCGCCAAACCTCATACTTCTCGTGAATTTATATGGGAGTTAGGAAAATATTTAAAAAAAAATTCTAAGAAAAAAGGATCATTAATAGAAACTGCTTATGATCATGGTGTGCCAATTTTCTGTCCTGCGTTCACAGATAGTTCGGCTGGGTTTGGATTGGTAATGCATCAAGAACAAAACCCCAATAATTATTTAACCATAGATTCAATAAGAGAGTTTAGAGAACTTACTGAAATCAAAATACAATCAAAAAACTCAGGACTATTTATGGTTGGAGGTGGAGTTCCAAAAAACTTTATTCAAGATACGGTTATATGTGCTGAACTTTTGGGAAAAAACGTTGAAATGCATAAATATGCTATTCAAATTACTGTTGCCGACTCTCGTGATGGAGCCTGCAGTAGCTCAACGTTAAAAGAAGCTAGCTCATGGGGTAAAGTCGACACTTCTAAAGAACAAATGGTTTTTGCAGAAGCTACAAGTGTATTACCTTTAATCGCAAGCGATGCTTATCATCGTATGAATTGGAAAAACAGACAAAGAAGAAATTTTTCTAAAATTTTTAGTAAATGATTTTTTATAATTCCTTGTCTGGTTTTTTAGGACTACCAAAAGAAACATCCTCTAAAAATAAAGTTTGTGTAATTCCATTTGGTTTGGAGAAAAGTGTTAGTTATGGCTCTGGAACCAAATATGGACCAAAAGCCATGATTAAAGCGTCTCATCAAGTTGAATTATTTGATGAAGAATTGCTTGAAGAAACTTATAAAAGTTTTCAAATTAAAACACTAAAACCATTTTCAATCAAAAAAAAATTAAAAGATGCTCTTGATCAATTAACATTGATTATAAAAAAAGTTTTAGAAAAAAAAGAATTTCCACTTATATTTGGCGGTGAACACTCTATTACCCCAGGAATTGTGAGGGCATTCTCAGAGAAATACGAAAAAATTACTGTTTTGCAGTTTGATGCTCATGCAGATTTAAGAGATGGATACGAGGGAGAAAAATACTCCCATGCGTCAGCTATGAGAAGGTGTCTTGATTTTCCCAATGTTGAAATTATTTCTTTTGGAATTAGAAATCTATGTTTTGAAGAATATAAATATTATCAGACTATTCCAAAAAAAATGAAAATTTTTTGGGGAAAAGATATGAAAAAATGGAATTTAAATTTATTTAAAAAATTAATTAAAAACAAAAATGTTTATATAACTTTTGATATTGATGGTTTTGACTCTAGTTTAATACCTGCAACTGGCACTCCAGAACCAGGAGGGCTATTATGGAGTGATGCAATTAAAATATTAAAAATAGCTTCTCAAAATTCTAACATTGTTGGTGCAGATATAAATGAACTAGCGCCAAAAAAAAATCTTCATGCATGTGACTTCCTAGCAGCAAAGCTTGCTTATAAAATTTTATCTTATAGATTTGTAAATAAAAAAAATTAAATTTTTAAACTATTTTCTTTCCAAGTAATATTAACAAGAGCACCCCCCAAATTACTTTTTTTAAAAAGAACCTTTGCCCCAGTTCTTTCTAATAAGGTTTTGGATATAAATATTCCTAATCCCAAACCTCTTTTATTTTTTGCCACTAAGGAGGATTTTACATATGGCTCACCTAATTTTTGAATAATATCTTGTGAAAAACCAGTGCCATCATCGCTTACATTTAATTCTATTTTTTTATCTTTATTTAGAAATTCAATTTCAATTTTTTTTTCAGCAAACTTTATTGCATTATCTATAATATTTCTCATTGCATAAATAAGTTCTATTTTTCTTGTAACCATAAAATTATTTTCCAAGTTCTCTATCTATAATTTTAATATTTTTATTTTTTGGAATTTCAAAAGAAAATATAATTTCCTGTATCAAATTTTTTAAAGTTACATTTTCTATAAAAGAGTCTTGCTTATTTGGATCCGTAGATAAGTCCTTTAATATAACTTTGCATCGTTTTATTTGTGAATTAAGTAATTCTACATCATTTTTAAATTTAGGATTTTTTCCTAATTGTTTTTTTAAGTCCTCGATGACTAGGGTAATAGTACCAAGCGGTGTGGCTAATTCATGTGCGGCGGCAGCGGCTAATCCACCTAATGACTTTAATTCTCTTTCTCTGGAAAGTGCTTTTTCTAAATTATCAAATGCTTTCGATCTTTTTCGATCTTCAATGGTTATAGAATATGCATAATTACCAAGAAAAATAATACCTATAGTTAATGAGGCCCACAAACCAATGAGATAATGTTTTGGAAGAACTATAGCTGGTCCTGGCAATGGATAGTGCTTAATGGCTAAAATTGACAACATAAAAATAGATACTGCAGCAATAATAATGCTGCTCCTTTTTGATAAAAAAGTTACTGCAATTGTAGTAGGCACTAAAATTAAAATAGAAAATGGATTTGTAAGACCTCCTGTTAAATAAAGCAAAAATGATAATTGAATTAGGTCATACAAAATACTCAGGCTAGCCCAAAAATTATTTAATCTTTGTATGTAAAATTTATAAAATTCTAGAACAATATTTAATACAATAGATAAAAAAATTGCAGCTACATGACCAATAAAATAAAAATTCAAATTTATAATAAAAGTAAACTAAGCAAACTGTAAACAGCTGCCCTGTTATCGCAATCCATCTTATGTTGGTTAAAGTTTCTAGTTTAATATTTTCTTGGCTTGATCCAAAAATATTTTTGAAATTCATTCTAAATGTCTAAATTATTGACATTGATTGCATTGGTATTGATAAAATCTTTTCTTTTTGAAACATCATTGCCCATTAATATATCAAATATCTCTACGTCTTCTGCTGAAGGAGCTGTCTCTTCATTTCCAATCATTGCCAATTTATCACTTGAAGATGAATAATTAACTTTCAAAAGAGTGTTGTTTTTTGGATCTAAAGTAGTATTCCATAATTCCTCCGGGTTCATTTCTCCCAGACCTTTAAATCTTTGCAATGTATATTTTGATTTTTCAATTTCATAAATTTCTTTAAAATTTACTGATTCTTTTTTTAAGGATTTAAGTTCATCAGAATTGGAAATAACAAAATCTTCTAGTGCTTTTTCATTCTTAATATAAATTGATTTTGATCCTTTAGTAATTTTATATAATGGTGGTTGAGCAATAAAAATTCTTCCTGATTTAATCAATTGATTAAATGGTTCGTTATTAAAAAAAGTTAAAAGAAGAGTTCTTATATGAGATCCGTCAACATCAGCATCTGTCATTATAACAATTTTACCATATCTTAAATTATCTATTTCGAAAGGATCAAAACCTGTTCCCAAAGCATTGATTAAAGTTATAATCTCATTAGATGATAACATCTTCGCAAAGACTTTTTTCTTTTCACCAGGATCATTTTTCTGCTCTACATAAGTATTTAAAATCTTACCTCTTAATGGCAATACAGCTTGAAACTCCCTATTTCTTGCTTGTTTGGCCGACCCTCCAGCTGAGTCCCCCTCGACTATAAACAACTCGGCCATTTCTTTATCATTTGTTTGACAATCTGCTAATTTTCCTGGCAAACTAGTTATGTCTAAAGCGCTTTTTCTTCTCACACTTTCTCGGGCCTTTCTTGCGACCTCTCTTGCAACAGCAGCCTGAATAATTTTTCCAATTATTATTTTTGTTTCTTTTTGATTTTTATCAAACCAAACCGATAATTTTTCATTTGTTATTGTTTCAACGACTGGGCGAACTTCAGATGAAACTAATTTTTCCTTTGTTTGAGAAGAGAATTTAGGATCAGGAACCTTAGTAGATAAAACACAAACCAAACCTTCTCTTACATCATCTCCTGATATAGTTACCTTCTCTTTTTTGCCCAAACCATTATCTGAAACATATTTATTTACTAATCTCGTTATGGCATTTCTAAATCCCAATAAATGCGTACCGCCATCTTTTTGGGGGATATTATTTGTAAAACATATAATCTGTTCATTATAAGTTGCATTCCATAACAATGAACACTCTACTTCTATTCCATTTTTTGATCCCGAAAAATAAATTGGCTCATTTAATATGGTTTCATCTGAATCATTTTTTATCTTAGCTTTATTTTTATTTATATCTTCAACAAATTCTTTAATTCCACCATCAAATTTAAATTTAAAAATTTTAGATTTTGCTTTTCTTTTGTCTTCTAAATTAATTTCCAGACCCTTTATTAAGATATGCTAATTCTTTTAATCTTTTTTCTAGTATTGAAGTTTCAAAATTGATTGAATTAAAGATTTCAGCTGAAGGAGCAAAAGTTATAGTTGTCCCGCGTTCATCTGAATTGCCAATTTGTGAAAGGGGTTTAACAACAAAACCATTTTTAAATTCAACAAAATACTTTTTTTTATCTCTTGAAATAGTTAATTGTAAAGTTTCTGATAGTGCGTTTACCACTGACACACCAACACCATGTAAGCCACCTGATACTTTATAAGTGTTGTGATCAAATTTACCACCTGCATGTAACTGAGTCATAATCACTTCGGCTGCTGAAATGCCTTCGGACTTATGAATATCTACTGGTATTCCTCTTCCATTATCTGAGACAGTGATCGTATTATCACTATTAATACTCACATCTATTTTAGTACAATGGCCTGCTAATGCTTCGTCTATTGAGTTATCAACTACTTCAAAAACCATGTGATGAAGACCCGTTCCATCATCGGTATCTCCAATATACATACCTGGTCTTTTTCTTACAGCATCTAATCCCTTTAAAACTTTAATAGAGTCTGCCCCATAAGACTCTATTTTTTTTATATTTTCTAAATTTTTGCTCATTTTTTTGAATTAAAAAGAAGTTGTTTTATAACATTTTTCTTACTTAAATAGGAGCAAGCAATTAGACTAAATCTATAAAAAAAGCTTTATTTTCAATAGGTTGAAAGATTTTTTTATTGGTTCCAGTATACCAAGCTTGTGTTTCAAATTTAACGACTTCATCAAAAAAATTTTTGAATATTTATTTCATCGATGTGTGAAGAGATTTCATCAAAGAGTAAAATAAAAGGCACGTTTTTTTTTTTATACATCCAGGCAAAAGCTAAAATTATACTTAAAAGAATAGATTTTTGTTCGCCTGTAGAGCACAAATCCGCATTCAAGCTGCTTGCTACAATCATAAAAACTTACCTGATCAATACCTGGGCTAAAAGAATTTCTTTTTATCGAACGATCAATTGATCTATTATTAAACATTGTTTCAACTATCTTATCTAAACAAGCTTGCTTGATTCTCTAAAATATTTTCAAAACTATTATTAATATTTATTTTAAATTTTTTAAAATTATCCAGTAATTGCTCAGATATTTCATTTAGTAAATATATATTCTCTCTCCTTCTTTTTAAAATATCTAAAAAAAAAATTGACATTTTTTTTTCAATTATACTTATCCACTTATTATCATTATTATTTAGCAACAAAGCTAATCTTTCTTCAGCAAGTTTTTTATAATTAGAAATACTTTTTTTAAATTCAATATCAAAATTAGATATAATTTTATCTATAAAATTTTTTTTTGTTGTATTACCATCATACATAATTCTATCCATATGAGGAGAAAGCCAAATAAAATTTACTAATTTTGAAATTTCTTGATTAGATACTTTTTTTTTATCAATAAAAAAATTTTTATTTATATTATTAAAATCGTTTTTAATTTCAAAAGATATGCTTGTAGAATAATCTTTCTGCTTAAGCCAAGTTTCAACTAATGAATATTTTGTATTTATTTCACCCTTTGTTATGAAAAAAGTTTTCTAACTTATTACTTCGCATCCCTTTAGAATTTGTAAAAAAAGACAAAGATTCCAATAAATTAGTTTTTCCAATTCCATTATTTCCACAAACCACTACGTTAGAGCTTAAAATTTCTGATTGAAAAGTGGAATGAGATTTAAAATTTATAATATTTATTTTTTCAACAAAGGCCATTATTCATTAGATAACACGCATTGGCATTACAACGTAAGTGGTATCTAAATCTTTTTGATCTTTAATAATTATCGGAGATGTTGCATCTTTTGGCTTCAAAACTATTTTGTCATCCTCAATGTTATTAGCTATATCCATTAAATAACCAGAATTAAACCCTATTTCTAGATTTTCACCAATATATGCAGAATTGATTTCTTCAATTCCTTCTCCTGAGGAGGAGTCATTAACAAAAAAGCGTATCTTGTTATTTTCTATATTAATTTTTATTACGCCTTTTCTATCAATGGACAAAGATTTAATTCTGTCCACTGCACTTATAAAATCTTTAAGATTAGCACTAACATCTTTTCTACTATCAGTTGGTATTACTCTTTCATAATCTGGAAATTTTCCGTCTATAACTTTTGATATAAGAATTATATCTTTAATAACAAACTTAATTTTCGATCTTACAGACACAATTTTTATAACTGAATCAGATTCTTCACTTATAATATTAATTATTTCAAATATAGTTTTTTTGGGCAAAATTACCGGATGAAAATTTTTATCTGTTTCTAAACTAATTTGCGTTTTACTTAATCTATGTCCATCGGTAGCAACCGCAACTAATTTAGGATTTTCATCTTCTTTTTTATGTAAGTAAATTCCATTAAGATAATGCCTTGTTTCATCATTCGAAATAGAAAATTTTGTTTTGGTTAATAATTTTAACAAATGCTTTGCTTTTACCTCCACGTAATCATTTTCAATGGAATCTTCTAAAATTGGAAATTCACTTGCAGGTAGGCAGGTTAAGTTAAAATCTGATTTACCCGATATAAGCTTTAATCTTTTATCGTTTTGTAAATTTAAATGAATATTTGATCCAGATGGCAATTTTCTTACTAAATCATACAAAACTTGCGCTGTAGTAGTAGTTGAACCCTGCTTAATAATTTCTGCATCAATTTTTTCAGTAATTATTATATCTAGGTCAGTGGCTGAAACTTGTATTTTATCTTCAAAGGCCTCAATTAATACATTCGCCAAAATAGGCAATGTGTTTTTTTTTTCAACTACTCCTTGTATGTGAGTAAGGCATTTGAGAAATATATCTCTATCAATTTTAATTTCCATCTAGTTACTTTTTAATATCTTATTGCTTATATCTTGAACTTCGTACTCAAATTTTTTATCTCCTCCCATCAACTCTTCTATCTTTTTAATTGCATGAATTACTGTAGTATGATCCCTTCCAGTGAATTTTCTACCAATATCAGGTAATGATTTTGTTGTTAATTTTTTTGATAAATACATTGCAATTTGTCTTGGTCTTGCCACGTGTCTAGACCTCCTTGACGATAAAAAATCAGACATGGACAAATTATAATAATTTACAACTATTTTCTGAATATCCTCAATTGTAACTACGGACTGCATATTATTTAGCAGATCTTTAAGTATTAATTTAGCATCCTGCAAAGTTGGTATTTTATTCTGAATTCTTGATGAAGCAATAATTCTATTTAAAACGCCAAGCATATCTCTTATGCTTGATTTAAATTCATTTGCAATAAAGCTCAGAATATCATCATTAATTAAAACTTCTTTGCCAAAATACGCTTCCTCTGCTTTGCATCTATTTTTCAGGATTTGAAGTCTCAGGGCGATATCAGGGGGCTGTATATCCACTACTAACCCTCCAGATAGTCTAGACTTTATTCTATCTTGAATTCTATCTAGGTCATTGGGTGATCTGTCGCATGAAATAATAACTTGTGATTGATTTTCTATAAGACTGTTAAAGGTATAAAAAAATTCTTCCTGAGTGACCTCTTTACCACTTATAAATTGAACATCATCTAATATCAAAACGTCTGCATTTCTGAATGCATCTTTAAATTTTTGAGTATCTTTAATTTTTATAGATTTAACAAATTGATACATAAATCTCTCAGCAGATAAATATATAATTTTTTTTTCTGTTTTTTTCAGTTCATTGCCAATTGCATTTAAGATATGAGTTTTTCCAAGTCCTACAGAACCATAAATAAAAAGTGGATTGTAATGCCCTAGGGTTTCAGTGACTCTTTTTGCTGCAGAAAAAACTAATTGATTGCTCTCGCCAACAACGAAATTAGAAAATGTTAATCTATGATCCAATCTATTTGCCGTATATCCTAAATCTTTAGAGTCTAAAACTTGAGAACCAGTTGCAAAGTCTACGATATTTGTTTGTGAATTTTTTTCATTATAAAAATTTTCATGTATCTCAAACTGTATTCTTGTTACAGAACTGTCTAATTTTTGAAAAAAATCTAAAATTTTATCTGCATAATGTGAAACAATCCAATCTCTTACAAAGCGTGTTTTTACAATTAAAGTTAGAGAATTATGGTGAATTTCTTTTGCCTCAACATTTTGAATCCAGCTTTTATAAACATCAATTCCATAAACTTCTTTTAATTTAAGCTGAACCTCTGACCAATTTTTTTTTAAATTGTCATTGTCTTTTAATGCTGTAATTATTGTCATATTTTTAAGAGAGCGTTGTTTTACAGAATTAAGATATTAAGGCAAGAATTTTTTTTAACAAATTAAAAAAAAAAATATCTCCTAAAAAGTGAAATAAAAAAAATATCACCTAAAGAGTGAAATAAAAAAAATATCACCTAAAGAGTGAAATAAAAAAAATTTTAAAACATAAAAATAAAAATAAAAAAAATTTATAAAAATCTTATTTAGCTTTATAGTAAATAAAACTTGCAAAAAAAATTATCAACTTGAGATTGTTAGGTAACAAATTGATTACTATTTGGGAAAAATTTGTAATTTATTTTAATTCCGATATTTTTTTCGAAATTCTTGATATTTTTCTTGAAGCTGTCTGTCTTTTTATTGAGCCTTTTTTGGAAACCTTCATTAATTGAGATTGAAAAGTATCAAAATACTTTAAAGCTTTTTCTTTTTCGCCACTCTTGATGAACGCTTCTATTTGAGTAACGGCTCCTTTGTATTTACCAATGCGAATTCTATTAATGGCTGTTTTTTTCTTGATAACTCTTGTTTTTTTTTTTGCTGATTTAGTATTTGCCATAATCGCGGTAGCTTATATATGCTGGTTTAAAAGTGGTCAACTACTATTCTTTTTGGCAACTTGCGCAAAAAAAGCTTGCCCTACCACCTATAACTATTTTCTTAATAACTCCCTTTACAATTTTTTTTTATGCATCTCTTACCTTGTTGTGCGTAAACCTTAAAAGTATCTTGAAATTTACCGCTTTTCCCTTCGGAGTTGTGAAAATCTCTTATTGTAGAACCGCCAAGTCGTATAGATTTTTTTAAAACAAATTTTATATAATAAAATAAGGATTTTATTTCTAAATTATTTAAAGATTTAGATCTTCTTAAAGGATGAACTTTTGATAAATATAAAATTTCATTAACGTAAATATTACCCAAGCCACAAATAAAAGCCTGGTCCATTAAAATATTTTTAATTGGTTTATCAAACCTATAAATATTTTTTTTTATGTATGAAATGGTCAAATCTTTAGATAAAGGCTCTATGCCAAGATTTTTTAAATGTGCAGATTTTTCTAATTCTGTATTTTTAAAATATTTAATAAAACCAAATCTTCTTACATCATTATAAATAACGATATTTTTTTTAAAAAAAAAGCAAACATGGTTATGTTTGGTAATGGGAGTTGAGGTAGAATAAAAACTAGTGTCTAACCTTAGTCTTTGATTTTTTTTTTGAGAAATAAATATTCTACCAGACATTCCCAAATGTATAATAAAATAATTTTTATCAGATAAATGAAAGATTAAATATTTAGATCTTCTGGTGATTTTGTTAATTTTTCTTCCCTTTAAATTGTTACAAAAATTTTTATCTATTTTATATCTCAAATTATAATTGTTAATCTTTACATCTAGGATATACTGATTTTTCACATATTTTTGCAGTGTTTTTTTTGTTATTTCTACTTCAGGTAATTCTGGCATAAAGATAGAGTATTAAAAATATTAATTTTATATTTGTATATATTAAAATGAAAACATCTAAATTAAAAAAAAAAATAGTTAAAAATGTTTTTGATAAAGTTCATGATAATTACGATCTAATGAATGATATAATGTCATTTGGATCTCATAGATTATGGAAAAAAGAATTAGTTAAAATTATAAACCCATCACAAAATGATTTAATTATCGATATGGCTTCTGGAACAGGAGATATTTCTAAAATAATTTGTAATAAATATTCAGATCAAAAAATAATGCGAGTAGATCCTAACTACCTAATGCTTAAAAAAGGTAGTAGTTTTTTCAAAAAAAATAAAAAAATAATTGAAATTTGTTCTACTGCAGAAAATATTCCACTTTCAAATAATTTAGTCGATACATATGTAATAAGTTTCGGAATAAGAAATACTTATGATACGCACAAAGCTTTGAATGAAGCTTACCGTGTAACAAAAAAAGGCGGAAAATTTGTGTGTTTGGAGTTTTATAAAATTAAAAAACCAATATTAAAAGAATTATACAAAATCTATTCAAGCATTATTCCTAGTATAGGAGAAATTGTAGTAGGGGATAGAAAGCCTTATGAATATCTAACATCTAGTATACAAAAATTTTTTACTCAAGATGAGTTTAAAAACATGCTAGAAAAATCAAAATTTAATAATGTAAACTATATAAATTTGATGGGAGGCATTGTTTCTATTCATACTGCCTGGAAATTTTAAATGATTAAAAAATTATACACTCTTTTTAAAATAGGAAGATCATTAGCCAAATCTGATGCTCTTGATTATATTGAAGAAATTTATACCCCTCCTTTATCTATAAAAATTTTTTTTAAAGTTCTGGGCCTAAAAATTAATTCAAAAATTTCTGACAACACATTGCCCTCTAATGAAAAATTTATAAACGCAATTAAAGAATTAGGTCCTACTTTTATTAAACTAGGACAATTTTTAGGAACCAGGCCAGACATAGTCGGAGAAATATTAGCATCAGACTTTCAAAAACTTCAGGATAGAATGCCAGCATTTAGCTTAACACAAGCAAAAGAAAGCTTAAGAAATGAACTGGGAGAAGAAAATTTTAAAAAAATATCCAATATATCTCAACCAATTGCCGCAGCATCAATAGCTCAAGTTCATTTCGCAAATATTGAAAACAATAAAAAAGAAGTTGCAATTAAAATTCTTCGTCCCAACATTGAAAAAATATTTAATGAAGAACTAGATGCATTAATGTTACTTGCATATTTTACTGAAATGCTTGTGCCCAAAACTAGAAGGCTTAAATTAGTTGAGGTTGTCCATTTATTAAAAGAAATAACAAGTATTGAAATGGATCTAAGATTTGAAGCTGCGGCAGCAAATGAACTAAAGAACAATACTGAAAACGACCCGTTCTTTAAAGTGCCTTCTATTTACTGGGACTTTACCAGTAAAAAAGTTTTAACAATGGAAAAAGTAGAGGGGATACCAATAAGGGATATTGAAAAAATTAATGATGCAAAGATTAATAAAAAGGAACTAGCAAAATCAGTAATTCAAAATTTCTTAAGACAAGCAGTTGGTGACGGTTTTTTTCATGGGGATATGCACCAAGGTAATTTATTTGTCGATCTTGATGGAAATATAATACCTGTTGATTTTGGTATCATGGGTAGACTGGACAAGGAAAATAGAAAATATTTAGCAGATATTCTTTATGGATTCATTCAAAGGGACTATGAAAAAGTTGCCGATGTTCATTTTAAAGCTGGCTTGGTCCCAAGTAATGAGTCAAAAGATTCTTTTTCTCAAGCACTTCGATCTATTGGTGAGCCAATTTTTGGTCAATCAATTAAGAATATATCGGCTGGAAGACTATTAGCTCAACTTTTTGAAATTACTGAAAAATTTAATATGACAACACAACCCCAACTACTACTACTTCAAAAAAACATGGTTGTTGTTGAAGGGGTTGCAAGATCTCTTGATGAAGATGCAAATATATGGAATATTTCCAAGCCTATTCTGGAAGGATGGCTAACTAGAGAAATGAGCCCAAAAGCTAAAATTGAACAAGCAATCAGTACTACTGGAGAGGTAATAGAGAGACTTCCTGAAATTCCTCATCTAATGGATAAAGCCACAAAAGCTTTAGAGCTTTTCGTTACAAAATCAGTCTCTATTAATTCTAATCCTGTTATAGCAAAAAACCTGGAAATGGAAAAAAACAAACTCAAGGATGAAAAAAATTCGTTTATTATTAAATTTTTAGTTGTGGCTGTAATTGCCTTGTTAGTATTCAAATAATTTTTATGGAAAGCTTGCACAATAAAAAAATCCTACTTATCATTTCTGGAGGTATAGCTGCCTATAAAATATTAGATCTAATAAGAAATTTAAAAAAAAAAAATTGTGAAATAAAAACAATCTTAACAGAATCTGCAAAAGAATTTGTTACAAGCTTATCAATAGCTTCTCTATCCCAAAATAAAGTTTATGATAATAAATTTGATATTACTAATGAATTAGAGATGGACCATATAGCTCTTTCTCGATGGTGTGATGTTATTTTAATTGCGCCAGCCACTGCAAATTTATTATCAAGATTAGCGAGTGGGTCCGCTGACGATTTTATTTCAACTGTAGTCTCTGCATCTAATAAAGATATTTTTCTAGTTCCAGCTATGAATGTAGAGATGTGGAATAATCCAGCAACGCGGGACAATATAAAAAAATTATTAAATTTTAATTATAAATTTATTGGACCTATTTCTGGCGAACTTGCTTGTGGTGAGGTAGGTGAGGGCAAAATGTCTTCGATAAATGAAATAGAAAAAACACTTGAGTATTATTTTGTTAAAAAAAATAAAAAGTTTAGCAAACAAAAAGCGCTGGTAACAGCTGGTCCAACAAGAGAGTACTTCGATCCTGTTCGTTATTTGTCCAATGAGTCATCTGGAAAACAGGGGTTTGAGATAGCAAAAAAGCTACTTGAGGTTGGATTTGACACTACGCTTATCACTGGACCAACTAATATAAATTATCCCAAAGAATTAAATGTTATTAAAGTAATAAGTGCGCAGCAAATGCTAGATGCTTGTCAAAATTTATTACCTGTTGATATAGCTGTTTGTGCAGCTGCTGTTGTAGATTTTAACCCTGAATACAAAAATGAGAAAATAAAAAAAGAAGAACTGTCCGAGTACAATTTAAAATTAAACAAAAATATAGATATTTTAGAATATCTTTCTAATCATAACAAAAATAGACCAAAGCTAGTGATTGGATTTGCTGCAGAAACTGAGAATGTATTAGAAAACGCTTTAAAAAAACTAAACAAAAAAAATTGCGACTGGATTATCGCAAATGATGTATCTGATAAATCTATTGGATTTAATTCAGATAATAATGAAGTTATGATAATTTATAAAAATCAAAGAATTGAAAAAATTTCTAAAGTTTCAAAAACTGAGGTTGCCAGTGAAATTACAAATAGAATTATAATTGCCACAGAAAATAAATATGTCAGAAATACTAGTTAAAAAATTATTTAAAGAAGTTAATTTACCAAAATACGAAACTAATGGTTCCTCTGGGCTTGACTTGGAAGCATTTGTAGATTCTGATGTTATATTAAAACCAGGGGAAAGAAAACTGATACCAACTGGCATAAGTATAGCGATGCCAGATAACTTTGAAGTACAAATCAGACCTCGGTCTGGTCTTGCTTATAAAAATGGGATTTCAGTTGTAAATACACCAGGAACAATAGATGCTGATTATCGTGGAGAAATAAAAGTTTTACTAATTAACTTAGGACAAGAAAATTTTGTTATTAAAAAATTTCAAAGAATTGCTCAAATGGTAATTTGTCCAATTATCAAAGCAAAACTTATAGAAACTGATGATCTTCCAAACTCTATCAGAGGAACAGGTGGTTTCGGATCAACAGGTCAATAATGCTAATAAATAGGGATCAAATTCAAAGATATTCAGGTCAAATAAATTTGAAAAAAATCAGTATTATTGGTCAAAAAAAAATTATTGATAGTAATATTTTAATTATTGGTGCTGGTGGTCTTGGAACACCAGCCTTAATGTATTTAGCAAGATCAGGGGTTGAAAATATAGGAATTGCAGATTCTGACAAAATATCTCTTTCTAATCTACATAGACAAATTTTATACGACAAAAAAGATGTAGGGAAATACAAAGTGGACATATCTAAAAAAAAAATTCTTCAAATAAATTCAAAGATTAAAATAAAGACCTACAAAAAAAAAATTAATAAAAACAATATTAAATCTATAGCGGAGCCATACGATATAATCTTGGATGGAACTGATAGTTTCAAAAGTAAATTAGAAATAAATGATTTTTGCAAAAAAAGTAAAAAAATTTTAATTTTAGGAGCTATCAGTCGTTTTGTAGGTCAATTATTTGTTTTTAATTTTAAAAATAAAAAACTCAAATCCCCATGTTTAAAATGCTTTATGCCAAGAGCACCAGAAAATGATCATGCAGATTGCCAAGCTGAGGGAATAATTGGGACGGTTGCAGGTACTATTGGAACATTAATGGCCAATGAAGCGATCAAAGAAATTTTATCTTTTCCTAACTCCTTGTGTGGAAAGATATTAATTTTAGATCTAGAAAAAACAACTTTTAGATTAGTAGATTTAAAAAATAACTGCACAAATCATAAATAATAATGAATAAAATAATTTATTTATTTTTAGTGATATTGCTTTTTTTTAATTCAAATTCATTTGCAGATATTAATAATAATTTTAAGTATTTAAGTATTAAAAATAATAAAGTGAATGTAAGAATCGCACCATCTCAAACATCTCCTGTGAAATGGGTTTATGAAAAAAAAGGGCTTCCAGTTTTAATTATTGATGAATATTATAATTGGAGAAAAATAAAAGATTTTGAAAATGATAGTGGCTGGGTTCATGTTTCCCAATTATCAAAAAAAAGATCTGTTTTATTTATTGAGGATAATGTTTTGATTTTTTCAAAACCAACTAATTATTCAAGGCCTTTATTTAGAGTATCCAAATTGGAAGTTGCAACTATAACAAAATGTGACGTTGAATGGTGTAAGGTGAAAAATAATATATTTTCTGGATGGGTTAAAAAGAATTCAATATGGGGCTTAAATAAAAAAGATATTATGAACTAGTTTTCTTGATAAAAATTAATTATAACTCTTATATTAACAAACCAGTTTTTTCCAAATCAATGACAAAAAAAAATAATTACACTTATGAAGACCTTATAAGCTGTGGAAATGGGGATATGTTTGGTGAGGGGAACGCCAAGTTACCTCTACCACCTATGCTTATGTTCGACAGAATTAACAAAATAAATGACAACGAGGGTTTATTTGGAAAAGGTATCATAGAGGCAGAATTGGAAATTAAAAAAGATTTATGGTTCTTTGACTGTCACTTTAAAAATGATCCTGTAATGCCTGGTTGTTTAGGATTAGATGCAATGTGGCAGCTGGTTGGATTTTATCTTGGTTGGATAGGAAACCCCGGTAAAGGAAGAGCTCTAGGTGTTGGAGAGGTAAAGTTTGTGGGCGAGGTTTTGCAAAGTGTAAAGATAGCAAAATATGTAATTAGTATGAAAAAAATTCTTAAGAAAGGCGAAACTTCTGTGGGGCTTGCAGATGGAGTTCTTTTGGCAGATAATAAAGAAATTTATAAAGCTAAAAACTTAAAAGTAGGATTGTTTAAGGGGGCAAATTGAAAAGAGTTGTAATTACTGGAATTGGAATAGTATCCTGTCTTGGAAATAATCAAGAAGAAGTTTTTCAATCATTAATAAATGGCAAATCAGGAATTTCTTTTTCGCAAGAGTATAAAGACTATAATTTAAAAAGTCATATTCACGGTAAACCCAATATTAAACTTGAAGATTTTGTAGATAGAAAAACTATCCGATTTATGGGTGCAGGATCTGCCTATAATTATATAGCAATGAAAGAAGCTATTGATGACTCTAGCTTAGAAGAAAAAGATGTAAGCAACATTAATACAGGAATTATTATGGGATCAGGAGGTCCTTCAATTGAAAATGTTGTTCTTTCAGTAGACAAGACAAGAGCAAAAACACCAAAACTAATGGGTCCCTTTATAGTTCCAAGAACAATGGCAAGTACCGCGTCTGCAACCTTAGCTGTACCTTTTAAAATTAAAGGAACCAATTATACGATTAGCTCAGCTTGTGCCACAAGTGGACATGGAATTGGTAATGCAATGGAGCTAATACAAATGGGAAAACAAAAAATTATGTTTGCTGGTGGCAGTGAAGAGCTTCATTGGGCGATGACTGCTATGTTTGATGCAATGACAGCTTTATCTTCAAAATACAACGATACACCTGAAAAAGCATCAAGAGCATATGACAAAACAAGAGATGGGTTTGTTATAGCGGGAGGAGCTGGGGTTTTGGTTTTAGAAGAACTTGAACATGCCAAAGCTAGAGGAGCCAAAATTTATGCAGAATTGACTGGTTATGGAGCAACTTCAGATGGTTATGATATGGTTGCCCCATCAGGCGAGGGTGCTGTTCGATGCATGAAAATGGCACTTAGCACTGCGAGAAATAAAATTGATTACATTAATACTCACGGAACATCTACTCCTGTCGGAGATATAACTGAATTAAGAGCGGTTGGAGAAGTTTTTGGAGATCAAATTCCAAAAATTAGCTCGACTAAATCTTTATCTGGTCATCCGCTTGGTGCAGCTTCTGTTCATGAAGCGATCTATTGCCTAATCATGATGAAAAATAAATTTATTACTGCATCCGCAAATATTACAGATATGGATGATGAGGCTAAAAAATTTCCGATCGTTACTGAAGTGCAAAAAAATGTAGAACTGAACTCTATCATGTCTAATAGCTTTGGTTTTGGTGGAACAAACGCTGCATTAATTTTTGAAAAATTATAATTATGAAATTATTAGAAAATAAAAAAGGTCTAATTATGGGAGTTGCTAACGATCGATCAATCGCATGGGGAATTGCCCAAAAACTATCTGGCCATGGCGCCGAACTTGCATTTACTTACGTAGGAGATGCGCTTAAAAAAAGAGTAGAACCGCTTGCAGAGTCTTTAGGATCTACATTTACATTAGATTGTAATGTTGAAAATAAAGAACAAATTGTAAGAACATTTTCGGATATTAAAAGCAAATGGGGCAATATAGATTTTGTTGTTCACGCTATTGCTTTTTCAGATAAATCAGAGCTTTCTGGATCTTATCTAGATACTACGAGAGATAATTTTTTAAGAAGCATGTTAATTTCGTGTTTTTCATTTACAGAAATTGCAAAAGAAGCCGCACCTATCATGAATGAAGGTGGAAGTTTATTGACGCTTACTTACGAATCTACGAAAGTAATTCCTAATTATAATGTGATGGGAGTTTGTAAATCTGCTTTAGAAACTAGCACTAAATATTTGGCTAGAGATTTAGGACACAAACAAATTAGGGTAAATGCAATCAGCGCTGGACCTATTAAGACTTTAGCAGCTTCCGCAATAGGAGATGCTAAATTTTTATATAAATGGAATGCAGATCATTCTTTATTAAAAAAAAATGTAGATATCCATGATGTGGGAAATTCAGCTGTGTATCTGGTTAGTCATCTTTCTGGGGGAGTGACAGGTGAAATTCATTATGTTGATGCGGGCTATAACAAAGTAGGGATGCCTGATCCAAAGAACTTTACTAAAGATAATAACTAAAAAAAATTTTATTTAGTTGATCTTGGATTTGAGCCTGATTCTTTGTCATATAATGTTGTTTTGCCCATCGTAACCACCATTTGATCTGAATATGAATAACCTGTTCCTTTATTATGATCTATTATTGCTCCAATACCGCCACCAAAAATTATATTGCCCCACATATTTCCTCTTGCTCTAGAAATAGCTTTGGCAAGACCATCTGGATGGCCATTCTTTTTGCATGTAACTGTAATATCTTCTGCTGATCTAGTTATATTAACAAAACCTGGAGCTTTTACTTCCCATGCGCCTTTATCATTTACAATGGTACAATTAACATTTTCAAGGGTATTACCCTTTTGGTCTTTAATAACTATTGAAATTGGCTGATTACTATCTGAAGTAATCGATGCACAGTGTGTAATTAATAAAAAAAAAATTATAATAAAAAATCTCATACAAAAAATATAAAATACATATTTTGATTAATCAAATTTTTATTTGGAATTTTTTGTTACTTTGTTTCTTCTAACGCTTCTTTCATAGATAATTTGACTTTTCCTCTATCAAATCCCACTACTTTAACAGTTACTTCGTCGCCTTCTTTGACAACATCAGAAACATTTTCTACTCTCTTAGCTGCAAGCTGAGAAATATGAACTAAACCATCTTGTTTTCCCAAGAAATTAACAAATGCACCAAAGTCCATAATTTTTACCACTTTGCCTTTGTAAATTTTTCCTAGTTCAGGTTTAGCAATAATATCATTAATCATTGCAACTGCTTTATTTCTTGATTCTTCATCTGCAGCAGCAATTGTGATTATACCATCATCATTGATATCTAATTTTGCTCCTGATAATTCAACAATCTCTCTAATAGTTGCTCCGCCTTTTCCAATGACTGCAGCGATATCTTTTTTATCTACTTGCATTTTTTCCATCTTTGGAGTGTTTTTCGACAATTCTGTTCTAGATTCTTTTATAGTCTTAGCCATTTCACCAAGAATATGAATTCTTCCCTCTTTGGCTTGTTCTAAGGCTTTTTCCATAATTTCAAATGTAATACCTGTAATTTTGATATCCATTTGCAGCGAGGTAATTCCATCTTCTGTTCCTGCAACTTTAAAATCCATATCTCCTAAATGATCTTCATCACCTAAAATGTCACTAAGAATAGAATAGTCATCTCCTTCCTTAATTAAACCCATGGCAATACCTGCAATTGGCTTTTTAATAGGAACCCCAGCGTCCATTAAAGCAAGTGATGATCCACAAACAGTTGCCATTGATGAAGAGCCATTCGACTCCGTAATTTCAGATACTATTCTAAATGTGTAAGGAAACTCTTCTTTTGAAGGTAGAGAAGCATTAATTGCTCTCCATGCTAATTTTCCATGACCAATTTCTCTTCGGCCAGTTCCAATTCTTCCAACTTCTCCAACAGAAAAAGGAGGGAAATTATAATGCAGCATAAATCTGGATCTTACTAATCCATCTAATGTTTCTAATCTTTGTTCATCATCTTGAGTACCCAATGTAGCAACCACTAGTGCCTGTGTTTCTCCTCTTGTAAACAATGCTGAACCGTGAACTTTTGGTAAAACTCCTACTTCACATTTAATATTACGAACTTCATTAAGTTTTCTTCCATCAATTCGTTTAGCATCTTTTAAAATTTGAGTTCTTACTATTTCTTTCTCAACATTTTTGAATTGATCGTTAATTTCTACAGTTGAATATGTTTCGTCTCCTTCAAATAATTTTTTTAATTTTTCTTTTGCTTCACCTATTAAAGAGCCTCTAATTTGCTTATCTTTTTCATTAAAAGCTTTTTTCAAATCTTCTGAAACCTCTTTTGAAATTTTATTTCCTAAATCTGAATAATCTTTTTCCTCAATTATCCATTTTGGTTTTGAAGCTTCTTTAGCAAAATCTTTAATTAAATGAATTACATGTTTAGCTTGATCGTGACCAAATTTAACAGCATCTAACATTTGTTTTTCTGTTAAACCTGAAGCTTCAGATTCAACCATTAAAACTGCGTCTTCTGTTCCCGCAACAACCAATTCTAATGAGGAATTAATTAATTGTTCTTTGGTTGGATTTAAAACAAAATTTCCATCGATCATTGCCACCTTAGCTGCTGCAACAGGGCCCATAAAAGGAATTCCTGATATCGCTAAAGCAGCAGAGCTTGCAATTAGCGCTAAGATTTCTGGATCATTATCTTTGTCATAAGAAATTACCGTAGGTAAGACTTGAACTTCATTTCTAAATGAGCTTGGAAATAAAGGTCTAATTGGTCTATCGATTAATCTAGAAATTAAAGTTTCAGATTCTGTCGGTCTAGCTTCTCTTTTAAAATATCCTCCAGGTATCTTTCCTGAAGCATAATATTTTTCTTGATAATTTACTGTTAAAGGAAAAAAATCAATATCTGGTTTTGCTTGCTTTGCAGCAACTGCTGTTGCTAAAATTACAGTATCTCCACAAGTCAGCATCACAGCTCCATCAGCTTGTCTTGCAACTCTTCCTGTTTCTAGAATTAATTTTTTATCACCCCAGGTAATCTCTTTTTTTACAATGTTAAACATGGGATTCTATTTACGCAGACCTAACTGCTCTAAAACTTTCTTATAAGTAGAGGGCTCTTTTTTGCTTAAATAATCTAATAACTTTTTTCTTCGTGATATAATTTTACTTAATCCAGTATTTGAGTGTTTATCTTTTTTATTTTTTGCAAAATGTGCTGTTAAGTATTTAACTCTTTCAGTTAAAATTCCTATTTGAACTTCTGAAGATCCCACATCTGTTTTGTGTTTTTGTAAGCTGTTTATAATTTCTTTTTTTTCAATTTTTTTCTTTGGCATAGTTTCTATATGTTTAAAATTCTTTTAGGATAAAAAAATCCAGATTTTAATTCTCCGAATGCGAGTACCTGGTTTTGATTTTGGGCTATCAACTTCTTAAGATCAATCTCTCCAAACTCTTCCAACATGCTTACTTTCATTCCGTTTTTAATAAGCTTTATTCTTTTATCTTCTAATTTTATGGATGGTATATGTATTAAAACCTTATCAATTTCAAGTAAGTATTTAAAAAGTTCATCTTTTCCTATGTTTTTTGCTAAAAATTCCATATTTAATGAGGTTTTTTGACCAAAAAGCCCGTACCTTCTTCTAACTATTTTTGTTGCATGCCCAAAGGTATTCAATGAATAAGCAATGTCTCGCACTAAACTTCTAATGTAAGTTCCGGAACCACATTTGACCAAAAAAGAAGTTTTGTTAGCAATATGCTTAATAATTTTAATATTTTTAATTTCTACTTTTTGTGCCTTTAATTCAAAATCTTGATTATTTCTCGCAAGATTATAACAGCGCTGCCCATTAATTTTTTTTGCAGAATATTTTGGTGGAATTTGATCTATAATGCCAACAAAAGAATTCAAAATATTTTCAATATCTTTTTTGGTAGGAATTATTTTTGATGTATTAACAATTGTTCCTTCTGAATCTAGGGTTGAAGTTTCTTCTCCCCAGGTTGCCTCAAAAAAATAAATTTTATCTATCTCGGATAAATAAGGGATAGACTTAGTTGCTTCTCCCATAGCTACTGGCAAAATTCCCTCTGCCAAAGGATCCAGGGTGCCAGCATGTCCTAATTTTTTTATTTTAAACTTAGACTTAAGTACATTCAAACAATAAGTAGATGTAAATCCTTTAGGCTTATAAATGTTAATCCATCCATTCATTTTTACTTAGAATTCATTATTATTATTTTTTCAATTTTTTCAGCATAATCAAATGATTTATCTAAAACAAATCTCAAATTTGGCAAAAACTTTGCTGTCCACGAAGGTTGGACTTTTTTTTTAACATCATAGGAAAATTGATTTAATGTCTCAAGCGCTAACTCTGCCTTATCACCTGAAAGAGGCATGAAATAAACTTTTGCATGTCTTAAATCAGGACTTACTCTAACTTCGGTTATAGTAATGTTTCTTGTTGAAATAGAAGGTAAAATAATTTGATCTTTGATAAAAATATTAGCAATAATTTTTTTTAGGGTCTCTCCTACTTTGAGCTGTCTTTGAGATAATGGCTTGGAAGTATTTTCATAATCCATTAAATTTCTCTTTCCATTGTTGTTGTTTTAAATGCCTCTAAAATATCGCCTTTTTTAATATCATTAAAATCTTTAAGCGAGACTCCACATTCCAATCCAGCTTTAACTTCTTTAGCCTCATTTTTTTCTCTAAATAAGCTATTTACTTTTCCAGTATAAATAACCGCACCATCACGTACTAATCTTATTTCTGAACTGTTTTTGATTTCTCCGTCCGTTACTTTCACTCCTGCTACTTTTCCAGCTTTAGAAACAGAAAAAACTTCAAGAACCTGACAAGTTCCTTGGCTTTCTTCTTTCGTTTCAGGCTCTAAAAGTCCTGCTATTTTTTTTGTTATATGATCAAGCGCTTCATAAATAATATTAAAATACAAAATTTCCAATTTGTAGCTACGGGCAAGATCTTTTGCTTCTTTATTAGGTCTAATATTAAATCCTAACAAAATAGCCTTAGAAGCTTTTGCTAGAGTTACATCTGTTTCGGTAATTGGCCCAACTGATGATAATATAATTTTTGGCTTTATATTCTCGATTTGAATTTTTTCTATTGCATTAGCTAAGGCTTCTAAGGATCCGTTTACATCTGTTTTTAGAATAATATTAAAACTTTCTTCACTAGTTGCCTCCCCAAAAATATCATCTTTTTTGGTTGCGGCTATTTTTTTGTCTTTTAATTCTTGTTTTCTAAACTCAACAATCTCCTCTACTTTTGAATCATCTTCTACTACAATAAAATCATCTCCAGCATTTGGAACTCCTTGATATCCAACAATTTCTACAGGTGTTGAAGGTGTAGCTTCGTCAATTTGTTTCCCTGTATAATCATAAATAGCGCGCACTTTACCGCTGCATGCTCCACTTACAAAAAGATCACCTCTTTTCAAAGTTCCTTTGGTGATTAATACTGTTGATACTGGACCTCTTCCTTTGTCTAGTTTTGATTCAATAACTACTCCAGCAGCTGATACTGTTGGATCAGATTTCAAATCTAATAATTCAGCTTGAAGTATAATTAATTCTTTAAGTTTATCTAAATTTGTTTTTTTAAGAGCAGAAATTTCTGTACTTAATATATCTCCTCCCATTTCCTCAACTATTAACTCATGTTCTAATAATTGATTTCTGACCTTGTTAGCATCTGCTCCTGGAAGATCACACTTATTGATAGCAACTATAATAGGAACTTTAGCAGCTTTAGAGTGTTGAATGGCTTCAATCGTCTGTGGTTTAATCCCATCATTAGCTGCAACAACAAGAATCACTATATCTGTAATCTTAGAGCCTCTAGCTCTCATCTCTGTGAAAGCTGCGTGACCTGGTGTGTCTATAAAAGTTATTAAATTTTTATCACTTACTTTAGTTTGATAAGCTCCAATATGCTGCGTGATTCCACCATGTTCAGAAGCAACTACATTCGCTTCTCTAAAAGCGTCTAATAAAGAAGTTTTTCCATGATCAACATGACCCATGATGGTTACAACAGGCGGTCTTGAAACTGCATTTTTTAAATTTTTATCTTTTGAGAGAATTTCTTTTAATAATTTATCAGGCTCTTCATCTTTAATTATTTGATGACCAAACTCATTAACAATAAATTCTGCTGTATCCTGATCTATACTATGATTAATCGTAACTTTTACATTTTTCTCTAAAAGAAATTTAATTACAGAACTTGCTCTTTCTGACATTCTATTTGCCAATTCTTGAATTGTAATAACTTTTGGAACTTTTACTTGCCTTACTATTTTTTGTGCCTGACTATCAGAAGATATTGACTGTTTTTTAAACTGTTTTTCTCTTGCTCTTTTGACTGAAGCCAAACTCCTTGCTCTACTTTCTTCCTCTTCGTCTTCAGATAAGGCTTTAGTTATAGTTAGTCGATAATCTCTTTTTTTGACGGCAGATTTTTTATCAGCCTTAAGAGATAACTCTTCCTGAATTTTTTTCTTTGCCCATTCCTTAGTTGATTTTGGCTTTTCAACTTCACTAACGACGGTTTTAGGTAAAATGTTGTCAGAATCAGTAATTACTTTTTTTCCAAATATAGCTGATGTTTTTTGTGATGGCGCTTTATTAACTGAGCTTGGTGCACTGCCAGTAAAATTTTTTAGTGTTAATTTTTTTTTCTTTTCTTTCGTGCTCATTATTTCTCACCTTGGTTCTCACTAAATATCAAAAACTTTTTTTCTTGCTCTCATAATCAGATCATCAGCATCTTTCCTAGAAATATCAAATTCTTCAAGTATACCGTCAAATTTTTCTCTTTTTCCTTTGATTTCATCATAGCCACCGATAAGTTCATCAGTGGAAAGTTCAGCAAAATCCTTAAGTGACTTGATATTATCCTCACCTAGAATTAATAACATCCCAAGACTCAATCCTTTGTGGCTTGCAAGATCATCTTGTATTCCTAACTCCTTAACCCTTTTGGAAATTTCTTCTGCTTCTTCTTCTATAAATTCTTTAGCTCTATTCTTTAGTTCAGTAGCTGTTTCTTCATCAAAGCCTTCTATTTTTAGAAAATCTTCAACAGATGCTGATGCTATTTTCTCAATGGTTGAAAAATTTTCAGCAACTAATAATTGAGCCATAGTCGTATCAATTTCCAAGTTCTTAACTAATTTGTTTGTATTTATTTTGAATTCAGATTGTCTTTTTTCCGACTCTTCCTTATCGGTTAAAATATCAATTTCGTAATCTAAAAGCTTGGATGCCAGTCTCACATTCTGACCTCGTCTGCCAATTGCTTTACTAAGATTATTTTCATCTATAACAACTTCTATTCTTCGTTCATCTTGCGCGATAACTACCTTCATAACCTCAGCGGGTGATAAAGCGCTTTTAACTAAAGATGTTGCGTCTTCTGTCCAATTAATTATATCTATTTTTTCTCCTTGAAGTTCATTTACGATTGCTTGAACCCTACTTCCGCGCATACCAACGCAAGCACCCACGGGATCTATAGAACTATCTTTTGACTGTACACAAATTTTGGCTCTACTTCCAGGATCTCTTGCCACAGATTTAATCGCTATTGTTCCCTCATAAATTTCTGGAACCTCTTGATAAAAAAGTTTTGCTAAAAACTGAGGATGTGCTCTTGATAAAAATATTTGAGGCCCCTTGGTTTCTCTTCTTACATCGTAGCAATAAGCTTTAATTCTATCGCCATTTTTTAAGTTTTCTCTTGGAATTAACTCTTCTCTTCTTATAATTGCTTCTGATTTTTGAAGATCAACAATAATATTTCCATACTCAGATCTTTTTACTATTCCACTTAAAATCTCACCAACTTTATCTTTAAACTCCTCATATTGTCTATCTCTCTCAGCATCTCTTATTTGATACGATATGACTTGCTTGGCAGTTTGGGCAGCGATTCTCCCAAAATCAACAGGTGGAAGCTCTTCATTTATTATATCATCTAGCTTTGCTTCACTATTTTGTTTCAACGCATCTTTGATGCTAATCTCTGAGTGACTGTTCATCACCTTTTCTACTACTTTAAGTCTTCTACCTAGCTCAATCTTTCCAGTAGAACGATCAATCTGAACATATATTTCATTTTCATTGCCATATCTTGTTTTAGCTGCCTTCTCAATTGCACTTTCCATAGAAGTAAGAACTAGATCTTTGCTTATAGATTTTTCGTCTGCAACAGCATCAGCTATTCTTATTAATTCGGTACTATCAATTCTATTATTTAGCATTTTGATTTTTAGTAAAAAAAAAGGGCCTAAGCCCGTTTCTTAATTGTTAATTTGTGTGGAAATTACTCTAATAATTATAATTTTACAATAACAAAAAAATTTACATTATTTCCTAATTTTTTTGCTCTTTTAAAATATTTAGTTAAAACAAGCTCATTGTTATCTAATTTTTCAATATTTATAGCAATTTTTTGCTTTACAATCTCAAGCTCTTCAAGTGCCTGATTATAATAACTTTGATTATCTGTCGCAAAATATATTTTTCCACCTGTATTAAGCCTCTCTAATAAAGTTATAGCAAAATTATTTTTGAACAATCTACGCTTATGATGTTTTTTTTTTGGCCAGGGGTCAGGAAAGAGAATAAAGATTTTTTCAAAAAATATTTTTTTAAATTTTTCAAAAAAAAACTCTATTGGATAAGGATAAATTAAAATATTATTAATTTTATCTTGTACACATTTTTCAATTACGCTCGCTACTCCATTTAAAAATGGATCAACTCCAATAATTAAATTATTTTTATTATTCAAAGCAGTATGAAGTAGATTATGTCCCATTCCAAAACCAATTTCTAAAAAAACAGGTTTAGAAACAATTATTTTGCTTGGATGAAATAAATAATTATCTAAATGATTATTTAAAAATTTTTTTTTTCTTGTGAAATCTTACGAGCTTGTAAGCGTCCAAAAAAAACTTTTTGTTTTATGATCATATTTCTTTCTTAAAAATTTCAGCTGAGTCTATTTTTTCCCAGCTAAAAGAACCGTCATTTTCAGGGACTCTTCCGAAGTGACCGTAAGAGGCAGTTTTTTTATAAATTGGCTTATTTAATTGTAATTTATTTCTAATTCCTCGAGGACTTAAATCAAAATTATTTTTTATTACTTTTGTAATTTTATTTATTAAATTTTCATTATCTTGAAAAATCTCAAGGTAAATAGATAATGGTTGCGATACTCCAATGGCATATGATAACTGAATTACGACTTTATCAACAATTCCAGATGCTACAATATTCTTTGCAAGATATCTTGCCATGTATGCTGCTGACCTATCAACTTTTGTTGGATCTTTTCCTGAAAAAGCTCCACCGCCATGTAAAGCAGCTCCACCATAAGTATCAACAATAATTTTTCTTCCTGTTAAACCCGTATCTCCATCTGGTCCACCTATTACAAATTTTCCTGTTGGGTTTACATAAAAATTTTCCTCTACACAAATCCAATTTGATGGTAAAATTTTTTTCACATATGGTCTTATCATTTCTTTAACTTGATCTTGATTAATAGTTTGATCATGTTGCGTAGAAATAACTACCGAACTTACACCTACTGGTTTGCTATTTTCGTATACTACAGAAATTTGACTTTTTGAATCTGGACCAAGTAGACTTAACTCCCCACTCTTTCTAGCCCTGGCTAATTCCTCTAAAATTTTATGAGAATACATGATGGGAGCTGGCATAAGCTCTGTGGTTTCGTTACAGGCATAACCAAACATGATGCCCTGGTCTCCTGCACCTTCATCTTTTTCATTACCACTTGAATCTACTCCTTGAGCGATATCTGCAGATTGCTCATGAAGATAGTTAAAAAATTCAAGATTTTTCCAATGAAATCCCTCTTGTTCATATCCAATATTTTTTATTTGTTTTCTTACATTTTGTTCTATTTCTTCTGAACTAATTTTGGGGCCTCTTGTTTCTCCTGAGATGATAATTTTATTTGTAGTAGCTAAAGTTTCACAAGCCACACGGCTTTCATTATATTGGGTTAAATATAAATCTAGTACTGTATCAGAAATGATATCGCATATCTTATCTGGATGACCCTCGGAAACAGATTCGCTGGTAAATATATAATCTTTATTCATTTCTTTTTTTTAACCAAAAAAGAAATATAGAACTTAAAAATATTAGTAAATAAAAAATTTTATTCAAATAAATACTAAATAGCGTCTTTTCATTCTTTTTATATATATCAATACCAATACTTGAGGTTTTGTTAAAATTTATACTTGAGTCAACTATTCCATTGGGCTTTATGCTTGCACTAATTCCCTGATTAGTGCTTCGTACAATATGCTTTCCTTCCTCAATAGCCCTATATTGTGAATGGACAAAATGTTGGATTGTTCCAATAGATTTACCGAACCAGCCGTCTTCTGAGATGTTTATGATAAAGTCATAATTTGTTTTATCCAAGTTAATTTTTCCAGAAAAAATTACCTCATAACACAAAATAGGTAAAAAACTTAGCCCATTCTCAATTTTAATAGGAACTCTGTTTTGCCCGCTTGAAAATGATCCATAGCCGAACGTAATTTTCTTCAAATTTATTTTTTCAAAAAAATTATAGAATGGAATAAATTCTCCAAAAGGAACTAAATTAATTTTATCGTAAGATGTAATAATTTCCGCACTGTTATTGAGTAAAAAAAAACTATTATAAAATTTTTCCCCCTTATATTTTGTTGATCCTAATACAATCTGATGATTACTTGAAAAATTATTAGCAAATAAATCTGAATATTGTCTTATATCTTCAGAATTTGCAAAAACTCCTTCTGGCCAAACAAATAATGTATTTTGATTATTATATTTTTTTGGGTTACTTAGATTTATTAATTTATCAATGTACAGAGAATACCCATTATCTTTTTGTAGCTGCTCAATATTTTGATTAGGTTGTAGTATAACAATTTTAAAATTAGGTACTTTAGTTAAATTATTTTTTTTAATTGAATATAAACCAAAATAATAATTACAAAGTAAAACTAAAAAAATTACGGAAATAAAAAAAAAAAATTTTTTATAGCCAGTTCTAAAAAATAATAAAAACAAAGAACAAAATAAAATTAATGATAAAAAATTTAAAGAATAAGTTCCAATATAACTTAAAATCTGGATACTTTCTAATGACCAGCTCCAAGTATAAACAAAAAGATTCCATGGAAATCCCGTAAAAATAAAGCCTCTTATAAATTCAATAGACGCGAAAACAGTAGAAAAAATTAAAATAAAATAAAAAGATTGAGAAATAAATTTTTTGATTAGCAAACAGCTTGTTGCATAAAATAAAGCTAAAATAGAAGGTATAAAAAATAGAACTATTGGTTTTAAAATTTTTAAATTATCATCAAAATTTAATGAAAAAGATATCCAATAGAGACTACATAAAAAATAACCAAAACCAAAGAAATAACCAATAAAAAAAATTACTTTACCTGGACAATCTTTACTTAAAACAAGCAAGTGTAACAAGAAAGGAAATACCAAAAACGATAAGATTGTAAAATTATAAGGGGGCAAAGAAAAGGAGAGTATTATGCCCAATAAAAAAGAAATAAATAATTTAAAATTAAATAAATAATTATTCATTATCTAAGATCTATAAATCTTTAGAACTTTAATTTTTCTTGGATCTGCGTCCAGGACTTCAAACGAATAAATTGTGTTAGTTTTAATAATTTCCCCTTTTTGGGGTACGCGATTTATAATCGAAAAAACGTATCCTCCTAAAGTATCGACATTATTAGCATTAAAATTAAAATTAATTTTCTTTTCAAAATCTTCTAATTCCATTTTTGCATTTGCAATAAAAGTATTTTCATTAACTTTTCTGAATTCAACTAAATCATCCTGATCATGTTCGTCTTGAATTTCACCTACGATCTCTTCAACTAAATCTTCAATTGTAACTAAGCCATCTGTTCCACCATGCTCATCAATTACAAGGGCCATATGAAGCTTTGTTGACTGCATTTTTAATAGAATATTTAAAACTGGCATTGAAGGTGGAACAAAAAGTACATTTTTTAAAATATTTTTTAAGTCAAACTCTTTATCGGTCTCTTTAAAATTTAGCTTAATTAAATCCTTAATGTGAACCATTCCTAAAACATCATCTAAGTCTTTACGATAAATAGGTATTCTAGAATGAGACTCTTTTTCAATAATTTTAATTAATTCTTGATAAGAAGAATCGTGTGAAGCACAAACTATCTCTGCTCTTGGAACCATAACATCTGATGCTTTTAATTTATTAATACTTAATATGTTTTCTAAAATAGTTTTTTCTTTACTAGTTAGATTAGAACTTGCGTCACCATTTCTAGAACTTTCCTCAATAACATCCTGTATACTTTCCCTTAAATTATTTTGATCTTGCGATTTAAAAAAGAATCTAAATACTTTTCCAATTAAACTATCTTTTTTTTGATACCTCATATTTTAGAAATTATTTTATTTTCTAATAAATGCATTTTTTTAAAATTTTTCTCATTGTTATGTTCATAGCCAACTAAATGCAAACAACCATGAATAAAAATTTTGTTTAAATAATCTAAAAAATTTATTTTTTGTTTGATTATATAATCATAAGACAAAGCTAAATCACCCAAATATAAGTATTTATTTTTAATTTTAGTTAAAAAAAACTTTTTTTCATAATTAGGAAAAGACAACACGTCAGTGTCCTTAAAAGTTTTTCTAAATTTTTTATTTAAAATTTTCATATTTTTTTTATCTGTAAGTAACACTGACATTTCTAAATTTTTATGATGAAATTTTTTTTGGTCACAAAAAATACTTTTAAAATTTTTAGATAAAATTTTTTCAATTTTTGGTACTTTTGTTTTCCATCTTCCTCCTTCAAAACTAATATTAATTTTAAACATCAAAAGAATTTTTTTTGTAAGCTTCAATAATTTTGCTCACAAGTGGGTGTCTTTGAACATCGTAAGCATCAAATTTAACAATTTTTACCTCTTCAATTTCACTCAAAACATTAGCCGAATTGAGCAATCCTGAAATTTTAGAATTTGGTAAGTCAATTTGTGTCGGATCCCCATTCACTACCATTGTAGTATTTTTTCCCAATCTAGTTAAAAACATTTTAATTTGTGTTTCTGTCGCATTTTGCGCCTCATCTAAGATAACAAATGAGTCTTTTAGTGTTCTTCCTCTCATAAAAGCTAAAGGAGCAATTTCAATTGAACCATCTTCTATTTTTTTATTCATTTTTTCCTGACCTATAAGCTCACTTAAAGAATCATAAAGTGGAATTAAATAAGGATCAATTTTATCTTTTAAATCGCCTGGTAAAAATCCAAGGTTTTCCCCAGCTTCTACTGCTGGCCTTGATAGAGATTATTTTTTTTATTTCACCTGCAATAAGTTTTTTTACTGCAACCGCAACTGGTAAAAAAGTTTTTCCTGTTCCTGCTGGCCCCAATGCATAAATAATATTATATTTTGATAAAATTTCTAAATATTTTTTTTGTTTTTCTGTTCTTGCATACACAGTTTTTCTTGGAGTTTTTATAACAAAATTATTTTCAATCGAATAATTTTCATCACTATTAACAAAATTTTTATTAAAATAATTAGACTGAATATTATAAACCGAAATTATATCGTCTTCTTCAAAATCATTTTTTTCAAATGATTTTTTTAATAAAGACTCAATTGTTCTAACCACTATTTCTGAATTTTTTTTATTACCTTTAATTGTGATAAGATTACCTCTTAAACTTATTTTTGTATGTGAAAGTTTTTCAAGTAAAGAAAAATTTTCATCAATAGTTCCACTTATTTTTGCTAATGACTGATTGTTTTTTATATGAATGCTAATTAAATCTTTTTTTGTATCTAAAATTTGTAACAAGTCATTTGAAATTGCTAACTTATTCATTAATTTTTTACAGATCCAAATAAATTATTTTTATTACAAGACTCTATTATTACATCAATTTCTTCACCTGGTGTAAATTGAGATCCATTTACAAACACAGGCTGCATGTACTGATTCCTTCCAAAAAACTGCTCACCTCTAGAAGTCAAATTCTCTAATAAAACTTTATTTTTTTTGTTAATTTCACTTTCATGATATTTTAATTGTAAATTAAATAACTTATTCTGCAATACTTCAAGCCGATTTTGGGCAATTTCTTTGGGGATCTGCAAGTAATCAACAGCAGGTGTTCCTGGTCTTTGACTATAAATAAAAGAGAAACGAATTTGAAAATTTCACTTTATCAATTAGATCTAAAGTGTCCTCAAAATCTTTATCAGTCTCACCAGGGTATCCAACTATGAAATCACTTGAAAACTGAATATCTTTTCTGGCATTTCTAAACTTATCAATTAGTTCCAAATAAAAATCTCTATTATGCTTTCTGTTCATAAGTTGAAGTATTTTATTTGATCCAGATTGAACTGGTAAATGAAGTTGTGGCATGAGCTTTTCTTCATATTTAAAAAGATTAATTAGTTCATCATCAAAGTCATTAGGATGAGATGTGGTAAATCTAATCCTTTTTAATTTTGAAATTAATGCTATTTGGTTTATTAATTTTGCAAGATTAGTTTTTTCTTTATTATAACCGCTAACATTTTGCCCCAGCAAAGTAATTTCTCTTGTTCCCTTGCTTACAAGTAGCGAAATTTCACTTATTATTTGATCAGGATCTCTAGAAAATTCTGGTCCTCTTGTATAAGGAACAACACAAAATTTACAAAATTTATCGCAACCTTCTTGAATAGTAATAAACGATGAAATTTTTGAAGATAAACTTTTATAATTCTTCAAAGCTTTCAAATTTCTCAGATACATCTAAATCTGTATTTACCATTTTATCAACATTATTATGATAATTTTTTATTAGAGTTGGGCAGTTTGTGATAAGCTTGAGGACCAACAACAATATCAACAAAATCACTTTTTTCAAAAACCATGGAGGATTCTGCTTGTGCCACACATCCTGCTAAAACAAAAATTGGTTTTTGTTTTTTGTTTTTAAAAATTTTTTTTATCTTTCCGATATCAGAATAAACTTTTTGGGTTGCTCTTTCTCTTATATGACAAGTATTAAAAATAAAACAATCAGCATTTTCAATATCATTTACCTTTTTATATTCGATAGATGTCATTAAGTCAGAAATACGATTTGAGTCGTATTCATTCATTTGACAACCAAAAGTTTTTATAACAAAGTTTTTAGACAATTATTTCTTCTTTTTTTTGCAATACAGTTCTAATCGATGATCAACAAGATCAAAGCCAAGCTTGTTTGCAATTTTTTTTTTTAATTTTTCTATTTCCTCATCTACAAATTCGATAATTTCACCACTGGTAATATCAATTAAATGGTCATGATGGGTTTCTGTTACTGCTTCGTATCTTGATTTTCCTTCTTTAAATTCATGCTTATCAATTATATTTGCTTCTTCCAAAAGTTTAACTGTTCGATAAACAGTGGCAATACTAATTTTTTTATCAATTATAATAGCTCTCTTATGTAACTCGTCCACATCAGGATGAAATTTGGTATCCATGATTGTTTCTTCTAATAATTTAACAATTATTTTTCTCTGGTCTGTAAGTCTCAATCCTTTATCTAAACATTTTTTTTCAAGATTGACTGCAAAAGGAGACGTTTTTTTATTATTAAGCATATATTTAATACTTTGGGGTTATATTTTTTTCTATAAAGAATTTTTTTTTGCAAAAGGATTTCAATATCATCAATATTATAATCAAAGCTAACTAAATTATTCTTAAAAGTACCATTGTATTTGAAATTGGACACTACTTTTTTTTTAAACAAAATGTCTTTAAATTCCTCAATTTTTAAAACTTTATTAGAATTTAGATTTATAAATTTATTTCCAATGGACAGAATAGTTAAATTTTTTAATTTTCTATTAGCGCAAAAAATCTTGCTAATTGATTTATTTGTATACCCAAGAAGTTTAATTCCAAAAATAATAGAAAAAATTTTTAGACTAGATAGTATATTTCTAATACTTGCATAACTACCGGGACCAAGATTAACAAGCATCAGGTCTATTTGTGAAAAATTAATTTCATTCTTTACTAATATTTTTTGGAAATCTTGTGGAAAATTATCACTTTTATAATAGTTTTTGATACGAATTGTTTTCTTCTTTTGAAGATTTGATGTAATAACTAATGAGTTAAGAGTTGAATCGATTGATATAAATTTTAGCATGTTTACAAAATTCATTATCTACATATTTCTTTTTTATATAACTTTCCATCCTTTAAAACTGTGGGCAGATCAAACAAAAGAGCCTGGTATTATTGCTTTAATGTATCATAGATTTGAAGAAAATAAGTACCCAACCACAAATATTAGATTGCTTGATTTTAAGAAACAAATTGACTTTATAAAAAAAGAAAAATTAAATTTTATTGATATCATTGAACTAAAAAAAATATTAATAGAAAAGAAAGAGTATAAAGATAAAAAAATATTACTAACTATAGATGACGCTTTTAAGTCTTTTTATAAAAATGCCTGGCCAATTTTAAAAGAAAATAAGATTCCATTTATACTTTTTGTCAACACCAGAGAAATTAATGTAAATCATCCAAATTATATGAATTGGGACCAAATAAGGGAAATACATAATTCTAAAATTGGCGTAATAGGAGCACATAGTTATAGTCATGATTATTTGGTCAAATTGAACATTGAAGATTTAAAAAAAGATATCAAGCAGTCAAATGATGATTATTTGAAAGAATTAGGATCTGTCCCTGAAATATTTTCTTATCCATTTGGAGAATATAGCTTTGATATAAAGCAAATTATCAAAAATTTTGGATATATCATGGCTTTCGGTCAGCATTCTGGGGTTGTTCATAAAAAAGAAGATTTATTTGAACTTCCTAGATTCCCAATAAATGAAGATTATGGAAAAATGGATAGATTTAATTTTATTATGAACACAGGCCCACTACCATTTAAATTTTTTAAACCAGAAAATAAATTAATAAATGACAATAATCCCCCAAATATCGAAATAGAGTTTGAGAATAGCGTTAAAAATATAAATTGTTTCACAAACGAGGGTGGAAAATGGAAAAATAGTGAAATTACTTATTTAGAAGAAAACTGGATTAGAGTTCTTTTGAAAGATGAATTTAAACCAAGAAGAGGAAAAATTAATTGCACAATTAAACTTGAGGATGGAAGCTGGGGTTGGCTTGGAAGACAGTTTGTGATTAATGATTAAACTATATTTGGTTTTTTCTTCCTAGATAAAATTGAATCATCAAAATCAGTCAATGAGTTTTGTTGAATAATTTTTTGTAATCTATCTGCATATTCATATCCAATTTCTGAATATTTATCTAAAAATTTTGCTAACTCTAAACCTGAAATTTTATTCTTTTTATTTCTTTGTTCAGCACGAGCTTCTCTAAATTCTTTATAAGACGCATGTGTATTCAGGTTTTTTTTATAAGCTGAAATAGATGCTCGAATTATTTTAAAGCTTTTTACTTCAAAATTTGACTGCTCATCTCTTTCAAGCGGCACCATACCTTTCCCTTTTTGCCATGTCCGCACCCCAAACAAAGAGTTGCCCTCCATCGCAAATCTTGAAGTTCCCCAGCCACTTTCATATGCAGCCTGAGCTAAAGCAATCGAAGGGGGGATTATATCCATTTTGACTTTGAGTTCCTCAATATTTTTATTGCTTACCTTATATTCGGTAAATTTTTTATCTAACCATTGAGATTCTTCTGAGGTTATGTTTTTTTCTCTCAAAATTTGATTTAAAAAATCTCTATCCTCCTCAATTTGATTATTTTCATAAATAATTAAGGGAAGAATTACTTTTATAAAAAGTTTTTTTCTATCTGTAATATTATCAATCTTATCAATTCCTGTTGGAAGTTTAGATAAAAAAATAGGCTCAACCGCTTTTCCGTCTCTAATATCTTTTAAATTATAATTTTCTTCTTCAAACAAACTAATTACTGTTCTTGCATCAATATTATTTCCAAAACCTAATATCTGTTTATCCGAAAAATTGGACTTCATTTTCATTTATTTTAGAATTAGGATAAATCTTGATTTCTATTAAACAAATTTTGATCAATCACTAAAACATCTTCCTTCAAGTAATTATTAACAATAAGAGACTTGTCTCCATTAATTTGGGCAACATTTGTATTTTCATATCCTGAACGGAACAGTAACATAAAAATAAAAATTGTTACGACGCTACCTTTGGCATATGACAAACTGTAATGTTGTCTCAAACGATAATCTAATTTTTTTTTTGAACGTCCTACAATCTGATTATTAAATTTTTCAAAAATATTAATGTAACGTAAAAAATTAGCTAAACTGATACTAACTTTAACAATAAGTTTGCTGATTTTTAATACTATTTTTTTTTTAAAATTAAAAAAATTTAATTGAATCATTTATTCTAATCTAAATTTACCGCAGTTACAGAGTTTACCTCAGGAACATAATGTTTGATCATTCGCTCTACACCTTGTTTCAATGTAACTATTGAACTAGGACAGCCAGCACAGCTACCCTTAAGCATAACTTCTGCTACCCCGTCTTTATAAGATTTTAACTGAATATCTCCACCGTCCATAGCAACAGCAGGTCTGATCTTTTCATTTAAAACCTCTTCTATTCTTTGAGAAATTTCGTCTTTAAATTGATTAGTTTTTTGAAAAGAAAGTTTTTGGAAATTAGGACCGACCTCTTTTTGCAAAATTTCAATTATGGTTTGACTTATTTCATTCCAATTTTCTTTTATATTTTTTTTAATTGTTATAAAATCTTTATCAATATAAATTAGTTCAGCAAGACCAGTTTCCCAAATTTTTTTTGCAAAAATAATTTCTTCGCAATCTGTATACGATTTAATTTCTTTTGATCCAGATTCAACAATATCAAAATCAAATACAAATTTTTTTGACTCTGGATTTGGAGTATCGATAATATTAATCATAATTATTTTTATATAGGCTATATCATTTTATCTTAATTAAACTTGAAGATAAACTTACTTATTAAGCAATTAAATCAATGTCTTTTTCACTTAATGAACCTGGTACTATCACAATAGGTATGGATAAATCTTTAATTTTTTTACCCGTTAAGCTTGTAATTAATGGTCCTGGATTTTCATTATTTGCTGATGAAGCCAAAACCAAAAAACGTATATTGGAATCTTCTTTTACTAGCTTTAATAACTCTTCTGAACGATCTCCAATTTTAATTATTATTTCACTTTCTATATTAAATCTTTTTTTAATTTTTTGGGACCATCCTCTGCAAATTTTTTTTGCCTCACTTGTAGCCTCCTGTTCAATTAAATTTTCAATTCTTGCCCATTGGGCGTCTATAGCTGGGTCTACAATATATAAGAGTGATAATTTTCCTTCAGTATGAATAGCTCTATTTGCAGCAAAATAAATAGCATTTTTTAATTCATCGCTATCATCTACTACTACTAAAAATTTTTTTTTCACTCTGATAATCCTACAATTTTTTTTATTTCTTTTAAATTATTGCTTGCAACCAAATTAGCTTTATTTCTTCCTTCTTCAAGAATTTTTAATAAAAAATCTTTATTAGATTTTAGCTTTTGTATTTCTCTTCCTATTGGACAAATCCTTTCTATTAATAACTGAATTAATTCTTTTTTAAAATCAGAAAAAGTTTTTCCATCCCAGCTATTTATAATTTCTGCTGATTTTTTATTACTTAGAGCTGCAAAAATATTAATTAAATTTCTAGCTTCGGGTCTATTTTTCCCATTCAAAATTTCGATATTTATTGAATCACTATCAGTTTTTGCTTTTTGAATTTTTTTAGAAATTAAGTCTTCATCATCACTCAGGTTGATTCTGGATAAGTCTGACTCTTCTGACTTGCTCATTTTTTGAGTACCATTTCTTAAGCTCATCACTCTAGATATCTCTTCTGGAATTATAGGTTCTGGAGTTACAAAGAAATCTTTTACATTAAAATCATTATTAAATTTAACCGCTATATCTCTACAAAGTTCAAGGTGTTGCTTTTGATCCTCGCCTACAGGAACGTGTGTTGCTTTGTAAAGCAGTATATCTGCAGCCATCAACACCGGGTAAGTATACAAACCTACGCTAGCTTTTTCTTTGTTACTACCTGCTTTTTCTTTAAATTGTGTCATTCTATTTATCCAACCAATTCTAGCAACACAGTTAAAAATCCATGCCAACTCTGCGTGAGCTCCCACAGATGATTGAATAAAAATTGTATTCTTATTAGGGTCTATACCCGAGGCTAGAAATGCTGCTGCAGTATCAATGATATTGTCTTTTAAAATTTTTGGATCATGCCTGACTGTAATCGCATGCATGTCAGCCAAGCATAAAAAAGCACTCAAAATTTTTTTGCAAAACTACAAAGTTATTAATTGCACCTAGATAATTACCAAGGTGAAGATTCCCCGTTGGCTGAATCCCTGATAAAATTCTATTATTTATTTGGCTCATAATTTTCTAGTTTAAAATCCTTAATACTAAAAGATTTAAAAATTATTGAAAGTACAAAGTAAACTAAGGAAGAACTTGTTAATATTACCAATAAATTTCCAATTTTTTTAGAGTAACTTTCACTTACCACAAAATCAAATTCTGGTATCAAAAGATAAATAAAAGATCCCATAATAATTGAACATAAAATAATTTTAAAAATTCTAATTTTAAAAATTGTATCAAATTTATGCAAATTATCTTTTAGTAAAAAAAATTGATAAATTAAAACTCCCAGCCAACAAGAAACTGTTGTACCAAAAGCAATAGAAATAAATCCTAGAAGGGAAAATAAACTCAAACTTGTAATTATGTTTACTACGACAGTAAAAAGAGAAATATAAAAAGGAAACTTTGTGTCACCTCTTGCAAAATAAAAATTTGAATATATTTTTAACAAAGAAAAAGCTGGAAGCCCGAATCCAAAAATATAAAGAGCTTTTGAAGTTTGATAAACACTATCATCATTAAAAGATCCATAGCCAAAAAGTGTAGAAATAATTGGCTCAGCAATCATTATAATTCCAATAGTTGCAGGCAAAGATAAGAATAATGACAATTCTATTGATCTATTTTGTAAAAAAAAACTTTTTTCATCATTTTTTTGAAAAACTTCTTTTGATAAAGAAGGTAAAATAACTGTGCCAACAGCAATTCCAGTGATTGCTAAAGGCAATTGATAAATTCTATCAGCATAATATAAGTAAGAAACAGCACTAGCCTCAAAAGATGCAATAATAGTTCCAATTAAAATATTTATTTGCATTACTCCTGAAGAAAAAATACTCGGAACAAGCTTTTTAAAAAATTGACTAGTTTCGATTGAAAATTTTATATTTAGCTTCAAAACTGGTTTAAAATATTTTTTTGTATAAAAAATAAGAAATAATAACTGAACTAATCCGGCTATGCTTACAGCCCAAGCCATATAAACAACAATCTGCTCGTCAAAAAAAGCCGCGAACAAAATCGACCCTATAAGCATTAAATTCAAAATAATAGGAGTGGCTGCAGCTACTGCAAATTTTCCTTTTGTATTTAAAATTGCAGAATAAAATGATGATAAAGATACAAAAAGCAAAAATGGAAAAATAATCCGGCTAAGCGAAACAGCAAGCCCATATTTTTCCTCATCAGCAAAAAAACCTGGAGATATTAAATAAATAACCCCACCCATAAAAATTTCAGCGAAGACAAACTAATATAAATAAAATTAAAACTAAAAAATTAAAAATTGAATTAGAAAATTCAAAAGATTTATTCTCAATATCAAGCTTGGAGTACTGTGGAACAAAAGCAGAATTAAAAGATCCCTCTGCGAATAACCTTCTAAACGTATTAGGAAGTCTAAAAGCTACAAAAAACGCATCTGCTATTGGCCCAGTTCCAAGAAACATTGCTATTAAAATATCTCTTAAATAACCAAGAATTCTACTTAATAATGTCAAAAATCCGAACGAACTTACTGACGATAAAATATTCATTTTTTTTTAATATTTCTGTTGTTTTACAATCTTAATGTTCTAAATTCCCTCGTACAAATAAAAATTGACTTTTTAATGTACAGAATAAAACTTAATGACAAATAAAAATCCAAATAAAAAATATACTGATAAAGAAGCCTTAGATTTTCATATCGAGGGTAAACCAGGAAAAATAGAGATAATATCATCTAAAAATCTCTCTACACAAAGAGATTTGGCTTTGGCTTATTCTCCTGGGGTTGCAGTTCCTTGTATTGAAATAGGAAAAAATTCTGAAACAGCATACGATTATACAAGTAAAGGAAATTTAGTCGCGGTAATCAGTAACGGAACAGCAATATTAGGTTTGGGCGATTTAGGTGCGCTTGCTTCCAAACCAGTGATGGAAGGAAAATCAGTTTTATTCAAAAGATTTGCTGACATAGACTCAATAGATATTGAGGTAGATTCTAAAAATGCGGAAGAGATTATTAATGTTATATCAAAAATAGCCGTTACGTTTGGAGGGATAAATTTAGAAGATATTGCTGCTCCAGATTGTTTTATTATTGAACAAAAATTAAAAGAGCTTGTAGATATTCCAATTTTTCATGATGATCAACATGGTACTGCTATAATTACAACAGCAGGATTAATCAATGCATTGGACATATCTGGAAAATCAATCAAAGATGTAAAAATTGTTGTTAATGGTGCAGGTGCTTCAGCTATTGCTTGTACGGAGCTTTTTAAAAATAGTGGAGTTCCAAACGAGAACGTAATCATGCTGGACAGAAAAGGTGTTATTTATAGAGGAAGAACGGAAGGCATGGATCAATGGAAATCGAAGCATGCCGTTGAAACAAAAAAAAGAACTTTATCAGAAGCAATTGAAGGTGCTGATGTTTTTTTAGGCTTATCCGCTAAAGATGTTTTAACCAAAGATATGGTAAAATCGATGGCAAAAAATCCGATTATTTTTGCTTGTGCAAATCCTGATCCAGAAATTAAACCAGAGTTAGTTCAAGAAGTAAGAGACGATGCAATTATAGCTACTGGAAGATCAGATTATCCAAATCAAGTAAACAATTTGATTGGCTTTCCATATATTTTTAGAGGAGCTTTAGATGTTCGAGCAAAAGAAATCAATGAAGAAATGAAAGTTGCTGCTGCGCATGCTATTGCAAAACTTGCAAGGGACAATGTTCCAGACGAAGTTGTGGCCGCATATGGGGGTGAACGACCAGTTTACGGAAGAGAATATATAATTCCTTCTACTTTTGACCCAAGGTTAATCACTGTAATTCCTATGGCAGTTGCGAAAGCGGCAATGGATAGTGGTGTAGCTCGAAAGCCAATTGAAGATTTTGATAAATATGAAAATCAACTAGCTTCTAGGCTTGATCAATCAATGAACTTTATGAAAGCAATAAATACCACTATCAAAGGTAAGAAAAAAAGAGTCGTTTTTGCTGAAGGAGAAGATGCAGAAACTCTTAAAGCTGCTGTTGCTTTTAAAAATAGTGGATTAGGCGAACCTGTGCTTATTGCAAATGAAGAAAAGTTAAAAGAAACTTTCAAGCAAATAGGATTAGATGAAAACTATAAAATAGAAATCTCTAATTCATCAGACAAAGCTAGAAGTGAAGAATATGTAAAATTTTTATACAACAAGCTTCAAAGAAAAGGGGTTTTAGAAGCTGATTGCAATAAACTTGTAAAAACCGATAGGGCTACCTGGGGATCGTGTATGGTTTCATGTGGTCATGCAGATGCAATGGTGACCGGTAATACTAGACATTATGCTGCAACAGTAGAAAAGCTAATGCTAGTCTGTGGGAGCGCAGAGAAAATGAATTAGTATTTGGAATGTGTATTTTTGTTCAACAAGGAAAAACCATCATTATTGCAGATACAAATGTAATTGAATATCCAGACTCAGAACAACTAGCAGAAATGGCAATGTCTTCAGCAAGAGTAGCTAGACTTCTAGGCCTTGATCCTAAAGTTGCTTTTTTATCTCATTCAACTTTTGGCCAACCTGAAACGGACAGGACAAAACGTGTCGCCAAAGCTGTAGAAATTTTAAAAAATAAAAAAGCAGATTTTATTTTTGATGGAGAAATGCAGCCCGATGTTGCCTTGAACAAAAAATATCAACCTACTTATCCTTTTTCAGAATTGGTAGGTAACGCAAATATTTTAATTATGCCATCTATTCATGCTGCTGCCATCTCTATAAAATTATTGAAAGAATTAAGCAGAGGAAAAGTAATCGGGCCAATGCTAATAGGACTAGCTCAACCAATTGAGGTTGCTCCTTTAAGATCTACAAGTTATGAAATTTTAAATTTAGCTTCAATAGCTGCTTATTCTGCTGAAACTATAAAATATTAATTTTATCTTTTGTTTTTTGAAAGATCATCTACTAAAAAAATACTAGGATCTACTTTTTTTACATCTTTAATTAAAGAAGCTTCATTCATAATCTCTCTTCTTTCTGACTCATTTGCAGCAATTCCAAAAATAAACATAACCTGATTTACAGTGTTTATGTTGTAATTTACTGAAGCAATTTTTTTATTGGCCAGCATAGCAACTTTCATTTGTGAAGTAATTAAGAGATCTTTAGAATAATCCTTAAGTGAAAACTTGTCTCTAACCTCAATATTATTTTTCACAGATCGTGCGCCTTCTGTCTTCCAAGCTAATTTAGTCATTAAAATTTTTTCATCTACTTTATCTACTTTGCCAGTTAAAAAAATATGACCATCAATCACTTTTGATGAAATGTCCAAAACATATTTTTTATCTATTTGTGCCGTTCTAACTAAAATAGATTTTTGCATAATAGAATCATCAATCTGAGTTCCGAGTGTCCTTGGGTCAGTATAAATACTCACTCCAGTGCCAAGAACACCTTCTGAGCTTACCCCCACACATCCTGTTAGAATTAAAAAAGAAAAGATAGTAATAATTATTTTTTTCATTTGTTTAAATCTATAATGCTTTGATAAATAGTTTTTTTACTCATTTTAAACTTTACAGCAAGATATTCTGCAATATCCTTGGAAGACATTTTATTAAGCAATAATTTTATTTCGTTTTTCAGATCAATATTGCTAACAGTAGAATCTACTGATTTGTTATCAATAACAAGTGTTATTTCACCCTTAAAATCGTCTTTCGATATTATTTTTATTAATTCGTCTGCAGTTCCTAATAGATAAGTTTCATGTAATTTTGTAATTTCTCTAGCAATAAATATTGGTTTATCCCTAAAAAATAATAAAAATTGATTAAGATATTTTTTGAGATCTCTTGCTGGTAAATACAAAACTATACTAGAATTTATTTTTGATAAAATCTCTAATTCCTTATCTCTCTCATTATTTTTTTTAGACAAAAAACCATAAAAATAAAATTTTGTATCAAAACCTGACACTGAAATCGCAGCTGTAGTTGCTGAAGGTCCTGGGACTGGAATAACTTTAATACCTAAACTACGGGCTGATTTAATTAAAAACTCACCTGGATCTGATATTAATGGAGTTCCAGCATCAGAAATTAAAGAAATACTTTTTCCATTTCTAATATCATTGAAGATTTCATCACAATTTTTTTTTTCGTTAAATTTATGAAAAGAAATTAACTTATTTTTAATATTATAAAAATTTAAAAGCTTTAATGAATGCCTGGTATCTTCGCATAAAATATAATCGCTTTTTTTTAACACCTCTATAGCTCTAAATGTTATATCGGATAAATTTCCAATTGGCGTAGAAACCACATATATAGCAGGACTAAGTTGATTGTTTTTTTTATTTTGCAACATATAATCTAGATTAATATCATATTTTAATGAAAAAAATTTTAACTAAATTTTTTTTACTTTCATTCTTTTTGTTAAATTTAACATTTATGGCAGAAAGTAAAAATCAATCTCTTCGAATTGCTACTATTTTACCTCTCTCAGGTGATTATGAGGAAATAGGAAAAAAAATATTAAAAACATTTGAATTAACAATATTTGAATTGTCAAATGCAAACATAAGTCTTTTACCATTTGATAATAAAAGTACTAAATCTGGAACCAAATTTGCTTTTCAAGAGTTACAGAATCACAAGATAGACATTGTAATTGGTCCAGTTTTTATGGAAAATTTATTGAGCATTACTAATGAAGAAAATTTTTCTAAGTATATTTTTATTTCTCTAAGCAATAATAATATTACCCTTCCTAAAAACGTTATTTCATTCGGAATAAATATTGATAGTCAAATTGCAGCTTTAAAACTTATTTTAAACGAAAAAAAAACAAAAATATTTTTTTCTGATAACAGCTTATTTTCAAAAATTTTTTTAAAAAAAATAGAAGATTTAAAAATTCCTATAAGATCGAAATATCACTTTTCAAACTTTAATGAAATCAATGAAAAATCAAAAATTGCTACTTCATATTATTACCGAAATAAAAAATTAAAAGATCTTATTAGCGAAACTAAAAATTCCAAAAATCCTAACGATATAGAAAAATTAAAAATTTTAGAAAAATTAGACACAATTGGAGGCGTTAACTACCAGCAAGTAATTGTACCTGCTTTTGATGATGATTTGATAAGTATTATTTCTTTTTTTGATTACTACGATGTTAACTATAAAGATGCAACTTTCGTAACACTTAATCAATGGTTCAATAAAAAATTTTTAAATGAACCGTCTTTGCAAAATATTATCTTTCCATCTATTAGTTATAAAAACTTTAAAGAACTAAATAATAAATTATTAGATAATTATAACTTAGAAGTTTCCAATATTGAAATTTTAGCCTATGATACTATTCCTCTCCTAGCATCTTTATGGTTTAACAAAAATGACAATTTTTTTGCAATCGAAGATTTTGTAGGGAAAGAATTTCGCGGAAAAAGTGGTATTTTTAAAATCAATAATTTAAATTTTGCCGAAAGAAACTTGGAGCTGTATCAGGTAAAAAATGGTGAATTTATAAAAATTAATTAAAATTAAAGTATTTTTTTATTTTTTTAAATGCATTAGATCTGTGAGAAATTTGATTTTTATACTTAGGTGATAATTCACCGAAAGTTTTTTTCTGCCCTTTTGCTGTAAAAATAGGATCATAGCCAAAGCCTCGTGTACCCCTTGGAGGAAAATCAACTCTTCCATAAATCTTACCCTCAAACTCAAAAGATTTCCCAACTGGAAACCCTATTGACAAACAGCAAGTAAAATTTGCGTTCGAGTAGTTTAACTTTTTTTTCATTAGTAATTTTTTTACCTTTTTAATTGCCTTGCTAAAATCCTTATCTTTACCAGCCCATCTTGCTGAATAAATTCCTGGCTGATTATCAAGTTTCTGAACCTCAAGTCCAGAATCATCCGAAATAGAAATTAATCCAGTTTTTGCAGAACAGTATAAAGATTTAATTTTAGCATTTCCTTTAAATGTTTTGGCTGTTTCCTTTGGCTCTCTAAGACCAAAGTCTTTGGGTCTAAAACATCTAATTTTTTTTGGAAGCAACTCCTTTATTTCTTTGAATTTTCCAGGATTATTGGTTGCAATCAGTATAGACTTTATTTTTTTTAATTCTTTTAAATTAATCACTTAAAGCTTTTTTTTGTATCAAAATAATTTCTTGAATAGATTTTTTTGAATATTGTAGCATTTCTAAAAATTCATTTTCACTACATGTTGTTTTTTCACCTGTTAACTGTAGTTCAATAATTTGATTTTTATCATTCATAACATAATTAGAGTCTATATCGGCCTTACTATCCTCATCATAATCAAGATCCATCAATATTTCTCCGTTGACAATTCCACAACTTATTGCGGCAATATAATTTTTAATAGGATTTTGATTAATAAGTTTTTTTTTTATCATAACATCTATACATTTTTTTAAAGCAACAAAACCACCCGTAATAGATGCAGTTCTAGTTCCTCCATCTGCTTGGAGCACGTCACAATCAATCGTGATAAGATACTCTCCTAATAAATTAAGATCAGCACTAGCTCTTAATGATCGACCGATTAATCTTTGAATTTCTGATGTTCTGCCTCCGATTTTCCCACTGCTTGCTTCTCTTCGCATTCTTTCGTGCGTAGACCTTGGAAGCATTCCATATTCTGCGGTAATCCAGCCTTTACCAGAACCTTTGAGCCATCTTGGGACCTTGTCCTCAATAGAAGCAGTGCAAACCACGTGAGTATCTCCTGCTTTAATTAAGCAAGATGCGTCGGCATTTTTTATATAATCTGTAATAATTTCAATTTTTCTCAATTCTAAATTTTTTCTATTATTTCTCATAATTTGCTCTTGGAATTTAATTTTTAGTTACTATATATGCTTGCATTATAAGTAATAAAATAAATGAATACAGAAGAAAAAAAAGAAAATACTGAATTTGAAAAAAATTCAACAGATCACAATCCTAATGATAATGTAGATAGGAATGATCAATCTTCACCAAATCTTAGTGAAAATAATGAAGTATGATTACAAAAAACTAGAAAAAACAATTGCTGAATTAACTGATCGATCGTTGAGATTACTAGCTGAAAATCAAAATTTAAGAAAAAATCATGAAAAAGAAAAAGAAGATATTTTAAAATATGGGTCTTTTAATTTTGCATCACAAATACTTAGCCTTACCGATAACTTAGATAGAGCTTTTGCTATTTTCAAAAACAATGAAAAATTTAAAGATAGAGATTTTTTAGAGATAACAAATGGAATAGAGCTAATAGAAAAAGAGCTGAATACAACTTTAGAAAAAAATAATATCAATTATATTGACTGTCTTAACAAGAAATTTGACCCTAATTTTCACCAAGCGTTAAGTGAAATTGAAAGCGACAAAGAACCGGGGACAATTGTCCAAGAAATTCAAAAAGGCTATCTTTTACACGACAGACTATTGAGACCTTCCTTGGTAAACATTGCAAAATCAGCTAAAAAAGCATAAAAAATAAATTCTTTAAAGAGGTTGTAATCCCAAAAATATCCCCCATATCAAATTAACAATTAAGAAAAGTTATAGAAAAGGATTTTATATTATGTCAAAAATTATAGGAATTGATCTAGGTACAACAAATTCATGTGTAGCCGTAATGGACGGTGCTACACCTAAAGTTTTAGAAAATTTAGAGGGTGCAAGAACTACTCCTTCAGTTGTAGCATTTACAGATAGTGATGAAAAATTAGTAGGAATGTCTGCAAAGAGACAAGGTGTGACTAATGCAGAGAATACTTTTTTTGCTGTAAAAAGATTAATCGGAAGAAAATTTGATGGGGAAGCTGTAAGAAAAGATATCAAAGGACTACCATATAAAATAATTAAAGCGGACAACGGAGATGCTTGGGTTGAAAGTAGAGGAAAAAAATATTCACCAAGTCAAATCTCAGCTTTTGTTTTGCAGAAAATGAAAGAAACTGCTGAAAAATATTTAGGAGCAGAAGTGAAAGAAGCTGTAATAACAGTCCCTGCATATTTTAACGATTCCCAAAGACAGGCAACTAAAGATGCAGGAAAAATTGCAGGCTTAGATGTAAAAAGAATTATTAATGAACCAACTGCTGCTGCTTTAGCTTATGGACTAGACAAAAAAAATGCAAAAACAGTTGCTGTATATGATTTGGGAGGAGGAACATTTGACGTTTCTATTTTAGAATTAGGTGATGGGGTGTTCGAAGTTAAATCAACTAATGGTGACACTACACTTGGTGGTGAAGATTTTGATGCTCATATAGTCGATTACCTTACTGGAGAATTTAAAAAGGATAATGCTATTGATCTTAAGCAAGACAAGCTTGCTCTTCAAAGACTAAGAGAAGCTGCTGAAAAAGCCAAAATTGAATTATCTTCAGCTACACAAACAGAAATAAATTTACCTTTTATCACTGCTGACAAAACAGGGCCAAAGCATTTAAATTTGAAACTAACAAGGGCTAAATTAGAATCAATTGTGGCAAGCTTAATTGAAAGAACAATTGCACCTTGCAAAACTGCTTTGAAAGATGCAGGACTAAGTGCGGGTGAAATTGGAGAAGTAATTCTTGTTGGAGGAATGACAAGAATGCCAAAAGTTGCAGAAACCGTTAAAAACTTTTTTGGCAAAGAACCAAACAAAAGCGTAAATCCAGATGAAGTGGTTGCAATGGGTGCCGCTATTCAAGCAGGTGTTCTTCAGGGAGATGTGAAAGATGTTTTATTGTTAGATGTTACTCCTTTATCTTTAGGTATCGAAACCTTGGGTGGAGTTGCGACTAAATTGATTGAAAAAAACACAACAATACCAACTAAAAAAAGCCAAGTGTTTTCTACTGCGGAAAATAATCAACCTGCCGTATCAATTAGAGTGGTTCAGGGAGAAAGAGAAATGGCAGCCGATAATAAATTACTTGGTAACTTTGAACTTACAGGTATTGCGCCAGCACCAAGAGGTGTTCCTCAAATTGAAGTGACGTTTGATATTGATGCCAATGGTATTGTAAATGTATCTGCAAAAGACAAGGGCACAGGTAAAGAACAAAAGATTCAGATCCAAGCTTCTGGTGGTCTTACTGATGCCGAAATCGAGCAAATGATCAAAGATGCTGAGGCAAATAAAGAATCCGATAAGAAAAAAAGAGAAGAAATTGATGCAAAAAATAGTGCTGATAGTTTAGTGGCTTCTACTGAACAAAGCTTAAAAGAACATAGTGATAAAATTTCTGCTGAAGATAAAAAAGCTATTGAAGCTGATCTGCAGTCTTTAAAAGACGCCATAAAAGCGGATAATGTTGAAGATATAAAAACAAAGACCCAATCTTTAATGCAATCTTCAATGAAAATGGGAGAGGCAATTTATAAAGCTCAACAGGCAAAACCAGAAACTGGGGCAGAAAATAAAAATACATCTGATGAAAAAAAAGAAGATGTTGTTGATGCTGAGTTTGAAGAAGTTAAAGACGATAAAAAAGATAGTGCTTAATTATTGATTAAGCAGTAGATAGGAGCATGGCTAAAGCTGACTATTACGAAACATTAGGAGTTTCTAAAAATGCTTCTAAAGAAGAAATAAAATCTGCTTATAGAAAACAAGCAATGAAATATCATCCGGACAGAAATCCCGGGAGATAAAACTGCGGAATCAAAATTTAAAGAAGCTTCCGAAGCTTACCAAGTACTTTCAGACTCTCAAAAAAAATCTAATTACGACCAATTTGGTCATGCTGCTTTTGAAAATGGTGGCAGCGGCCGAGGTGGATTTGGTGGGTTTGAAGATTTTGGTGGTTTTGATTCTGGATCTTTTTCTAGCATTTTTGATGACTTTTTTGGCGATTTTACCGGAGGCGGAAGAAGAAGATCTTCATCTAGAACTAAAAGAGGTTCAGATTTAAAAATTAATATTGAGGTTACTTTGGAAGAAGCCTATCAGGGTAAAAAGCAAACTTTTAATGTTCCAGCATCTGAAAAGTGTTCTGATTGTTCAGGAAGCGGCGCGGCTTCGGGATCCAAGCCTAAAACTTGTGATACTTGTGATGGTCATGGACAAGTAAGAGCTCAACAGGGTTTTTTTACTTTGCAACAAACATGCCCTGATTGTGCAGGTGAAGGCAAAAGCTATTTCCAATCCTTGCAAAACATGTAGAGGAGCAGGAACTAATAAAGTGAATAAAACACTGTCAATTCAAATTCCTAAGGGGGTTGATGATGGAACTCAAATGCGTCTTGCTGGCAAAGGAGAGGCTGGGCCTAGAGGCGGAACACAAGGCGATTTATACGTTTATATTTCTTTAAAAAAACATCCAATTTTCAAAAGGTCAGAAGAAAATTTATACTTTGAATTACCTGTTTCTATTGCTGATGCAGCACTTGGAACAACGATTGAAATTCCAACCATAGATGGCTTAAGGTCTAAAGTAAAAATTCCTCCTGGAACACAAACTGGAAAGCAACTTAGATTAAAAGATAAAGGAATGCCAGGGTTAAGAGGAGGTGGTTTTGGTGATTTGTATTTACAAATAAAAGTAGAGATTCCAGTTAATTTGAACAAAGAACAGAAAATACTGCTTGAAAAATTCAAAGAATTAGAAGACTCTAAAAACAACCCTGAAAATGAATCTTTTTTTAAAAAAGCTAAAAACTTTTGGGATAATTTAAATTAATGAAGAAAATTAAAATTACAATTAGTGGTGGCCTTGGCAGAATGGGCTCTTTACTTATCAAAAAAACGCTGCAAGACAAAAATCTATCGCTTGAAAGTGTAACTGAACAAAAAGAAATCAAAAAAAATGGAATCCACTTCCAAAAAAACTCAACAGAATCTCTTAAAAATACTAATGTTATTATTGATTTTACAAGACCAGCATGTACGTCTGAAATTCTTAAAATAGCTACAAAGCTTAAAAAAAAAGTAATCATTGGGACTACAGGTTTTAGTAAAAAACAACAGAGTGAAATTATCAAAGCCTCTAAAAAAACTGCCTATTCTTCAATCTGGAAATATGAGTCTAGGAATTAACCTCCTTCAGTACTTGTCTGGTATTTTGTCAAAAAAAATAATTAAAGGATATCAAATAGAGATTCATGATGCTCATCATAAAATGAAAGTTGACTACCCTTCTGGTACAGCGCTCATGTTAGCTAATGCGGTAGCTAAAGGCCAGGGCAAAAATTTAGATCAGATCACAGGAAATATTTTTTTAAATAAAGCAGGAAAGGGTAAAACTGGGAAAATAAATTTTTTTATTAAAAGAAAAGGAAAAATCCCTGGTACGCATTCTGTTATTTTTCAAACACCAAAAGAAACTATTGAATTAAAGCATATTTCAAAATCAAGAGATTTATTTGCGGATGGGGCAATTAATGCAGCAAAGTGGTTAGCAAATAAAAAACCAGGACTATATAATATGCATGATGTGCTTAAAATTAAATAAGTGAATATTCAAACTAACAGCATTTTAAGTAGACTATCCAAAGTTATTAAAAACCCTAAAAGTGATCTAAAATACACTAACAAATTTACACTTCTTGTTTCGGTTGTCTTGTCAGCGCAATGTACAGACGTAAATGTCAATAATGTTACAAAAGATATTTATTCTAAATACAACAAACCTGAAGACTTTGTAAAATTAGGTCAAAAAAAAATTGAAAAATTAATAAACCGAATAGGCTTGTATAGAAATAAAGCAAAAAATATTTATCTTCTCTCTAAAATTTTATTAGAACAATATAAAAGCAAGGTACCTAATAATTTTGAAAAACTTTTTGAGTTGCCTGGTGTAGGAAGAAAAACTGCAAATGTTGTATTAAATGAAGGATTTGGAAAACCAACTATTGCAGTTGATACTCACATATTTAGAGTAAGCAACAGAACTGGAATTGCCCCTGGAAAAAATCCTGACGAAGTAGAACAAAATTTATATAAAGTGGTTCCAAAAAAATACTTAAAAGACGCTCATCATCTACTATTGCTTCATGGACGATATACTTGTAAAGCAAGAACTCCGAACTGCAAAAATTGTATAATAGAGAAATACTGTAACTTTAAAGATAAGGTGTTTAATTAAAATGAAAGTAATTGGAATTGGAAATGCAATTGTTGATGTCATTTGTATGGTCGATGATGAATTTCTATTACAAAATAATTTGACTAAAAGTACTATGAAATTAGTGGACGAGGATGAATTTAAAAAACTTTTATCTAACTTGTCTATTAAAGAAACAATAGCAGGAGGTTCTGTCGCTAACAGTATTGTGGGACTGTCTCAGCTCGGAAATAAAGTATCTTTTATTGGAAAAGTAAATAATGATGAGCTTGGTAATAAATATGAACAAAGTTTAGTAAAAGAAAAAGTTACCTATCATTACCAAAAAAAAAATGAAGATACTCCAACCGGTACATGCTTGATATTAATCACACCTGACTCGGAAAGAACAATGTGCACTTTCCTTGGTATTGCAGGAAAAATAAATGAAAATGATATTAATGATAAAGCAATTAAAGAAAGTGAATTAGTTTTTTTAGAAGGATATCTGTGGGATGAGGGTGAACCAAAGTCTGCCTTTGAAAAAGCCTTTAAAATTGCAAATAAAACAGCAATGTCGTTATCAGACCAGTTCTGTGTAGAACGACACAAAGATAGCTTCTTAGATTTGGTTAGTAACAGACTGGATATTACGTTTGCAAACGAGCAAGAAATCCTTCATTTAATTGATGCCAATTCTTTTGATGATGTTATAGAATTTGGAAAAAATCTTGAAAAATTACTGGTTATCACAAGATCAGAAAAAGGAAGTGTTGCAATTTTAAATAACGAAGTATTTGAGTGTGACAGTCAAAAAGGACTTTCTATTGTTGACCTAACTGGTGCTGGTGACTTATTTGCTGCAGGTTTTTTACATGGATATATCAACAAAATGTCCCTTAAAGAAAGTTTGCATAAAGGGACAGAGATGGCTTCTAAAATTATACAAAAAATTGGCGCCAGACTGAATTAATCTACTTTTTTCCTCTTGAAGCTACCCTTGCCTTTTTTGGGTTTTACTACTTTTTTCTTAAACATTGGTGTTCTTAGCGTTTTAGCTATTGGGTTTTTTTTACTCATATAACTTTATTGATTAAGAAAATATCTTCCATCCTTTATTTCAATAAATTTTTTATCTTTCAGTTTGCTCTGAATTTTTTGTCTTAATCTATATAAATGAGTCTCGTATGTGTGCGTATCAACCTCATCTGAATAAGACCAAATATCCTTCATTATATCTTTTTTACTTGCGCCTTCTTTTTTTCCAAATAAATAAACAATTATATCCTGCTCTTTTTCAGTGAGTTTTATACTTTTTCTTCCCAATGAAAGGGTTCTTTTATTTTTATCTAACAAATACTGCCCCATTTCTACTTTAGTTTGAAAATGAAATTTGAATTTCAAGAATAGAAAGTTTAATTATTTTTTCTAAATCAAAAAAATTTATTGGTAGCTGCAAAAAAGTACTAAATAAATTATCTTTTTTTAAATCTTGAAAGTTTTTAGGATCGGAAGAAAAAAAAATTTTTGGAAACATAATTTTTTTAGCATCACTTCTTTTTATTTTCTCTAGATTGTCTAAGAAAAATAAAAAAACAAAACCATCTTTAACATTATAGTTTTTAAAAAGATTGTTTACTTCCTTGAAATTTTGCAATTTATTAACGCTATAATCAAGCTTTTGCTCTTTTATAATTTCAAAAAAAATATCAGACCCTACTGTAACTATTGAATAATTTTGCATACAATGAAATTATAAATTTTTATGATGATAGTAAATAATAAGGGTGAACTTTGGTACAATAAAAAACGGTATAAATGCTCCTATGGCAGAAATGGCTTTGTAAAACATAAAAAAGAGGGTGACGGATGCACACCAATCGGTACTTTTGTACTAAAAAGACTATTCGTCAGAACAGATCGCATTAAAAATATTCAAACTTATTTTAAATATATTCCAATTCTTGATAATATGGCCTGGGAAGACAACCCCAATAAGAAAAACTACAACAAATTAATTACATTAAAAAAAATAACTCATAGGGAAAGACTTAAAAGAAAAGATCATTTATATGACTTAATTTTAGTAATAGAATTTAATACTACAAAAATTATTAAGGGCAAAGGTAGTGCTATTTTTATGCACATTGCAAAACCCAATTATAGCTCCACAGCTGGGTGCATTGGTTTAAGCAAAAAAAGTTTTCTAGAAATTTTGCAAACATTAAAACCAAATCAAAAAATAAAAATTACTGGATAGATCTATTACCAAAAATTTTACTTCCAATTCTAAGATGTGTTGATCCTAATTTTGCTGCTTCTACAAAATCACTACTCATCCCCATGCTCATCATTGAAAGTCCTAACTGTTCGTTAAGCTTCTTTAGTTTTAAAAAAAAAGGCAAGGGATCTAAGTCCATGGGTGGAATACACATTAAGCCAACTACATGTAATTTATGAAGACCACACTCTTCAAATAAAGTAAATAAATTTTTCTCTAATACTCCCGATTTTTGTTTTTCCTCGCCAATATTTACTTGGATAAAATATTTTCTTTTAATGGCCAACTTGTCTTCTGCTTTTGCTAATTCCTTAATTAATTTTAAGCTGTCAACAGAATGAATATATTCAAATAAAGCAACTGCATCTTTTGCTTTATTAGACTGCAATCCACCAATTAAATGTAGTTCTATATTTTTTATTTTTCTTTTGACCTCAGTCCATTTTTGTTTGGCTTCTTGCACCTTATTTTCACCGAAAACTTGATGTCCATAATCTATTAATGGCTGAATATGACTTAGAGAAAATGTCTTACTAACTGCAATTATTTTTGGAGCTGGAGTGATACCATTCAATTCATCACTTATATTTAAAAAATTTTGTATTATGTTGTTCATTATGAAAAAGACACAAATTTATTTTTTTTTAGAAGAATTGAATAGTATCAATATTTTTAATCTAAAAAAGTTAAAAAAAATCTCCTTAATTTATAGGAACTATTCTAAAGTTAATTACATACATAGAGCGTATAAAATTAAACAATTTGCAAAACAATATCGCCACGAATTATTTATTTCTAATGATTTACCATTAGCAACACAACTTTCTGCCAATCTTTATATTCCCGCTTTTAACAAAACATTAAAATATATTAATCAAAATAATAAAAAAAAAATAAAAGTAATAGGCTCGGCACATAATTATTCAGAGATTCAAAAAAAAATACTACAAGGATGTTCTTCTATTTTTGTGTCTTCTATATATCCAACTAGCTCTCACCCCAAAAAAAAATCTTTGGGAATTTTAAAATTTATTTTGTTTCAACAATATTTCAAATCCAAAATAAATATATACGCTTTGGGTGGGATAAATTGCTCTAATATAAATAAAATTAACTATCTAAATCCTGCGGGGATAGGGTTAAAAACTTTTCTTGAACAAAAGCAAAAACAAAAACAAGCTAGACTTTCTTAATTTAATTGCACGTTGAAATAGAATAGGTTAATTGTAAAAAATGTCATCAGAAAAATTCAATCATTCAGTTGTAGAAAAAAAGTGGCACAAATTCTGGGATGAAAATAAAATTTTCAAACCAAAGAGTGACCTGACACAAAAAAAATTTTATTGCCTAGAGATGTTTCCTTATCCCTCTGGAAAAATACATATGGGGCATGTTAGAAACTATACTCTCGGAGATGTGATAGCTAATTTCAAAAGATTAAGTGGTTTCAATGTACTACATCCCATGGGCTGGGACTCCTTTGGCATGCCTGCAGAAAATGCTGCTATACAAAATAAACTACATCCAAAAAATTGGACACTCTCAAATATAGAAACAATGAAATCACAATTAAAACTCTTAGGTTTTTCTATTGATTGGGATAAGGAAATTTCGACATGTGATGAAAATTACTACAAGCATCAACAGAAATATTTTTTAGAACTATATAAAAAAAGACTTGTGTATAAAAAAGAAAGCCTAGTTAATTGGGATCCTATTGATAACACAGTACTAGCTAATGAGCAGGTAATTGATGGAAAAGGATGGAGATCAGGAGCGGATGTTATCCAAAAAAAATTGTCTCAATGGTTTTTTAAAATTACAGAGTTTGCAGATGAATTACATCAATCATTAGATACGCTTATCAACTGGCCAGAAAAAGTAAAATTAATGCAAAGGAATTGGATTGGAAAATCTCAAGGATGTGAAGTTGAATTTAATTTATCATCAAAAAATCAAAATAAGAAAATTACTATTTTTACAACAAGACCAGATACAATGTTTGGGGCTTCTTTTATTGCACTTGCTATAGATCACCCTATTTCCAAAGAATATGAAGAAAATGTTGAATTTATTAAGTTTAAAGACCAGTGCTACAAGATTGGAAATACTGATGAAGCAATAGCTAAAACCGACAAGTTTGGTTTTCAAACAGAATACTTTGCAGATCACCCCTTTATTCCAAATAAAAAACTTCCAGTTTATTTTGCAAACTTTGTACTTATGGATTATGGAACAGGAGCAATTTTTGGATGTCCGGCTCACGATCAAAGAGATTTGGACTTTGCAAAAAAATATAATTTAGAAATTACTCCAGTAATTCTTCCTAAAGGCTTAAGTCAAAAAGACTTTATAATTAAAAATGAAGCATTTACTGAGGATGGAACATTGATTAATTCTGATTTTTTAAATGGATTAAATACTGAAGATGCCAAAAAACAAGTAATAGAAAGATTTGAAAAAGAAAAAAAGGGAAAAGGAAAAATTACTTTTAGACTTAGGGATTGGGGAATTTCAAGACAAAGATATTGGGGATGCCCAATTCCTGTTTTATACAGAGAGGATGGGGCGATAATTCCCGTGCCCGAAAAAGATCTTCCTGTAAAACTACCTGAAGATATAAGCTTTGATAAACCTGGAAATCCGTTAGAACATCATCCTTCTTGGAAATATACTACTTGTCCTGAAACAGGAATGAAAGCCATTAGAGAAACCGATACCCTTGATACCTTTGTTGATTCTTCTTGGTACTTTTTAAGATTTTGTTCAAGTCAAAATGAACAGAGCGGTTATGACATAAATGATGCTAAATACTGGATGCCTGTTGATCAATATATAGGAGGTGTTGAACATGCAATATTACATCTTTTATATTCTCGATTTTTTTCAAGAGCAATTAGTCAAAGGAAGTGAATTTGAAATTAAAGAGCCATTCAATGGTTTGTTTACTCAAGGAATGGTTTGTCACAAAACATTTAAAACAGAAGATGGCCAATGGACTTATCCTGAGGATGTAGTGGAAAAAAATGGTAATTTTTTTGATAAAAATTCAAATAAAAAAATAATAGTAGGCTCTTCTGAGTCTATGTCTAAATCAAAAAAGAATGTGGTTGATCCACAGTCTGTAATAAACATGTATGGTGCAGATGCAGTTAGATGGTTCATGTTATCAGATAGCCCACCTGAAAGAGATATTCAATGGAGTGACGAAGGTATAGCAGGTTGCTACAAGTTTATACAAAAAATATGGTCTACTTCTGAAAAAATATTAAATAATTCAAATAAAAGAAAAATAACTGAAAATGAAAAAAATAATTTAGAAAAATTAATTAATAAATTAATAAAAGAGATTACTTTTAACATTGAGCATTTTCATTTTAATGTAGCTGTAGCGAAATTTTATGAATTTATAAATAATTTTAATAAAGCACTACTAGATTATGATTGTGACAAACAAGAATTTATCGAAGTATTTAAAAAATTCCTAATATTAATTTATCCATTTACTCCACATGTATCTTTCGAAATCTGGGAAAAAATAACAAACAAAAAAGATCTCCATTTACAAAAATGGCCTGATTTTAAGGAAGAACTATTAAAAGAGGAAGAATTTAATATCGTTATTCAAGTAAATGGTAAAAAAAGAGCCATTTTACTGGCAAAAAAGGATACAAGCGAAGATAGCTTATTTAATATGTGTTTAGAGACAGATAATGTTAAAAAACTTATCGAAAATAAAAAAATTATCAAAAAAATATACGTAAAAAACAAACTAATAAATATAGTTGTGAATGAATAAAAAACTAACCTTTATCATAATCTGCTTGTTTTTTTATTCTTGTGGTTTTCAACCAATGTTAAAAAACTATGATATTTCAAAACTCAATATAAATAAAATTAATTATTCTGGTAAAAATGATCTAAATTATTTACTGAAAAACTTTCTAAATTTAGAGGAAAAAAATAATAACAAAGGAATTGTTATCGATTTATCTATTGCTGAAACTATATCAGCTGCAACAAAAAATACATCCGGCATTTCCACTGAAGAAGATTTAACCATTATGATTACAATAAATATTAAAAATAATCAAAATAATGATTTACTAACAGATACTATTTCGGAAACAAAAAGACTAAGTATTACTAATAACATGAGTACAGACGAACAAACTCGAAATATAGAAAAAAATAATTTAATCAGAAGCCTGTCTCAAAAAATAAAATTCAGAATACAAACAGCAGTTAGATAAATTTAATGATATTTAAAAGTTTTGGATTAAACTTTAATGATCTAATCAAAAAAAAAAATTTTTTATTATATGGAGAAAATCTTTCTTTAATTACAGAAATTAGTGAAAAAATTTTATCTGAATCTAATTTAAAGTTCGGACTTACATCTAAACGCTATCAAGAAGATTATTTAATACAAAATCCTATACTAATTGAACAATTGCTTAATTCTGAGAATCTTTTTGGGGAAAAAGAAATTATAATAATTGGAAAAGCGACGGATAAAATAATAGAAATATTAGATGAAAAAACTATCGATAATAGTGATAAAAAAATAATATTTTTATCAGAAAATCTTACAAAAAAATCTAGACTAAGAATCTTGGGTGAGAATTCTAATAGTTTTGCTACTATTGCCTGCTATAATGATACCCAAGAACAATTAAAAAATATTTTAATCCAAAAATTAAAAGAAAATAAAGTCCCAATTTCAAGAGAACTATTAAATTCTATTACAGAAACATATTCCTTTAATAGACAAGATATTAATGACTCAATTATAAAAATTAAACTTTTGCAGAAAACATCATCATTAAATGATGAAAATCTTAAAAATGTTTTTCATTCCTCAAGTGAAAATGATAATTTTGAAATCGTTAATTATTGTCTTCTGGGTGATAAAAAAAATATAAATAAAATTCTGACAAATATATACTCTCAAGGAATAAATTTTAACGAGATACTTGCTGCGCTTAAATACAAAGTAAATAAATTAATTGAAATACTAAAATCCAATAATAATAAATTAAGTATTAATAATTTAGTAGAGAACTATAAACCACCAATTTTCTGGAAAGAAAAAAATGTTATTAAAGATCAGCTTAATAGGTGGAATATTCAAGAATTATATTTGCTTCAAAATTTAATTTTTGAGACAGAAATGAACTGTAAGAAAAATTATGATATATCATCAATAATTTTACAACAATTTATAGTTACCACTTCTACAAAAAGCTGTCTGGAAAATAAATTATACTAATAATTATCCTTAATGATTTTAATTAAATGATCTAGCTGCGCTAGATTGGAATACTCAAAGTTTATGCGACCACCTTTGTTTTTCTTATGAGTAATTGACACTGCCATCCCAGTTTTGTTCTGGATATCTTCAACCAAAGATATGATGTTGGGATCTTGTGAAGAGTTTTTTTTCTTTTCTTTTTGAACGCCAAAAGATTGGGTTTTTTTGGCTAAAAATTCGGCTTGTCGCACAGATAGATTATTATTCACGATATTCCTTGCTAATTCAACATTGCCCTCTACATCTATAAGTGCTCTTGCATGGCCAGGGGTAAGAAGACCGTCTACTATCATGTCTTGAATAACTTGAGGTAATTTTTTTAGTCTTAAAGTATTAGCAATATGTGCCCTACTCTTTCCTATCATTTCAGAAAGCTTATCTTGGGTATAATTAAATTTACTCATTAATAAATCAAAACCATTTGCTTCTTCTAAGGCATTTAATCCCTCTCTCTGTACGTTTTCAAGAACTGCAAATTCAGCAGCTAAGGTATCATCAACATCTAACTTTACAACTGGCACCTCATGAAGCTGCGCAAGTTGTGCCGCTCTCCATCTTCTTTCGCCAGCTATAATCTCATAAGTATTCTCATCTGACTTTCTTACAACAATTGGCTGAATAATTCCTCTTACTTTAATAGATTGAGCCAGCTCTTCTAATTGCTTTTTATCAAAATTTTTTCTCGGCTGAAATCTATTTGGTTTTAAAAAATGAATTGATAATTTATCTATATTAAAATTTTGTTTTATTTCTTTTTCTTTAACTTCGGACTCTCCTAGCAATGCTGCTAGTCCTTTACCAAGCCCTTTGTTTTTAAAATTATTTAATACCATTATGCTGCAAAGTTAAATTTTTTTTGTTTTTCTAAAACTTCTTCTGCTAATTTTTCATACGCAATTGATCCTGAACAATACTTATCATAAACAAGCACTGGAAGACCATGGGAAGGAGCTTCAGATATCCTAATATTTCTTGGTATTACAGTTTTATAAACTTGCTCACCAAAAAACTCTCTGGCTTCAGCCTCGACTTGTGAACATAGTTTATTTCTTTTATCAAACATTGTTAAAATAATCCCCTCAACTTCTAAAGTTTTATTTAAACCTATTTTAATTCTATTAATTGTTTTTAATAATTGAGTTAACCCTTCAAGGGCAAAAAATTCTGTTTGTAAGGGCACAATAACAGAATTTGAAGCAACTAGAGCCATCACAGTTAGCAAACTTAATGAGGGAGGACAGTCAATAAGTATTTGATTATATTGATTTTTTTCTCTTATATCGCTTATAATCTCTTTAAGAATAAAAGCTCTATTTTTATCTTCAGCAACTTCGGTTTCAAATCCGGAGAGCTCTACGTTCGCACAAATAATATCCAAATTTTCAATTTTAGTTTGCTTCACATAATGTTGCGAATTATTTCTATCGCTCAAAAGTTTGTAAATAGAATTTTCTCTTTCATTATTTTCAATTCCAACTCCGGTAGAAGCATTTCCTTGTGGATCTAAATCTATGATTAAAGTTTTTTGTCCAAGTTGCGCAAATGCACAACCAAGATTTATAGTTGTAGTGGTCTTACCAACCCCTCCTTTTTGATTTATCACCGAAACTACGTGGTTCATATTTTAAATTTTTTTAACACTCTTTATTACAAAAACTTTCGAAGCCCTGTTTGTGACACTATCATGTATATCACAATTTATTTCCCAATGTTTCGATGCTTCATCAATCTCTTTTTTATAATTTTCTCCTTTAAGAAGTAGAATTTTATTAAAATTTATTCTTCCCTGCTCTATAATCTCCAAAAATGTTCCTATGGGTTTAAAAGCTCTGCTTACCAATGTTGTATATTCTTTTGTTTTAATTTTTCTAACATCCTCGTTATGTATTACCACATCTATTTTTAGATAATTACATAGCTCCTGTAGATAAGTGCATTTTTTTACACTTTTTTCTGATAATTCAGTCTTAAAATTAAGATTTAGATCTTTTTTAATTAACTCCATTACAATTCCTGGAAATCCAGCTCCAGATCCAATGTCTAGTATTTTTTTATCATTTTTATCAATAAATTTAATCAATTGGGCAGAATCATCAAAGTGCCTATTTATTATTATTTTTTCTGTTGATTTTGATATTAAGTTTAATTTTTTATTATAATCTATGAGAAATTCACTATATTTAATGATATTTTTAAATGTTTCACGTGAAACAATGGTTTCAATGTATGAATTTCGAATCATTTAAGCAGATTGCTTAAATTTATATCTTTTTGTGTAGGCTAATAAAAGGTTAATTGCTGCAGGCGTCATTCCTTCCATTCTCATTGCCTGACCAAAAGTTTCTGGCTTAATTAATTCAAGTTTTTTCTTAACTTCAGCCGTTAAACCGCTAATTTTATCATAATCAATGTTTTCTGGTATTCTTAATCCCTCATCTTTCTTGAATTTTCTTATATCAGAGTCCTGTTTTGAGTAATAACCTCTATAATGATTGTCTATTTTAATGTGATTTATTACATCTTCTGATACAGTCGGTAAATCACTAAATATTAATCTTAATTTTTCATATGTTACATCCTTATATCCCATCAATTCTATTCCGTTTCTCTTAACACCGTCCATAGATATTGAAATATTATGTTTTTTTGCCTGATTAGGGGTCAAACTTACTAATGACAATGAGTTTTTAACTTTATTTATATTATTCACCTTATTTTCAAAATTTTTTGCCCTATTTTTGCTTAAACAACCTATTTTTTTTGCAATTGATGATAGTCTTATGTCGGCGTTATCAGCTCTCAACGTAAGCCTATATTCTGCTCTCGAAGTAAACATTCTGTATGGTTCTGCAACTCCTTTGGTTATCAAATCATCAATCATGACACCTATATAAGCCTGGGACCGATCAAGTACAAAAGGATCCTTTCCCTGACATGATAGGGCTGCGTTGATACCCGCAACAAGACCCTGAGCAGCTGCTTCCTCATACCCTGTGGTGCCATTAATTTGTCCTGCGAGATAAAATGATTTAATTTTTTTTAGCTCTAAAGTAGACTTTAACTCTCTAGGATCGACATAATCATATTCTATAGCATATCCAGCTCTAATCATCTTAACATTAGATAAGCCATTGATTTTAAACAATATTTCTAACTGCACATCTTCTGGTAAGGATGTTGAGATCCCATTAGGATAAATTGTATAATCATCCAGGCCTTCTGGCTCCAAAAAAATTTGATGTCTCTGCTTATCAGCAAACTTTACGATCTTATCTTCAATTGAAGGACAATATCTTGGACCGACTCCTTTTATATTTCCAGAATACATTGCAGATTTTTTTATATTTTTAGAAATAATTTTGTGAACCTCATCGTTTGTATACGTAATGCTGCAGGCAACTTGTTTTGCATTAATTTTTTTGGTGTCTGTCGAAAAGAAAAAAGGATTTTCATCAGCCACTTGTTTTTCCAAACCTTCAAAATTTATTGTTCGAGAATCTAATCTTGGGGGCGTTCCAGTTTTTAATCTTCCAAACATTAAATTAAATTTTTGTAATTGCTCCGTTAGACCTAAGGTGGGAGCTTCGCCAAATCTTCCAGCTGGTGTCATCTTATTACCAACATGAATGACTCCATTTAAAAAAGTTCCAGTCGTTAAAATAATTTTTTTAAATTTTATTTCTTTTCCTGACGCTAAAATCACTGCTTTGATTTCACTTTTTTCAAAAACAAATGATTTTACAGGATCATAAATAATGCTTAAATTACAATGACTTATTAGGTTTTCAAGCATGTATTTTTTGTAAAGAGCCCTATCCGACTGTGTTCTTGGTCCACGAACTGCTGGGCCTCTGCTTGCATTTAATAATTTAAATTGAATTCCTGATGCATCAGAAACTTTTGGCATCACACCATCAAAGGCATCTATCTCTCTTACTAAATGTCCTTTACCCAATCCACCAATCGCAGGATTGCATGACATCTCACCAATAGAATTTTTGTTGGTAGTAATCAGAGCCGTGTTAACTCCCATTCTCGCAGACGCAGCTGCAGCCTCACAGCCAGCATGCCCTCCACCAATGACTACGACATCAAAACTTTCCATGCACGAAATGTATATCTAAGGAATTAATTTACAAGAGAGTATTAATATAATTGATAGGCCGTTTATCTATTTTCCGATGCAAAAATCTTTAAATATTCTTCCTAAAACTTCCTCAACTCCAATAAAGCCAACTATTTCTCCTAGAAAATTGGATGAAATCCTTAGTTCTTCTGCCACTTTTTCAATATCTTTAGACTTTGAAATTCGTAAATAATTTTTTAAATGCTTGGAAGTTTTAATAAGTAAATTTCTATGACGACTTCTAGATATAAGAGTATTCGTATGACTTGAATAAAGCTCGCTAACCAAATCCTCTAGTGCTTTTATAAAATGGTTGTAACCATATTTTGTAATAGTTGAAAATTCATAATGACCAATAAATTTTTTATTTTTTAATTTTTTCAAATAAAAATTTTTATTGAACGTTTTTTTATCTTGCTTATTGATAATCAATAAACTTTTTTCATTAATTAATTTTTTTATTCCATTTGGAATTTTTTTTTGGGTCCCATCTATAATTAAAATATTTAAATTTGATTCTTTTGCTTTTTTTAATGCTAAATTAATTCCAATTTTTTCAACTTTATTTTTGGTTGTTCTTATTCCAGCAGTATCAAATAAGACGATGGGTAAATTTTTAAGTTGAAACTGAACTTCAATGATATCCCTGGTCGTTCCTTTAACATCAGAAACTATGGCTGCATCTCTGTTGGCCATAAGATTTAAAAAGCTAGATTTTCCAGAGTTAGGAGCTCCCAAAATAGCTATTTTAAAGCCCTCTCTAATAATCTCTCCAATTTTGTGATCACCTAGCATATCGTCAATTTCTTCGCATATTTCCTTGATTTTTTGGTCATTTCCTTCCAGAATATTAGCTGGCAAATCCTCTTCTGAGAAATCTATTGCTGCCTCACACTTGCTCATAACATCCAAAATTCTATCTCTCCATTTCATAAATAAGGGAGAACTATTTTTTAACCTTAAAGCCTGAACTCTTTGACCTTCTGTCTCAGCATTTAAAAGATCGGCTATACTTTCGGCCTCATACAAATTAATTTTATTATTCAAAAAGGCTTGCTTGGTAAATTCTCCTGGATCAGCTAATCTGCAGCCTTCTTTAAATGATAGTTCACTTAAAAATTTATTGATAACAGCTTTGCTACCATGAACATGAAACTCAACAAGATCATCTCCTGTATAACTTTGACCCTCTGGATACCAGATTACAATTCCTTGATCGATAATTTCATGTTTTGAATCAATAAAATTTTTTAAAATAGCCATTCGTGGTTTATCAATCGAACCAACAAAATCTCTTGCGATACTTAAAGAATTTTTTCCTGACAATCTTATAATTGCAATTCCTGAAACTCCGGGAGGAGTTGATAAAGCATAAATAGTCATATTTAAATTCTCAACCCTTTATCTGCGATATTAATTATTTTACTCATAACTTCTGGCTGTGATGCTAAAGAAAAACCTTTTTTGCGCAAACTAGAAATAGCAAGGGATTGGGCTCTAAATGCTTTTCTAATGAGATCAATTGAGACAGCAAATAACAAGTTGCTAGTTTTAGTTTTCTTTTCAAAATCCTTGAGAAGGTTAGTGTCTCCAATGTCATAACCTTTATTAATCTTTTCTCTTAAATCCCTAATTAAAATATCGATATCCCTAAGTGTCATATTCCAACCCTGTCCAGCTATAGGGTGTATTTTATGAGTAATATCACCCATAAAAATAGTTCTAAAAAGCACTGTTTTCCTCAAAAATTCAAAGGTTAAGGCAAATTTTTCAACAGTCCTGCTAACATCTAATAGATCATAAAATTTAGATGAAATATTTTTAATAAAATCAAACCTCTCATTAAAATTTAGAATAATCTCTTCAGAATGAGAATTATTTTTAACTGACCAAACTATTGAAGTTTCAGTATTCGAAATAGGCAAAAAAGCCAAGGGACCATCTTTTAAAAAAAATTGTCTTGCAGAATTATTTGCAATTTTTTTATGCTTAATTAAGAACGTATAAGCTGTTTCAGAATAATCCCAATTAATCTTTTTTTCATTAGATAAAATTTTTAAATTATCTCGTTCTGTTGCAATAATTAAATTGTAATCTTTACTTTTTTTATTTTGAAAAAATATTTTTTTTAAAAATCTATCATTTTGAATAGACGCAATTTTATTTTTTACTACATTTAGTTTATTACATTTGTTTTGTAGTTCTTTTTCTAAATAATCTTTCTTAACAATATGACTTAAATTTTTTTTATTTTTTTGGTGAAAAAATTCTGCATCAGCAGGCAACTCTTTCTGGGCTCCATCAAAAAGAATAATTTTATTAATAGGCCAAAAGGTTTTTTGATTTTTTTTAATTCCCATATTTTCTAGAATTTGAAGCGATGCATCACTAATGGAGAGGGTGGCATTCGAAGATGTAAGATTAGGTTTGGATTTTAGCTGAATAATATCAATTGCCACATTTAGGTCTGAAAGCCCCAAAGCAATAGCTTTTGCGGTCAATCCGGAGCCCAAAATGGCTATCTTCTGTTTATTCAAGGTTTTCACGATTAATTTTCATCAATTGTACAAAAAATGTTAAAAAACAACAGTAAATGATTCGTTAACTATGCAAAAAATACTAAATTTCATAAAATTAAGACTTACCGAGGCAGCTGGCTTGGTAATTTTGGCCCTTGGCATATTTATTTTCTACAGCATAATAACTTATTCGGCTAGCAATCCGACGATCATATTCCCTGAAAATGCAGATAGTAGAGACATTATCACAAAGTACGGTGCGAACTTTGCTGATTTTATTCTTCAAGCTTTTGGTCTAGCCGCCTATGGATTAGCGATTAATTTATTTGCCTGGGGAGGAAAACTTACCATTGAAAAGAGAATAGCCAATCTATGGTTACAACTATTATTTATTATTTTTTATTTAGTTTTTGGTTCATTATTTTTTAAAATTTTTTACGATCAAAGTTTTTGGCTTCCAGATAATGGTAATGGCGGTTTTGTTGGCAGCTATACATTAAGTTTAATTCAATCACTTAAAGAACGGATTACTATTGTTGGTTACATTTCTCTTGTTCTGGGGGTTGGTTTTTTTATTTCTAGTTTGGGTTTTTCTTTTTCAAATTGGAAACAAATTTTCATAATTGTGTTTAAACCCATCACATTTTTAATTGGCATTGTACCTAAAAAGAAACAGGAAATACAAACATCAGAAATGGAGGATTTAGAAATTAATAATGCTCCTTTGGGGAATTACGAAAATATTATTCAAGAAGTTCAGCCAAGCTTGCCCTTACAAGAAAGTTCTAGACCTAAATCTTTTGAATATAGACTTCCATCTTTGGCTTTTTTGAAAGATCCCGACAACAAAACTTCGGATACAGAATTGAGTGACACCTTTGAAAAACAATCAAAGTTTTTAGAGGATACACTTCTTGATTTTGGTATCATGGGTAAAATTAAAAGAGTGAGCGCCGGGCCAGTAGTTACTCTTTACGAGTTTGAGCCAGCTGCAGGTATTAAAACTTCTAAAATAATAAATTTATCTGACGACATTGCAAGAAGCACAAGCTCTATTGCCACCAGGGTAGCGACGGTACCTGGAAAAAATACAATTGGTATTGAAATACCAAACAAAAATATTGAACCAGTTTATTTAAAAGAAATTTTATCGAGCAAAGAATTCTCTAATAAAAATATTAGACTTCCCATCACTCTAGGAAAAAGTATTTCTGGATTTCCAATAGTTGGAGATTTGGTCAGCATGCCTCATCTATTAATTGCTGGAACCACAGGGTCTGGAAAATCAGTTTGTATTAATACATTAATATTATCACTGCTATACCGACATAAGCCGGAATTTTGTAAATTAATTTTAATTGATCCTAAAATGCTAGAATTGTCTATTTATCAAGGTATTCCACACTTATTAAGCCCTGTTATCACCGAGCCGAAAAAGGCTACTGCAGCTCTAAAGTGGGTCGTAGGTGAAATGGAAAGTAGATATCGAAGGATGACAGAGGAGGGGGTGAGAAATATTTCTGGATACAATGAAAAAATGGGCGAAGATCCAAAAAAAATTATTCCTTACATAGTAGTAATCGTTGATGAGATGGCAGATTTAATGATGATTGCTGGAAAAGAAATTGAAAATTATATTCAAAGACTTGCGCAAATGGCAAGAGCTGCAGGTATACATATAGTTATGGCAACACAAAGACCAAGCGTTGATGTAATCACAGGAACTATTAAGGCAAATTTTCCAACAAGAATTTCATTTCAAGTAACCTCTAAAATAGACAGTAGAACTATTTTGGGAGAGCAGGGGGCTGAGCTATTACTTGGAAAGGGAGACATGTTGTTTATGTCATCGGCAAGTAGAGTTATACGAATTCATGGGCCATTTGTGTCTGACGAAGAAATAGAGAAAATAACCACATTCTTAAGATCGCAAGGTTCACCGGAATACCTTGATGAGGTTACTAAAATTCAAGAAAATAATGATGAAAATGGCAACCAACTTGGCAATAATGAAAAAGATGAACTATTTGATGAAGCAGTAAGGTTAATTAAAATGGAGGGAAAAGTATCTACTAGCTATCTACAAAGAAAGCTTTTAATTGGCTACAATAGAGCAGCAAGGATTGTTGACCAAATGGAAGAGGCAAAAATTATCAGTCCTGCTAATCATGCTGGTAAAAGAGATATACTTCCTTCTTGATGATAAAAAAAACTATTATTTTTTTTATATTTTTTTTATTTAGTTCCATATCGTATTCAGACGAAAATAATAATTTAATTGAAAAATTTTTAACTAAATTTAAATCTATTAATAATATTGAATTTAATTTTATCCAAACATCTGCTGACATGGTTGAAAAGGGTAAGTGTTTTTTATCCTATCCCAAAAAACTAATTTGTAGATACGAGGGCGATGAAGGAAAAGAAATAATCGTAAAAAATGATGCCCTAGTAATTGTTAAAAGAAAATTTCAAAGAGTATATTATTACCGTGTTGCTAATTCTCCCTTTGCTACCATTCTAGATAAAAATAAAATTATAAATCAAATAAAAAATATTAACGAAATTATAAGTGAAAATAATATATTAATTTTAAAATTTTCATCAGACCCTGAAAACTCTAGCCTTCATCTGTTTGTTACCAAAGATACGCTTGATATAGCTGGCTGGAAAACAACTGGATATGATTCACAGATAGTGGACTTCAAAATTACAAACAGCCAAAAAAACGTTGAAAATAAAGAGAAATTTGAAATACCTAATTTTGATCTATTTGGGAACCGAAACTAGCTCTTTTTTAAAAATACTCATTCCCCTTGCAATATAGTTTCTCAAGGCATTAGGATGATCCAAGGTACATGTATGAACCCATATTCTTTTAGGATTGTGTTTCCAAGCTGTTTCTAAAGCATGACTTAAAAGATATGCTCCTAATTTTTTTCCAAAATAATTTTTGAAAATTCCAAAATACGTAATTTCTACTTCGCTAATATCTTCGTGATTTAAGTATTCATAATAACCTGCTGGCTCATCACCCACATACGCCGTAAAAAATTTTAATTTTTCACTATCTAAATAATGCCTCCACTCCTCAAGAGTCCATTTTAATCTATCTTTCCAATGAAAATCTTCTCCGATTTTTTGATACAAAAATTTACAAAAATGAGTATCTTCTTTTCCTTGTTCAAGAACTTTAAGATTATAAATGCCACAAACAGCAGGATTAAATTCCTTCTTATTTTTTATTTCTAAAAAATAACGCTGAATTTTTTTTTCCATTATTTACTTTTTAGAAACCATTCTTCCCAAAGGCTCTCCGCCAACAATATGAAAGTGCAAATGAGGCACCTCTTGTCCACCATCGGGACCATTGTTTCCTATATACCTATACCCTTGCCCATTAGAATAGGTTGAAACTCCTACAATTTTGGCCACTTCTCCAAGAGCTCTTATTAAACCGACAATTTCTTCTTCTTTTGCATTTTGAGAAAAATCATCCATATTCACATAGGATCCTTTTGGAATTACCAAAACATGTGTCTTTGCTTTAGGATTAATATCATTAAAAGCAAGAGCATAATCATTTTCGTATACTTTTTGACATGGTATTTCATTTCGTAATATTTTAGCAAAAATATTATTTACATCGTATTTCATTTTTAACGACTCGCCTTTTCTTCTAGACCTGACTTGTGTTGTCTTTTTTTTAGCTCACTCATCACGTCCTCAATTTTAATATTATTAGCCTCTAATAAAACTAGAAAATGATAAAGAAGATCCGCTGCCTCATGAATTTCATTTGTATTTTCTTGGATTGCTTCTATTAATTCCTTAACCTCTTCTTCTACTTTTTCTTTGGACAATTTCTTATTATTAAGCAACTTATTAGTATAAGATTTTTCCTCGGTAGAATTTTTTCTAGACCTAATTATTTTTATAAGTTCTTCTAAAGTTTTAAACATTGTTATATTCTTACAGAAACACTTTGAGACTTCAAATATTCTTTTACTTCTTTGATAGAAAATTCACCAAAATGAAAGATAGAGGCAGCTAAAACTGCACTTGCGCCACCTTTAACTATACCGTCTTTAATATGTTCTAAAGTTCCCACTCCACCAGAGGCTATGACTGGTATAGATAGGGTGCCAGATATATTCCTGGTCAATTCTAAATCATAACCTGATTTTGTTCCGTCCTTATCCATAGAGGTAAGTAGTATTTCACCCGCTCCGTTATTTTGAGCCATTAAAGCGAATTCTAGAGCGTCAATGCTAGTCTTTTCTCTTCCTCCATGTGTAAACACATTCCATTTGTTGTCTGATGTTTTTTTTGCATCAATGGCAACGACAATACATTGTGAACCAAACTTTATAGAGGCCTCTTTGATCAAATCAGGATTACGAATAGCAGCCGTGTTAATCGATACTTTGTCAGCACCGGCCATAAGCAAATTTCTAATATCCTGAATAGACCTAACTCCACCACCAACGGTCAACGGAACAAAACACTGTTCGGCTGTCTTCTGAACAGTCTCTAACAGAATATCTCTATTTTCATTTGAAGCAGTTATGTCTAGAAAACAAATCTCATCTGCACCGCTATCGCTATAAATTTTTGCTTGTTCCACAGGATCACCTGCGTCAACTAAATTTATAAAATTAATACCTTTTACAACCCTTCCATTTTTTACATCCAAACATGGGATAATTCTTTTTTTTAACATTTATATAATTTTGACTAAATCATTAAGGTTAATCGAATGATCATAAATTGCCTTACCTATAATAACTCCGTAAATTTTTTCGGTTTTTTTAATTGCCAAAATATCCTCAATTTTTGCAACTCCTCCTGAAGCTACTACAGGAATCTTCGTTAAGTTTGCAAGTTTTTCAGTCTCAATTAAATTCACCCCTTCTTTTGTTCCGTCTTTATCAATATCAGTAAAAATAATACTTTTAATTTTAAAGTTTTTAATTTGGTTTGCAAAATCAGAGGTTGATAATTTTGTCTGATCTCTCCATCCTTTTAAAGCAAGAAGCCCTTTTCGTGCGTCCATTCCTACAGAAATTTGATTAGGATATTTATTAGAGACTTCCTCTAGCAATGAAATATTTTGAACGGCCGCAGTTCCCATAACAATATTTTCGACACCAAGATTTAGGACCTCCTCTATATTTTCAATTGTTCTTAATCCCCCACCCACTTGGATCCTTAAAGAAGTATTTTTAACAATTTCTTTTATTACCTCTAAATTAGAATTTTTTGAATCTAAAGTTCTATCAAGATCAACAATGTGAAGATTTTTAAATCCTAATTGTTCAAATTGCTGTGCTTGATTTAAGGGCGAATGATTAAATATTTCCTCTCTGGCAAAGTCTCCTTTGTAAAGTCTTACACATTTTTTATTTTTTAAGTCTATAGCCGGATAAATAATCATAGAACTACCATGTTATAAAATTTTCCAAAATTTGAATTCCATTATTTTGACTTTTTTCAGGATGAAACTGAGTTCCAAATATATTGTCTTTACATAAAGCCACGGTAACCTCATCCTGATAGAATGTAGATGCTGCAACATTTTTTTGATCTTTGGCAATAAACTCATAACTATGAACAAAATAAAAATGCTTATCTTGGCTCAATTTTGAAAAAAGAGGACTATCCAATTTGATCTTAATTTCATTCCAGCCCATGTGGGGTAGTTTTAATTCTTTGTTTTGAAGTTTTATTTTTTTAACATCTCCAGCAATCCATCCCAAACCTTTAGAGCCACCATCTTCCTCGCCATAATCAGCAAAAAGCTGCATACCAACACAAATACCAAAAATATGTTTTTTCTTAGTAAGAACAAACTCATTAAGCTCGTCCCAAGCTCCTTCTATTTCTAATAAATTACTAGAACATTGCTTAAATGATCCTTGTCCAGGCAAAATAATCTTATCAGCTTTTTTTATATTATTTGCACTACTAATCACCTGAACTGAAATATTTTTTTGTAAATTATTTGCAGCAAACTCTACGGCTTTAGAAACTGACTTGATATTGCCAGATCCATAATCAAAAATGGATACAATCATTAAAACTATTTAAATTGTGCCTTTAGTAGATGGAATAGAATCTTTTTGCCTTAGATCTATTTCAAAAGCGCTTCGCAAAGCTTTTGCCAATCCTTTATAACATGACTCAATTATATGGTGACTATTATCACCATAAATATTCTCAACATGCAGAGTTATTCCCGCAGCTTGGGCAAATCCTTGGAACCACTCTTTAAACAATTCAGTATCCATTTCCCCTAATTTTTCTACTTTTAATTTCACATTCCAAACTAAGTAAGGTCGACCAGAAACGTCTAAAGCAATTCTGCTTAAGGTTTCATCCATAGGAATAAGAGCGTGAGCATATCTTTTGATGCCTTTTTTTTCACCCAACGCTTTTAAAACTGCTTCTCCAATAGCAATGCCGGTATCTTCAGTCGTATGGTGCAAATCGATATGAAGATCACCCTTCGCTTTAACAGTTAAGTCAATAAGCGAATGTTTAGAAACTTGTTCTAGCATATGATCTAAAAAACCAATTCCTGTTTGTATATTGTACTTACCTGTACCATCTAGATTGACTTCTACGCTAATACTGGTTTCTTTGGTTTTGCGCTCTACGCTTGCTATTCTCATAAAATTTATTCTGCTTTATTATAATAAATATCTTAAAATTTATACCTTGAAGATATAAGTTTTATAACCACATAAAGATTACTAATAAAATAGAGCAAAATATGGACAACAATAATAACAATAGCTGGCACGGAACAACCATTGTTTTGGTACGAAGAGATAAAGAAGTTGTGGTTGCTGGTGATGGACAGGTAAGTATTGGTAACACAGTGATGAAGAGCACTGCAAAAAAAGTTAGAAAGATTGAGGATAGAGGTGTCATTGCTGGATTTGCGGGATCTACAGCTGATGCTTTTACTTTGTTTGAAAGATTAGAAGAGAAGCTAGAAAAGCACGGAGGACAGCTTACTAGAGCCGCTGTAGAATTAGCAAAAGATTGGAGAACAGATAAATATCTCAGAAGATTAGAAGCGCTTATGGCTGTAGCTGATAAAGATAAAAGCTTTATCATAAGTGGTAATGGTGATGTTCTTGAGCCTGAACATGGAATAATAGCTATCGGTTCTGGAGGAAATTATGCACTGGCAGCTGCGAGAGTTCTTCTAGAAGAAACAAATAAATCTGCAGAAGAGATTGCTCGAAAATCAATCCAAATTGCCTCTGAAATTTGTGTTTTCACAAACAACAACATTACTATCGAAAAATTATAAATGGAAACAGAACAAAAAATAGTTTCATTTTCTCCCAGGGAAATTGTTTCAGAGTTAGATCGATATGTTATTGGACAAGGTGATGCAAAAAAAGCTGTTGCGATCGCTTTAAGAAATAGATGGAGAAGACAAGAATTGCCGGAAGATCTTAAAGAAGAAGTTATGCCAAAAAATATATTAATGGTTGGCCCAACAGGTGTTGGTAAAACTGAGATATCTAGAAGACTTGCTAAGCTCGCTGAAGCACCATTTATAAAAGTTGAAGCAACTAAATTTACAGAAGTAGGATATGTTGGAAAAGATGTTGAACAAATTATTAGAGATTTAATTGAAATAGGAATATCCCTTATTAAAGAAAAAAAAAGAAAAGAAGTAGAAGCAAAATCTCAACTATCCTCCGAAGAAAGAGTGCTTGATGAATTAGTGGGTAAAAATGCAAGTGTTGCTACAAGAGAGAGTTTCAGAAAAAGATTAAGAGCTGGAGACTTGGATAATAATATTATTGAAATTTCAGTTCAAGAAACTCCAACTATGCCTTCTTTCGAAATACCGGGAATGCAGGGCGGTGTCGGAATGGTTAGTATTGGTGACATATTTGGAAAAGGAATGGGTGGTAAAAAGAAAAAGAAAAAAATGACCGTGAAAGAATCTTATACCTACCTAATCCAAGAAGAGTCTGACAAGCTGATTGATCAAGACCAAATAATTAAAGAGGCTAAGTTTGCAGTAGAGAACAATGGAATTGTTTTTTTAGATGAAATTGACAAAGTTTCTGCAAGAAACGAAAGGTCTGGAGCGGATGTGTCTAGGGAGGGAGTTCAACGTGATTTATTGCCCCTTATTGAAGGAACTACCGTTAATACTAAACATGGTCCCATTAAAACAGACCACATACTATTTATTGCATCAGGAGCATTTCAACTTAGCAAACCATCAGATCTTTTGCCTGAATTACAAGGAAGATTGCCAATAAGAGTAGAGCTACAGCCGCTTACTAAAGAAGATTTTATCAAGATCTTAAAAGAACCAGATAATAGTTTAATTAAACAATATATAGGATTAATGAAAACTGAGAATGTTGATTTAGAGTTTACCGATGAAGGTATTGATTCAATTGCGGATATCTCAACCCATATCAATTCTACTATTGAAAATATAGGAGCAAGAAGACTCCATACTATTTTAGAAAAAGTTCTAGAAGACATAAGCTTTACTGCATCTGACAAAAGTGGTGAAAAAATAATTATTAATAAAGATTATGTTGAAAAAAATCTTGGCAAAATAATTAAAGACAAAGACCTATCAAAATTTATTCTGTAATTTTTTTTAAAGCTATAATCATTGAGCCCTCACCCCCTAAACTTATAGGGCTAGTTTCTATTGTATGAATTAAACTTGAATAATTTTTATTAATATAATCAGGTACAGCATAACGAAGTAAGCTTAAATCTTTTGATGCATAAGGATCATTTTCTTTATTTGAGTGCAGTCCTTTTCCTGTAATTAATAAAATTTTTTTTATTTTTTTTTCTTTTGCAAATTCAAATAAATAGTCGATTCTATCAAATGCTTCGGCAATCGTGTGACCGTGTAAATCTACTTTTAAATCAAAATTTTTTTGATAATTTTGGTCTTTAGTTGGTACTAAATCTTTATCTTTATCTTCAATTGATTTCGTTTCGGAAATAAACTTATTCCAAGTTTCTATATCTTCTTGGGAAATTTTAGTGCTTCGTTTCTTTACCACTAGAACTAGTTTCGGCAGAAAGTTCAGTTAAATACCAGGTAGGATCTTTATCTTTTAGATCTCTTTCAAAACTCCATACATCAGTTGTAATTTTAGTTTTTTCTGGATCGCCCTCTACAACATTTCCCTGTTCATCTTTTAAGCAGGTAATAATTTGACTAATAAATCTGGCTGTTACTTTATATTTTGTATCAACGTTAGTAACCTTATCTATAGAGAGTTTTTGAATGCCTATAAAAGTTAGATCTGATTTAAGTTTTTTTTCATTTCGTTCATCAATAATTTTGGAAAAATCTTCGTATAGTTTTTTTGTCAATAAAGTTTTAAGAGTATTTTTGTCACCATTGGCAAAAGAATTTATGATCATTTCGTATGCGTACTCAGCACCTTTTAAAAAAGAAGCCTCATCAAAAACTTGTTCTTTAGATTTTTCTTTGACCTCGTTTACAAAAGAAAAATTGTCTTCCGATTTGTTAACAAAATTTGATTTAATAGGAGAATTATCCGCTCCTTTACCCAAAACATTGCGTAATCGTAAAAAGATAAAGCCTGCTAGCATAGCTAACAAAATTATATCTATATAACCAAAATTTTCGCTCATGTTTGAATTTTATAATTAAGTAATTATATGTAATAATAAATCATCTATATGCAATTAACACTATTAATTTTAATCTTTTTGCCGCTACTAGAAGTATACCTAATGATTAAGGTTGGTTCGGTAATAGGGGCATTTAATACCATTTTTATCACTATTCTTACCGCAATAATTGGGATGTATTTTGTAAAATTACAAGGCTTATCAACCCTAAAATCAGCCCTTGAGAACTTAAGAGTTAACAAAAGCTCAATCGCAGAAATTGCTCACGGATTTTGTCTCGTAATTGCCGCTTTTTTATTAATTTTACCAGGATTTTTAACTGATTTTTTTGGATTTTTATTATTAATACCTTATACAAGAAATCTAATTTTGAAAAATTTTTTTCCCAAAACAAGGGATAACAATGTTGATATTATAGAAATTAACCCCGAGGAGATTGAAGAACATGACAAATTTAAATAATGATTATGAGGTTGTAGCTAAATATATTAAAGATATATCCTTTGAAATTCCAGATCCTGATTGTTTTGTATCTGCAGCTGAAAAACTAAGTGAATATATTACAAAACTTGATTTAACAAGTAAGCCATTTAAAAATAATTTAATCGAACTTAATTGTAAGTTTGCACTAGAGGCTCCAGAAAAAATAAAAAAAAAAATACATGCTGAAATTTGTTTGGCCATTGTATTTAAAATTAATAATACAAAACTAACATCTGAGCAGGTAAAAAAATTAATTTTGGTTACTATGCCAACCGAACATTTTCCATTCATGCAAGAAATGGTAACTCACTTATTTCAGAAATCAGGATTTAAAAATTTTGCTTTTAATAAAGAAGTAAATTTTGAAGATTTGTATAAACAACAATTTCCTACTTCAGCATAAAAGATTTTGGCACATGATTTTTTAAAAAATCCTGATGTAATTTTAATTCCTCTTCTGTAGGATAAATAATAATTTTTTTTCTATTTTGATTAATTTTTCTTGGAGCATTTTTTTCACTTACCGTTTCAGCTGTCTCTTGTAGATCTAGCCAAGGCTCTTTTTTATCAAGTAACTCGATATAAACCTGAGTTAACAGATTACAATCTAATAAAGCAGAATGTTTTTCTCTCGCTGAAATATCAATTTTAAATCTTTTACACAGAGCATCCAAACTGGCCTGTGAACCAGGAAATTTTTGCCTTGCAAGAAAAAGTGTATCTACCACTTTTTCTTTCGGTATTGCTGGTAAATTTATATTTTGCAGCTCCTTATTTAAAAAAGCCAAATCAAAATCTGCATTATGAATGACTAACTGCGATTCTTTTATAAATGCCAAAAAATCTTTGGCCACATCTTTAAAGGTAGGTTTGTCTCTTAAAAATTCCCTTGTAATACCATGGGTTTGATAAGCTCCTTCAGAAATATCCATTTCAGGGTTAACAAATACATGAAACACGTTTTTGGTTGGTATTTGATTTTTTAGCTCAACACAGGCAATCTCAATTATTCTATCTGAATTAAACGATAAACCCGTGGTTTCAGTATCTAGTATTACTTCATACATATTAAATTAATATTGTATCTACTACCCTAGTAACTCTCAACTTAGTTTTTTGTGGATTAAAATTATTATCAATAACAATATCAGCTGCCAGCTTTTTTTGGTCTACAGGCATTTGAAATTTTTTCATTATATCGATAATTCTTGAATTATACCCTTTTCTTTCTTTTAATCTCTTCAAGAGTAACTTTTGTTTTACATCCACAAAAACAATCACATCTGTTTTTTGATTTAATTTATTTTCTAAAAGCAGGGGTATATCTAGAATTACAGCCTTTTTTTTAATATTTTTCTTTAGAAACAAATTCATACTTTTTCTAACTTCTGGATGAACAATTTTAATAATTTTTTTAATATTTTTTATATTTGATAAAATAATATTGGAAATTTCATTTTTTTTTAAAGGAAAGGTAGTAATAAAATTTGGAAAAATTTTTTTTAATTTAAAAAAAATTTTTTTATTTGACGTATATAATTTGCTAACTTCGTGATCTGCATTAAACAAAGGGAATTTATTTCCTGCTAGTAATTTTGAAATATAAGTTTTTCCCGAGCCAATATCTCCGATTACACAAATTTTAATCATTTATTTTTTTTATTAAATTTATTAACTCCTCATCTATTTTGGGCTCTGCACCAAACCAAATTTTATATGATAATTGAGCCTGATACAAAAACATCATCAATCCATTAATACAAATATGTCCCTTGCCTTTAGCCTTTTTTAAAAAATTAGTGTACTCAGGGTTATAAATCACATCATAAAAAATTGTGTTTTTATTAATTATTTCGAAATTAAAAGGAATTTGATCTTGATCATTTAATCCTAGGCTGGTTGCGTTAATTACTAAATCAACGAATATATTTTTACGCTCCAAATCTTCCCAGGGTACTTCTTTTAGAATGGGGCCGAATTTATTTTTTAATGTATCCAATTTATGACTTGTTCTATTAGAAAGATAAATTTCTTCAAAATTTAATTCCTTAAGGGCAAAAATAATAGATGGAGCAACTCCTCCTGCCCCGATCAATAATGCAGACTTCATTTTTGTTTTGGTACCTTGGTCTTGTAAAGAAGACTTAAAACCAAAAACATCGGTGTTATCACCGATAATTTTATCATTTTTTTTATACAAAATATTCACGGAGTTAGTCGATCTAGCAATTTCCGTTAGCTCATCTAAGAAAGGTATTATTTTTTGCTTAAAGGGAACCGTGACATTAACTCCACTAATTTTATTTACCCTGACTCCCTCTATAATTTGTGGAAGTTGTTTTTCTTCTATTTGTTTCTTTTCATATTGTGCCTGCTTTTTTTCTTTGCCAATCCAATAATTATGAACCAATGGTGATAAAGAGTGTTTTATTGGATTTCCAATAACTAAAAAATTTTTCATTAGTTTTGTTGTTTAAAATAGTTGATAACAGCGGCAACCGGCATCCCAAGAATGGAATTTAAATCTCCGTCTATTTTTTCGAAAAGATTTTTTCCATGAGATTCTATTTGGTAAACACCATATTGTTTCATGGTCTCCAGACTCATTAAATTTAAATAATTTGTAATTTCATCTTCTGTTAGTCGTTTCATTTGCAAAGTAGAGGTTTCGTGGTGATGCCAAACCATACTTCCATTTTTTGAAACACAAACGGCACTATGTAACTTATGTGTTTTTCCACTTAATTTCTTTAACGTTATGTTGGCCTCTTCAGTATTTTTTGGCTTACTAATACACTCGCCCTCTAAATCTAAAACTTGATCAGCCCCCAAAACAAAAGATTGGGGAAATTTCGAGCTTATTCTATTGGCTTTATGTTCGGCCAGACTCTTCGAAATAGCAACACAACTCGCTTTGTTGGCCTGCATTGATCTTTTTATTTCCTCTTCGTCAACTAATGAAATTTCTGTTGAAATTTTAAAACCATTTTCTTCTAAAATTTTTTTTCTTATTTGGCTTTGTGATGCTAAAATTATTTTATTAATCATTTATTATTTTTAATTTCATACATTTTAACTACTGCGGCAGCTGTTTCTTCAACAGATTTTCTAGTTACATCAATAGTTGGTATCTTGTGTGATGCAAAGAGCTGTTTAGATTTTATCGTTTCTTCTTTTATAAAATCAATATTGGCATAGTCTTGTTGTTTATCATTCAGCAAATTCATTCTTGTTTTTCTAATATCAGCCAATCTTTCTGGGTCTATAAATAAGCCAACCAATAATGCTTTCGATTTAAAAATATAATCAGGTAATTTTTGATGTGAAACCAAAGGAATGTTTGAAGTTTTAAATCCTTTTTCTGCAAGATAAATAGATGTTGGCGTTTTGCTTGTCCTGCTTACTCCCAATAATATTATATCAGATTCGATCATGGTTTCTAATTGCTGACCATCATCATGTGCAAGAGTAAATTGTATAGCTTCTATTTTTTTATAATATTCTAAATTTAATTCGTGTTGTCCGCTTGGCCTTCTGGTTGCTTTTTTTCCAAAAAGATTTTCAAATTGCGGAATAAGATGATCTAAAACACCAAAGCAAGGAATGTTATGAGATTTGCACTCGTTTTTAATAAAATTAGAAGTAGAAGACTCTACCAAAGTATAAACTATAATTGGATTTTCTGTTTTTCTGCACTGTTCCATTAATTGCGCTGTTTGTGCGCTTGTTCTAATAAAAGAAAAATGTTGAATAGAAAATTCCATATCTCGGAACTGGGCTTTAATTGCTAAAAATATTCTGTCTAACGTCTCGCCGGTTGAATCTGATACTAAAAAAAAATTATATTTCTTGTTCATAAGTCTGTTGGTAAATATCTATAACCTAAATCTATACATTTATCATCTGTGCCCAAACAAGCAGTGATGATTTCATATTGAGTTTTCATAAATTTGTTAAATTTAATAGAAAAGTCGATTAAAACTTAATTGTGTTTATAAGTATAAAATTTGTTTAAAATTGTTAAAATTAGAAAGAATAATTTATGTATAAAATGTTAATAAAAAGTTAACCACAATATTAACCGTGCCTACCAATACTAATACTTATAATTAAATATTATATATATGAATCCTTTAATTCAAAAATCTTTAAACAAAACAAGGCCTATTTGGCTCATGAGACAAGCGGGTAGATATTTACCAGAATATCAAAAAATAAGAAAAACCCAAAAAAATTTTATTAATTTTTGTTTAAATATTAATGCAGCAACAGAAGTAACTTTGCAACCTATTAGACGATATAATTTTGATGCAGCAATTATATTTTCTGACATTTTGCTTATACCTTATGCTCTAGGACAAAATGTAAAATTTGAAGAAAACAAAGGACCAATTCTTGGTGATTTTGATTTAGAAAATTTTAAAAAAATAAAAGAAAAACAATTTATAAAAAAGATAAAAAATGTTTATTTAGCAATAAAAAAAACAAGAAAAGCACTTAGCAAAGAAAAAACACTTATTGGATTTGCAGGATCCCCCTGGACCATTTTGGTTTATATAATAAATAAACAATCACCAAAAAAAAAGCAGATTTATAAAAAAATATTAAACAATAAAAAACAAACCAAACAGCTTTTAAGCTATAATAGAAAAATTTATTTTTATTCATATAAAAGAACAAATAAAAGCAGGCGCAGATACAATTCAATTATTTGATAGCTGGGCGGGACTTTTGAAAGAAAAGGACCTAAACGATTTTTGTTTTCAACCAACCAAAAGAATAATTAAAAAGATTAAACGAATATATCCAAATATACCGATAACTTGTTTTCCGAAGGGAATAGGAAAAAATATAAGTAAGTTTTGTAAAATTGTTAAACCAGATGTTTTAAATATTGATAGTAAGATCAATCCAGATTTTGTTAATAAGAAAATAAATAAAAACATAGTTATTCAGGGAGGATTAGATCCCAAGTTCCTGTTATCTAAAAAAGAAACCTTAAAAAAGAAAACACACTTTTATTTAAAAAAATTTATCAATAGAAATTATATTTTTAATTTAGGACACGGAGTTGCAAAAGAAACCAAGCCCGAAGCTGTTCAAAAATTGGTTAACATAGTAAGAACATATAAATGAATAGTTATTTAGAAAAAATTGGCCACCCCAAAGTTAATTTCGGCAAAACAGGAGTTTTAATCGTTAACCTTGGAACGCCGGACAGCACAAAATGGTTAGATATTAGGCGTTATTTAAAAGAATTTTTATCAGATAGGAGAGTTATAGAAACAAACCCAATTTTATGGTGGTTTATTCTCAATTTAATTATCCTTAATCTAAGGCCGCACAAAACTGCAAAAGCATATAAAAAAATATGGATGACAGACACGAACGAATCCCCCCTTCGTTATTACACAAGATCACAAACCGAGAAATTGTGTAACAGATTTGGGTCTGTACAAAATGTCATAATTGATTGCGCAATGCGCTATGGAAATCCAAGTATAAAATCTAAACTTAATTTATTAAAAGAACAAGGGTGTGAAAAATTAATTATTTTGCCTTTATACCCTCAGTACGCAGCAGCTACTACAGCAACTGTTTGTGATGAAGTATATAGATGTCTCATGGAAATGAGATGGCAACCAAGCTTACAAATTATCCCCCATTATGAATCTGAGCCTTTATATATTGCAGCTCTATCTAATAGTATTAAAACACAACTTGAAAAATTGAGTTGGAAACCGGATATTATTCTTTCCTCATTTCATGGAATTCCTAAAAAGTATTTTGATAAAGGGGATCCCTTATCAATGCTATTGTCACAAAACTAATCGATTATTAAAAGAACATTTTGGAAATTCTATTCCTATAGAAATTTCCTTCCAGTCCAGATTTGGTCCTGCAGAGTGGCTTCAGCCATATACAGACAAAACTTTAGAAAAGCTGGCCCAGGAGGGTAAAAAAAATATTTTAATGATTTGTCCTGGCTTTGCCTGCAGATTGTGTGGAGACGCTGGAAGAAATTGAGATGGAAGGACAGGCAACCTTCAAAGAGCACGGGGGAGAAAATTTTTCTATGGTACCTTGTTTAAATGATAGCGAAGATCATATAAATCTTTTAGAATACTTAATAAAAAAATATATTGTTTAAATGAATATTTATTTATTACTTAAGGCTTTACATATAATTGCAATTATTGCCTGGATGGCCGGGCTTTTGTATCTACCAAGAATTTTCGTTTATCATTGTCAGACTTCTTACGGCTCAGAGAGCCCATGATAAATTTGTTCAAATGGAATATCGATTATTAAAATATATTATGAACCCAGCTATGATTATATCGTGGATCCTGGGAATTGCTCTTTTGCTCCAGCTTGGCCACCAAGCCTCCATGCAGTTCTGGGTACAGGCTAAATTAGTTTTGGTTTTGGCAATGTCAGGATTTCATGGCTTTCTTGGTTCTTGTAGAAAAAAGTTTGAGGCAAATAACAACCAAAGAACAGAAAAATTTTATAGACTAATAAATGAAATTCCAACTGTTTTAATGATTATTATTGTTTTTTTAGTCATCTTTAAACCAATCTAGTCTTGCAAAACACTTAATATCTATTATATAATAATTCCATAAGTCAAAAAAACTTCCTTAACAATGAACCTCCAAGAATTAAAAGATAAGTCACCGGCTGATTTAATATTAGAAGCAGAAAAATTAGGTATTGAGAATCCTAGCACAATGCGAAAGCAAGAAATTCTTTTTGCTATTCTTAAAAAATTTGCAGAAAAAAATGAACAGATAACCGCAAGTGGCGTATTAGAAACGTTACAAGATGGTTTTGGTTTTTTACGAGCTATGGAATCCAATTATTTACCGGGCCCCGATGATATTTATGTAAGTCCAAGTCAGATAAAAAGATTTGGTTTGAGAAAAGGAGATACAGTTGAAGGAGAAATTAGAGCTCCCAAGGAACAAGAAAGATATTTTGCATTATTAAAAGTTAATAAAATTAATTTTGAGGATCCTGAAAAAACAAGAAATAAAATAAATTTTGATAACTTAACTCCTCTTTATCCTCAGGAAAAAATTAAATTAGAAATTGAGACAACGAAAATTGAAAAAAAAGCAGATGTTACCACAAGATTAATCGACCTAATCGCACCTATTGGGAAAGGACAAAGATCATTAATTGTATCGCCGCCTAGAACCGGAAAAACAGTGGTTTTACAAAACATTGCACACTCTATCACAACTAACCATCCAGAAGTTTATTTGATCGTTTTGCTTATTGATGAAAGACCAGAGGAAGTAACGGATATGCAACGTTCAGTGAAGGGTGAGGTGGTAAGTTCAACTTTTGATGAGCCTGCTATGCGTCACGTACAAGTTGCTGAAATGGTTATAGAAAAAGCAAAACGTTTGGCAGAACATAAAAAAGATGTTGTTATTTTATTAGATTCTATAACTAGATTAGGAAGAGCTTATAACGCCGTTGTACCAAGCTCTGGTAAGGTATTAACCGGAGGTGTTGATGCGAATGCATTACAAAGACCGAAAAGATTTTTTGGTGCGGCAAGAAATATTGAAGAAGGTGGCTCATTAACTATTATCTCAACTGCGTTGATTGAAACTGGATCAAGAATGGATGAGGTTATTTTTGAGGAGTTTAAGGGAACCGGTAACTCAGAAGTCATCATGGATAGGAAGGTTGCCGACAAAAGAATTTATCCAGCAATTGATATAACTAAATCAGGTACAAGAAAAGAAGAGCTACTTTTAAGCAAGGACGAGCTTGCAAAAATGAATGTACTTCGAAGAATTATAAATCCGATGGGAACTATGGATGCTGTTGAATTTATGATTGGTAAATTAAGAGAGACAAAAAATAACGCAGAATTTTTTGACTCTATGAATAAATCCTAATTATTTTTTAATTTTTCTTGCTTCTTCAGGAAGCATAATAGGAATTCCATCTTTAACCGGATAGGCTAATCCAGATTTTTTAGCAATGAGCTCTTGTTTGTCCTCATCATAAATGAGCTTTTCTTTTGACAAAGGGCATACCAACATAGAAATTAGCCTTTTATTTATTGTCATATTAATGAATTTTCTTCCCTGAATCTTGACCATTGCCCAAGATGTAAAAATTAATTATTTGATTTAGAATATTATTTCTTTCTTTAATAGAGGTAGTTTCTAATAATCTTTGTTTTTCCCCAATTGTGAAAGGACATATCATGGCCAAAGAGTTAATAAGTTGGCTTGGCTCAACTTTTTCTACAATGCTCCAATCAGTAGAAAGTTGAAACATTTTAAAAAACTTTTTAGTTTTATCAATTAATTCTAATAATTGATCTTGATTGATATTTTTATCTTTTGTTTCTTCTTCTAATAAATCTTTTTCATATTCTGCATAAGAAACTTTAAATGTCCGATATAGTTTCTTAGTCTGAATTTCTTCGACAATTTTAAATCGTGTTACTCCTTCTAAATTAATCAAATATCTGCCATCCGGTGTTGAAGTGTGTTTTTGGATTACCCCAACACATCCTGTGTCAAATACAGCCGTTTTTTCTTTAGATACAATCTGTATATTTGGCTGAGTTATTCCAATAAATTTTTTTTCTGCTAAAGCATCTTCTGTCATTTGTTTATAGCGAGGTTCAAATATATTTAAGGGTAATACCGTTCCTGGGAAAAAAATAGTGTTTGGTAATGGGAAGACCGGAATATCTTCAGGTATATTTTGTAAATTAAATTTATTTTTGTTCATTAAATATAATTAATAAAAATATATATTATAATTAATTTTTCAAAGATAAATTTGAGAAATATAGCTTAAAAAGCAAGTGTTTTTAAAAAATAAACTTAATTATGGTTAAGATTAGTTAATGGGAACAGCAATAGAGTCATCATAATCACTCATGATGAACCCATTTTTTTCAATAATCCAGGTGTGCCACGCTCTTCTAGTTTCATTCTTATAATCTTTGTTTTTATATACAACGCTGCTTTTTTTATTAGTTAAGTTAAATTTTTGTAACCACATACCATGATAAAATTTAGTACCATTCGACTTTCCATCTCCAGTTCGCAAAATATATAATGTGTTAGTAGGCTTGATGTATAGGAAATCAACAATTGTTCCAGCTCCAGGAATCTCGGGAATTATAATTTGTTTAGAGGATTTGCCAAAATTATTATCCCCAGGGTTTAGAATAATTTTTGCAGAATCCTGCCATGAGTGACTACCCACGATAAGATCTACTAAGCCATCGTTATTAATATCTATTAATTCAAAATGAAATGCTTTTTTAATTTGAGGGAGTTTGTAAGTATTAGATTTTATAAAAAAACCTTTATGATTGTTAATAAATACATGGGCGCCTTTAAGAGCAGTTACGATTAAATCTGGATATCCATCTCCATTGATATCACCACTTGTTGCACTATGTTGAAAATCAACATGATCAGACATGTATTGAAATTTGTAAGTTCCTTCTGGCTGACTTAAAAGAATTCTACTTCGTTCCCCAGGATAAGGTTTTGCATCCCATCCCTGGCAAGCAATTACAAAGTCAATTATCCCATCTTTATTAAAATCTGCAGCTATTATTTTTCTTGGATGAATGCATCCAGGAACATTATTAGATTTATCAATGATTGAATCATTATTCTTCCAGATGCCATTAATTTTTTTGAAAAGTAAAATTTTACCAGGTATTGCATCTTTAATTTTTGGAGTATTCCATGGTCCATTAACTAATGTGTGTTGAACAAAACCAATGGAACCGTCAGGATATTTAAAAATTGCACGAGCATCTTGAATTCTAAATCTTCCGTTTCGCGCATCGAAACCCAATTCTTTTAATGGTAAATCAACCCTGGAAAAATGCTGAAAGTCTGTTCTACGATTTTCATAGGAGTATTGAGAAATAGTATATTTTTTTTGTATTTCAGCGTAGCTGATGCTTAAACCACTTAATAAGGTTATAAAAATAAATAAAATTTTTTTTATAAATATATTTAATAACACTGCTGTAATCTGTTGTAATTTGCTTAAGTATATTTAGGCATTATATTGTCAATAAAAACTTGTGAACATTATTTTACAAATTTAAACTGAGTAATAATTTTTTTAAAAATCACTATTGCTTAATTTAAAAAAAACTAATACTTTTCGTTTAAATATTATAAGCGGGTGTAGCTCAGTGGTAGAGCGAATCGTTGCCAACGATTAGGTCGTGGGTTCAATTCCCTTCACCCGCTCCAATAAACATGTTTGAGAGTTTTGAAAAAATAGATGTAAAGATTCCTGACCATGGTTTTGGTGAAGCCACAATTAGATTGCGAAGAGGTGGGGAAGGTCCGCCCTTACTGTTGTTACACGGCAATCCAATGTCTCATATTACTTGGCACAAAATAATTCCAGAATTACAAAAGCACTTTCATATAATTGCAGCAGATCTACGTGGTTACGGCGACAGTGTTGGACCAGAGAGTGGAGGCACAAACCATATTAATTATTCATTTAGAGCTATGGCAAGTGATCAAGTTTATATTATGAAACAATTTGGTTTTGATAAATTTCAAGTTGCAGGACATGATCGAGGTGCACGAACCGTTCACAGAATGTGTCTAGACTATAAAGACAAAATACAAAAAGCAGCAATTTTAGATATTATGCCAAATAGACATATTTGGACTGTTCAAAAAAAGGATTGGGCTAAAAGCAAATGGCATTGGTTACTTAATGATGCAGCCATTTGACTTGCCTGAAAGAATGCTTTCTTCTGTACCAGCTGATTTTTATTTAGAAAAAAAGATGTCCAAAAGAGGGGGTGGTTTAGATTTTTGTAAGGAGACTTTCCAAGAGTACGTAAGATGTTTTAATTTAAAAACTATTAAGGCATCTTGTGAAGATTATAGAGCATCGCCGTCCTGTGATTTAGATATGGATAACCTTGATTTTGACAAAGAATAATAAAATTGATTGTCCTACATTAATTTTGTGGGGAGCAAAAAGTGATACAGGAACTGTCTGGGGTGACGTTCAAAATGTATGGAAAAATTATTGTTCTGGCGAACCCTTGGGACACGCAGTTGATTGTGGACATTATATTCAAGAGGAACAGCCGAAAGATACAGCCAATTTATTTCTAAATTTTTTTGATAAAAGGTAATCTATGTTTAATGAGCAATCTTCATAAAAAAAAATGTATAGCTTGCAGTGGTGATCTCCCCGCTCTTAACGATCAAGAAATAGATAATTTCAGTTCCCAGGTAAAAGATTGGACCGTTATTAAAAATGAAAATAATATTAAAATGATTACCAAGTATATAAAGTTCAACGATTTTAAAAATAGCTTAAATTTTATCAATCAAGTATCTGATATTGCCGAGACAGAAGGGACATCACCCAGACTTATCGTTTGGTTGGGGTTATGCAAATATTACAATTTTTACGCATGCCGTTAAAGGTTTGACTGAAAGTGATTTTATACTTGCTGCCAAGATAGATCAAATTAGTGTTTGAAATTTCGAATGCCTGTAAATACCATCGAGATACCAGCTTTGTCTGCAGCATCAATTACTTCTTGATCACGAATAGATCCTCCTGGCTGTATAATTGATTTTACTCCTAGTTTTATCAATTCTTCAAGCCCATCTGCAAAAGGAAAAAATGCATCTGATGCAGCACCACAATTATCAAGATCGTGTGCAAAAAACTTTTTAGCATGCTCACATGCAATTTCACTCGATCCAACCCTGCTTGTTTGTCCAGCACCGATTCCTATAGTTTGGTTATTTTTGGTTATTACAATTGCATTAGATTTTACATGTTTGCAAATTTGATTAGCAAATAATAAATTTTCTATCTCTTGTTGAGTGGGTTTTTTTTTCGTAACAATTTTTAAATCTTGTTCAGTTATTGTTTTAGTATTTTCGTCTTGCGCTAAAAAAGTTTTCTGTAGGAAAGTTAAATGTTGGGTTAAGTTTTTTTCTGGGATGGTATATTTTAACACCCTGAGATTTTTCTTTTGTGCCAAAATTGCAAGACCCCCATCTGTAATTTCAGGTATCAAAATTACTTCATAAAAAGTTTTGACAAGCTCTGTGGCTATTTCTTCATCTATACCGTAATTAAAGGCTACAACTCCTCCAAAAGCACTCACAGGATCGCCGCTGAGGGCCTTTAAATAGGCATTTTTCTTATTTTGGTCTACAGCACAGCCACAAGGGTTATTATGCTTTATAATGGCGCAAATTTGGGCTTTTTCGGTCGAAATCGGTCACTAAATTATAGGCACTATAGCTATCCAAATAATTATTGTGACTTAACTCCTTTCCCTGAAGCTGTTGTAGTTGCGAAAAACCAGGTTGAGCACTTGGTATTTCATATACAGAACTTTGCTGGTGAGGATTTTCTCCATACCTTAATTGCGAAACAAGTTTTCCACCAATGGTTTTTTTATCAGAGAATTTTTCATTGTTACTTTGACTCATCCAGTTAGAAATCATAGCATCATAGTAAGCCGTTTCATTGAAAGTTTGATTAGACATTTTTGTTCTAAAAGCTAAATTTACAGATCCATTATTCTCTTCCATTATTTTTATAAATTCTTGATAGTATTTAATGGATGGCAAAACAGTTACATGTTTAAAGTTTTTGGCTGCAGACCTAAGCATAGAAGGTCCACCAATATCAATATTTTCAATTAAAATTTCTTTAGTGGATTTTGGGTCGATGAGTTTTTCCTCGAAAGGATATAAATTTACCACTACTAAATTAATTTCTGAAATATGATTATCAATCATAGCTTGTTTATGCGTATCTTTATTTATATCTCCTAATAATCCGCCATGAATTTTTGGATGAAGAGTTTTGACTCTTCCGTCCATAATTTCTGGAAATCCAGTGTAGTTAGAAATTTCTGTACAATCGAAACCCTTGTCCTTGATAAACTGGTAAGTTCCACCTGTGCTTATAATTTCAACATTAAACTTTGTTAAAACAGTTAGGATATCTTCTAGGTAATGTTTATCTGAGACGGAGATAAGGGCCCTGGTTATTTTTTTTAATTCCATTTAAGTTTTGAATTTATAAAGGTTTAATTAGTTTTTTCTAGAGACCATATAATTTTGTTTATTTCTTGTTTTAGGGTTCCTTCCACGACAATACAGGTGGTTTCTAGAACCTTCTCTTTTTCAGCAAAATAGAGGCTATTTTCAATTTTAACGTCTTGATTTTTACATTGAAACTTCCATCCCTGATTTTTAATACTGATTAAAATATCACCACCATTAGTTTGAATTAATCTTGCATCCGGCATTACATGAAATCGTAAGGAAAAATTTAAAAAAGCATATTTATTTCTAGCTACTGTAAGCGTGTCTACTCCACTTAATAAAGTTTCTTCCCCATTCAGAACTAAGTGTCTCTCAAATAAAGTAGCATATTTTTGCTCATAACCATTATGAGCTGCTCGTAGAGTTGTAAGTACTTTGTCTTGAGCAAATTCTTTTTTAATTATTTTTGATTTTTCTAGTAAAGCATTTCCATAATATTTTCTGAGCATTGGACTTTTTTGAAATTGGCACGCTGAAGTATCATTAATAACCAATGAAGATTGTGCAGCTGTTGATTGGGATATATAAGCAAGTTCTTTAGAAAAATTATTTGCAGATCCTGTATTGGTAATAATTTTAACACCTGCATTTAATAATTCAAAAGATAGAGATCCAGCTTGATAGTTCTGTGCAAATTCATCTGGAGGAGGATTGTTTGCATCCATTATAATTTCTAATTTTTTTATTTTTCCAAATAAAAAATTGGTATCATTTGCATCTGTATGAAATTTATAGCCTTTTAGTTTTATAAATTGTAAAAAATTAGAACAGTCATAGTATTTTGCTCCATTAAATAATGGCAAAGTATTATTGGAATAAAGAAGTGAAGAGAAATTTTTTCCAATAATTTCAATAAAATCTTCCAGTGTTTCAGGGACAGGATTTTGTGAAGTTCTTAAACTTTCTTTTATTATAATGAGATGATGTAATAACCAAAATTGATCTTCTAAATTTTTACTTTTAATTAAGCCTTGCTTATCGAGCATGTCTTTAATTTGATCGTTTAGCTTTTTAAGAGATGAATCTAATAATTTTTTATGACCCTCAAAAGCAGTGCTTACTAAAATCAAAGAAAAAATGGCCAAAATCCTATCTATTTTGCTCCTTATCAGTGATAAATTTTTAGAAAGATGTAAGGCTTGTTTTAAAACAATGTTAGTGATTTTGCTTCTAAATATTAAATCTTCATTACGTATAGTTATGGGAGCGCATGTAATCCAAAAAATTAATCGATAAGCAATGGTGGTTGGATGCCAAATATCAGATTTATAATTAGAATTATGATCTAACCATTCTTGAATAATAATCTTACATAGTTCTTTATCTTTTTTAATATCAATAAGTGGCAACCACGAGAATTTATGCAAATCATTAATTTTATTTTTTTTTAAGGTGTTAATTTTCCAAATATTTTTTTTGAATTGTTTAGATAATAAATAGTTTTTGTTATCTTTATCCTGCAGCTCACCAAGAATATGAATATTATGAATGTCATAAATTCTTGCAACTGGTTCGACTTTTAAAGATTTGTTATAAAATTTAGAATTAAAATAAATATTTCTAAACTGTGCTTTGCTATATCTCCACAAAGCAGTCAGCCACAATTTAATAAAACTAACTCTCATTTACAAACTTAACAATTTCTTAATTTAGTGATGTTATCCTTTAGATTTTCTTTGTTGTTAAACAAAGTCGTTCCAGATACTAAAATATCTACTCCGGCATCTACAGCCAGTTTTGCTGTCTCAAAATCAATACCGCCATCAATTTCAATTTCAATCGGTAACTTTTCTTCATCTATTTTTTTTCTTAGCACTTTTACTTTATTTAAAACTTCAGGCATGAATTTTTGTCCACCAAAACCTGGATTGACGCTCATAATTAAAATAAGATCTAGCAAATGAATAGCTGGCATAAGCTGATCAATATCTGTTTTTGGATTTAGAGAAACTCCTGCTTTTTTTCCTAAAGATTTTATTAGCTGTACACTCTGAACTAAATTGTCCGTCGCTTCGGGATGAATGGTAATGATATCTGCTCCTGCATCAGAAAAGTCTTTAATATAGCGTTCAACGGGCGCTATCATTAAATGAACATCGAAAGGTATTTTAGAATAATGTCTTATTTTTTTTATTACTGGAGGGCCAAAAGTAATATTGGGAACAAAATGTCCATCCATGACATCTACATGAACTAAATCAGCTCCTGATTGGTTTAAACTTTCAAGCACCTCTCCTAATTTGCTAAAATCAGATGATAAAATGGAAGGGGCAATTTTTATTGATTTTGTCATTTATAAGTTAAATTACTTATAATCCTAATAAGAGAAAAAACAAAAAAATTTCTTAAAACTGATCTGTGAATTGTTTAGTGGGTCTTGCTAAATAGAGTAAGTAAGAATTGTGTAATTTCACTTTCAAGTGGAAAGGATAGCATTCCCATCACAGAATAGCCAAGAAGGTAGGGCATTAAATAAAATCGAAACATATAAAAGAACCAGGCAACATAAAGAGGAACCAGGGGTCTTACTAAAAAACTGGGCGTGATAATATTGAAAGCATTAAGAAAAGGATTGGTCATTTTTACAAAAGCTTTCATAAAGAAAAATTCAGAGTCTTCTTTTTGAAAAAAATTCATGGCAGATCTGCCAATCAGTGTCCACATTACAATCCCCAGAATGTAATCAATAACAAGTATGTAGATGGGTATTTGCATGAAAGATTATTAAGGGGCGATTGTTAAAAACCGCCCCTTAAAATATATTATTTAGTGTTTGCCGAGAATTGATCTACCGCTTGGTATACGGACTTCATCAACCATCTTCTGAGTAGCAGCATCTGGCTCTTCAGTAGCTAAGCTTACAACAATCATTGCAACTAAGCTTACTGACGCTCCGATGATACCAAATCGTAAATGGTCAATTCCTAACCAAGGAGTATTGTTATTGAACGCTGGCGCAACGTGAACTAGATATGCAGTTCCCGCTCCAAGTCCTAATAACATTCCTGCGATCGCACCTTGTCTTGTAGCTCTCTTCCACCATACACCTAGTACTAATGGGAAGAATAGACCTGACATTGCAAAATCGAATGCCCAAGCAACAGCACCAAGAATTGAAGTTAATCTCATAGAAGCGATGTATGCTCCTAAAGCACCGATCACCACAAGTAGTAATCGAGCAACAATTAATCTTCTCTTCACGTCTGCTTTTGGATCAATGATCTTGTAATATAGATCGTGAGACAAAGCGTTTGCAATTGCAAGAATCAATCCATCCGCAGTAGACATCGCAGCTGCCATACCTCCAGCAGCAACTAGTCCTGAAACTACATATGGTAATCCCGCAACTTCTGGCGTAGCCAACACCACAACGTCACCTCGCATGAACCACTCGTTCAACTGAAGTATTCCATCTTTGTTGAAGTCAGCAATAAATGCTTGCTTTACATTGATCCAGTTTTTCACCCATTCAATCGCCATAACTTGATCAATTGGTTTTCCAATGATTGAAGTTGGCAATTTAGGATCTATCAATTGAATTTTTGATAGAGTCGCTAACATAGGTGCTGAGAAGTACAGCAAGAAGATAAAGAACAATGACCAAGCCACTGATCTTCTAGCTGACGTTACGTTTGGAGTAGTGAAGTATCTCATTAGGATGTGAGGTAGAGAAGCTGTTCCCACCATCATACAGATCGCTAAAGATATATATTTCCAAGCAGCCATTGCACCTGCAGGAGCAGCTGAGTGAGGATTAGAAATGTACGCTAATCCACCAGGAACTCCAGCAGCTTTAATTGCAGCTGCACTGTTTTTCACCAGTCCGTATTGTGCTTCTAGTTCTGCTATTCTTGCGACCTCAGGCGCTAATTGTAGGTGAGGGAAGATACCAAAACCGCTTTTCCATGAAATCCAGAAAATCGGAAGTAGGTAAGCGATAATCAGAACGATGTACTGAGCCACTTGGGTCCAAGTAACCGCTCTCATACCACCTAGCATTGAACATAGTAATATACTTATTAGACCAACCCATACCCCTGTACCGAATGGGATATCAAGTGCTCTAGAAGCAATTGTACCAGTTGCGTTAATTTGAGCTGTCACATACGTGAACGATGCTAACACTAGAACTATGACCGCACAGAAACGAGCAAAGTTTCCGCCGTATCTAGTTCCAATGAAATCAGGAACCGTGTAACAACCGAATTTTCTTAGGTACGGCGCAAGTAGAGTCGAAACAAGAACGTATCCTCCTGTCCATCCTACTAAGAACGCCATGTAAGTATATCCGCCGTAATAAATACCACCCGCCATTGCAACGAATGAAGCTCCAGACATCCAGTCTGCAGCTGTCGCCATTCCATTGAATACCGTAGGCACTTCTCGACCAGCAACATAATACTCACTGACCTGCATGGTTCGTGACAATACACCGATTAATGCATAGATTAATATAGTGAAAGACAAGAACATAATTCCGATAGATTTTGCGGAAGCACCGTTTTTTTCTGCGATTGCCATTATTATAAAGAATAATGCAAATCCTCCGGTATACATTCCATAAATCTTCGGAAGGTTATCTACAAATTTACCTTTAAACATAATTAATCCTCCGTTCTATCAGCATCACTGAAACCGTGAGTCTGATCGATAGCCTCCTGTTTACCGGCAAACCAAAAGATTAAAATTACGAAAGCAAGGAGCGAGCCTTGACATGTCATATAATAACTTAATGGATATCCCAATAACGGAACCTTTACGGAGTTTAATTGATGACCGAACATAAAAATAACGATCGAAAAGAAAAACCAAATCGCTAATGTAATTCTCATTAGTCCTTTGGTATCATTCCAATGCGCTTCTTGTTTAGCTGATGCCATTGATTTCCCCCTTGTTAATTAATAATTAGTGAGACCCTACTTAACTTTTCCTAGTTGTCAAAGCCAAAATGCCACATATTTGGGCATGTTCGGATCAAAAAACCATTATTTTTCAATAAAAATCTTAAATACTGTAAGTATAAAGCTTTTGATATAGAAGAAATTATGTTCGAAAAATTAAAGGATATCAATTTTGCTCAGCTTTTAGTTGAGATTAAAAAGTCTATCCAACTATTTGTGATTAAGCCCTTCATTGGACTAGTATTTGGAGAGAAAAAAATTCAAAACTTAGATGATCTTCAGGATTATATCCAAAGAAAATCTGCTTTTATTACACAAGAAACTTTGTTTGGTTATCTAAAAACAAGAATAGGTATTAATTACGTCAAAATGTATGACAATGACGATTTTATTAAATCAATTAATATTGCAAAGTGGAATATTTACATGACAGCAATTCAAGATCTGACTTTTTTTTCCTTCTCTTATCTTTATGTCAAAGATGAATTTCTTGATAATCAATTAGCAAAGGATGTTTACGAGAAAATACTCAATCAAGAATTAAAAAATGAGGAATATCCATTGCCTGAGGATATTTATACAAAAGCAAAAAATCAATTTGAAGAAAGATTTAATACTTTAAGCTGGACTTCTTTTTATAAAGACAATCCTTTCAAAACTAGTTCAGAGGCATTGTTTTTTTGGGCTCCGGTTGCTCCTGAATTGAAAAATTTAGACAAGCAGATAGTGATTAATTCTATGCAGCTAAAATGGGACAATGTCGTGAAAGAGTTTTTTAATATCATTCATTTTGGTAAGTAACAAAAAATGAGCTCAAGTTTTGAAAAAACTGCCAAGCAAGCTTTACAAGAAGCCGAGTTAAGAAAAAAGGAAGACGCAGAAGTTCTAGCTAATAAATTAAAAGTTCTTAACGATCAAATAGCAAATTACCCAACCCCCATAGCAGGTTGTGATGCTCAATTTAATTTTTTATTAGAAGAGCGTGAGAAAATTTCAAAAACCTTATCGTTCAATATTGATCACACGAATAACCAGAAGGAAATAGATGGTCGTGAGGGTCCAGAGCCAACTCGTTATGGTGACTGGGAAAAAAAAGGTATTGTAACCGATTTTTAATTTATTTATTTAATCTGTTATCCACTAAACTTTGAACCACACTTGGATCAGCAAGAGTTGAAGTATCACCTAAATTACTAAAATCATTTTCAGCAACTTTTCGTAAAATTCTTCTCATGATTTTACCAGATCTTGTTTTTGGAAGACCGGGAGTAAAGTGTATTAGATCAGGAGTGGCTAAAGGGCCAATGTTAGTTCTTACCCATTGTTTTAATTCTTTTGTAAGATCATCTGATCCCTGTTCTCCAGCATTTAAAGTAACATAGCAGTACAGACCATTTCCTTTTACATCATGGGGGTAACCAACTACTGCAGCCTCAGCAACTTTAGGATGAGCAACAAAAGCACTTTCAATTTCTGCTGTTCCTAAATTGTGACCAGAGACAATAATGACATCATCTACTCGTCCAGTAATCCAGTAGTAACCGTCCTCGTCCCTTCTACAGCCATCGCCTGTAAAATATTTTCCATCATAAGCAGCAAAATATGTATCAATAAACCTTTGATGATCTCCATACACAGTTCTCATTTGCCCAGGCCAAGACTGAGCAATGCATAAGTTTCCAGAACATGCCCCTTCTAATTCATTGCCCTTTTCATCAACTATAACAGGCTTAATTCCATAGAATGGTTTGGTTGCAGATCCAGGTTTAAGATCTATAGCGCCTGGCTGTGCAGAAATTAAAATACCACCTGTTTCTGTTTGCCACCATGTATCTACAATGGGGCAGCGTGAGTCACCCACCACTTTATGATACCAAAGCCACGCTTCAGGATTAATAGGTTCGCCCACAGAGCCTAAAAGCTTGAGAGACTTTCTACTGTATTTTGTAACAAAAGAATCTCCCTCTCTCATCAATGCTCGTAATGCAGTTGGAGCCGTATAGAAAATATTGACCTGATGTTTATCACATACTTGCCAAAAGCGTCCTGCATCCGGATAGCTTGGAACTCCTTCAAATACAAGTGTAGTAGCTCCATTTGCCAATGGACCATAGACGATATAACTGTGTCCTGTAACCCAACCCACATCCGCAGTGCACCAATAAACATCTCCACCTTTGTAATTAAAAATATATTCGTGGGTCATGGAAGCATAAACTAAATACCCACCAGTAGTGTGCATTACTCCTTTAGGCTTCCCAGTTGATCCTGATGTATAAAGAATAAAAAGAGGATCCTCGGCATTCATTTCTTCAGGTTTGCACGTAGACGACTCATCTTTAATTAGATCGTGATACCAAACATCAACTTTATCATTCCAATCTATTTTTCCACCTGTATGCTTGTAAACAATATTTTTTTTAACATTAGGACATTTTTTTAAAGCATCATCCGTATTTTTTTTGAGAGGTATTGATTTTTTTCCTCTCACTCCTTCATCTGCAGTAATAATGTATTCTGATTTGCAATCGATTATTCTTCCCGCTAAAGAGTCTGGGGAAAATCCACCAAATACCACCGAATGAATTGCGCCAATTCTAGCACAAGCAAGCATAGAATAAACAGCCGCCGGGATCATGGGCATGTACAAAGTAACTCTATCACCTTTTTTTACTCCAATTTTTTTTAAGCCATTTGCTAATTTACAAACTTCATCACTAAGTTCTTGGTAGGTAATTTTTTTAGACACAGAAGGATCGTCACCTTCAAATATAATAGCTGTATGATTTGCTTTTTTAGCTAGATGTCTATCAATACAGTTATAGGATGCATTTAAAGTACCATCATAAAACCATTTAATCTCAGTTTTAGCTTTTCCGTAAGTTACATCTTTTACTTTGGTATAAGGCTTGATCCAATCAATTCGCTTTCCTTCAGCGGCCCAAAAAGCATCATTGTCATTTATGGATGCATTATATTTTTTTTCGTAATTTTCTTTATTTACCAAACCAATTTTAGACCATTCGTCTGTAACTTTAAAAATTTTATTATCTGATGACATCTGAGCCCCCCTTAATTTTTCATAGTTTACCCATCTTGCAAATAATTTTCCAGCTTTTTGGATCAATGGGCATTACGGATAATCTGCTTTGTTTTATCAGTGATAAATTGGCCAATTCCTTTGTTTTTTTGATCATTTCTAAACTCACTGGTTCAGGCATTTTTTGTTTAAACTTAATTTGTACCGCAACAAATCTTTTTTCTTTATCCGTAATATCTGGAAAAGCTGTTTGGATTACCTCTACAATTCCTACAATTTCTTTGCCTATATTAGAATGATAAAAAAAACATAAATTTCCTTTAGACATTTTTTTTAAATTATTTGCAGCCTGATAATTTCTTACACCATCCCAAGCAGTTCCTTTGGACCCAGCATCTTTCTGTTGATCAATGGACCAAACATTGGGTTCTGATTTTAGCAGCCAATAATGCATTTGTTTTTAAGATCTATGTTATCTTGGTTTTAAGCTAATATTTAATATATTACCATGGTGGATCGAAGAAAATTTTTAGCTTTAAGTTTAATTGGATTTTGCAATACTTTTATATCTGGCTACTCATATTCTAAGCAAACCAACCAATTACAAATTAATAAAATTATTCCTAAAACAGGTGAGTTATTGCCCTCCGTGGGTATGGGTACGTGGATAACTTTTGATATTGGATTTAATACCGATGAAGTGAATAAAAGAGTTGAAATAGTAAGAAACTTTTTTTCCAATGGCGGATCTTTGATTGATTCTTCCCCCATGTACGGAAGTGCAGAAAAGGTTTTGGGATTGTGTTTAGAGAAAATTAACGAGCTTCAAAAATTATTTTCAGCCACAAAAGTGTGGACACCTATAAAAAAACATGGAGAACAACAAATTGAAAATTCATACCACTTATGGAAATTAAATTACTTTTCATTAATTCAGGTGCATAATTTAGTAAACTACAAGGAGCATTTAAAGAAGCTTCGGGAATTGAAAGAGCAAAAAAAATTAAAATATATCGGTGTTACTACTTCGCATGGCAATAAACATAAATTATTAATCGATATTATGAATCAAGAAGATATCGATTTTGTTCAGTTCACATACAATATTCTTGATGATGAGGCAGAAAAAATCTTACTTCCCTTAGCGCAGCAAAAAAAAATAGCCGTCATAATTAATAGGCCGTTTCAAGGAGGGTCTTTATTTAATCATGTTGCGGGTAAAAAAGTGCCAGTATGGCTTAATAATATAGGAATATCTACCTGGCCTGAATTCTTTATAAAATTTATAACATCTCACCCAGCGGTGACGTGCGCAATACCAGCCACTTCTAGATTGGATCATATGAAAGAAAATATGAAGTCTTTGGTGGGCAAACTTCCTAGCATGGAAGAAAGAATTAAAATGAAAAGTCTCTATCAAAGTTATTTATAGTTTAATTTTTTAAGAGTGATCCACTCCTGCGCCTTTTAGAAAAGGAGCTTTTGTATCTAGTGGCCATCTTGGTCTTGCTGCAAACGTAACATCATCTATTAATTTTTTTTGATATCGTTCAATTCCTGCCCAAGCAATCATAGCAGCGTTATCCGTACAAAGTTCTGCAGGAGGAAAAATGTATTTAAATCTCATTTTGTTACAAACTTCTTGTAGGTTTTTTCTGATTGTTTGATTAGAAGCCACTCCTCCCGCAATCACAAAATAATTTTCTTTATTCTTTTTATTATTTTCTAAAAAAAATTTCATAGCTTTTTCACATTTTACTTTTAAGATTTCATTAATTGTATGTTGAAATGAAGCAGCTAAATTATATTTATCTTGTTTGTTTTTTATTTTTTTTGAAGCATGCAAAACAGCAGTTTTTAATCCTGCAAATGATAAGTTGCACCCACTTTTGTTGATAATAGGTTTTGGTAAAACGAACCCATTTTTATCTCCTTTGGCAGCGTATTTTTCAATTTTTGGCCCTCCAGGAAACTCAATTCCAAGAATTTTAGCAGTTTTATCAAATGCCTCACCAAGAGCATCATCAATAGTGGTGCCCAAACGTTTATATTTATTGACTCCCCTTACTTCTAAAAACTGAGAGTGACCACCTGAAATTAATAAAAGCAAGTAAGGAAATTTTATTTTTTCAATTAACCTTGGGCTCAGCGCATGACCTTCCAGGTGATTAATTGCTAAAAAGGGTTTGTTTAAAAATGTTGCAATAGTTTTCCCAGCGCTCATTCCCACCATTAAACATACTAAAAGTCCAGGTCCTGCAGTTGTTGCAACGCCAGTTATTTTTTTTAAAGGAATGTTACTTTTTCGAATAGCCTCTTTGATAATAATATCAATTTTTTCTACATGAGATCTTGCTGCTAATTCAGGAACCACTCCTCCAAAAGGTTGATGCTCCTTAATTTGACTAGATACAATGTTTGATAAAATTTCGACTTTTCCATGCTTGTTTTGTTTAACAATAGAAGCAGCTGTCTCGTCACAGCTTGTTTCAATACCTAAAAAAATCAAGTCTTTTTTCATTTTATGCGACCTCCCGTCGCTTAATATTTAATACTAATATAATGGAAAATAATATTTAAACAGAAAAAATGATATCAAAAGAAAAATTAATTATAGGCAGCAGAGGTAGTAGGCTTTCTTTAGCGCAAGCCGAACATTTTAAAGATGAGTTGTTGTTAGCAAATCCAGGACTTAAAACTGATCAGATTGAAATTAAAATAATCAGAACTTCTGGAGATCAATTTAAAACTGAGAACTTAGCTAGCATAGGTGGCAAAGGGTTATTTGTTAAAGAGATAGAGCAAGAGTTAATTAATAACAATATTGATTTTGCAGTTCATTCATTAAAAGATGTGCCAACCTTTGGACCCGATAACTTAATTTTGGCAGCATTTTTAAAAAGAAAAGATGAAAGAGATGCATTTATTTCTCCAGTTGCAAAATCTTTTTCTCAATTAAAACCAGGTTCAACTGTGGGAACTTCATCAGTTCGAAGAGTTGCTCAATTAAAGAAATTAAGGAATGATTTAAATATAATTAGCATGAGAGGAAATATTGATACTAGAATTGAAAAGGTAAAAGAGGGAATTTACGACTCTATAGTTTTAGCTTACGCTGGTTTGCAACGATTAGGATTTCATACACAAGTTTCAGAAATTTTTGATAAAGAAAAAATGTTGCCCGCAGCAGGACAGGGGGTGGTGACAATCCAATGTAGAGCAGATGATTTTGATGCAATTAAATTAGTACATTCAGTAAATGACAAAGAAACAGAAATTATAGTCAATGCAGAAAGAAGTTTTTTACATCGTGTCAACGGTGCTTGCGATACACCGGTTGCTGTTAATGCAGTAATAAATGATGAGGGAGAAATTTTTGTCAGAGCAGAGCTATTGTCTTTAGATGGCACGAAAGTATTTCAGGCTCATAAAACAGGTCTTTCAGAAAAAGCAGCATTGATTGGTTTAGATGTTGCCGAAGAAATTTTAGATAAAGCTGGACATGACTTTATAGTTTCGGAGACCAAACTTGCACATACTATTCACAAAAACTGAATTAGACACACCTTACTTAGCTAATAAATTTATAAAGCTTGGTCATCAGGTTAGTACTTTTGCAATTCTACAAGTTGAGAAAATAAAAGTTAGTAAGATAAATTTTAATCATTATAATTCTGTAGTTTTTACCAGCTCCAATGCAGTTGTGTTTTTGGATCAGGATATTCCCAAAAACATTAGATGTTTTTGTGTTGGACCAGTAACGAGTGAGTATGCTCGAAAAAAAGGTTTTTTAAATGTGATAACTGCAGGTGGAAGTTATTATCAATTAAAAGAAACTATACTCAATCTTTCAAATAAAAATGATGGTAAGTTTCTATATCTCAGAGGAGAGTTTATTAGCAATGATTTGCAACAAGACCTAATTCTAGAGGGTTATCAGGTTGATAGTTTGATTAATTACACAACCAAGCCCATGTCTAACTTTGATGAAAAAACCTTTAAAATTTTTAATGAACAATCAGTAAATTTAGTTTTTGTATATTCCAAAAGATCTGCTGAACATTTTTTTAAGATTATATTAAATAATAACTTACAATCAAAATGTAATTCTATTAAGCTCAGATGCATCAGCGAAAATGTTTTAAAGTCCCTTGAAAAAATAAAATGGATGGATATAAAAATATTTTCTTCGGGAAATGAAGAGTTTTGCCTTGATTAGAACTCTATAGGAGTATAATTTTCAGTTATTATCATGGAGACAATTAATAAATTTATTAGCTTATTTTCAGATGTTTGGGAAAAGGGTATTGGAGGTATCAATTTTTCAGAGTTCTTTTTTGCGGTAGTAATTTTTTTACTATTTTTGCTTTTTAGAAATTTATTTGCAAAAATAGTTATTTCTAGATTAGAGAAATTTGTATCCAAAAGCTCTAATAAGTTTGATAACAAATTAGTAGAGGCTTTAGAGGGGCCGGTAAAATTCCTTCCTTTAGTTGTTGGTTTTTTTATTGCAAGTAATTATGTCCAGCTCGAAGGAAAATTTATTTTCTTTGTTGAGAGTCTTAATAGATCTCTAATTACTATTTTAATATTTTGGTTTATCCATCAAATCATTGAACCTATTTCGTTTCTAATAAAAAAAATCGAAGATCTTTTGTCGAAAGATTTGCTAAGTTGGATTTTAAGAGCATTTCGAATTGTAATTATTATTCTTGGTTTTGCAGCTGTACTAGAAATTTGGGGAGTGAAAATCGGACCTATAGTGGCTGGTTTAGGATTATTTGGAGTGGCTGTAGCGTTAGGAGCTCAAGATTTATTTAAAAACTTAATTTCTGGTATTTTAGTTTTAGTTGAAAAACGATTTAAAATTGGAGATTGGATATTTGTAGAGGGAGTTATTGAAGGAACCGTAGAAAAAATTGGTTTTCGTTCTACAGTAATTCGAAAGTTTGATAAATCTCTCGCAATCATTCCTAATTTTCAATTTGCTGAAAAAGCCGTTACTAATATTACCAAAACTACTAATCGAAAAATAGATTGGACTATTGGACTTGAATATAGAAGTACCTCAGATCAATTAAAAAAATGTAGAGATAACATAGAGCAATATATTAAAAATAGCCCTGATTTTTATATTTCTGAAGACACTCATTTGACAGTAAAGTTAAAACAGTTTTCAGCAAGTTCTATCGATATTCAAATTAGATGCTACACCAAGACAAATGATTATTATGAATGGTTGTCTGTTAAGGACAGGCTTGTTCTGGCAGTCAAAGAAATTGTAGAAAAGAATGGTGCTTCGTTTGCTTTTCCTTCTCAATCTTTGTATGTGGAAAAATTTGAAAAATGAAATCACTTTTTATTCTTATCGATAATTTATTTCAAATTTATTTATGGGTAGTTATTATTAATGCTGTAATTAGTTGGTTGATTGTTTTTAGAATTATTAATACTTCCAATGCTTTTGTACGAAGTTTAATAGAGGTGTCTTATACATTGACCGAACCTCCGTTAAGGTTGATAAGAAAAGCCATCCCTATTATTGGATCAATTGATTTTTCTCCTGTTATTTTAATTTTGGCCTTGTTGTTTTTGCGCAATTTAATTTTTGAATTTTTTGCTCCGCACTTATTTTAATGATCATTGATGGAAAAAAAATTGCCAAGCATTTAAGAGAACAGCTTAAGAAAGAAATTGAGCAGCTTCCAGAATCGAATATCAAACCAGGTCTTGCTGTAATTTTAATTGGTGATGATGCTGCTAGTCAAATTTATGTTAAAAATAAAGAAAAATTTGCTAATGAAATAGGGATTAATTCCAAAGTTTTGAGGTTTGATAGTTCAATTAAGGAAACAGATCTTATTCAAACAATCCACCAGCTTAATGATGATAAGGCTGTTCATGGAATTTTAGTTCAATTACCCTTGCCAAGACACATTGACCCAAAAAAAATTATTAATGAAATTATTCCTTCCAAAGATGTAGATGGATTTCATCCTATCAATGTTGGTAATCTTTCCTCAGGAAATGAAGCTTTAATTCCATGTACTCCTTATGGTTGCTATTTGCTATTAAAAGAAATTATTTCCAATTTTACAGGAATGAACGCCGTCATTATTGGTAGATCAAGCATCAATGGAAAACCTATGGCTCAATTATTACTTAAAGAAAATTGTACCGTCACAATAACGCACTCGAAAACAAAAAACTTGAAAGAAATTTGTTTGCAAGCTGATATTTTAATTGCATCGGCCGGCAATGCCAGAATGGTAAAGGCAGATTGGATAAAAAAAGATTGTATCGTAATAGATGTAGGAATTAATCGTATAGAGGAAGATGGAAAAATTAAAATAGTTGGCGATGTTGATTTCGAAAACATAAAAGATAAAGCAAAAGCAATAACTCCTGTACCAGGTGGAGTTGGTCCCATGACAATTAGTTGCTTATTAAACAATACAATTATTGCTTATAAAAAAATCTTATCAAATTAATTTTTGGGAACGGCTCTTTAACTAAAGAGTTAAAGAGCCCCCTTTAAGTTGGCTTTTCAGCCGAATTCATTTAGGAAAAATGAATTCTAGTTTTATTTTTTTAACTTAAAAAAGTGTTAATTAAATTAATCACTTTAAGTTTCAGGTGGTGACATTTATGGTCCTCCTCCAAGAAATACTCTCTTACTTTTTTTAATAAAAATCAAATATTGGTATGACTTTACAACAAGTATTTTTATTCTAATAAATTCATAAACTTATTGAGGAAGCTTTTATTTGTAAAATTTTTTGTGCTCAAATAAGTGAGAAAAATAAAGCGTTTTTTTTCTTGTTTTAAATTGAAAATTTTTTTTTCTTTATTTTCAATCTATTATATTTCTTTCAAACAAACTTAAATAACTGTATTATCTTGATAATTTTTTTTAATAAAAATCTTTCCTAGTAATTTGTGAATTTTTTAACTTCGTAAAAGACGACAGTGTTTTTTTATAAAGTTTTCAACATTTTTTTTATTAAATGTTTTGTTCTCTTCAAAAGAAACTTTTTTCATAGAGTATGCTTTACTTTTAGAAACTCGTGAACAAATAGTGATATTTCCTTTGTATAAGGCAAGTTTAATTACTCCATTTACTTGATTTCTTTTTTCATCAATAATTTTTTGCAATTTATATCTTTCATTTGAAAACCAATACCCATTGTAAATTAATTCTGCATATCTAGACATGATCAGGTCTTTTTTATGCATAGTTTCTTTATCTAAAGTAATTGATTCAATTGCTCTATGAGCAAAAGTAAGGACAGTACCACCAGGTGTTTCATAAACACCTCTTGATTTAATTCCAATAAATCTGTTTTCTACTAAGTCAACTCTTCCAATTCCATTTTTGCCTGCAATTTCATTTAATTTTCTTAATAACTTTGCTGGTGAAAGTTTTTTACCATTTAAAGAAATGGGATCTCCATTTTTATATGTCAAAGTAATATAGCTAATTTTGTTTGGTGCTTTTGAGGGAGAGACAGTTCTTTGAAAAATAAATTCTGGAGCTGGTTTACTTGGATCTTCTAATACCTTGCCCTCTGTAGAGGTATGATACAAGTTATCGTCCACAGAAAAAGGAGGGGCTCCTTTTTTATCATGCGGTACTGGAATATTATTTTTCTCAGCATATTTAATTAAATCGCTTCGTGATGAAAAGTCCCAATCTCTCCAAGGTGCAATTACTTTTATTTTAGGTCCAAAATAATAATAGCCCAACTCAAAACGTACCTGATCATTTCCTTTTCCAGTAGAACCATGTGATACAGCTTGGGCTTTAAATTTTTTAGCAATTTCAATTTGTCTTTTAGCAATAAGCGGTCTTGCAATAGAAGTTCCTAGTAAATAAATTCCTTCATAAAGCGCATTTCCTCTAATCATAGGAAATACATAATTTTTTACAAATTCTTCTTGAAGGTTTTCAATAATTACATTTTTTACACCTAGTCTTTTTGCATTTCTTAAAATTTTTTTTCTATCTAAATCTTGCCCCAAGTCTGCTGTGTAGCAAATAATTTCTGATCCATACTTCTCTTGTAACCAGCGTAAAATTACAGATGTATCCAATCCACCAGAGTACGCTAAGACAATTTTATTTATTTTTTGCATTTATTTTTCGCTGAATTATACGCATCTGTAAATCCTAGCAAGGAATAAGTATCAGTTGTTTTGTTTCCCCTTGAGGATAATCCCACAACTTGTGCATCATTTTTTTTCTTCATAATAGATACAAGCTTAATTTCTTGATCTTTTGAGGGTAACCAAGCAAAATTTTCTGATGACTCAAAGCCAAAGCTACTATTGCTAATAGTTAGGTTTACTTTAGCGCCTTTTTTATATGGGTAACCACCGGTAATACTCACTTCATCTTGTGTATTATCTTTAGTTCTAAACGTTACAAATAAACGCGCTTCAGCTCGGTTTAAGTTTTTTGGTTCCATCTTAGTCGGTATAGACAAGGCAAAACATATCAAATCTTTACCATCTTCTGTGTAGTGAGATTCCCAGTTTTTAAACTTTCCTGCAATTTTGATATCAGCAAAACTTTGTTCAAAAGAGAATATTGAAATCAGAAATAAAAAAATAAATTTTTTTAAGGGCATGGGTTTGAATAAATTAGTTGTACATGATTGATATCTTTTATTACTTCTTCGCTTAAGTTTAAAGAAATACTATCAATATTAAGCTTTAGCTGTTCCATGCTAGTTGCCCCAATAATGACCGCTGCCGTAAATTTTTGCATTTCGCAAAATTTAATTGCCATTTGGCATGGATGTAAGCCATATTTTTTAGCAACTTCATGATATTGTTTTGCTGCTGGCTCTGCATTAATAGTTTTGTATCTTGGATAACGATGTCCAAATAGCTGCATTCTACTTCCAGTTGGCATTTTTCCATCAAAATATTTTCCTGAAAGAACTCCACTTGCAAGAGGTGAATACGCTAATAGGCCCACATTTTCACGAATTGATATTTCTGAAAGACCTACTTCGAAACTTCTATTTAACAAACTGTAGGGATTTTGAATTGATACGACTCTAGACAGTTGTTTTTCAGAGGAAGCTTTTAAAAATTGACTTGTACCCCAAGCGGTTTCGTTTGAGAGCCCAATATATCTTATTTTACCTTTTTGAACTAATTTATCTAAAATAGAAAGTGTTTCTTCAATGGGGACAATATCTGCTGTTTCAGTATGTTCATATTCTAATCCAGTGAATGTATTGATAGGTCGGTCAGGCCAATGTAATTGATATAAATCTACATAATCCATTTGTAAATTTTTTAAGGTCCTATCAAGAGCAAACTCTATTTGTTTTTGATTTAATCTTGTTTCAATACCATCGTTTCGAAACCATTCCATTTTAGATCTTCCTACTATTTTATCAGCTATAATTACCTTGTCCCTCACCTTCCTGCTTTTAACCCACTGACCTAATATTCTACTGGTTTCACCTTGAGTTTCTGCAGAAGGGGGTACCGGATAAAGTTCTGCACTGTCGAAAATATTTATTCCTTTTTCATATGCATAATCCATTTGCTCAAATGCCTCTTCCAAAGAGTTTTGCTGACCCCACGTCATTGTACCCATTGCAATTTTGCTTATTTTGAGTTCTGAAGTACCTAATTTTTTATAATTCATTTTAATTAGTTATAATTTTAACAAAGTTTTTACAAAACTATACTTTTAGTTTACTAGCATAAATAAGTATGGATTTACTCAATTTTTTTTACTCCCCTCAGTTAGTTATTCTATTTCAAATTATTTTAATAGATTTAGTTTTAGCAGCTGACAATGCAATTATAATTGGAATGGTTGCATCATCGTTTCCTTCTGACATTAGAAAAAAAGTTTTATTTTGGGGTGTAGCTGCGGCAATTGTTGCAAGAATTATATTTACTTTGTTAGTTGCATTTTTATTGCAAATTAAAGGGTTAAAGTTGTTTGGCGGATTAGTTTTATTATGGGTTTGTTATCGTCTCTATAAAGATGTGATTCAAAAAAAAGATAAAGAAAAAAATATTCCAAAAATTCAACAAGAAGAAAAAACATTTTTTGGTGCAGCGATGACTATTTTAATTGCTGATTTAACTTTAAGTTTGGATAATGTTTTAGGAGTAGCAGGAGCAGCCAAAGATCATTTAGGTCTTCTAATATTTGGTCTTTTATTATCCATTATCATGATGGCAACCATGGCCAACTTGATTTCTAAATGGGTCAAATCTTATCCTTGGCTTGCATGGTTGGGGCTATTAGCTATTTTGTGGGTAGCCGCTGATTTAATCGTTACTGACATTAAGGACTTATTATCCTTATAAATAAAGATTTTTTATAAGGGTCTTGAAATTGCCAAAATTAATAGTCATATTATCCTTATTTAATTTTTATAATTAATACTAAAGGAGAAATATGAATTTAAACGACAGAATTAATGCTATCAGATCCACAACAAGATCAACAGCGAGATCCGAAGCTGTTCATGAGGGTCTGCGAACTTATATGCTATCAGTATATAATTTCATGGGATCAGGAGTTTTGCTAACGGGTCTAGTGGCTTTATTAATTTTTAAATTTGCAGTTGTAACAGATGCGTCTGGAAATATTACCGCGCTGACTGGATTAGGAAACGCCATTTACAATTCATCTTTAATGTGGGTGGTTGCATTAGCTCCTCTTGGGATTGTAATGTACATGAGTTTTGGAATAAACAGCATGAGCTCATCAAGAGCGCAAACTGTTTTTTGGATTTTCGCAGCTTTAATGGGAGCGTCCCTATCTTCCATCTTTGTGGTCTATACAGGAACTAGTATTTCGAGAGTTTTCTTTATCACAGCAGGAACATTTGGAGCAATGAGTTTATATGGTTATACCACAAAAAAAGATTTAACTTCATTAGGATCTTTTTTGATAATGGGATTAATCGGAATTTTAATAGCATCCATAGTAAATATTTTTTTAAAATCTTCAGCTATGTACTTTGTTATTTCAGTCCTTGGCGTATTAATTTTTGTTGGCTTAACTGCTTACGATACTCAAAAAATTAAAAATATGTATCTTGAGAGTGATGGTAATGAAGTGATGAGCAAGAAAGCTATAATGGGCGCATTGACTCTTTATTTGGATTTTATCAACTTGTTTATTATGTTGCTAAGATTATTTGGCCAAAGAAGATAAACATATTTAGAACTAAATTATATTTAAAAGGCTTCTAAATTTTTAGAAGCCTTTTTATTTTGTCCCTGAACATCTTTTAGAGCAATACCGGACTTCATCCCAACAACGTTTCCATTTTTTTCTCCATGTGAATGATAAGCCACATTTTTTACAAATTTTTTTTGGCAAATGTGTTTTCTGATGGCTCACTTAATTAATTGTAATTTTTTTTTATTGATAATTTTTAAAATATTTTTGAGATCATTAGATCGTTTCAAAACTATCCCTGACTGGTTTTGAATAGAGTATTTCTGATTTTTGTCTTTAGGATGTAAACTTTTAATGATTTGATAAAGAGGATTTTCAGTTGCTTTGCGGTAAATATTAAATCCAACTATATTTTTGTTTATAAATATTGCATAATCTTTCCATTCACCCATCGACACCATAAATCCATAAAGATTTAGTATTTCTTCCAATTCTTTTTTGTTAAAAAATTTTTCTTCCTCAAATTTTTTATTATGTATGACTTGATATTGAAACATTAGTCACCGATTTTATGTTTATTGATTACAGATACTTGGAAAATTGTATAGATAATTGTAATTGGTATCATTCCAAACACTTTAAACTGAACCCAAAATTCTTCAGATTGAGTTCTCCAGACCCCTTCATTTAGTAAAGCAATGAAAATAAAAAAATAAATCCATCGATCTGTTAAAATATTCCAGCCTTCATCTGTTAATTTGAGGCTCTCTCCTAAAACTTTTTTCAAAAAAGAAACTTTTAGAACTATTTTTCCAAACAATAAGATGAGTGCAAATAATAAATTGATAATAGTTGGCTTCATGTAAAAAAAAGTTTTATCATCAAAATAAAGTGTCAAACCTCCAAATGCAGCAAGCAAAATACCACTCACAAGTGGCATAGTTGGTATTTTTTTTTCAGAGAGATAGATTATTAAAATAGATATAACAGTGGCAATTATTAAGGGTAAAATAGCCTCTGTCATTCCATATTTTTTGTAAAAAATAAAAAAAATTAGCAATGGGCCGAAGTCTGTAATAAATTTGATAAGTGATTTATTCATGAAAAAAATTTTTATATTTTATTTTATATTATTCAACTTTGTAGCACAACTTCTGCATGCTCGTGAATTTAATTTTGATGTTTATGGATTAAATCTAAGATTTATGAATGTTCAGTTTACCTATAGTCAAACAAAAAAAATTACTACTCAACTAGAGAGTAGAGGCCTCATGGGTTTTTTTACTCATTTTGAAGGAGAGGGTTCATCTGAAAATTTTTCAAATGATGTCGTATATAATTTTTCTTATGATAAAAAAAAAATTAAAAGATCAAGAACCATCACTTTTAGAGATGGTAAGATAGTGAAAAATATTGCTGTCCCTAAAAGAAAAATAAAAACTGAAATAGTTCCTGTTAAGGAGCAAGATTTAGAAAATACAGTTGATCCATTAGCTGCAATTTATTATTTAATTTTTAATCAAAAAAATAATTTAAACTGCAATAAAAAACATAAGGTATTTGATGGAGCAAACGTCTATTTTTTAATTTTATCTCAAATAGACAAAAATGATTATACTATTGATTCCTCCAACTTGGTTTACAATGGTCCAATGCAAAAGTGCAAACTATCCTACCAAACTGTTTCAGGTCATGAAATTAAAGATGAAAAGAAATTCAACAAAATGTATGTGGATATTTTTTATGGAAAGAAAAAAGAAATGTTTTTGCCTTATTTTTTGACTACGAAATCTACAATTACTATCGAAATGTTCTTGAATAAAGATATTTAGTACTTGATTAATTGCAGATCATCATTATCTTCACAACTGATGCAGCCCAAACAACTAAAAAAAGCTAAATTTTCTATAGGCGAAGTAGTCAGACATCGTTTGTTTGAATTTAGAGGTGTGATCTATGATGTTGACTTTCAGTTCAATAATTCTGAGGAATGGTATCAATCTATTCCAAAAGAGGCTCGCCCCAGAAAAGACCAGCCATTTTATCACTTATTAGCAGAAAATGATGAAATCACTTATGAGGCTTATGTTTCAGAACAAAACTTAGTTCTTGATGATAGAAATGATCCCGTTTCCCATCCTCTTGTAAATGAGATTTTTAAGGGAAAAACGAAAGATGGATTGTACAGAAGGCTTACAAACTAGCTTTTTATATTGCCTCATATTCAACAAGATTAGCACAATTAGTAGACAGATTAGTTTTGTAATTATTTATTATTGTCTGACTTAGAGCATATTGTCCCAACAATCTCCCTTCTCTGAGTCAGACAAACTTTGTCACATTTTTTCTTATTTTTTTCTGTATAACTTGCGGTTAAATGCTTAACTTATTTCAAATAAAAAAAATTTTTGAATTAAGCGACAATTTTTTTTATTGGCTTAAAATAATTTTTCTTTCAATTATTATTTTTGGATTAATTTTGTCTTTAGTAATTTCCCCAAAAGATTATTTGCAGGGAGATACAGTACGTATCATGTATGTTCATGTACCTGCATCTTGGCTTTCACTAATGATTTTTTTAGCTATGGGAGTTTGTTCTATTGTGAGCTTAATTTTTAAAATTAGAGTTTGCACTATTTATGCAAAGAGCCTAGCTCCCATCGGTTTTACCTTTTCATTAATCTCTGTATTTACAGGCTCTTTATGGGGTCAGCCTACGTGGGGAACTTTTTGGACATGGGATGCAAGACTTACTTCTATGTTGTTATTAGTTTTTTTTTATATTTTTTATATTTTAACATGGACATTTATAAAAAACTTTTTTACCTCAGAAAAGTATTCATCCATTATTGCCATCGTTGGTCTTGCTAATATTCCTATCATTAAGTTTTCTGTAGAATGGTGGAATACTTTACACCAGCCAGCAAGCATTAAGTTAACAGAGTCCCCAGCAATTCACGCTTCCATGTTAACACCTTTATTGGTCATGTTTTTAGGTTTTGGTTTATTTGCTCTATTTGTTTTTTTAATTCGTTACAAAACCGAAATTTTAAAATTAAAAAAAGATAAGTTGAATAATATACTTAAATAAAAAATTATGAGTCCTGCTAGTAAAAAAAGATTAAATTATTTTTTAATATCTCTTATTGTTTTTTTAATAGTAGGTAAATTTGTATTAAATTCTCTGCAGGGTAATACTGTATATTTTTTTTCTCCAAGTGATCTTTCTAAATTAAACGAAAAACCCAATGGATTGGTAAGAATTGGGGGCTTGGTTAAAAGTGGTTCTATTCAAGAAAAACAAAAGGATTATATTTATACTTTTATAATTACAGATTTAACAAACGATGTTTACGCAGAGTATAAAGGTATTTTACCTAATCTATTCCAAGAAGGCAAAGGTGCCGTAGTAGAGGGAGTTTTAAAAGATAAAAAATTTTTAATAGCTGAAAAAATTTTAGCTAAGCATGATGAAAATTATATGCCCCCAGAAGTTGCTGAAGCTTTAAAAAAAAATGGAACTTGGAATAAAATATATGGCAAGTAATCTTGGGTTAATTTGTCTATCATTGGCTTTATTAACTTCTATTTTTTTAACATTATCTTTTATAAAGCATGCAATTTTTAAAACAGATTTAAATTATAAAAATTTTTATTTTAGTTTTAAATTCAGTTTTTTTTTAATTGTATTTGCTTTTATTTTTTTAATTATTGCTTTTATTTTTTCTGATTTTTCTATCTTAGCGGTTTATGAAAATTCACATACCGATAAACCTTTATTTTATAAAATATCTGGTACGTGGGGAAATCATGAGGGAAGCATGTTGTTATTTATTTTAGTAATTTCTTTATATGGTTTTTTATTTATTATTTTCTCAAAAAACTTAAGTCAAAATTTAAAATCAGTAACTGTTTTCTTTCAAAGCATTATTCAGATTATTTTTTTAATTTTTTTAGTTTTTACCTCTAATCCTTTCGAAAAGATTTTGCCTATTCCTAATCAAGGATTGGGACTAAACCCAATTTTACAAGATCCTTTATTAGCGATTCATCCTCCTTTTTTGTATTTAGGATATGTAGGGTTCTCTTTATTATTTAGTCTGCTCTTGGCTGCTCTTGTGACAAATCAATATGATTCTAGCTGGGCTTCGATTGCAAAGAGATGGATTTTTTTACCATGGACTTTCTTAACTTTTGGAATTGGTCTAGGTTCATTTTGGGCATATTACGAGTTAGGCTGGGGAGGATATTGGTTTTGGGACCCAGTTGAAAATGCTTCTCTAATGCCATGGATCGCCTCTACCGCGCTACTTCATTCGATTTTAGTTATGGAAAAAGCGAAAAAACTTTTTAATTGGACTGCAATTTTGGCTATTCTTACTTTTGTTCTTAGTTTATTCGGAACATTTTTAGTTAGATCTGGGATTTTAAATTCTGTTCATGCATTTGCGAACGATCCTAGTAGAGGATTTTTTATATTAATAATTATATCAGGATTAACGTTTGCTGCATTTGTTATTTTTATTTTAAAATCTTCTAAGGAAGTAAAAAATAATCAGAGCTATATTTTTTTAAGTAGAGAGTTTTCTATTTTAGTAAATAACTATCTGTTAATTTTTGCCTTAGCAGTTGTGATTATTGGAACAACATATCCTATTATTTTATCTGTTCTTACGAGTGAAAGCATTTCTGTTGGGCCAAACTATTATAATTCTATCTTAGCTCCCTTTGTTTTTATTTTTTTAATTTTAATGGCAATGGGCCCTTATTTGAAATGGGGAAAAAATTTTTTTATTTCAATAAAATATAGATTTTTAAATATTTTATTAGGTTCGATTTTTATCACAGTTGTATTGAGTTTTGTTTTGCAAAATTATGATATTATTTTTCTGCTAGGAATACTTTGTTCTTTGTACCTTCTTATTTCTATAATTTATGAGCCTTACTATTTAAAATTTAACAACCTAAATTTTGGAAGATTATTTTCTCATGCTGGGTTTGGATTGTTAATTTTTGCCATAACTCTTAATCATTTTTTTTCAAAAGAATTTACAGCAAAAATTCCTATAGGTAAGTCGGCTACTTATGAAAATTTTAAAATTACATTTATAAAATCTTCATCTACAAAACAGAAAAATTATGATGAACTATTTGGTTATTATGAGGTAACAAAAGGAAATAGCACAATATCGTTAAAACCAAGTATAAGAAAATATCATCAGCCAGAACAGTTCACTGCAGAAACTAGTATTAAAAATAAATGGTTTAGCGATTTTTATTTGGCGATGGATTATTCTAAGGACCCTGCGAATGGAATAGGAATAAGATTTTATTTTAATTATTTTGTAGCATTAATATGGTCTAGTTTTATTTTGATAACCCTAGGGGGATTTTTAGCTTTTATTCAGAGGAAAAATGAAAAATCAATTTAAAATTTTAATTTTAGCACTAGTGTTTATTATTTTTGTAATAATTTTTTATTCTGCACTAGGGACAAATAATAAAAATAATACACAGGTAATGGTTTCGAAAAAATTACCTCGAATAGAACTAACTTCTCTGTATGAAGAAGAAAAAAAAATTTCTTTTCCAAAAATAAATCACAAGGATTATTATATAATTAACATCTGGGCATCCTGGTGCGTTCCATGTCGTGATGAGCATCCTTTTTTAATGAAACTAGCAAATGAAAATAAAGTCAAAATTTTTGGTATAAATTATAAAGATAGCAAAATGAATGCCCTGACTTTCTTAAAAGAACTGGGTAATCCTTTTTACGATATTGGTATTGATTCTAATGGGCAAAATTCCATTGAACTAGGAGCATATGGAGTACCCGAGACATATTTAATTGATAACAAGGGTATTATTATTTTAAAACATGTTGGTCCTATTAATAAAGATATGTATCAAAAAATTTTAGATAAAATTAAATCATGAAATTACTTATATATATTTTTATTTTAATTTTTCTTACTCAATCAGCAATTTCTTCATCTGATCGAGAAATAGAAATTTATAAAAATATTAGATGTCTGGTTTGCCAGGGACAGTCTCTTAATGACTCCAATTCTGATTTTGCAAATGATTTAAAGAAAATTATAAAAGACAAAATAGATCAAAATGAAACAGATATGCAAATCTATAAATATTTAGTAGACCGATTTGGTGATTGGATTTTATTTGATCCGCCAGTAAAAATTACAACTGTATTTTTATGGATTATCCCTTTGCTGGTTTTGATATTAGGATTTTATGTTTTGTTTAAAAAAGTAAGTTTTATTAAGAATAGAGATGATTAAAGCTTCAAAAATGGAGTTAATTTAATAAAATTTAGTAGATTATTGCCTATATTTTTAAATTCACATTTATTATAAGCTAATCTTAAATAATGAAAAAAATTTATCAAATTATTGTTTGTTTTATTTGTTTGGGATCAACAGTATCAAAAGCTGGGGATTTTAACTTGGCCATTGGAAACTTTGATTATAGCGATAAAAACAAAAATGCTTCAATGTTAGATCTTACTTATGGATTTAGTGAAAATAAAACTTCTTCTTTTTTAGGCGAGGTTGTACCGGTGTTTGGTGCGTTTGTCACAGCTGATAGTGCTGCGATGCTCTATGCAGGAGCAAAAATCGATTATAAATTTGGATCATTTGTTTTAACGCCAAGCTTTACACCTGGAATATATTCCAAAGGTGACGGTAAAGATTTGGGTCATGCTATAGAATTTAAATCACAAATAAATTTAGGATTTGATTTAGGACCAGATACAAATATTTCAGCTGGTTATAGTCACGTTTCTAATGCAAGTTTGGGTGATAAAAATCCTGGTGCGAATAGTTATTCAATAAATTTTTTAACTCGTTTTTAAAATCATGAGGCTCAACGACTGTTATAACGTCGATGATTTTAGAAAGCTCGCAAAACAAAAGCTTCCATCACCAATATTTCATTATATTGATGGAGGAGCAGATGATGAAATCACTTTAAAAAGAAATACAAATTCTTTTGACACCTGTGATCTTATTCCTTCAGTTTTAACCGATGTTAGTAATGTAGATTTGTCCACAACAGTCTTGGGACAAAAAATTGATTTTCCTCTTTTTTTATCACCAACGGCTATGCATCAAATGTACCATCATGATGGTGAGACAGCTACTGCAAGGGCAGCAGAAAAATTTGGAACTTTTTTTAGCTTGTCTACTATGGCAACCACAAGTATCGAGGGAGTATCAAATGTTGCAGGTGGTCCAAAAATGTTTCAGTTATATATTCACAAAGATCAAGGCTTAACCGACAATTTAATTGAAAGATGTAAAACCTCTGGCTTTAAAGCTATGTGCCTAACAGTTGATACAATTGTTGCTGGGAATAGAGAGCGCGATCATAGAACTGGTTTTACTACACCTCCTTCGTTAACCTTGTCTAGTTTGTTAAGTTTTGCTTTGCATCCTTCTTGGAGTTTGCATTATTTATTTGGAAAAAAATTTAGCTTAGCAAATATTGCCCATATGACAAATAAAGGTACGAGTATTGAAATGTCCATAATGGATTATATCAACCAACAATTTGATACGACAATGAACTGGAAGCATGCAGAATATGCCATCAAGAAATGGAATGGACCTTTTGCTTTAAAAGGAATTATGTCTGTAGAGGATGCCAAAAAAGCTGTAGATATAGGGGCTTCCGCAATTATGATCTCTAATCACGGAGGCAGACAACTAGATGGTTCCAGAGCACCTTTTGATCAATTACAAAAAATTGTTGATGCTGTAGGCGATAAAATAGAAATTATTTTAGATGGTGGAGTACGTAGAGGGACTCATGTTCTAAAGGCTCTTGCATTGGGAGCAAAGGCTTGTTCAATGGGTAAAGCATACTTATATGCTTTAAGTGCAGGTGGTCAGCCAGGTGTTGAACGATTACTTGGAAAAATGAAAGATGAAATCCAGAGAGGAATGACATTAATGGGTTGTCGTTCTGTAAAAGAATTAACCAAAGAAAAAATTTCTTTTAGATAATTATTATGAAAATTGCAGAAAATTTTTCGCGATTAGGAACTGAATCTGCCTTTGTAGTTTTGGCAAAAGCAAAAAAATTAGAAGCAGAGGGAAAGGAAATAATCAATTTTGGTATTGGTCAGCCAGATTTTAGAACCCCACAACATATAGTGGAAGCAGGAAAAAAAGCTTTAGAGGACGGTCATCATGGGTACACACCGGCTAATGGTACGCTAGAGCTAAGACAAAGTGTTTGTGCTTATATAAAAAAAATGTACGGAGCAAATATTGACCCAGCAAGAGTTCTTATAACCCCAGGCGCGAAGCCAACAATGTATTTTGCAATTATGTTATTTGGTGAACCAGGGTCTGAAATTATTTATCCAGAACCGGGCTTTCCGATTTATGAATCGATGATTCAATATTCAGGTGCAAAAGCTGTGCCCATGTATCTATCAGATAAAAATAATTTTTCTTTCAATGTTAAAGATGTCATTTCGTTAATTAATGAAAGGACAAGATTATTAATTTTAAATAATCCTCAAAACCCTACGGGGGGTTTAATACCAAAAGAGCAAATAGATGAATTGGTCACTGAATTAAAAAAATATCCTCATGTAGCTATTTTGAGTGATGAAATTTATAGTAGACAAATTTATGATAATAAAAAAATGCCTTCTTTTTTTTATTATCCAGAATTATATAACAGATTAATAGTTTTGGATGGCTGGAGCAAAACCTATGCTATGACAGGCTGGAGGTTGGGCTGGAGCGTTTGGCCTGAAGAACTTATTGAGAAAGTCACTAGAATGGCAATAAATAGTTATTCCTGCGTATCTGCAGCGAACCAGGTTGCCGCAATTGCTGCATTAGATGGGCCGCATGAATTTTTAGAAGATATGATGGATAAATTTACCAAAAGAAGAAAATTAATTGTTGATGGTTTAAATTCTATTAATGGAATTACATGCAATAATCCTGGTGGAGCTTTTTATGTTTTCCCCAACATTAGCGGAACAGGCTTAAATGGAACTCAATTTGCTGACAAGTGCTTGTATGATGCTGGTGTTGCAATAGTACCAGGAACTAGTTTCGGAAAATCTGCTAAAGATTTTGTACGTTTTAGCTTTGCTAACTCTTACGAAAACATTGAAAAAGCCTTGGAAAAAATAAAGAAAATATTATAGAATTTAACTATAATTAAGCTTTATTAATCATGTCTTTACAAATGCCACAAGCAGATGAGCTTGTTCTAAATAATAAAGAAAATATTGTTTTAAATTTAAAAAAAATTTCTAATAATGTTCTTTTTGAAAACGAAGAAATTACCCCTTACGAAACAGACGGTCTTACAGCTTATAAACAAAAACCAATTGCTGTGGTTTTGCCAGAGACAACTGAAGAAGTAAGCAAAGTATTAAAATATTGTTTTGAAAATAATGTAAAAGTTGTTCCTAGGGGAGCGGGCACAGGATTATCGGGAGGTGCTTTGCCACTGCAAGATTGTATTTTAGTAGGATTAGGAAAATTTAATAAAATTTTAGAAACAGATTTTGAAAATAGATGTGTGGTTGCACAGCCTGGGGTCACAAACTTAGCTATTACCAATGCAGTTCAGCATGAGGGTTTTTATTATGCTCCAGACCCATCCAGTCAAATTGCATGTTCCATCGGTGGTAACATTGCAGAAAATTCTGGAGGCGTTCACTCTCTTAAGTATGGGACGACTACCAATAATGTTTTAGGTGTTGAAATGGTTTTGATGGATGGAACCATTATTCGTATCGGAGGAAAAAATTTAGATTCTGAAGGTTATGATTTGTTAGGTTTAATAACAGGTTCAGAAGGATTACTGGGTGTTATTACTGAGGTTACAGTTAAAATTTTAAAAAAACCCCAAGCAGTTAGGGCAGTATTGATCGGATTTGATACAATTGAAGATTCTGGAAATTGTGTTGCTGATATTATTTCAAAAGGAATTGTTCCTGCGGGCATGGAAATTATGGATAGACCCCTTATTAAGGCTACAGATGATTATGCAAAAGCAGGATATCCCAAAGATGTTGAGTCACTTTTAATCGTTGAGCTTGATGGAACCGAAAGTGAAGTTGATATTTTAATTGAAAAAGTTTTAGAAATTTCTAAGTTAAACAAAGCTTCATATCATCGAGCAAGTACTAGCGATGAAGAAAGATTGAGATTTTGGAAAGGTAGAAAAGCAGCCTTTCCTGCTCTAGGCGTAATCTCGCCTGATTACATTTGTATGGATGGATCTATTCCAAGAAACAAATTAGCAGATGTGTTAAGTGAAATTTATAAAATGTCTAAAAAATATGGACTAGGTGTTGCAAATTGTTTTCATGCAGGAGATGGAAATTTACACCCATTGATTATGTATGACTCTAATAATCCAAAAGAATTAAAAAAAGCAGAAGAGTTTGGAGCGGATATTTTGAAGTATTGTGTGAAAGTAGGTGGAGTCTTGACAGGTGAGCATGGTGTTGGAATTGAAAAAAGAGATTTAATGTGTGAGATGTTTAACGATAATGATATTCAGCAACAATTAAGATTAAAAAAGGCTTTCGACGATAAAAATCTTTTAAATCCTGGAAAGGTTTATCCAATTTTGCATAGATGTGCAGAAGAAGGAAGGGTTCATATTCATAAAGGAAAGACAAAGTTTCCAGATTTACCAAGGTTTTAATGTCCGGTGTATTTCAGCCAGAAAATGAGTCTCAAATTTCAGACTTCATCAAAAAATCTGCAAAATCCAATAATCCCATAGAAGTAGTTGGCTATAATACGAAAGCAATTGGAAGATATATTCAGTGCTCACAAACTTTAGATTTAAACAGAATCAAAGGCATCATCGAGTACATGCCTGAAGAACTTTATATTAAAGTTCGTGCCAACACTTCAATGCTAGAGGTTATGGAAGCGCTTAAATCAAAAAAGCAAATGCTGGGATTTGAACCTGTGGATTATGGTTATTTATATTATGGCAAAAGTAGTTACGGTTCAGTAGGGGGCGCGATAGGTTGCAACTTATCTGGTTCAAGAAGATTTAAAGCAGGAGCGCTTAGGGATCATTTACTGGGCTTTAGAGCAGTTAATGGTAATGGAGAGATTATTAAATCAGGGGGCACGGTAGTAAAAAATGTAACAGGATATGATTTAAGTAAATTAGTTGCTGGATCTTATGGAACCTTATCAGTTTTATCCGAAGTAGTTCTGAAAGTTTTGCCAGAACCAGATTACAGTGAAACATTTGTTATTTACAATTTAGATAGCTCCCAAGCCATTACTGCTTTTTCAAAGGTTATGAAAACTTCTTTAGAAATTTCAGGCGCTTGTTATTTTCCCAAAAACAATATTAATTTTTTTCGATTAAACGATCTTGATAATTCCAACTCTGTTTTAGCATTAAGAGTGGAAGGACCAAAAAAATCTGTCATTGAAAGAATTACAAATTTACAATCAATATTTAAAGAGATGAAAAAAACTAGTATTCTTGAGCTATATCAGTCTAAGTTATTTTGGAAAATAGCCTCTAATTTAGAATGCTTTAGCAATTCTCCAAACATTGTTGCAAAAATTTCTTTAGCACCATCGGATGCAAATTCTTTTATTAAGCAATTTTGTGACGATACAATTATTGGAATTAATAATAAATATTTCATGGATTGGGCAGGTGGATTAATTTGGATGGAAATTGATAATTCTGATCCCTCTTATTTAATTTTAGAAAAAATTAAAAAATTTTGTATTCAAAATAATGCGCATATGACCATAGTAAAATCAAATATGACCTATCGAAGCACAGGATCCTTTTTAACAAGCACAAGTGATGATATTAAATCTTTGACTTCTAGAATTAAAAAAAGCTTTGACCCAAAAAGCATTTTAAACCCAGGAAAAATGTACGCAGGAATTTAATGCAAACAAAATTTACCAAAAAACAACTTGAGAATCATGAGGTTAATAATTCAGAAAAAATTTTAAGAAAATGTGTTCACTGCGGTTTTTGCAATGCTACCTGTCCCACCTATCAGGTACTTGGCGATGAGTTAGATGGTCCAAGAGGTAGAATTTATCTTATAAAAGATATGTTAGAAAATAGTAAGCCAGCCAATGATAAAATTGTCAAACACATTGATCGTTGTCTTTCTTGTTATGCATGCATGACTACTTGTCCCTCAGGAGTCAATTATATGCACATTATTGATCATGCCAGAAATCATATAGAGCGTACTTATAAAAGACCATGGTTTGATAGGACGTTAAGAAACATCCTGTCATTTGTGTTACCTAGCACAAAACTTTTTCGATTAATGGCCTTAATGGTCAAAATTGCAAAACCATTTTCTTTTATGATGCCAGATAAAATTAAAAATATGATTTCCTTAATGCCATCTTCATTTCCAAAGCAAACTTTAAAAACTAAAAATATTTACAAACCAAAAAATAAAATAGTAGCAAGAGTAATTCTATTAACAGGCTGTGTACAAAAAGTGATTTCTCCACAAATAAATGACTCAACTATAAATATTTTAAACAGACATGGAGTCGAAGTTTATGTTGCGAAAGAAGCTGGTTGCTGTGGATCTTTAAATCATCATTTGGGCAAAGAAAATTTAGCAAAACAATCTTTTATTAAAAATATAAATGCTTGGTACGATATTTGTCAAAAAAAACCAATTGATGCAATCTTGGTTAATACCTCAGGATGCGGTACTACACTAAAAGATTATGGATTTATTTTTGAAAATCATTCCGACAAAGAACTTAGTAAAAAAGCTAAATTTATTTCTGAGCTAGCGAAGGATGTCACAGAGTATTTGGGAAAAAATATAAAATTAAATTTTAAAGATAGTGAAAAAGGACATAAAATAGCCTATCATTCCGCATGTTCTATGCAACATGGACAAAAAGTGCATCAACAACCACTAGACTTATTAAAACAAAGTGGGAATGAGATCGTAGAAATTCCAGATGGACACTTATGCTGTGGTTCGGCAGGAACATACAATTTATTGCAAGGAGAAATGGCCAAAGAGTTGCTAAAAAGAAAAGTTGAAAATATAAATAAAACAAGCCCTGATTTTATCGCAGCCGGCAATGTTGGATGTATTACCCAGATCTCATCAGGAACCACTATTCCGATTGTTCATACGATAGAGTTGTTGGATTGGTTTACAGGTGGTACTAAGCCACTAGAAATAAAATGAAAAAAATACTTGTCACAAGAAATTTATTAAAACCTAATGAGGAAAGGATATTACAATTATTTGATGCCAAGCTGAACAAAGAAGATAAAGTTTTATCAACTGAGGAATTAATAAATTTATCCAAAGATTGTGATGGTATTTTGTGTGTTGGTGGAAATAAGTTTGATAAAGAGATTATTTCTAAACTTTCACCTAGCATAAAAATTATTGCTAATTATGCAGTTGGTTATAATAATGTGGACACAGATGCAGCTACTGCAAGGGGAATAGTTGTTACAAATACTCCTGAGGTGTTAACAGATGCAACGGCTGATATTTCTATTTTGCTTTTATTAGGAGCTTCTCGAAGGGCTTACGAAGGAAGAAAAGCAGCTGAAAGTCAAAGCTGGGTTTGGTCTACTAGTTTGTTACTTGGTAAGCAAATGTCAAACCGTAAATTAGGAATTTTAGGAATGGGAAGAATTGGCAGAGCAGTAGCTCAGCGTGCAAGAGGATTTGGTATGGAAATTCATTATCATAATCGTAACAGATTATCTCCAGATTTAGAAAATGGAGCCAAGTATCACTCAGATATCAAATCTCTTTTTTCGCAAAGTGAATTTTTATCTATTAATTGTCCTGCAACAGCAGACACTGCAAATTTAATTAATAAAGAAACAATTAATTTTTTTCCAGACAATGTGGTTATAGCTAATGCTGCAAGAGGCGATATAATTAATGATCAGGATATGATTGAAGCGATGAAAAATGGAAAAGTTTTTGCTCTAGGCTTGGATGTTTACAATGGTGAACCAAAAATAAACGAAAATTATTTGAAATTAGATAATCTTTTTTTACTTCCTCATTTAGGAAGTGCTACTGAGAGAACCAGAATTGATATGGGAGATAGAGCAATTTTAAACTTGGAAGACTATTTTTTAGGAAAAAAGCCAAAAGATAAGGTTAATTAATCAACCTTTGGTTGAATAAAGTTATTTTAAATCTATTTATTTGAAGACAAAATCATTAATTTTTGATTAAATCGCCCAACCTTAAACAAACATGGGGAGAAAATATGAAAAATAAAAGTATTACGTCAAAATCTAGACGTAAATTTTTTAAAGCTGCATCAGCAACTGGAGCAGCGGTATTAGCCGGAGGCTTATTAGCAGCTTGTAAACCTGCAGATAATAAAAAAGCTGGTGGAGCTCAGCAGCAAACAGTTAAGTTAAAAATGCAGGCAGCTTGGCCATCAGGAGGAGATATATTCTTCGAAATGGCGGGTGATTACTGTAAAATGGTTAAGGACATGTCCGGTGGAACTTTAGAAATTGAACTTCTACCAGTTGGAGCTGTAGTAAAAACATCTGAGATTGGACAAGCAGTAAGTTCAGGCGTAGTTGATATGGGTCACTGGGTGACAGCATATTGGTATGGTAAAAATCCTGCAGCTTCTTTATTTGGAACTGGTCCTTCATACGGAATGTCATCACAAGAAGTTATGGCATGGATGGAATATGGCGGAGGAAGAAAATTATATGAAGAAACAATTGCAAAAGTTGGTTTCGATTATATTGGTTTCTTTCATATGCCAATGCCAGCCCAGCCTTTTGGTTGGTTCAAGAAAAACGTAAAAACTGTAGCTGACGTTACTGGAATGAAATACAGAACAGTTGGTCTAGCTACTAACGTTTTAACTGCAATGGGAATGGTTGTGAGACAATTACCAGGCGGTGAAATTCAGCCTGCAATGAAAACTGGATTAATTGATGCAGCTGAGTTTAACAACCCAACATCTGACTCTAACTTTGGAATGCAAGATGTATCTAAACATTATCATTTAGGAAGTTTCCATCAATCACAAGAGATGTTCGAAATTCCTGTAAATAAAAAAAGATACAATAGCCTTTCGCCAGCTCACCAAGCAATTTTAAAAAATGCTGCTTATGCTGCGAATACAGATAACTACTTCAAAGCTTTGAGTAGATATACTGCTAGTTTATCGACGTTGGTTAATACTCATAAAGTTAATGTGTATCAAACTTCTGATGAAATTTTAGCTGCTCAACTTAAAGGTTGGGACAAGGTAATTGGAGAATTCGTTGCGAAAGATCCATTCTTTGCTAAAATTGTTCAATCTCAGAAAGATTATGCTAAAAAAACTATGAAGTACTTGCTGATGAATCAGCCAAACTATAGGTTAGCATATGAAAATGAGTTCGGACCTTTAGATAAAGTAAAAATCTAATACATTTATTTTTTAGAAAAAAAAAGGGGGGTTATATCCCCCCTTTTTTTAATATAATAGTAAACTTTTATGAATTCATTTATAAAATTTTCAGACAGTTTAAGTATCGCAATGGGAAAAGCTTTCTCTTGGTGCATAGTAATTCTCATGGGTGGTACGGTTTATGAAGTTGTGATGGCATACGTATTTAACCATCCAACTTTATGGAATTTTGATTTTAGTATGCAAATGTATGGAGCAATTTTAATGATGGCAGGAGCCTATACATTAGCTACAGAAGCTCACGTGAGGGGAGATGTAATTTACAGATTATTTAAAGTTACAACTCAAGCAAAAATAGATTTGGTTCTTTATTTTGTTTTTTTCTTTCCAGGCGTATTTGCACTTGCTGGATATGGATATCCATACGCAATGTTAGCTTGGAAAATACAAGAAACTAGTTGGAGTAGTCCCGCCCAAATACAAATTTATATGGTGAAGACAATGATCCCATTAGCTGGTACCCTATTAATAATTCAAGGTATTAGTGAAGTATTTAGATGTATTATTTGCATTAAAACTGGAAAGTGGCCCGATCGAGAAGTAGTCGCGGAGGAGACTGAAAAAATTTTAATGAGAGAAAGTCAAAAATTAAATCTTAAAAAGAAGTAAGGAAATAAAAAAATGTATTTTAGTTTAACTAACCCAGAAGTTGCCATCTTAATGATGGTATTGTTTTTATTTGCAGTTTTAATGGGATTTCCAATCGCATTTACTTTGATGGCTATGGGAATAGGATTTGGCTACTACGCATATTTTGATTATGCGATGATGACACATATATTTGATAATAGAATATTTTCTCTTTTTGTCCAAAATACTTATACGGTTATGGACAACAATGTTTTGACTGCAGTCCCACTTTTTTTATTCATGGGCTATCTTGTTGAGAGAGCTGGAATAGTAGCAAAATTATTCTTTGCAATAAGACTAGCAGCTCATAAATTGCCAGCGTCTATGGCGGTTGCCGCATTGGTAACTTGCACATTATTCTCAACAGCTACTGGTATCATTGGGGCAGTTGTAACTTTAATGGGTTTGCTCGCTTGGCCGGCCATGGTGAAAGCCGGATATGATAAAAAATTTTCCTCAGGAATTATTTGCGCAGGTGGATGTCTTGGAATTTTAATTCCACCAAGCATTATGTTGATTGTATATTCTGTGATTGCGCAGCTATCACCTTTAAGACTTTTTGCAGCAGCAATTTTTCCTGGCTTGTTACTTGCAGGACTGTACATAGCTTATGCAATTATTTTAGCTTACTTTAAGCCAGAGATCGCTCCAAAACCAAAAGCTTCCGATATACCTCCAACAAATGTAATTATGAAAGAAGTTCTTGTTTCCTTCATACCTCTTTTTGCATTAATTATGCTTGTTCTGGGAACTATTTTGGCTGGTATTGCCACTCCGGCTGAAGCAGCAGCAGCAGGTGCATTTGGTGCAATAGTTTTATCTTATTTTTATAAAACTCTAAAATGGCAAAGTTTTAAAGAATCAGTTTTTTTAACCGCCAAAACAACCGCTATGATCATGTGGCTATTTATTGGTTCATGGACTTTTTCTTCAGTATTTTCATACTTAGGTGGACACGAAGTATTTGAACATTTTTTTAAATCAATTGATATTGAGCCATGGCAATTTCTTATAATTACTCAAGTAATTATTTTTTTATTAGGATGGCCATTGGAGTGGACAGAAATATTAATAATTTTTGTTCCAATATTTTTACCATTATTAAAAACCTTTGGAGTTGACCCTTACTTTTTTGCAATGTTAATTGCTTTGAATTTACAAACATCTTTTTTGACCCCACCGATGGCAATGTCAGCCTATTATTTAAAAGGAGTTCAATCTAAAAATGTAGAGCTGATGGAAATTTTTAGGGGGATCATGCCTTTCCTAGGAATTGTGATTTTTGCAATGATATTATTATACATTTTTCCAGGTATTGCGCTCTGGTTACCTGATGTTTTATTTGAGAATAAATAAATAATTCTATGTCAGAAATTTTATTATCCTCAGCTAATGAGCTGGTAAAACAACTAAGATCTGGAGATGTATCATCAGTTGATGTTTGCAAAGCTTATATTGAAAGAATAGATTTATATGAAAAGGATGTAAAAGCTTGGGCGCATTTTAATAAAAAACTTTTATTAGAAAAAGCTGAGGAAGCTGACGAACATAGAAAATCTGGAAAATCATTAGGATCATTACATGGATTGCCCATCGCGGTAAAAGATATCTTTGGAACTTTCGATATGCCTACCGAATGTGGATCGACTGTTAGAAAAAAAATGTCACTATCTCAGGATTCCGAAGTTGTTAGTTTACTAAAATCTGCCGGAGCCTTAATTATGGGAAAAACTGAAACAACTGAACTTGCTTATTTTCATCCTGGAAAGACCACTAATCCTCATGATTATACTAGAACTCCAGGTGGATCCTCTAGCGGTTCAGCAGCAGCTGTAGCAGCATATATGGCCCCTTTATCGATTGGATCACAAACAAATGGATCTGTTATAAGACCAGCATCTTATTGTGGGGTAGTAGGTTACAAACCATCTTATGGTTTAATTTCTCGATCTGGATGCTTAAGACAGTCTAACAAGCTTGATCACGTGGGCGTTTTTGGAAGAACGGTAGAAGATGTTGCCTTATTATCTAAAGCACTAATTAAAAAAGATTTATATGATGATTCTACCATTCATTATTCAGCAGATGATATGTTAGATGTATGTAGAACAAATCCAATATTTAAGCCTAAATTTATTTTTTATAAAACTAAAAATTGGAAAAATATAAATAAAAAATCACAAAAATCTTTTGAAATCTTTCTTAAAAATTTTAAAAATAATATTGAAGAGTTTGACACCCCTTCTTATTTTGATGATATTCCAACTTATCATAAAATAATTCACGAAACAGATATGGCTAATAATTTTGAAGCCTATTACAAAAAATATAAAAAAAAATTATCAAAAGAAATGATAAGTGCAATTGAAAGAGGAATGAAATATTCAGCCAAGGATTATGCTGAAGCATTAGATTTTATTGAGAGAAGTTATGTTTCTTATAGAGAAGTGTTTCAAGATTATCATGGAGTTTTAACGCCTGCATCTACGGGTGTGGCCTCCAAGGGCTTGGAAAAAACAGGTAGTCCGGAGTTTTCAACTGTCTGGACTTATATGGGTCTCCCAGCTATTTCATTGCCTTTACTTACCGGAGAAAATAATTTACCATTAGGCATCCAGTTAATAGGAAATAAATATGACGATCTTAGATTTTTATCTACTGCTAATTGGCTAGAAAAAAACTGTAAGGACAATAATGATTAAAAAATTTACAACAGTATTTAGCGTGCTATTAGCAGTGGCTTTTCTAATTGGTTTAGGCACCACTTTAACTAGATCGCCTATGATTAATGGGGTCGATGTTTTGCCTGTCTATATTTTAATGGCTGTGGCTATTGGAATGATGATCTACGAAGCTTTTTTTGATAAGAAATAATTTTTTAAACTTTTCTTTAATATTCATTCAACCAATCTTTATGACTGGTAATATTGCTATTGCTAAAGGAGCTTTAGGGAATGTGCCACCAGTATCTTTGGCGTTTTGGAGATGGTTTGTAGTTTTTTTATTAGTAGCTCCTTTTGTTTTTAGAGAGATTTATAAAAAAAGGGAATATATTATTGAAGAGTTGCCACAATTATTTTTTTTAGGTTTTTCAGGTTACGCAATTTGTGGAGCTTTTCCATATATTTCAGGACTTACAACTACAGTAACTAATATGGGAATTATTTATGCCTTATCACCTATTTTAATAGTTTTGTTATCTTATATTTTTTTTCATCAGAAACTAAAAATTATTCAATTACTGGGAATTTTAATAAGTTTTTACGGCGTGTCATTTGTTATTTTTAAAGGATCAATTTTTAATTTATTAAATTTAAATTTTACATTAGGTGATTTGTGGATTTTAGGAGCAGCTATTAGTTGGGCTTTTTTTTCGATTTACTTAATTAATTGGAAAAGTAAATTTTCTATTTTTTCAAGATTTACACTTATGAGTTTTTTTGCATCTATCATTTTGCTACCCTTTTTTTTATTAGAACATGTTTATTTTATGCCCACTAATTTTGATTACAATTTCATTTTTTTCGTAATATTGGCTTCTATTTTTCCAGGGATTGTAGCTTTTATTATGTACACAAAATTACAGCAAATGATCGGGGCTTCTCTGGCTGGTTTGACCGTATACTTAATGCCAATTTATGGAGCAATTTATGGAATAATTTTATTTAACGAAAAAATTTATATTTATAATTTTTATGGAGCTGGTTTGGTGCTATTAGGAATCTTCTTAGCAAATAGAAAATACTCTAACTAATCAAAGCTTTAGCATACTCATCAGCCTTAAACTGATTTAAATCATCTTCTTTTTCACCTACACCAATTGCTACAATAGGAATTTTAAATTGGTCTGCGATAGCAACTAAAACGCCACCTTTAGCAGTTCCGTCTAGTTTAGTCATTATAATGCCGGTAATATTTGCAATTTTTTTAAACTCTTCTATTTGATTAATCGCATTTTGGCCTGTAGTTGCATCAAGAACAATCCAAGTTTCTTGAGGTGATTCAGGATCAATTTTTTTTAATACTCTTATAATTTTCGAAAACTCTTCCATTAAATTTTTTTTATTATGCAGTCTTCCCGCCGTATCAATAATACAGAGATCCTTTTGATTATTTTTTGCATATTCTAATGTTTTAAAAGCTACCGATGCAGGATCAGATCCAACCTCTGAACATATTATTTCTGTTTGATTTCTATCACACCATACTTTTAATTGATCAATAGCTGCAGCCCGAAACGTATCTGCAGCCCCAACAATAATTTTTTTATTATGTTCCTTAAAAAGTTTACATAATTTACCTATCGTTGTTGTTTTACCTGTACCATTTACTCCACAAATCAATATTGTTTTAAAGTTCATATTTTCTTCAATAATATTTTTTTCTAAAGGTTTTAAAATTTTTGAAATTTCACTAGAAAAAATTTTATAAAAATTTTCTTTTTTTAATTCTTCATCCGAATATTTTTGGCTAGCGAGTATATCCTTAAATTTTTTGGCAATATTTACGCCAAAATCAGACTCTATCATGAATTCTTCAATATCATTAAGAAGATTTTCATTTGCTTTTGTTTTCGTGAAAATATTAGTTATTCCTTCAGAAATATTTTTTGAGGATTTGAATAATCCATCTTTTAAATTTTTAAAAAATCCCATTAATTTTATATTTCTATATTCACTTCTTGAATCTCAGATACTGGCCCAGTCATATAAATTCGATTGTCAGATTTCCACTCAATAGTTAATTTCCCTTGTTTGAAATGAATTCCAACAATTTTATCAGTTAATTTTTTTTGATGAGCGGCAATAGCAGTCGCGCATGCAGCAGTTCCGCAAGCCTTAGTCATGCCAGCTCCACGTTCCCACACTTTAATTTTAATATTTTGTTTATCTATAATATCTGCAAATGTGACATTACATCTTTCAGGAAAAAATAAGTGATTTTCAATTAAAGGTCCTACAATTTTTAGTTTTGAATTTTCAATGCTTTGAAAAAAAATAATATGTGGATTTCCTACACTTAAAGCATATCCTGTAAGCACACCATAATTATCAATTTTTATTTCAATATTAGAAGGATCCATTTTTTTTTCTAAAGGTATTTTATTCCACTCAAAAATAGGCGGGCCCATATCAAGAGTAATGTTTTTATTACCATTATTATAGGATTTTAATATACCGCTTTTAGTTTCGATAGAAATCTGATCTAAATTGTTTTCACTCATGAGCAAATAGGCAACACATCTGCTTCCATTTCCACAGGCAGCAGACTCACTTCCATCAGAATTGTAAAATAAAATTTTTGGCTTATTAGGGTTGCCAGGCTCTATATAAATTAGCTGATCAAACCCTAAATTATTTCTATTACCAAGTTTTTTAATCTGTTCAGGGGTCAAAACGACTTGTTTGTGTCTTTGATCAATAATAAGAAAATCATTCCCCAAACCATCCATTTTATAACCTTTAAAATTCATAGCTTTTAGTAATACCCCAGTTTTATTGACTTTTAAATTATTACTATATAGTTTCTTCTCACTTCCACAAATTACTACAATTTTGTGGTGTCCTCTTAGGAGGAGATCAACACTAGTCAGCGAGGATTCGCCCACTAGTGCAATTGTTGCTGGAAGAAGGAAAATTATGTTTGAAAGTTTAACAGATAAAATTGAAAGTGCCTTTTCTTTTTTTAATCGAATTACTCGGTTAGATGAAAAGCAAGCAGATGAAGGACTAAGAAAAATTAGGCAAGCTCTATTAGAGTCAGATGTTTCCTTGCCAGTTGCTAAAGATTTTATCAACAAAGTTAAACCTAAAATTATTGGCCAGGAAGTTTTAAAATCAGTAACTCCAGGTCAAATGATTATCAAAATAGTTTTTGATGAACTAGTAGCTGTTTTGGGCGATGAGAAAAAAGAAATTAATTTGAATGCAGTTCCACCGGTAAAAATTTTAGTAGTGGGATTACAAGGGTCTGGAAAAACTACCACGACCGCAAAATTAGCAAAATATTTAGAAAAACAATATTCTAAAAAAAGTATGCTGGTTAGCTTAGACGTTTACAGACCTGCTGCACAAAAACAATTAGAAGTTCTAGGACAGAATAATTTAATAAAAACCCTTCCTATTATTGAAGGTCAGTTCCCACTAGAAATTTCAAGAAGAGCTATGAATGCAGCTTCTTTATCTGGAGAAGATGTAATTATTTTTGATACAGCCGGACGAACCCAGATCGACCAACAAATGATGATGGAGTTAAAGCAATTAGAAAACGATATTCAACCAACAGAAATTATTTTGGTTGCAGACTCTTTAACCGGTCAAGACGCAGTTAATATAGCTTCTGAATTTAAAAAAACCGTATCACTTACCTCTATTATTTTAACAAGAATTGATGGTGACGGAAAGGGTGGAGCTGCATTGAGTATGAAAGCAGTTACTGGATGTCCAATTAAATTTTTGGGGACAGGAGAGTCTATAAATGAAATTGAGGTATTTCATCCAGATAGAATTGCAAACCGAATTCTTGGAATGGGAGATGTTGTATCTCTTGTAGAAAAGGTTTCGGAGGGTTTGGAACAGGATAAAATTGAGGAAATAGAGGAAAATTTAAAAAAAGGTAGTTTTACTTTTACAGATTATTTAAAACAAATTCGACAAATGAAAAAAGCAGGAGGCATGAGTGGAGTATTAAGCATGTTACCTGGAATTTCTAAAATAAAAAAACAGTTAGATGAATCAAATATCGATGAATCTTTGCTTTCAAAACAAGAAGCAATTATTTTATCAATGACCAAAAAAGAAAGAGACAATCCAAAAGTAATTGATGGATCGAGAAAAAAAAGAATTGCAAATGGATCCGGTATGGACATTTCAATGGTAAACAAGCTTCTTAAGCAACACAAAATGATGACAAATATGATGAAAAGAATGTCAAAAGGCGGAAGAGGTGCTCTTGAGGGAATGGAAGGCATTCCTCCAGAGATATTTAATAACTTAAAATAGGAAGGAAACACATGTTAAAAATAAGAATGTCTAGAGGGGGAGCAAAAAAAAGACCCTTTTACAAAATAGTAGTTGCAGATTCTCGAAGACCGAGAGATGGAAAATTTATCGAAAAAGTTGGATTTTTTAATCCACTACTACCAAAAGATAAAAAAGAGAGATTAAGTCTTGATTTAGAAAGAATAAAATTTTGGTTAAGTCAGGGAGCCCAACCTTCTGAAAGAATTGCAAGATTTTTGGGAGAGGCAAATATTATTCCGATGCCTAAACAAAGAAATAACCCAATAAAAGCATTACCTAAAAAGAAGGCTCAAGAAAAATTAAAAAAAGTAGAGGAAGCTAAAAAAGCTACAGAAGAAGCAGAGGCTGCAGCAAAAGCAGCACCAGTAGAAACACCAGCAGCAGAAGCAGCACCTGTAGAAACTAAAGAAGGAGAGACCAAATAAAACGAAAATGTGGTTAGCTAAAGTTTTTACTTTGTATTCTGAATTTTTTCCAGGACTACTTGACATAGGTAATTTTAAAAGGGCAAGAGAAAAAAAAATTTGGGATTTAGAGGTAGTTAATATTAGAGACTTTGCGATTGATAAACATGGCTCTGTTGATGACAAACCTTTTGGAGGTGGAAGGGGAATGTTAATGAGAGCGGATGTTATAAATAATTGTATATCACAAAATAAAAACGATAATCGTATTGTTTATCTTTCACCTAAAGGAAAAACATTAACCCAAGAAATGGTAAAAAATTTTTCTGAAACAAATGGCTTGAATATTTTGTGCGGTCACTTTGAGGGAATTGATCAAAGAGTATTAGATTCAAATAAAGTAGAAGAAATAAGTATTGGAGATTATGTTTTATCAGGAGGCGAGCCTGCTGCGGTTGTATTAATTGATAGCATTTTAAGGCTTTTACCCGGGGTGCTAGGCGATGAGGGATCTTTAGATGAGGAGAGTTTTAATAATAATTTATTAGAATATCCACAATATACTCAGCCTAGAGAATGGCAGGGAAAACAGGTTCCAGATGTTCTATTATCGGGAAATCATGCGGAAATAAAGCGCTGGCGTTTAGAACAGTCCGAGGGTATAACACAGCGCCTAAGACCAGATATGTGGCAAAGATATAATAAAAACAAAAATTAGAATGAATTTAGTTATGAAAAATATTGAAGACATAAATAAAGAGCAGATTAAGAAATTAACCGAAAACAAACAAATAGCTAATTTTAATCCTGGAGACACAGTTAAGGTAAATGTAAGAATTATCGAAGGAAAAAAACAACGAATTCAGGCCTATGAGGGAGTTTGTATTGCTAAAAAAAATAGAGGTATAAATTCATCATTCACAGTAAGAAAAATTTCTTTTGGTGAAGGAGTTGAAAGAGTGTTTCAATTATACAGCCCTAACGTTGACTCTGTAGAGCTAATTCGTTCTGGAAAAGTAAGAAGAGCAAAATTATATTACTTAAGAGATAGAAAAGGTAAGTCTGCAAGAATTAACGAAAAAATTAAAAAGAAAATCGGTATTGATATTGCAAAAAAAGAAACTACCAGCAAAAAAGCTGTTGCTGATGATGCCGCAGGTGAAAATATAACTAAGTAAGTTGTGATGCCAAAAACTCTGTATGATAAATTATTTGATAGTCATTTAATTGATAAGCAAGATGATGGAACTTGCCTTTTATTTATCGATAGGCATCTAGTTCATGAGGTAACAAGCCCCCAGGCATTCGAAGGATTACGAATGAATGGAAGAAAAGTAAAATATCCTGAATTTACACTTGCAGTAGCAGATCATAATGTTCCTACTACCGATAGAAGTAAACCCATTGAAAATAAAGACTCAGCTTTACAATATGAAACTTTAGAAAAAAATTGTAAAGATTTTAATATAAATTTTTTTGGGCTTAATGATATTAGACAGGGAATAGTTCATGTGATTGGACCTGAACAAGGTTTAACTCAACCTGGAATGACAATTGTTTGTGGGGATAGTCATACAGCTACTCACGGTGCCTTTGGAGCTTTGGCGTTTGGAATAGGTACTTCCGAGGTTGAACATGTATTAGCGACACAAACTTTGATTCAAAGAAAAGCAAAAAATATGAAAATTGAAATCCAAGGGAAGCTTCCTTTGGGCGTAACAGCCAAAGATATTATTCTTACTATTATTGGAAAAATTGGAACCGCTGGTGGAACAGGTTACGTAATAGAATATTGCGGAGAAGTTATTAAAAATTTATCTATGGAAGAAAGAATGACAGTATGCAACATGTCAATTGAGGCTGGCGCTAGAGCTGGAATTATTCAGCCGGATGAAAAAACAGTTGAATTTATTAAAGGAAAACCTTTGGCTCCCAAAGGGGAAGATTGGGAAAAAGCCAAATCATTTTGGTTAAGCCTACACTCAGATAAAGATGCGAAGTATGATGAAACTATAATTTTAAAAGGAGAGGAAATTGTACCATCTGTCACTTGGGGAACAAGTCCAGAGGATGTGTTGCCAATCACTGCAGCAGTTCCTCATCCAGATGATTTTGTTGATCCTGATAAAAAAAATGCCGTTATTAGATCCTTAGAGTATATGGGACTTGAGGCTAACAAAAAGCTAGAATCTATTACAATTGATAAGGTTTTTATAGGATCTTGCACTAATGGACGTATCCAAGACTTAAGAGCTGCAGCAGAAATTTTAAAAGGCAAAAAAATAGCTCCAAATGTTTCAGGATATGTTGTTCCTGGTTCTGGTTTGGTTAAAAAGCAAGCTGAAGAAGAAGGATTAGATAAAATTTTTATTGAAGCAGGCTTAGAGTGGAGAGAGCCTGGTTGCTCAATGTGTCTTGGTATGAATCCCGATCAGTTATTACCAGGAGAACGTTGTGCATCAACTTCAAATAGAAACTTTGAAGGAAGACAAGGTAGAGGAGGAAGAACCCATCTTTTAAGTCCAGCTATGGCCGCCGCCGCAGGAATAGAGGGAAAATTAACTGACGTAAGAAAATTTTTGTAATGGAAAAATTTAAAACAATCAAAAGTATCCCAGCTTATCTGCCCATTGTTAATGTAGATACAGATATGATGATTCCAAAACAATTCTTGAAAACTATTAAAAGAACTGGTCTTGGAAAAAATTTATTTTTTGAAATGAGATATGACAATTCAGGAAAACCAATTGAAAGTTTTGTATTGAATCAAGATCCATTTAATCAATCTACAATATTAATAGGAGAAAAAAATTTTGGATGCGGATCTTCCCGAGAACATGCTCCTTGGGCCTTATTAGATTTTGGTTTTAGAGTGGTAATTGCACCTAGCTTTGCGGATATTTTTTATAACAATTGTTTTAAAAATGGGATTTTACCAATTGTGCTGCCAGAGGAAAAAATAAAAGAACTTGCAGAATTTGCTAAAGATAAAAAAAATATAGAAGTTAACCTAGATGAGCAAAAAATTTCTAAAGGAGATAATCAGCCAATAGAATTTGATGTTGATCCTTTCCAAAAAGATTGTTTAGTAAATGGACTAGATGATATTGGAATTACATTAAAAAAATCAGACCATATTACCAAATTTATTTCTAACCAAAAAAACAAAACTCCTTGGCTTTTTTAAATGGCTAAAAAAAACATTTTATTACTTGCCGGAGACGGTATTGGTCCTGAGATTATGGCGGAAGCCAAAAAAATTATTGACTGGTTTAACACCAAAAAAAAATTAGATATCGCTTATATAGAGGAACTAGCTGGGGGAATCTCTTATGAAGAAAATGGAACTCCGCTTACGGATGATGTTTTGTACAAAGCAATGGATAGCGATGCAGTTTTATTAGGAGCTGTTGGAGGACCAAAGTGGGATAATTTAGAATTCTCAAAAAAACCAGAAAGAGCATTGTTGAGATTAAGAAAAGAAATGAAACTATTTGCTAATTTAAGGCCTGCCATCTGTTTTGAAGAGTTAGTTAGCGCTTCTACTTTAAAGCCAGAAATAATTTCAGGTTTGGATATTTTAATTGTTAGGGAGCTAACAGGGGGTATTTATTTTGGTGAACCAAGAGGTATTGAACCAATTGAAAATGGTGAGAGAAAAGGAATTAATACACATGTTTACACTTCTAAAGAAATTAAAAGAGTAGCTAAAGTTGCGTTTGATTTAGCTTTAAAAAGAAACAAAAAAGTAACTTCTGCAGATAAATCAAATGTTATGGAAGCAGGTTTGCTTTGGAAAGAAGAAGTACAATCCCTTTATGACCAAAGTCCTGCATACAAAACTATACAACTAAGTCATATGCTTGCTGATAACTGCGCAATGCAATTAGTTCGAAATCCAAAACAATTTGACGTTATTGTTACAGATAATTTATTTGGAGACATGTTGTCTGACGAAGCTGCAATGTTAACAGGATCTTTGGGAATGTTACCTTCGGCTTCTTTAAGTGAGAAAGATAAAAATGGAAGAATTAGATCAATGTATGAGCCATGCCATGGTTCAGCACCTGATATAGCTGGAAAAGCATTGGCCAATCCTATTGCCATGATTTTAAGTTTTGCAATGGCGCTTAAATATTCATTAAATTTTGATAAAGAGGCAGATATGGTTGAAACTGCTATCAAAGGGGTTTTGAAAGATGGATTAAGAACTGCTGATATCATGGAGGATGGGAAGAAGAAAGTGTCTACATCTGAGATGGGGGATGCAATTGTTGCAAAATTAAATCTACAAAAATGAAATTAAATATAGCAATTGCAGGCGCAACAGGAAACGTTGGAAGAAAAATTATCGAGGTTTTAGAAAGAAGAAAATTTCCTTTAAATAATTTATATTTATTAGCTTCCAAAAATAGTTCTGGAAAGGAAATAGATTTTTTAGGAAAAAAAATTATAGTAGAGCAGCTTGATACCTTTGATTTTTCAAAAGCTACTATTACTTTTTTTTGCTGCGGATCGACAGTTACAAAAGCACTAGCAGAAAAAGCAGCTCAAGATACAATTATTATCGATAATTCAAGTCTTTTTAGGATGGATAAAGATGTTCCATTAGTGGTTCCGGAAGTAAATTGGAATGATTTAAAAAATTATAAAAAGAAAAATATTATTGCGAACCCAAATTGTTCAACTGCTCAGCTAGTAGTAGCCTTAAAGCCTTTGCATGATTTGTTTACTATAAAGAGAGTTGTAACTTCTACTTACCAATCAGTTTCTGGAGCGGGTAAAGAGCCAATGGATGAGCTTATTCATCAAACCAAGCAATTTTTAAATAATGAAACAATCCAATCTAAAAAATTTACAAAACAAATTGCTTTTAATCTGATTCCACATATCGATGTTTTTTCTGATGAAGGTTACACAAAAGAAGAACTGAAGATGGCAAATGAAACAAAAAAAATATTAGATGAAAAAATAAAACTAACAGCAACTTGCGTTAGAGTTCCAGTACTTATCTCTCATAGTGAATCAGTTAATATACAGTTTGAAAAACCTTTTTCTTTAGAAGCAGTTAGATCAGCTTTGGAAAGTGCAAATGGCTGTAAGGTTATTGATGAAAGAAAAGATGGTGGTTACATTACTCCCCTTGAAGCTCAGGATCAATTTGAAACTTATATTTCAAGAATTAGAGCAGATAATACGGAAAAAAATTGCTTAAATCTTTGGATTGTTTCAGATAATTTGTTAAAAGGGGCGGCATTAAATGCAGTTCAAATCGCTGAAACATTAGTAGATAAAAAACTAATATAATAATTATGAATGATTTAAATAAAGACAGGCCGTTGTCTCCACATTTGCAAGTTTATAAATGGCAAATGTCTTCATTATTATCAATCACTCACCGCCTAACATCTGTCATAAATACAGCGGGTATTTCAGTAATTTGTTTTTGGATCATCGCTCTTTATTTAGGAGAGGATTGTTATAAATATTTTTCTTTTTTTATTTCAAGCGCAGTTGGAAAATTTATTTTGGTCGGGTTTACCTGGTCTTTTTGTTATCATTTATTAAATGGTATTAGGCACTTGTTTTGGGATATTGGGTATGGCTATGAGTTAAAAACTGCTAATTTATCGGGTATTTTTGTTTTAGCGAGTTCTTTTCTGTTAACTTTAGGATTGTGGGTTTTGTCATGAGCAATATGGTTGTAAAAAAATGGCTTTTACAAAGAATTACAGCAGTTATACTTGTACCATTACTGATATGGTTTTTATCAGTTTTTATAGGCTTAGTTCAAAAAGATTTTCAATCAATTATTATTTTTTTCAAAGATAATGTAAATTTTGTTTTATCAGTTATTTTTTTGATTATTGTATTTTCACATATGAAATTAGGTATGGGAGAAATTTTTGAGGATTATATTCAAGACAATAGATACAAAAGTGTCGCTAATTTAATAATTACTGCATTAGCAACTATTCTTCCATTGATAACTATTGTATCATTAGTCTTTATTAAATTTAATTAATCATGAGCGAATACAAAATTATTGATCACGAATATGATGCCATAGTTGTTGGTGCTGGTGGGTCTGGTTTAAGAGCTGCAGTAGGTCTTTCAGAAGCAGGACTAAAAACGGCATGTATCTCAAAAGTATTTCCAACAAGAAGTCATACTGCTGCCGCACAAGGTGGAATCTCAGCTGCCTTGGGAAATATGGGAGAAGACGATTGGCGTTGGCATATGTTTGATACAGTTAAGGGTGCTGATTGGCTAGGGGATCAGGATGCAATTGAATTTTTATGTAAGGAAGCACCTCAAGCAGTTGTAGAATTAGAAAAATATGGTGTTCCTTTTAGCAGAACTGAAGAAGGTAAAATTTATCAAAGACCATTTGGAGGCATGACTAAAAATTACGGGAATGGTGTAGTACAAAGAACTTGTGCTGCAGCTGATAGAACAGGTCACGCAATTTTGCATACTTTGTATGGTCAGGCACTTAAGAAAAATACAGAATTTTTTATTGAATATTTTGCCCTAGATTTATTGATGCATAATGGAAAGTGTCATGGGATTTTAGCTTGGTCATTGCAAGATGGAACTATTCATAGATTCAGAGCCAATATGACTATTTTAGCAACTGGTGGATATGGTCGAGCTTATTTTTCAGCGACTTCTGCTCACACTTGCACTGGTGATGGAGGTGGAATGGTTTTAAGAGCCGGGCTACCAATGCAGGACATGGAATTTGTTCAATTTCATCCGACAGGTATTTATGGAGCAGGTTGTTTGATAACAGAAGGAAGCAGAGGAGAGGGCGGTTTTCTAGTGAATTCAGAAGGTGAGAGATTTATGGAAAGATATGCTCCTTCTGCAAAAGACTTAGCTTCCCGAGATGTGGTTTCGAGATCTATGACTATTGAAATTAATGAGGGAAGAGGCGTTGGAAAAAATAAAGACCATATTTATCTCCATCTCAATCATTTAGATCCAAAAATTTTGCACGAAAGGCTTCCAGGTATCTCTGAATCAGCAAAAGTTTTTGCAGGTGTTGATGTAACTAAAGAACCAATACCTGTCTTACCAACGGTTCACTATAATATGGGAGGAATTCCTACCAATTACCATGGAGAAGTTTTAACTAAAGATAATGACGGTTCCGAAGTTATCGTTGAAGGATTGATGTCGATTGGTGAGGCTGCCTGTGTTTCAGTACATGGAGCAAATAGATTAGGTTCTAATTCTTTGATTGATTTGGTGGTTTTTGGAAAAGCAGCAGCAATAAGGGCTGCAGAAGTTGTAAAACCTAATTCAAAACACGAAAAGATACCTGAGTCCGAAACTCAGAAATCTTTAGATCGATTTGATAAAATGCGAAATGCCAATGGCGGCACACCAACTTCAGTATTAAGAGATCAAATGCAAAGAACTATGCAAAGCAAATGCGCTGTCTTTAGAACTGATAAAACATTAAAAGAAGGTTTGAATGAAATACAGCAACCTTGGGAAGGATTAAAAGATATTTCGGTAACTGATAGATCATTAGTTTTTAACACAGATCTAGTGGAAGCTTTAGAGTTTGATAATCTAATTAGACAATCAATGGTTACCGTTTCTTCTGCAGAAAATAGAAAAGAAAGTAGAGGCGCTCACTCAAGAGAAGATTATAAAGATAGAGACGACCAAGAATGGATGAAGCATACCTTGGCATGGCATCATGATGGAAGAGTGGATATAAAGTATAGAGATGTTCATTCTTATACCCTTACAAATGATGTGCAATATTTTCCACCAAAAGCAAGGGTTTATTAATGGTTCAATTTGCTTTACCAAAAAATTCTACCATTGAAAAAGGCAAACATTTTTCAAATCAGGGTGATTCTAAAAATATAAAAAAAATTAATGTCTATCGATGGAATCCGGAAGATGGTCAGAATCCAAGATTAGATACTTATGAAGTGGACATGGATAATTGCGGGCCCATGGTTTTGGATGCCTTAATTAAAATTAAAAATGAAATTGATACAACATTAACTTTTAGAAGATCTTGTAGAGAAGGAATATGTGGTAGTTGCGCAATGAATATTGACGGATCTAATACTTTAGCTTGTACAAAATCGGCAAAAGAAATTAAAGGAGATATCAATATTTACCCATTACCACACATGCCTGTTGTTAAAGATTTAGTTCCAGATCTAAAGCAGCTTTATAAGCAGTATGAATCAGTTGAGCCATGGATGCAATCTGAAGTGAGCGGTGTTGATGGAGTGGAAAAATTACAAACAGTAGAAGACAGATCTAAATTAGATGGATTGTATGAGTGCATTTTATGTGCTTGCTGTTCTACATCTTGCCCTAGTTATTGGTGGAATGGAGATAAGTACTTAGGCCCAGCAGTTTTGTTACAGGCATACAGATGGATTATTGATAGTAGAGACGATGAAAGAAAAAAAAGGTTAAAAAAAGTTGCGGATGAGCTCAAGTTATTTAGATGCCATACAATTATGAACTGTACTAATGCATGCCCCAAAGGACTAAACCCTGCAAAAGCAATTGGCTCAATTAAAAAAATGTTAGTTAGCGCGGATATTGGCTAAATATTTTTTACTATTAATAAATTTTTCTTTTTTTAATCAATTTGACAGCTTTAGCGTCAATCTATAATTTCAACGCTCTTATGAAAAATATTCATCATTTTGTAAATGGCTCTATCTTTGAGGGGAGATCGAAAAAAACTTCAGATGTTTATAACCCTGCAACAGGCGAGGTCATAGGAAAAGTTACTTTGGCTTCTAAAGATGATGTAAATAACGTTGTTGATATTGCGCACAAAGCTTTTGAATCATGGTCAAGTACACCTTCGTTACAAAGAGCAAGAATTCTTTTTAAGTTTAAAGAGCTAATAGAAAAAAACTCTGACGAATTGACCAAGATTATCGTTTCAGAACATGGAAAAGTTTATAATGATGCAAAAGGATCGTTAAACAGAGGTTTAGAAGTAGTAGAATTTGCTTGTGGAATTCCTCATCTTTTAAAAGGTGAATTTACAGAAAATGTTGGCAGAGATGTTGATAGCTGGTCATTACGTCAGCCACTGGGTGTTTGTGCGGGTATTACTCCGTTTAATTTTCCAGCAATGGTTCCTATGTGGATGTTTCCTGTTGCGATAGCTTGTGGCAATACATTTGTTCTTAAACCGTCAGAAAAAGATCCTTCCTGCGCAATTATGTTAGCTCAACTTCTGAGGGAAGCTGGATTACCTGACGGTGTGTTTAACGTTGTTAATGGAGATAAAGAGTCAGTTGATGCGCTATTAGAAAATAAAAAAGTTAGTGCTATCAGTTTTGTTGGATCTACACCAATTGCAAAATATATTTACGAGGGAGCAGCAAAAAATGAAAAAAGAGTCCAAGCTCTCGGTGGCGCAAAAAATCATTGTGTTGTAATGCCAGATTCAGATATTGATCAAGCAGTTAGTGGTTTGATGGGAGCCGCTTACGGATCTGCCGGGGAAAGATGTATGGCACAATCAGTTGCCGTTGCCGTTGGAAATATTGGTGATGAATTAATTGCAAAACTTTCACAACAAGTAGAAGCTTTAAAAGTTGGTCCCGGTATGGATGAAAAATCTGAAATGGGTCCCTTGGTAACCAAAGAACATTTAGAAAAAGTTAAGGGATATGTTGATATTGGAGTTAAAGAAGGAGCTAAACTAGTAGTTGATGGAAGAAATTTAAAACTACAAGGTTATGAAAAAGGATTTTTTATGGGCGGATGTTTATTCGATCATGTAACGGATACAATGAGAATATATAAAGAGGAAATATTTGGTCCTGTTCTTTCAGTGATACGAGTAAAAGACTTCGATACCGCTGTAAAACTAATAAATAATCATGAGTATGGAAATGGAGTAAGTCTTTTTACAAGAGATGGAGATTCCGCTCGTACTTTTGTAAATAAAATTCAAGTAGGAATGGTTGGCATTAATATACCAATACCAGTTCCCATGGCATTTCATAGTTTTGGCGGATGGAAAAGATCATTATTTGGTGATCAGCATATGCACGGCATGGAAGGTGTGCGATTTTATACCAAGTTAAAAACAGTTACATCTCGATGGCCTTCAGGTATAAGGGTCGATCCAGAATTTATAATGCCAACAATGAAATAGGAAAAAAAATGAGAAAAAAAATATCATTAATTGGAGCAGGTCAAATAGGTGGAACTTTAGCACATTTAATAGCTACCAAAGAATTGGCCGATGTAGTTCTTTTTGACGTTGCGGAAGGAATGGCAAAAGGAAAAGCTTTAGATATAGCTCAGTCGTTAGCTGTAGATGGATCGGGAGTTGATTTAGTTGGCACTAGTAGTTATGAGGATACCAAAAACTCAGATGTAGTTATTATAACGGCGGGTGTTCCTAGAAAACCAGGAATGACAAGAGATGATCTTTTGGGAATTAATTTGAAAATCATTAAACAAGTGGCAGATGGAATTAAAAACTCATCACCTAATGCTTTTGTAATTTGTATAACCAATCCTTTGGATGTCATAGTTATGGCTTTGCAAAAATATTCTGGTCTTCCTAAAAATAAAGTCATTGGTATGGCCGGTGTATTAGACACTTCTAGGTTTAAAAGATTTTTATCCCAAGAATTACAAGTTCCAATTAGAGATGTTGACTCGTTCGTACTCGGGGGCCATGGTGATACAATGGTACCTATGCCAAACAGAACAATGGTTGGAAAAGAAAAACTTTCTGATTTAGTAAAATCAGGAAAAATTACTCAAGATAAATTAAATGAAATAGTTGATAGAACCAGAAACGGTGGTGCTGAAATAGTGAAATATTTAGAAAAGGGTTCTGCTTTTTATGCGCCAGCAGCTGCAGGTGTTCAGATGGCCGAGGCCTATCTTAACGATGAAAAGAAAACTCTTCCTTGTGCAGCTTATTTGAACGGGGAATATGGTATTAAAGATTTATATGTCGGAGTTCCAGTAGTTATTGGATCTTCTGGAATAGAAAAAGTGATTGAACTAGAGCTTGATGCCGAAGAAAAAAAATATTTTGATATTTCTATTGCGGCTGTAAAAGATCTTTTTGAGGCAGCTAAAAAAATTGACCCTAGTCTTAACTAAATGAATATTCACGAACATCAAGCAAAGGATATTTTAAAAAAATTTGGAGCACCAGTACCAAATGGTGAACCTATTTTTACTTTGGACGAAATTGATGAAAAAGTAAAAAAAATTAAAACAAATAAAATTGTTTTAAAGGCCCAAATTCATGCTGGTGGAAGAGGAAAAGCTGGTGGGGTAAAAGTTGTTGAAAACATTGAACAATTAAAGAGTGAGGCAAAAAATTTATTAGGTAAAGTGTTAGTTACTCATCAAACTGGACCACAAGGTAGAGAAGTAAAAAGACTTTATATTGAAGAAGCATCTGAAATTGGAAAGGAATTTTATCTTTCTTGTCTGGTCGATAGAGCCAGCTCCAAAATTGCATTTATTTCAAGTGCTGAAGGAGGAATGGACATAGAAGAGGTTGCTAGCAAAACACCTGAGAAAATTATTACTACTCGCGTAAGTCTTGAAAATGGATTATCGGTGGACGATATTAAGCAAATTTTAAACCCTTATCATTTACCTGAGCAATCGATTCAACAAGCAGAAAAATTAATTCGTTCAATTTTTGATGCATTAGTAAATACCGATGCAAATTTAATTGAAATAAATCCTCTTATTCTTACAAAAGATAATACGGTATTGTGTTTAGATGCAAAAATTAATTTTGACTCTAATGCACTCTACAGACATCCAGATATACTCTCTTTGAGAGATTTAAATGAAGAGGACCCAGCGGAAATAGAAGCTAGTAAGCATGATTTAGCATATATTAAATTAGATGGAGCTATTGGATGTATGGTTAATGGGGCAGGATTAGCCATGGCTACTATGGATATTATAAAACTTTATGGATCAGAACCAGCAAATTTTTTGGATGTTGGAGGAGGAGCCACTAAAGAAAAAGTTTCTGCAGCATTTAAGATTATTTTATCTGATAAAAATGTAAAAGGTATTTTAATAAATATTTTTGGTGGAATTATGCGGTGTGATGTTATCGCTGAAGGAGTGATCGCAGCTGCAAAAGAAACTAACTTGCGTGTTCCTTTGGTAGTACGATTAGCAGGTACCAAGTTTGAAGAGGGAAAGAAAATACTTGAACAATCTGATCTCAAAATTATTCCTGCTAGCAACCTCTCAGAGGCTGCACAAAAAATTGTGGAGGCCATTAAATAGCGATGTCAGTTCTTGTAAATAAAAACACAAAAGTTATTTGTCAGGGTTTTACTGGAACACATGGTACTTTTCATTCAGAACAAGCATTGGCCTATGGAACAAATTTAGTTGGTGGTATCACACCAGGAAAAGGTGGTCAGCAACATTTAGGAAAACCTGTATTTAATTCAGTTGAGGATGCTGTTAAGGCGACAAATGCAGACGCAACAATGATTTATGTACCTGCAAAATTTGCAGCAGCAGCAATCATAGAAGCTATTAATTGTGAACTACCATTGATTGTTTGTATTACTGAAGGAATTCCAATTCTTGATATGATTAAAGTTAAAGAAAAATTAAAAGGATCACAATCAAGATTAATAGGCCCAAATTGCCCAGGTATTATCACACCTGATGAGTGTAAGATTGGTATTATGCCAGGACATATTCATAAAAAAGGTTCAGTTGGAATTGTATCTAGATCAGGAACTTTAACTTATGAAGCAGTTGCCCAAACCTCTGAAATTGGACTTGGACAATCCACCTGTATTGGTATTGGTGGAGATCCAGTAAACGGCACTAATTTTATTGATTGTTTGGAGTTGTTTTTGAAAGATGAAAAAACAGAATCTATTATTATGATAGGTGAAATTGGAGGGACTGCAGAAGAAGAAGCTGCGCAATTTATTAAAGATTCAAAAACTAAAAAGCCAATTGTAGGATTTATAGCTGGATTAACAGCTCCTCCAGGAAGAAGAATGGGACATGCAGGAGCTATTATTGCCGGAGGCAAGGGTGGAGCCCAAGATAAAATTGAAAAAATGAAATCTTGTGGAATAACTGTTACCAACTCCCCAGCCGAAATTGGAAAAACACTAAAGACTAAATTACAAGGTTGAGATATATTTAGATAGCGAATGTCATTTTCTAAAAATAAAATATTTGAAACCACTTCCTTTTTGTCAGGTTCTAATACTTCATATATTGATGAGCTTTATGAAAAATTTGCTAACGATCCAAATTCTATCCAAGAAAGTTGGAGGGAGTTTTTTTTAGGTTTATCTGAAAATAAAGAATTAATTAAAAAAGATACAGCAAAAGCAAGTTGGGCACCTGAAAAAATAAAAAATACTCAAAATGGTAATTTAGATCATTATGAGGCTCTACTCCCAAAAATAAATGTTTTAGAGATCCAGGAAAAAATAACAAAAGAAATACCAAAAATAAAAAATGAAAGTTTAAATGTAGAAACAGCTACAAAAGATTCTGTAAGAGCTATTATGATGATCAGGGCTTATAGAATACGTGGTCATTTAATTGCTGATTTAGATCCTTTAAGATTAACATCAAATACTGAACACCCTGAATTAAATCCAGAAACATATGGTTTTGGAAAAAATGATAGAGACAGAAAAATTTTTCTAGATGATGTACTGGGGGTTAAGTATGCAACCATTAATGAAATCTTAGAAATTTTATTAAAAACGTACTGCTCTAAAGTTGGTGTCGAGTATATGCATATGACCGATCCTGAAGAAAAAAGCTGGATACAGAACAGAATAGAAGGAAAAGATAAGGAGATATCTTTTTCTGTTGAAGGTAAAAAAGCAATGCTGAATAGAGTTTTAGAGGCAGAGGGCTTTGAAAAATATTTACACGCAAAATTCGTAGGAACAAAAAGATTTGGATTAGATGGTTGTGAATCATTAGTACCAGCAATGGAACAGATTATAAAAGTCGGTGGCACGCTTGGGGCTGTAGAAGTAAAAATTGGAATGCCGCACCGTGGTAGATTAAATATTTTAACAAATGTAATTCAAAAACCTTTAAAAAAAATATTCAAAGAATTTGGTGGAGAGCCAGGATTGGCACAAGGTGGGGTGTCAGGTGACGTTAAATATCATTTGGGAGCATCGGCAGATAGAGAGTTTGATGGAAATAAAGTTCATGTTAGTTTAACAGCTAATCCTTCTCACTTAGAGGCTGTAAATCCTGTAGTTTTAGGGCAAACTAGAGCTAAGCAATTTTATCACAAAGATACAAATAGAGAAAAAGTAATACCAATACTATTGCACGGTGATGCAGCTTTTGCGGGTCAAGGAATTGTAGCGGAGTGCTTTGCAATGTCTGGCGTTCCAGGACACAATATTGGAGGAACCATTCATATTATCGTTAATAATCAAATTGGTTTTACCACTACCCCAACTTTTGCAAGATCGTCCCCATATCCTTCGGAAGTTGCAAAAATGGTTCAAGCCCCTATTCTTCACGTAAATGGAGATGATGTGGAGGCAGTTGTTTATGCTGCAAAAATTGCAACTGAGTATAGACAAAAATTTAAAAGAGATGTTGTTGTAGATATTTTTTGTTATCGAAGATTTGGGCATAACGAAGGAGATGAGCCTTCTTTTACACAGCCCATCATGTATAAAAAAATTAAAAGTCATCCATCAATACTTGATGTTTACTCTGCTCAAATAATAAAAGAAGGTCTTTTTACAAAGGAAGAAGTCGAAAAACAAAAACTAAGTTATAAAAAGAGACTTGATGAAGAATTTGAGTCATCTAAAAAATATATTCCTAATGAACAAGACTGGTTTACTGGAACCTGGTCAAAATTTACCACCGAATATGGCTCTGATAGAAGAGGAGTTACTGGAGTTGATTTAAGAATAATAAAAAATTTAGGAAAAAAATTATGTGACATTCCTGATAAATTTGATGCACATCCTACTATAAGAAGAATATTTGAAGCTAAGAAAAAAATGTTTGAAACAGGAAAAGGTTTCGATTGGAGTACTGCTGAAAGCTTAGCTTTTGGAACTCTTTTAGAGGAAGGTTATCCTGTTAGGCTTGTGGGTCAAGATTCGGTTAGGGGAACTTTTAGTCAAAGACATGCAGGATTAACTGATCAAACAACAGGGGAGAAATATTTTCCATTAAATAATCTTTCTAAAAAACAAGCTAAAGCAGAGATCGTGGATAGCCTATTATCTGAAATGGGAGTTTTGGGTTTTGAATATGGCTATTCTTTAGTTGAGCCAGATACTTTAGTTATGTGGGAAGCTCAGTTTGGTGATTTTGCAAATGGAGCTCAAATTATTTTTGATCAGTTTATAAGTTCTGGAGAAAAAAAGTGGACGAGGGCTAGTGGATTAGTAATGTTATTGCCGCACGGTTATGAAGGACAGGGCCCAGAGCATTCTTCTGCGAGAATTGAAAGGTATTTACAAGCTTGTGCACAAGAAAATTTGCAAGTGGTAAATTGCACTACTCCAGCTAATTATTTTCATGCTTTAAGAAGACAAATTCATAGAAAATTTAGAAAACCATTAATTGTTTTTACTCCTAAATCACTTTTACGACATAAGAAATGCGTGTCAGAATTAGAAGATTTTTCAAAAAATAATTCTTTCCATAGAGTTCTTTGCGACCATGCTGAATACCCTGAATACAAATTAATTAAGTTAGCAGATGATAAAAATATAAAAAGAGTAGTTCTTTGTTCAGGAAAAGTTTATTTTGATCTTTTGGAAAAAAGAGAGGAAATTAAAGATAATACCATTCAGTTGATAAGAGTAGAGCAGCTGTATCCTTTCCCTGTTAAAGCATTGGCTAAACATATAAAAAGATTCACGAATGCAGTTGAATATATTTGGTGTCAAGAAGAGCCACAGAATATGGGATGCTGGAATTCAGTTGAACGATATATTAATTGGACTCTAGATTTTATTAATGCAAAATCTAAAAAAGTTAAATATATTGGTAGAGCTCCTTCGGCTTCAACAGCCACAGGTTATTTAAAAAAACATGTTGCTCAACAAGAAGAAATTGTTACAAAAGCACTAACTATATAAATGGCTGATAAAATAATAGTTCCAACTTTAGGAGAATCAATCACTGAAGCAACAGTTGCTAAGTGGCTAAAAAAAGCAGGAGACGCAGTAAAAGCTGATGAAGCAGTTGTTTCTTTGGAAACCGACAAGGTAAGTGTTGACGTTACTTCCCCAAAAGCCGGCGTGTTATCAGAAATTTTAGCCGAGGAAGGTTCAACAGTTCAAGTAGGTTCCCCATTAGGTATTGTAGGAAACTCTTCATCTCAAACTGTTCCTAAAAAAGAAGAAGAAACAAAAATTACTGAAATCAAAAAAGAGCAAAAACCAATTACAAATGCTCCAGAGATAAAAAATAAACAAGGAGAGCTATCCCCAGCCGTTAAACGGATAATAGAAGAAAAAAATATTGATATCACATCTGTTACAGGAACAGGAAAAGACGGTCGAATTCTTAAAGGAGATTTAGTTGGTCTTATGGGATTTAGTCCATCACCAAATAAAAGAAAAATAGAAATTGGTGAAGAAGAAAGAGTTAAAATGACTCGATTAAGAGCAACGATAGCAAAAAGATTAAAAGATGCTCAAAATAATGCAGCAATTTTAACAACTTTTAACGAAGTTGATATGTCTATGATTATTCAAATTAGAAAAGACAATAAAGATGAATTTGAAAAAAGATATGGGGTAAAACTTGGATTTATGTCTTTTTTTGTCAAAGCTTGCGTTAATGCTTTGCAATCATTTCCTGCTGTAAATGCAGAAGTTCAAGGTGAGGAAATTGTTTATAAAAATTATTATAACATTGGGGTTGCTGTAGGGACGGACAAAGGATTGGTGGTTCCAGTTTTAGGAAATGCAGATGAACTTTCATTTGCTGAAATTGAAAAAGAAATTACAAACCTTGGTTCAAAAGCTAAAAATAATCAATTATCAATAGATGAACTACAAGGCGGAACATTTACTATCACTAATGGTGGAATTTATGGCTCCATGCTTTCAACTCCAATTATTAATCCACCTCAATCTGGAGTGTTAGGCATGCACAATATTGTCCAAAGAGCAGTTGTTATCAATGGCAAAATAGAAGTAAGACCAATTATGTATTTAGCTTTGTCTTATGACCATAGAATTATTGATGGAAAAGAAGCGGTATCATTTTTAGTTAGAGTAAAAGAAATATTAGAAGATCCAAGAAGACTATTTTTAAATATATAATTATTTATGGATGAATTTGATGTTGTTGTTATTGGTGGTGGTCCCGGAGGATATGTCTGCGCAATTAGAGCGGCACAATTAGGAAATAAAACTGCTTGTATAGAGTCCAGAGGTGCCCTTGGAGGAACTTGCTTAAATGTAGGCTGTATTCCATCCAAATCACTATTGCATGCATCTGAAATGTACAGCAAAGCACAGCATGAATTTAAAGAGATAGGAATAAACACTGGTTCTTTATCATTAGATTTAGAAAAAATGATGGATCATAAATCTAAATCAGTAGAAGGACTTACAAAAGGAATAGAGTTTTTGTTCAAGAAAAATAAGGTAACTTATTTGAAAGGACATGGAAGTTTTGATGATAAGAATACTATATCAGTTAAAGATTCATCTGGATCTAATAAGCAGATTAAAGCAAAAAATATAGTTATTGCAACTGGCTCGTCAGTAATGTCATTACCTAATATTGAAATTGATGAAAAAATAATTGTTTCATCAACTGGAGCCCTATCTTTAAAAAAAGTTCCCAAAAAACTAATTGTTATTGGAGGTGGAGTTATTGGTTTAGAAATGGGTTCAGTTTGGTTACGCCTTGGGGCTGAGGTAGAAGTTGTAGAATACATGGATCATATTACTCCAGGTATGGATAGAGAAATTTGTGATAATTTCTTAAAAATTTTAAAAAAACAAGGAATGAAATTTCACCTATCTTCGAAAGTTTTAGATGTTCAAAAAACTTCTGATGGTGCAATAGTTTCAGTTGAAAGTAATGGTCAAAAAATAGAAATGAATAGTGATATAGTTTTAATGTCTGTCGGAAGAAAACCTAATACTGAAGGATTGAATTTGGATTCAGCTGGAGTCAAAAAAGATTCAAAAGGAAGAGTTTTGATTGATAAAAAATTTAAAACAAATATTGATAATATTTACGCTATTGGAGATGTGATCGAGGGCCCCATGCTAGCTCATAAAGCAGAAGATGAAGGAATGGCAGTTGCTGAGTTTATCTCAGGAAAATATGGCCATATAAATCATGATACAATTCCAGGAGTGGTTTATACTTCTCCAGAAGTTGCGACTGTTGGAAAAACAGAGGAGCAATTAAAAAAAGATGGAGTGGAATATAACGTTGGGAAATTTCCATTTTTAGCAAACTCAAGAGCCAAAATTAACAATGATGCTGATGGATTTATTAAAATTATTGCTGATAAAGCTACAGATAAAATTTTAGGGGTTCATATGATAGGTCCAGATGTAGGTACGATGATTGCAGAAGTTGTTTTGGCAATGGAGTTTGGTGCAAGCGCAGAGGATATTGCAAGAACTTGTCATGCGCATCCAACATTAACTGAAGCAGTTAGAGAAGCTGCCTTAGCAGTTGATAAAAGAGCAATACACTTTTAACTTATTTGTTTTCCACTTTTTTTCCAGTCAGATAAAAAAGATTCTAAACCTTGATCGGTTAAATCATGTTTATATAAATTATGAAAAATTTTTGGAGGGATAGTTGCAACATCTGCGCCAATTTTTGACACCTCAATCACGTGCTCCGCAGATCTAATAGAGGCTGCTAAAATTTTAGTTGAATAATTATAATTATTGTAAACTACTTTAATATCTTTTATTAGCTGCAATCCATTTTCTCCAATATCATCAAGTCTGCCAATAAAAGGTGAGATATAAGTTGCCCCGGCTTTAGCAGCCAATAAAGCTTGATTAGTAGAAAAACATAAAGTTACGTTCACTTTGAATTTGTTTCTACTTAAATAACTACAGGCTATTAAACCCTCCAGTGTTAGGGGTATTTTAATGACAATATTTTTAGCAATTTTTTGTAAAATTTTTGCTTCACTAATCATTTTTTCTGCTTTAGTAGCGGTTACTTCAGCACTTATAGGACCTTTTACTTCGGATGCGATTGATTTTAAAATTTGTTTAAAGTTACCCTCTTGTTTTGCGAGCAATGAGGGATTGGTAGTTATACCATCAATTAATCCGGTTTTGTTTATAGGTCGAATTTCGTCTATATTTGATGAGTCTAAAAAAATTTTCATAATAGTATAAGGTATTATTTAAAAATATATAAATCAATTTTTTATATGAATGTAAATGTTTTATTACCAATTAAATTTGATCAGCCATTTACTTACTTATTTGATCTAAATGATTCCATCAAGGTAGGCGATTATGTTACCGTCCCTTTTCGAAATAAACAAATTGTAGGAGTAGTTTGGGAAATAAATGCTGAAACACCTAAGAGCATAAAGTTAAAAAAAATTATTTCTAAAATTAATTTTCCACCCCTTTCTTATGAAAATATAGAATTTATCAAAAAATTTTCACAATATAATATTTCTAGTTTAGGCATGACACTCAAACTTTTTTCATATGAAAAAGGATTTTCTTTTTTGAATAAATTAGAAAAAAATTTAACCGAAAGTGTTTTTGAAATAAAAAATACCAAAAAAAATAATTTAAATTTAGAGCAGAAAAATGCTTTAAAAATAATATTAAAAAATTTAAGTTTTTCAAAATATTCTACAACCCTTATTCATGGGGTTACAGGCTCTGGTAAAACTTTAGTATATACTGAGGTTATAAAAGAGGCGCTCAAAGATGGCTTACAAGTCCTTGTGTTATTGCCAGAGATTGCACTTACCAAACAAATTTCTTCAAGATTTGAAGAATATTTTGGTAATGAAGTCGCTATTTGGCACTCTAGTATAGGTGATAAGAAAAAAAAAATTATTTGGCATGGCGTATCTACAAATAAAATTAAATTAGTTCTAGGAGCGCGATCTTCGTTATTTTTACCTTTTCAAAATTTAAAGCTACTTGTGATTGATGAAGAGCATGATTCTTCTTACAAGCAGGAAGACGGTGTTATTTATAATGCTCGTGACATGTCAATTTTGAAAGCATCCATTGAAAAATTCCCAGTGCTACTCGTTTCTGCAACGCCATCTATTGAAAGTTATTATAACTACAAATTAAAAAAATATTTTTATGTTTTTATTCAGTCAAGATATAAAAGTTTTTCTTTGCCAAAAATAGAAATTATTAATTTAATTAAATCACCCCCTGATAGAGGAAAGTTTATTTCTAATGATTTAATTCCTAAAATAAAAGATGTAATAGAAAATAAAAATCAGATTTTATTTTTTTTAAATCGTAGAGGATACTCTACTTACATTATGTGCTATCAATGTAAAAAAAGATTAGAGTGTCCATATTGTTCGATTGGCTTAGTTTTTCATCAATCTTCGAATGAAGCAATTTGTCATTACTGTGATTTTAAAACAAAACTAAATCAAAAATGTATTGATGATAAAAAATGTCAGTTTACTTTTTATGGTCTTGGTGTCGAAAAAATCTTTGAAGAAATAAAGTCTTTATTTCCAGATAAAAGAATACAAATTTTTTCTTCAGACTCTATTGCTAATAGTGCAAAAGCAAAAGATATTATTAATGATATTGAAAACAATAAAATTTCAATTTTGGTCGGGACGCAAATGATTTCAAAAGGTTTTCATTTTCCTCATTTGAATTGTATTGTTGTAGTTAATTCCGATACTAATTTTTTAGGAAGTGATATACGTGCTTCAGAAAAAAATTTTCAGTTATTACAACAGGTTTCGGGAAGAGCTGGCAGAGAGTCAAATGATGCAATGGTATATTTACAAACTAACGATCCTTCAAATAAAATTCTTCATTCTCTTTCTAGCTCTGACCCTGATGTATTTTATAAAGAAGAATTAGTTTTTAGAAAAAAAGCTAACCTGCCACCCTTTTTTAGACTTATTTCAGTTATTATTTCTGGAAAAAATCAATTTTTAGTAGATAAGTTTTCTAAAAAATTAAAACAAACCTTTCCTGCTCAAAAGAAAATTAGAATTTATGGGCCCGTAACCGCACCTATATTTAGAGTTCGTGGAAAATATAGAATGAGATTACTAATTAAGTACGATACTTCTATTTTTCCCCAGAAGTTTATAAAGAATTGGCTAAGTTTTAATACTCTTGATAAAAATATAAAACTTGAGGTTGATGTAGACCCTTCTAATTTCCTATAAATAGCTAGATTTTACTAAAATATCGCACTTGATCGACACTTTTCATTGTGCTACGAACAGCCACGTAAATATAATATCAAAAGGATTATCTTGGACAATCAATCAAATTCATTCTCTGATGCAACGGGAAGATACGCCAAGTCTATATTTCAATTAGCCAGCGAAAAAAATATTTTAAGCGAAATTGAAAGTAATTTTTCTCAATTAAATTTATTAATGCAGGATTCTGTGGAATTTAAAAAATTTGTTGTAAATCCAACAATTCAAAAACAAGCGAGATTAAAAATAATTGAGTCTCTTGCTGGTAAACTTAATTTTAACAAAATCTTTATAAATTTTTTAAAACTTATTAATGAAAAAGGAAGATTCTTCTTTTTAGAAAAAATTATAAAAGATTTTTTCTCAATTCTTTCCATTAGTAAAGGAGAGGTTGTAGCAGATCTTATTATTGCAAATGAAATTACTGAGGATAAAAAAAACGAAATAAAAAAAGAACTCTCTCAACTGTACAAAAAAGACATTAAGCTTAATTTTTCAATTGACGAAAGTTTGATTTCTGGATCAATTTTAAAGGTGGGAAGTAAAATGATAGATAATTCGGCAAAAAGTAAATTTAATAGAATTTTAAATAATATTTAGGAGAAAAATAATGGACATAAACCCAGCAGAAGTAACAAAAGTAATCAAAGAGCAAATTGAGAATTTTGGATCGGAAACAGAAGTTTCAGAAGTAGGACAGGTTCTATCAGTAGGAGATGGTATTTCAAGAATTTATGGTCTTGATAACGTTCAAGCAGGAGAAATGGTGGAATTTTCTGAAGGAACTAAAGGTATGGCTCTAAATTTAGAAAATGATAACGTTGGAGTAGTTATTTTTGGAGATGACTCTAAAATTAAAGAAGGTGATATCGTCAAAAGAACAGGAAAAATTGTTGACGTAGCAGTTGGTAAATCTTTGTTAGGAAGAGTTGTGGATGGACTAGGTAACCCAATAGATGGAAAAGGTCCTATAGATGTAAATTCTGAAAGACGAAGAGTAGATGTTAAAGCTCCTGGAATTATTTCAAGAAAATCTGTTCATGAACCAATGCAGACAGGTTTAAAGGCAATTGACAGTCTAATTCCAATTGGTAGAGGACAAAGAGAATTAATTATTGGAGATAGACAGACAGGAAAAACAGCGATTGCAATTGATACTATTATAAATCAAAAAGAAATTAATAAATCCTCCGATGAGTCCAAAAAGCTTTACTGTATTTACGTTGCTATTGGTCAAAAAAGATCGACTGTTGCCCAGATCGTTAAAACTCTAGAAGACTCAGGAGCTTTAGAATATACAATTGTAGTTGCAGCAACGGCATCAGATCCTGCGCCACTACAATTTCTTGCTCCATATATTGGTTGTACGATGGGAGAATACTTCAGAGATAATGGCATGCATGCTTTAATTGTATACGATGATTTATCAAAACAGGCGGTTGCTTATAGGCAAATGTCTTTATTATTAAGAAGACCTCCAGGACGTGAGGCTTTTCCTGGTGACGTATTCTACTTGCACAGCAGACTTTTAGAAAGGGCTGCGAAGTTAAGCGATGAACATGGAGGAGGATCATTAACAGCATTGCCTGTTATTGAAACTCAGGCAAGCGATGTTTCAGCCTACATTCCAACAAATGTTATTTCCATTACAGATGGACAGATATTTTTAGAAACTGAGTTATTTTTTAAAGGTATCAGGCCCGCTGTAAACGTAGGTATTTCTGTTTCAAGAGTTGGTTCTGCAGCACAAATTAAAGCAATGAAGCAAGTTGCTGGTTCTATTAAATTGGAATTAGCGCAATATCGAGAGATGGCTGCATTCGCTCAATTTGGATCAGACTTGGATGCTTCAACTCAACAATTATTGAACAGAGGATCTAAATTAACTGAACTTTTAAAACAAGGTCAGTACTCACCTTTAAAAGTAGAGGAACAAGTTGTTTCAATTTTTTGTGGTGTTAAAGGTTATTTAGATAATATTGATCTTGGAAAAATTAAACAATTCGAAAGTCAGCTTTTAAGTCAAATTAAATCTGAAGCGCCTGAAATTTTAACTGGAATATCTTCTTCAGGAAAATTAGATGAAGCTAATGAAGCTAAATTAAGAGCTTTCATAGAAAATTTTAAAAGTAAATTTGATAATTAATGGCAACTTTAAAAGATCTACGTAATAGAATTAAAAGCGTAAAGTCTACTCAAAAGATTACCAAAGCAATGAAAATGGTTGCAGCGGCAAAACTAAGAAAGGCTCAGGATCGAGCTGAAAAAGGTAGACCTTATTCTGAAAAGATGAATAGCATTGTTGCTAATTTAAATAGTTCAATTGTAGACAAAACTTCTGCTCCAAAATTATTAGTTGGAAATGGAAAAAATCAAAACCATTTATGCATAGTGATGACAGCTGACAGAGGTCTTTGTGGAGGCTTCAATACAAGCATATGCAGAAAAGCAAGATCTTTTTTTAATGAACAATTAAAATTAGGTAAAAATTTAAAAATTATAACTGTAGGCAGCAAGGGTAACGATCAATTAAAAAGAATTTTTGGAAAATATATTATTGAAAAAATTAGTTTCAAAGATTTAAAAGAAATAACTGCAAAAGAAGCAGACATGATAACTACCAAAATAATTGACATGTTTAATAAAGAGGAATTTGATGTTTGTACTATTTTTTATAATAAATTCAAAAGTGTAATATCTCAAATACCTCAAGCTCAGCAGATCATTCCTATTCCTTTAGATGAGGATAGTGAAAAAGCGAAGGAGGGTAGCAACGATCTTTCGCAGTATGAATATGAGCCAGAAGAAGAGGAGATTTTAGAAAATTTATTACCTAAAAACATTTCTACTCAAATATTTAAGGCTTTTTTAGAAAATGCGGCTAGTGAACAAGGTTCAAGAATGTCAGCAATGGATAACGCGACAAGAAATGCAGGAGATTTAATTAACAAGTTAACTATAAATTACAACAGAAGCAGACAAGCAGTGATTACCAAAGAATTGATAGAAATCATTTCAGGTGCTGAGTCTTTGTAAAAAATTAAGGAGAAAATAAAGAATGACAAATAAATTTGGAACAATTACTCAAGTAATCGGTGCGGTTGTAGACGTAAAATTTGAAGAAAATTTACCAGAAATTTTAACAGCATTAGAATGTGATAATTCTGGTGTAAGATTAGTTTTAGAAGTGGCACAGCATTTGGGAGAAAACACAGTAAGAACAATTGCTATGGACACTACTGAGGGTTTGAAAAGAGGAGACAAAGTAACAAATACTGGCTCAGCGATACAAGTTCCAGTTGGACCAGAAACCCTAGGGAGAATTGTTAATGTTATTGGAGAACCTATTGACGAAAGAGGTCCTCTCACCACTAAAGAAAAATGGCCAATTCACAGATCGGCACCATCTTTTGTTGATCAATCTACTGAAACAGAAGTTTTAGTTACAGGAATTAAAGTTGTTGACTTGTTGGCTCCTTATTCAAGAGGAGGAAAAATTGGATTATTTGGTGGCGCTGGAGTAGGAAAAACAGTTTTAATTATGGAGTTAATTAATAACGTAGCAAAAGCTCATGGTGGTTACTCTGTATTTGCAGGTGTTGGAGAAAGAACCAGAGAAGGTAACGATCTATATCACGAAATGATGGAGTCGGGCGTTATTAAAATTGATGGACCAGGATCAAAAGCTGCTTTAGTTTATGGTCAAATGAACGAACCTCCTGGAGCTAGAGCTAGAGTTGCTCTATCAGGACTTACAGTTGCTGAATATTTTAGGGATAAAGAGGGACAGGACGTTCTCTTTTTCGTCGATAATATTTTTAGATTTACTCAAGCTGGATCCGAAGTGTCTGCTTTACTTGGAAGAATTCCTTCCGCAGTTGGATACCAACCAACTCTGGCGACTGATATGGGTAATTTGCAAGAGAGAATTACTACAACTAATAAAGGTTCAATTACGTCGGTTCAAGCAATTTATGTTCCAGCAGACGATTTAACAGATCCTGCGCCAGCAACATCTTTTGCACACTTAGATGCTACTACAGTTTTATCGAGACAAATTGCAGAATTAGGAATTTATCCTGCCGTAGATCCTCTGGATTCAACTTCTAGAATTTTAGATCCTCGAATTGTTGGTGATGAACATTATAGAGTTGCTCGAGAAGTTCAGGAAATTTTACAAACCTATAAGTCTTTACAAGATATTATTGCGATCTTGGGTATGGATGAATTATCCGAAGAGGATAAACTAGTTGTTGCTAGAGCTAGAAAAATTCAAAGATTTTTATCACAACCTTTCTTTGTTGCAGAGGTATTTACAGGATCTCCAGGTAAATTAGTTGATTTAGAGTCTACGATTAAAGGATTTTCAGCTATTTGCAAAGGTGAATACGATCATTTACCAGAAGCAGCTTTTTATATGGTCGGAACTATAGAGGAAGCAGTTGCTAAAGCTGAAAAAATGGCAAAGGATGCAGCTAAATAAATAATGAGCGATACAATTCAGGTTGATATTGTAACACCAGAAAAAAAATTTTTCTCGGATAAAGGGGTGTTGTCGATTACAGTGCCAGGTATCGAAGGTGATATGGGTATCTTATATAATCATATACCTATTATTACTTTTTTAAGACCTGGAACTATTCAAATTTCTTCCCAAGATAAAGAAAAATCCTTTTTTATTTCAGATGGAGTTTTAGAATTTAGCAACAATATCGTTACTGTTTTAGCATCTGAAATTTATGATTTAGCTCAAATAGATTCAAAAATAATTGAGTCCTTAAAAAATAGAGTTAAAGAAAATAATCAAAAAGAAAACAAAACTGATAACGAATTATTTTTAGCAAATAAGTTTGAAGAAGAAGTTAATTCTTTATCCTCTAATAGATAAAAGCCTGAAACTCATCAATCAGATCCTGATATAGTTTTTTTTTAAAAGGAACTATCAAGTTTGGTAGTTCTTTTAAATCTACCCATTTCCATTGTTTAAATTCCGGGTTTTTTTGATCCAATTTTATTTCGCTATCTTCTCCAGTAAATTCTGCAAGAAACCATGTCTGCTTTTGACCTTTGAATTTTCCTTTCCAAATTTTTCCAATTAAATTGTCAGGAAGATCGTAGGTATAAGTTTTATCTGATTGTTTTATGATTTTGATAGATATGATACCAGTTTCTTCTTGCAACTCTCTTCTTACAGCATCAACAACTTTTTCATTTTGATCAATTCCTCCCTGAGGCATTTGCCAGGCAGATTTATTATCAATTCTTTTTCCTACAAAAATTTGTTTGCTAGTATTGAATAGCATAACACCAACTCCTTGTCTGTATGGAAGATTATTTGATTTTGACATTTCTATTTTTTTAAAAGATTTAGAGCATACTCAAGTTGATTATCATTTTTACCATCGTTAATTTTAAAGTTTTCTTTATTTTCTTTAACTACAATATCTGGTTCGACACCAATTTCTGAAATAGAATTTCCTGATGGTAAATAATATTTAGCAGTTGTAAGTCTTAAAGCTCCATTGCCTTTTAGTGGAATAATTGTTTGAACGGATCCTTTTCCGAAAGATTTTTCTCCCAATAAAATTGCTCTTTTATGATCCTTAAGAGCACCAGAAACAATCTCAGAAGCTGACGCAGAACCTCTGTTAATCAAAACAATAAGAGGTTTTCCTTTTAAGACATCTCCTCTTTTAGCAGTATATATTTTTATATCATTTTTTTCACGTCCTCGTGTTGAAACAATTTCTCCGCCATCTAAAAATGTGTCTGTAATTTGAATTGCTTGAGAGAGCAAACCTCCAGGATTATTTCTTAAATCTAAAATATATCCAGTCAACTTGTTGTTATCTTTCGAAAAATCTCTTTATTTTAGCAAGTAATTGGTTGCCACTTTGTTCATTAAAAGCTCTTAAGCCTTATATATCCAACATTATTTATTATAGATGAAGAGACTTCCCTAACCTTAATTTTATCTCTTATAATAGTAAACTTTAAATCATCATCAACGTCTACTCTTCTCACAGTTATATTTATAGAGGTTCCAATTTTCCCTCTCATTAAATTTACTGCTTGCATGAGAGTTAGCCCTTTAACTTGCTTATCATTTATTTTTATAATGTAGTCTCCGGCTTTTACTCCAATTTTATCAGCAGGTGAGTCCTCTATCGGAGTAATTACTTTTACAAATCCAGACTCCATTGTTATTTCAATTCCTAAGCCACCAAATTCTCCTTTGGTTTCTATATTCATATTTTTGAAACTTTCTGGATTCATGTAAGATGAATATGGATCTAAAGACTGTAGCATTCCATTGATAGCAGAATCAATCACCTCACTTTGATCTACTTCATCGACATATTCATTTTTAATTTTTTCAAGTACATCGCTAAACAAGTCAAGTTTTTCATATAAGCGCAGAAGTGCTATTTTTTGCTTGTACAATTGAGATACTGATAAAAAAAAGTAGTAAGGTGATTTTTATAAATTTAAGAGTTTTCATTTAGTATTTGTGATATGGATGATTAGTTATAATTGTAGCACATCTATAAAATTGTTCACATAAAATTACTCTGGCTAATGAATGGGAAAAAGTAAGTTTACTTAGAGATATTTTTTCACAATCTTCAGTATTTATTGATACCCCCTCTGGTTGGCCAATTAATAAATATAAATCTTTTATGTTATTAGATAAATATTTTTGAATGATTTTAGCAAAATCAAGGCTGGTACACATTTTGCCATTTTCATCTAAAATTAAAAATTTTTTATAAATATTTTTTTCTTTTATAATCTTAGAAATTTCTTTTTTAGTACTTTGTTTTATATTGAAATTACTAAATCCGCTTTTTTTTATTAAATTTATTCTTTTTTGATAAAGTTCACATATTTCTTTTTCAGGATTTTTATTCATCCTCCCTTCACACAGAATAGTGACTTTCATTACACAGTGATGTTTTGTTGTGGAAGAATATCTTCCCACATTTTTTCTAGATTATATAAGGATCTTTTCTCAGGGTGAAAAATGTGAATAATAACTTCTATTGCATCTATAAGTTTCCAATCATCACTTTCTTTACCTTCTATATTGGTATTTTTTATTCCAAGTTTTTTTAATTCACTTGCTGTGATTTCAGAAACTGCCTGAATATGCCTAGATGAAGTTCCACTAGCAATAATCATGTAATCTGCAATTGAGCTTTTATCCTTGAGGTCAATGGTAACAATATCAGTTGCCTTATTATCATCTAAGATTTTTGTAATTTTAGAAATTAAATCTTTATTTTTTGTTTTTACCATTTGTTAATTTATTTATATAAACTAATTCTTAATTTAGAAGAAGATATGTTAATAGGTTTGTTATAAACAAATGCCCATTCGTTTCTATTTGGTTTTTCCTTTGCTAGGACACTAAGGTTTTTCCTATATTTTGAATATTTTTTTGCAGAAACAGGATTGTAATGCTTTTTTTTGGTATCCAGATCTGTTCATGACTATAAGCGTGCATAATGAAAATATCTTTGAATAATTTTTCCACTTATGAAAATTTATTAGATTATCTGCTCCAATTATAAAAAATAAATGCTGATTTTTTTTTATCTTTTTTTTTAAATACTTAATTATATTTATAGTCAAATCAGCATTTTTTATTTTATTAGTTTTAAGTAATATTATTTTTTTTTCATTTTTGATAATTTTTTTACAAAGCGCGATTCTTTTATTTTCGTCAAATAGTGGATAATTTTTTTTTAATGGGTTTTGTTTTGTAATTGACCAAAATAATTTATAAAGATTTAATTTTTTTATTACTATTTTAGATATATTTAAGTGCCCTATATGCGGGGGATCAAAAGTTCCACCTAAGAGTCCAAAATTTTGTCTGCTATTTGTCGTCAAGGTCTTATTTGCCCATTTCCTTTGACTATATATTTATATGTTGTCAGTTGTTCTAATCCAACAGGCCCTCTGGGATGAAGCTTGTTTGTAGATATGCCCACTTCTGCACCCAATCCAAATTCATAACCATCAGCAAATTGAGTAGATGTGTTATGCATAACGATAGAGCTTGTAATCTCATTTAAAAATTTCTCAGCATTTTTTTTATTATTAGTTATAATAGATTCCGTGTGATTAGTTCCGTATTTTTTAATGTGAGCTATTGCTTCTTCAATATTTTTTACAATTTTTACAGAAATTATTGAATCTAAGTATTCTGTTTTCCAATCTTTTTCTGTCGCAATTTTAGCCTTACTAAAATATTTTTTTACTATTTTGTCACCTATAATTTGGCATTTATGTTTATGCAGCATCTCAACTATTGGTAATAAGTGAGTTTTAATAATTTTATTATCGACCAATAGTGTTTCAACCGCACCACAAATGCTAGTTCTTCTTAATTTAGCATTAAGGATAACTTTTTTTGCCATTTCTAAATTTGCATTTTGGTCTACGTAAATATGGCACAGACCTTCCAAGTGTCCTATGACGGGCACCTTTGAAATTTCCAAAACTTTTTTTACAAGACTTTTTCCTCCTCTTGGAACAATCACGTCAATATAAGTCTCTCATACCTGAAAGCAGATAATCAACGTATTCTCTTTTTGTTTTGTTTATAAGTTGAATACAATCTGGGTTAATATTATTTCTTTTAAGAACTGTTCTAAAAAGGTTAGCTAATATGGTATTTGAGCAGAAAGCTTCAGTTCCACCTCTTAAAATGGCACAATTGCCGGATTTAAAACATAAAATTGAAATATCCGCTGTAACATTTGGTCTAGCTTCATAAATAACACCTATTACTCCGATTGGCATCGTCATTCTTTGAATGGTAAGACCGTTAGGTCTTTTCCAAGAGCTTATAATTTTTTTGGTAGGGTCTTTTAGCTTAATAACTTCTTTTATAGATTTAATGATAGATTCTATTCGATCGCGATTTAATATTGATCTTTCAATAATATGTTCTTTTATCTTTTTTTTTCTTGCTTGTTCAATATCTTTTTTGTTTGATCGAAGTATTGTTTCAATATTTTTTTTTAATTGGACAACATAATCATTTAAAACTTTATTTTTAGTTTTTTCGTCTAAATTAACAATTGATTTAGAAGCTATTAGGGCTTTTTTTCCCAGATTGTCTAAATAGATATTTTTTTTCATTATTTTATATCCTTTACTAAATTATCTATATGAATTACCTCTCCACGAGAAGAGTATCCAAGAATTTTATTAATTTGATCACTTTTTAAACCTTTTATTTTTTTTATATCTTCACTCGAATAAGAGGTGACCCCTAATCCAATTTTGTTTTTTTCTTGGTCAACAATCGATACCGTATCTCCTCTTTGAAAAGAACCATTGATATCAGTTATTCCCACAGGCAATAAACTTTTTCCATTATTTAAAGCTTTAGCAGCACCGCTATCTACAATAATAGATCCTTTGGTTTTAATAGTTCCCATAATCCATTTTTTTTTTGCATTATGAGAATTTATTTTTGGAACAAACCAAGTAAATTTTTTTTTGTTAATGATATGTTTAATTGGGTTATTAATTTTCCCAGAGCTTATAAGCATATTACAGCCTGCATCCATACATATTTTTGCCGCTTCAATTTTAGTGATCATGCCACCCGATCCATAATCACTAATACTTTTAGTTGCAGTTTGTTCTATAGATTTATTTATTTCAGTTACTTTTTCTATAAAGGTTGAGTCTTTAAATTGATTTGGATTTTTGGAGTACAGACCGTCAATATCTGATAGCATTATAAGAGTATTCGCATTAGTTATTTGTGCAACTCTTGCTGCAAGTCTATCATTATCCCCATAGCGTATTTCTGTTGTTGCGGTAGTATCATTTTCATTAACTATTGGCACAATATTCATCATAAATAAATTAGCGATGGTATCTTTTGCATTGAGAGATCTTCTTCTATTTTCAGTGTCTTCTAAAGTTAATAGAATTTGAGCAATAGAAATTTTTTTTCTCAAGAATGACTTTTTAAATAAGTTCATTAGTTCAATTTGGCCTACAGCCGCTACTGCTTGGTACTCTTTTAGTTTTAAGTTTTTTTTATTTTTTTTTAGAAGTTTACACCCTAAAGCAATAGCTCCAGATGTAACAATAATAACTTTGATTTTTTTACTTATTAAAAAATGAACATCATCTATTAATTTGTTTATCCAATTTTGTTTTAGATTTTCAGTATTATCTACTAATGTAGAAGATCCTATTTTTATGACAATGATTTTTGATGTTAGTATGTTCATGCTAGAGCTCTTAGTACCGTATTTATGTTTTGTTTTTTAAGAATAGAAATTTCGTAAAATTTTTTTTTAAAAAACTTTTTAAATTTTGTAAGTTTCTCATTTTTTTCTTTATCTTCGAGTAAATCTATTTTGTTAAATACTACTATTTCATTCTTCTTCAAAAGTTTTTCGCTGTATTGTTTTAGTTCTTCTCTTATTATTTTATAATTTTTTATTAAATCTTCTTCATTGATGTCTATAATATGCAATAAACTGTTACATCTTTCTATATGTTTTAAGAACTGATCTCCAAGTCCGATACCTTTGTGAGCACCTTCAATTAAACCAGGAATATCTGCTAAAACAATTTCTTTCTCATCAATTTGAACCACTCCTAAATTGGGATTTAAAGTAGTAAAGGGGTAATTGGCAATTTTTGGTCTTGCTCTTGTAGAGATTGATAAAAAACTAGATTTACCTGCATTCGGAAATCCAATTAATCCCACATCTGCAATGATTTTAAGTTCTAACCATACTGAAATTTCTTCACCCTCCTTACCTTTGGTGAATTTTCTTGGTGCTCTATTCGTTGAACTTTTAAATCTAGTATTGCCTATGCCGCCCGATCCTCCTTTTGCTAAAACAAACTCTTCATTTTCTTTTGTAAAATCATAAATTAAAGTTTTTTTGTCATCTGCATAAACTTGTGTTCCAAGGGGAACTCTCAAATATAAATTTTTACCTCCATGACCTGTTTTGTTGCTCGATCCTCCTTTTTCCCCATTAGTTGCTTTGAAATGTTGTGTGTACCTAAAATCAATTAATGTATTTAAACCATTAACTGCCTTTAGGATTACCGAACCTCCACTACCGCCATCACCGCCATTTGGTCCACCAAATTCTACAAACTTTTCTCTACGAAAACTTGCCAAACCATTTCCGCCATTACCAGCTTTGACATGAATTTTAGCTTGATCTAAAAATTTCATAATTTAGGAATTATACGAAAATTAGCTCTTTAAAAAAGAACTGATTATTTAATGAGGGATAACTGAAATATAGGTTTTTCCAAATTTTTTTGTTTGGAATTTTACTCTTCCACTCACTTTGGCAAAAATTGTGTGATCTTTTCCCATACCCACATTTAGGCCTGGATGCATTTTTGTACCACGTTGTCTTAAAATGATATTTCCAGGAATTACAGATTGTTCACCATATTTTTTTACCCCAAGTCTTCTACCTGCACTATCTCGACCGTTTCGTGTGGATCCACCTGCTTTTTTCGTTGCCATATAAATCTCTTATATAATTATTTATTTACCGTTTCAATCTTATCTTTATTTTTTTCTACTTTTGGAGTTTTAGCTTCTACAGTTGCTTCAGACAGTAGTTTGCCATCTTTTCCAAAAATTTTCATAATCTGAACCACTGAAATTTTTTGTCTATGTCCTTTTTTTCTTCTTGAATTTTGCCTTCTTCTTTTTGTAAAAGCAATTACAGTTCTATTTTTAGTTTGTTTTACTATTTTACCCTCTACTTTTGCACCTTCTAAAAGTGGAGAACCAATTTCTACGTTAGAGTCTTTATCTGTTAAAAGCACTTCATTAAAATTAACGATTTGGCCTTCTTCTAATGATAATTTTTCCAATCTCAAAGTATCATTTGCTGATACTTTGTATTGCTTACCACCTGTATGTATTACTGCGAATGTCATAATGTATTTTTAAAAGTAGAGGCAATATATCCAGCAACCTTATCATGTCAAGGCGTTAGATCGTAAATAACTAAAAATTATCCTTGAGTTTCCTTAGTTTTGTGAAGACTTCGAGCTCAGTGGCATTTTCAAGAGATATTGCTTTTCTAATATTGTGATCATCAAGTCTAAAAAATATATTAGTCAAAAGCTCACTTTTAATAGTTGTATGGGATGGTTGGTTGGTTGAGAGCTCTTTTTTCCAAAACATCTCTTGTTTTTATTTTGAGGCTGTTATTATCGCTGTCAATTGATTGACAGAATTTGAGATTAGATAAAGTATATTCGTGACCACAATATATCTTAGTATCATGTGGTAAGTTTTTAATTTTATTAATAGATTTGTACATATCCTCATAAGTTCCTTCAAATATTCTTCCGCAACCCATAGAAAAAAGCGTATCTCCAACAAAAATAATTTTTTCTTTTTTTATATAAAAAAAAATATGCCCATTCGTATGCCCAGGCACATGTTCAATATTTATTTCATAATTAAGGCAGTTCCAAAGCTGTTTGTCATTAAGAAAAATATCTATTCCAGGTATTCTATTTCTATCAAGTTTATATCCAGCAATTTTGCAATTATATTTGTTTTTTAATTGTAAATTTCCACCAACATGATCGGAATGATGGTGGGTATTTAATATATATTTTAAATTTAATTTTTTTTTGGTTAAAAACAAATCTATTGGTTCAAACTCACCTGGATCAACAATGCAAGCATCTTGATTATTTGAACTTAAGAGACAGTAAGAATAATTATCGTTTAAACAAGGAATTGTATTTACAATCATGAAATTTTTTATGTATTATATAATTAACAATGTATCAAGATTATAATGAGTATGAAAAATTTTACCAAACTAATTTAGGTAAAAATATTAAATATTTAATTTCATCCCAATTAAAAAAATATATTTATTTATATGATGGAGATAGAGTGGGTTGTTTTGGTTTCTCACATAATTATTTAGATAACGTTAAAAGTGACAGGATAGAAATATTTAATTGTTTTTCTGAAAAGATTGGTACTAAAAAAAAATTTGAGAACAATCGATCAGTCAATATTCTGTTAGAGGAGGATAAGTTACCAATTGAAGATCTTTTTTTAAATCATATTTTAAGTATACATTATTTAGAAAATTCTAATAATTTAAAAAAAACTTTAAGAGAGTTTTGGAGAGTTTTATCTCCTGAGGGAAAAGCTTATTTGATTTTACCCAACAAAAAGTCTTCTTGGAGTCATTCATCTAAAAGTCCTTTTGCTTCAGGATTTGGATTTTCTAAAAAACAAATTTCTAGTTTTTTAGAAGATAATTTTTTTGAAATACAATTTATTGAAAGATTAGTTTATTTTCCGCCTTGGAATTATAAATTGATTTTAAATAATAAGTTTTTTTTCGAAAAAATGGGATCTTATTTTTGGCGTCATGTTAAATGGTGTTTATTTATGTGTTATTAAAAAAAGAATCTATGCCACTCCTACCAGGAGGTCTTTGTCTTTTTCAGAAAAAATAAGAGTGATAAAAAAAGTTGATTAATTTATTTTTTTATCAAAAATATACCTATTTCAGATAGAAGGTTTTTGATTTCTAAATTACTCTTTTGAATATTGCTAATTTTTCCTCCAGATACCGAAATAGACTTAACTATTTGAATGTTATCAAGTTTACATAGATTATAAAAATCTTTGATAGTGCACATATGCAAGTTAGGAGTGTTATACCATGTATTTGGCAATGTTTTGGTAACAGGCATTGTTCCTTGAAACAGCAAATTTAAACGCACTTTCCAGAACCCAAAATTTGGTATTGTCACAATCGCATTTTTGGCAATTCGTAATAATTCATTTAGAACTACTCTGGGGTCGTAAAATTGTTGAAGTGATTGATTTAAAATAGCAAAGTCAAATGATCTATCCGGATAATTAATTAAATCCTTTTCTGCATCCCCTTCTATTACCGCTAATCCTTTAGCGACACTTTCTTGTACTTTTATTTGGTCTATTTCAATACCTCGACCGTCTACACGCTTATTTTTTTTTAAATGTAGAAGTAAACTTCCATCTCCACAACCAACATCTAAAACTCTTGAGTTAATATCAATTAAGCCAGCTAATACATCATCTTCAAGCTTCATTTTTAAACTCCTCAAATGTTGAATCTACAAATCCTTTTAAAGTATTAAAAAAGGCAGGCTCATTAACTAAAAAAGAGTCATGTCCATTGTTCGTGACAATCTCAACAAAACTAACCTCAGCTCCAATAGCATTTAAAGCTATAACAATCTTCTTGCTTTCGGCTGTAGGATAAAGCCAATCTGTAGAAAAAGATATAATACAATATTTAATTTTAGAACCAGCAAAAGCTTTTGATAAATTTCCATTATTTTTTTTATATAAATCAAAATAATCCATAGCTCTGGTGATATATAAATAGGAATTAGCATCAAATCTGTCTACGAATGAGTATCCTTGATATTTTAAATAACTTTCAACTTCAAAATCTGCATCAAATGAAAATTTAACATCAGTTTGTTCTTGAAGCTTTCTGCCAAATTTATTTTGCAGCCCCTGTTCAGATAAATAGCTTATATGACCAGCCATTCTGGCAATTGCCAATCCTTTTCTAGGGATTTTTCCAGATATTAAATAATTTCCACTATCCCATTCACTATCAGCCATGATTGCCTGTCTAGCTAGTTCATTAAAAGCAATATTTTGAGCAGAATGACTTGCGGCACATGCGATTGGTATAGCAGAATATGTACGATCAGGAAAAAGTGTACAAAATTGTAAAGCTTGCATTCCACCCATAGAGCCACCTAGAACAGCTAAAGTTTTTTTAATTCCAAAAAAATCTAAAAGATGAACCTGCGCAGAAACCATATCTTTAATAGTAACAACTGGAAAGTTTAATCCATAAGGTTTGCCAGTAGATGGTTCGATTTCTTTGGGTCCAGTGCTACCCATGCAGCCACCCAAAACATTTGCACATATTACAAAATACTTATTGGTATCAATTGATTTATTTTTTCCTACTGCCATGTTCCACCAGCCATCTTTATTAGTAACGGTATTAGTTTCAGTTACAAACTGGTCACCTGAAAGAGCATGAAAAACTAAAATAGCATTATTTTTAGCTTCGTTTAAATTACCATATGTTTCGTAGGCAATATCAAAGGAATTTAAAGTTGTTCCACAATCTAACTTTAAAGGTTTATCTATTTTAATTTTTTTTATATTTTTAAAATTTAAATTCATTTAGTAAAAAGCTCTTTTTTAAAAAAGTGCTTTCCTTTTTAGCAGTTTACGCCCGCAATTTGGTTAAATCAGCGTAAGATGTTGTACTAAATGGCAAATTTAATGTCAAATAATAGAGATTTTTTGATAAACGAACGTAGGTATTGTAATAATAAAAAAAATTAAACACTTTAATATGAAATTTCCTCAAGCTAAAAAAATAAAGATTCAAAAATATGAAGGAGGTCTTTCAAAAATTTTTGGAGTTAAAAATCCAATAAAATTATCCTCAAATGAGTCAGCATTAGGTAGTTCACCATTAGTAGCAAAATCTTTAGATCTTACCAAAAAAAAAATATTCAAGTACCCAGACTCTAATAGCAGTTTATTAAAAAAAGAAATATCCAAAAGGTTTAAGATTAATTCTAAACAAGTAATTATTGGATCAGGTTCAGATGAAATAATCAGTTTTGCATGTCAGGCATTTTTGAAACCAGGTGATGAAGTGATTGTGCCTGAGTTTAGTTTTTTAATGTATAGAATTTATGCTCAAATTAATGGAGCAAAAGTTGTTTATGCCAAAGAAGATAATTTTAAAATCAATATTAATAATATTCTAAAATGTATTTCTAAAAGAACAAAGATTGTTTTTTTAGCAAACCCTAATAATCCAACAGGAACATATTTGATCTTTTAAAGAGCTAAAAATGTTACACCAAAAATTACCATCAAGAATTTTACTATTAGTTGATGATGCATATTGGGAATACATGGAAGCCAAAGACTACATGTCGGGACTAAAAATCTTTAAGAATAAAAAAAATGTTTTAGTTACAAGAACTTTTTCGAAAATTTATGGTCTTGCAAGTCTTAGATTGGGCTGGGGCTATGCTTCAAAATCAATAATACAATCTTTGTTGAATTATAAGCCCCCATTTAATATAACAACCCCGGCTGAATTTGCTGGAATTACAGCTCTTAAAGATACTCAATGGATCAATAAAAATATTAAACACAATTCATTTTGGAGTAAGAAAATTTTTGAAAAACTTAAAGAAAAAAAAATAAAGTCAAATATGCCTATCACAAATTTTTTCTTAATGAGATTTGATAAGAAATATAAAGCAGATACTATTTTTAATAATTTTGCAAAATATGGAATTATTTTAAGAAAAATGAAAAATTATAATATTACAAATAGTTTAAGAGTTACGGTTGGAAATGCCCAAGAATGTAAGTTATTTATTAATCTACTGGATAAATTTTTTTAATGTTAAAAAAAATATCAATTATAGGATTTGGATTAATTGGCTCTTCTATTGCTAGAGAAATTAAAAAAAATAAATTAGCAAAAATAATAAGTGCTTGTGACGTTTCAAATAAAGCCTTGAAAGAAATCAAATCATTAAAGTTAGCCAATGAGATTACCAATAAACTAGAAGTCAGTGTTCAAAATGCTAACCTCATTTTTATTTGTACTCCCATTAAGCACGTATGAAGGGATTTTTTTAAAGTTACGAACCGATAATCAACAAAAATACAATCATTACTGATGTTGGTTCTTCAAAATCTGAGGCTGTGCATTTAGCCGAAACTATATTGCCTAAAGATTTTTCTTATGTTCCTGGACACCCTATAGCCGGAACTGAAGAAAGTGGTCCTAAAGCAGGATTGTTAAATCTTTTTAGGAACAGATGGTTTATCATTACTCCTAGTAGCCTCACACGTTCAACAGCAAAGAATAAAGTTATTAATTTTTGGAAAAAACTAGGTAGCAAAATAACAGTAATGAATCCAAAAAGTCATGATAACATAATGGCTATTACCAGTCACATCCCACATTTGATTGCTTACAACATAGTTGGGACAGCAGCTAAACTAGAAGATAAAATTAAATCAGAGGTTATCAAATTTAGTGCAAGTGGATTTAGGGATTTTACAAGGATAGCATCTTCTGACCCAACAATGTGGAGAGATATTGTGATTAGCAATAAAAAGCAAATTCTATTTATGCTTAAAAGATTTAATAAAGATTTATCTCATTTAGAACAGGCTATAAAAAAAGAAAATAAAAGAGAGCTTTTTAATATTTTTAATAAAACAAGAAATATTAGAAAAAAAATTGTTCAAGCAGGACAAGATATCAAAGCTCCTAACTTTGGAAGAAAAATTTAGTTATAAATTGATTTTTCTAATTGATTAGTAAATAATGAGCTATCCAAACCAGGCTCAATAATATCTTTTATTTCAAAAACAATTTTTCCTGGATATTTTAAAAAAGAGTTTTTTGGCCAAATAGAACCTGTATTCAGCTTAATTGGAATACATGAAATATTAAGTCCCTTGTATATTCTACTTGCACCTTTTTTGAGAGGTGGTTGTTCATGGTGCTTAACTCTAGTGCCTTGGGGAAATATTATTAATGTTCGATTGCTTTTATTTATTTTAGTAAAAATTTGTCCAAAAGAATCTATGTTTTCTTTAACTGATTTCCCTCTATTAATTGATATATATTCCAATTTTTTTAAATATAGTCCGTATAAGGGTATGGACAATAATTCTTTTTTTATAACAAAAACACAATCAGGAAAAAGATAATTATAGATAAAAGTTTCAAACATAGATTGATGAGCAGAAGCTATAAAAAATTTTTTATCTTTTGGAATTTTGTCAAGACCAACAAATTCAACATTAGTCCCAAGAATGACCCTTGTTAAAAAAATTAAATAATAACCAAGGAAATATGATAATTTGCTTAAAAATTGTTTTCTAGGTAAAATCAACATTGGAATAGCGGCAATACATGCAAATGCGATTCCAAAAAAAGTAAAAAAATTAAATATTAAAGAGCGAGTAAAAATCACAATAATTTATTTGATAAGATCTTTAAGCTTTTGTCTAGGTCTTATAATTTTGTAGAGAATTTTTATTGAGAGCTATTTCTGCAATTAAAGGCCTAATATTATAATTTGAAGCCAAAGCTCTTCCGTAAGCACCCACGTTCGTAAAGCAAATCAGGTCACCTTCGTTGAGTTTGTTATAATTTGGATAAGTGGCAAATTTATCAGTACTTTCACAGATTGGCCCTACAAATTCTACTTTTTTATTAAATTTACCATTTCTTTTTCGAATAGGTAAAATTTCATGTTTGGAATCGTAAAGCGCTGGTCTCATTAAGTCATTCATTCCAGTATCCAAAATAATAAAGTTTCTATCATGAATTTTTTTTATATATGTAACTTTTCCTACAAGTACTGGCTGTATTAGCAGAAAGATATCGTCCTGGTTCAAAAATTACTTTAAGATTATATTTTCTGATTAAATTGGTAAACTAATTTAGCGTATTGTTGTAAATCAAATTTTGTTTCCTTAAGTGAATAGGGGATTCCCATTCCACCTCCTAAATCTAAATATTTAATAAAAATTTTATTTTTATTTAATTTTTTAATAAATTGATCAACCACTTTAAGTGTTTTTTGGAATGGAGAAAGTTGTTTAATTTGACTTCCAATATGTACACTAATTCCATCAATTAAAATATTTTTATTTATCTTATGTTTTTTAAAAATTTTAAATGAATCATCAAGGCTAATTCCAAATTTATCACTTTTTTTTCCGGTAGAGATCTTGCTGATAGTATTTGCATTTATATTTGGGTTTAATCTTAAACTTATAATAACTTTACACTTTTTCTTTTTAGCAATTTTAGAAATTTGATTTACTTCGCTTTCAGATTCCGCATTAATTAGTAAAATTTTTTTTGAGATTGCGAAATTAAGCTCTTCCTCTGTTTTTCCTATACCTGAAAAAACAATTTTATTCGGATGAATACCAGCCTTTAATGCAAGCTGAAGCTCACCCATCGATACAACATCTGCACCACTATTTAATTTTTGTAATTTTTTTAATATGTTTAAATTAGGATTAGATTTAACTGCAAAACAAATTAACGGGTTAGTTTTATAAAATGTATTTTTAAAATAAGAAAAGTTCTTTTCTAACTGGTTCAGCGAATATAAATAAAAAGGAGTCGGATTCTTTCTTGCAATTTTTTCAATAGGGGTATTTTCTAAATAGAGATTTTTACCTCTATATTTTATTATTGTCATTTAATTACAAAAACTTGGTATGGTTAATTGTTTCTCTTTGTTAGATTTGCTTATTTCGCAACCAGGAGGACCCTTTTTTCCACATGAAATGACTAAAAAACTAAATACAATAATTACTAATAATTTTTTCACTTAAACTCTCTTTTAATCTTTTTAATCATGTTTTTAACATTTTTTTTGCCAGTTCCCCCAAAAGAAATTTTCTTTTCAATAGAATTTTTTACATCAAAAACTTTCATAACACTTTTCTCAATTTTTTTGTCAATTTGTTGAATGATACTCAAAATCAAGCTGATCAAGTCTTTTTTTATTTTTTTCTGCAATATTAACTAATTCAGCAGATTTTTTATAAGCTTCTCTGAACGAAATCCCTTTTTTGACCAAATAGTCGGCAAAGTCAGTGGCTGTTGTATATCCGGTCAATGCTGCGTTATATAATTTTTCTTTATTTGGCTTGATACCCTTCACTAATTCCGATGCAAGTTGGAGATTTAATTTTAAATTATCATAAGTGTTGAATACTGCCGCCTTATCTTCCTGCATGTCTTTAAAATATGATAAAGGAAGACCTTTCATGGTAGTTAATAAAGAATTTAAGTTACCATAAATACTTCCTGTTTTACCTCTTATTAATTCTGCAGAGTCAGGGTTTTTTTTCTGAGGCATCATTGAGGAGCCAGTAAGTAGGCTATCTTCGATACTGATAAAATTAATTAGATCAGAGTTCCATAAAATAACTTCTTCCGCCATTCTCGATAAGTGCATAGCACATAAGCTAGATGTAAATAAAAATTCTATGGCATAATCTCTATCAGAAACTGAGTCTATCGAATTATTCGTAGGGTTTTTAAATCCGAGTAATTTAGTAGTTAGGTGTCTATCAATATTATAAGAAGTTCCAGCAAGCGCTCCTGAACCCAATGGATTTTCATCTAAATTATTTATTACATTTTGAAATTTTTGATAGTCTCTTTTAAACATTTCAACATAAGCCAGAAGGTAGTGTGCAAACAAAACTGGTTGGGCGTTTTTTAAGTGAGTAAACCCAGGCATAATTACATCAATATTTTTATCTGCCAAATTAGTAAAATCTTTTATTAGATTATGGATTAGTTTTTTTATTTCTATTGATGATTTTTTAATCCAAAGTTTAAAATCAGTTGTCACCTGGTCATTTCTAGATCTAGCAGTATGCAAGTATCCAGCGTCTGAACCAATAATTGCAAAAAGTCTTTTTTCGATATTAAGATGGATATCCTCATGTTTAATTTCAAATTTAAATTTATTTTTTAATATTTCCTGCTTTATTTTTTTAAGACCAAATATAATTTTTTTAGCTTTTTTAGAATCAATAATTTTTTGTTTTGCTAGCATCGTGCAATGCGCAATGGAACCTTGAATATCTTCTTCAAATAATCTTTTGTCTATGTCAATTGATGCATTTGCTGTTTGCAAAACTAATGATACAGCTTTATTCATTCTAGTTCCCCAAACAGAGTTTTTTTTTGTTTTTTTCATTAATCAATATATAAGTTTAGCAAGATGAATATTTTTTCAAATTATTTTATAAAATTCACTTTCTTAGTTTCTTTATTATTACTTATTACTAATTATGGGTTATCTCAACAAAATTTCCCATCGCCTTATAAAAATATTATTTTACATGATAAACCCAAAGATGTTCCTTTAATTACTCTTGAAAATAAAAAAGAGGGTAAGGATATTGATATTTATTTTAAAAAAAAAGTAACAGTAATTAATTTTTGGGCTACCTGGTGTGCTCCTTGCAAAGAGGAAATGCCATCTCTAGATAAAATGGTGAATCTTTTGGGTAAAAAGAATGTTGAAATAATAGCAATTAATGTTGAGGCAATAGATTATCAAAAATCGAAATTATTTTTAGATGATCTGAAGATAAAAAATTTTGATAGTTTTTTCGATAAAGATTTAAGAGTAGTAAAAAAACTTAGTTTAAGAGGTGTTCCAACCACTTTATTGGTCAATCAAGAAGGAAAAGAATTCGCAAGAGTAATTGGCTCTATAGATTTTGCAGATGCATAAATTTATTAGTTGGGTAAAAAATTTTTAATTTATTTTCCGTAAATTAGTGCAAGTGCCATAAGTATAACTATTGCACAAAACTGGAGAAACACTCTTAGCTGCATGAGTTTATTACTCTTTCGCTTTTCATCAATATTACCGCCCAAAAAAAAAGATTTTAATCCTCTTATGAGAACCACGAGAACAGCAAGAATAGCTAAAATTCCAAAGAAACTTAAAGTGTTTTGATCCATATATTACAATTATCATAAATATCTTATAATAGTAGATAAGATTTAATGTCGCTTAAATATAAAAAATTAGATTCGGTCGAGTGGTCCTGCAAAAAAAATTGTATTTTTATCCCACGGATATGGAGCAGATTGCAATGATTTGATATCAATTGGAGAATACTGGCAAAGATTTTTGCCAGATGTTTGTTTTATTGCTCCGAATGCACCTACCATTTGTCAAATTAATCCTTCAGGCTTTGAATGGTTTGATCTTATGCAAACTTCGAAAGGAAAAAATATTTGAGGAAATGAATTTATCTTTGTTAAAACTTGATAGTTTAATAAATGAGCATTTGTTGAAGCATAAGCTAAGTAAAAAAGATTTATTTCTTATGGGTTTTAGCCAAGGAACCATGATGTCTCTAAATTTAGCTTTATCTTACAAGGAAAGAATAGGAGGTGTTTTGGGCTATTCAGGAAAAATTTTTGATTTTGATCTTTTGAAGAATAGCATTAATTCAAAACCACCGATTATTTTGTTTCACGGTACGGAGGATACAATCATACCCCTAGAAGAGATGTATGCAACTTATGAATTTTTAAAAGATCAACTGCCAGATGTAAAATATAAAATTTTCGATCATTGTGGTCACTCAATATTGCCTGAAGCTTTGAGTTTAGGTTTAGATTTTATTCAAGCTAATATAAATAAATAAGCAAAGTTTTGCTTGAAGCATCACTTGAATATGTTTATTTTGATTCTTAATGATAATAAGCGCTGCGAATGAACTTCCATTAGAAAAATGCCCAGCTTTAGTTTTGAATGCTGATTACCGTCCTTTAAGTTATTATCCTCTGTCTTTATGGTGTTGGCAAGATGTGGTCAGAGATGTTTTTTTAGATCGAGTTAACATTGTTTCTGAATACGATAGAGAAATTAGAAGCCCTTCTTTTACAATGAAATTGCCAAGTGTAATCTCTCTTAAAACTTTTATCAAACCTTCAGAATATCCAAATTTTACAAGGTTTAATGTTTTTTTAAGGGATAAGTTTACTTGCCAATATTGTGGTGATCAAAAAAATTTAACTTTTGATCATTTAGTTCCTAAATCTAAGGGTGGTAGTTACATCTTGGGACAATGTTGTTACAGCTTGTACATGTTGTAATGTAAAAAAAGGAAATAGACTTTCTAAAGATTGTGCAATGTTTCCAAAAATAAAGCCATACAAACCAACGGAAGAACAATTGCATAGAAATGGAAGAAACTTTCCTCCTAATTTTTTACATCAAAGTTGGCTTGATTATTTATATTGGGATGTTCGTTTAGAACCTTAGAAGGTTAAATTTTTTTTGATATTTCTATAGCAGCTTTTGATCCAATTTTAATAATTGCATCTAGAATACCGTAGGGACCATTCTTATCAGCGCCTTCTTCATAGGCAATATCACGGTGTTCCAACTCATCCTGTCTAAATTTTTTTACTTTTGATAGAAGCTCTTTTTCTTTTTTTTCATTTTTACTTAAGTAATTAATTTGATCTAAATAATGTTTGTCAATTACTTCTTCGACAGAGGCAGTACATAACATCGCTGCTTTTTTACCAAGTATTGCAGTTCCAAAACCCAAAGCAGTTCCCAAAAGATCCCATAATGGTAGCATTAAAGTAGGTCTTATTTTTCTATCAGCAAGCTGCTCTTCAAAATATTTTAAATGTTCTTTTTCGTGCTCCTTCATTTCAGAAACTTTTTTTTCTAAATCTGGATCAGACTTTAGTAGTTGTAAAGCAAGTAATTGACCATCATAAATTTTTATAGCTCCACGCTCTCCAGCATGGTCTACTCTAATAATTTCTTCTATTTTATTTTTCATTTTTTAGTATTAAGGAATAAAGTAGCATCAATCCTAGGTTTATGGCAAAATTAATCGTCGCAAGCGAAAAACCAAAGATTGTAAAAGAAATATCCTTGCAGGAAACTATTTTTTGCTTTTTTAACTCGTTAAGTAAATTATTTATATCATTGGACTTTAGATTATTTGCGCAAGTACTTAATTCTTCAAAAAAACCTTGCTCTATACCTATGTGATAAAAACTTAAACCTAAATTTGTCACTGTTAATAGTAATAAAACTATTATTAATTTTTTAAGATTTAAAATTTTAAATAATGACAATAAAATAGCAGTAACTGCCAAATAATAGGGAATTCTTTGATAGATACACATAGTACACGGTGGAATTTTTAAAATGTATTCAATAAAATAAGCTACACCTAGAATGCCAATATTAAGCAATATTAATATGTTTAATATTTTTGTATTCAGATGCAAACATTAGCCAAAAAATTCTACAATCCAGTTATAGTGTTCGTAAATCAGATAACCTAAAAAAACTCCCAAACAAAACAAACCCTAATAAAACTGTAATAATTTTTTTTGCTTTTTCTTGCATGTACTTGATTAATTTTTCTCCAAAATAGTGACAAATCCAACACAAGAAAAAAAATCTAGTACCTCGTATTAAAATTGTAATAATAACAAAAATATGAAATGGGAAATGAATAAAGCCAGAAGTTATGGTTAATAGTTTAAATGGTACAGGAGAGTATCCGGCTATTGTCATAATTAATATCCAGGCCCAAAATCCCTTTCCAACTTGTAAATATTCTTTGAATTCTTGAAAATTGTTAAAGTTATAAAATTCAAAAATTCTTATCCCAACCTCTTTATAAAAAAAATAGCCTATGATGTAGCCAATAATTGCACCAGCCAAGGTTGACAATAGGGCAACAGCTGCAATTTTAAACCATTTCTCGATTCTTGCCAAAGCCATTGGAATTAGCATCACATCTGGAGGTATGGGGAAAAAAATACTTTCTATAAAACAAAGAAAAGATAAATAGTAAATAGCATATTTATGTGCTGCCCAACTTATAACTTTGTTTAATAATTTTTTAAGCATAGTTTTTTTGAAATAGATATCATGTATTCAAACTTTCATTAACTTAAAAGATTCAAATTGTTGCTGGATCTATTTAGTTTTTTTTAAAAACTATGTTATTAATTGATAATATAAATAGGGCGAATGGCGGAACTGGCAGACGCAGCGGACTCAAAATCCGCCGGGAAACCTTAAGGGTTCGACTCCCTTTTCGCCCACCAAAGATAAATGAAAAAAATTTACTTAAAAATTTTAGACTTATGTTCTAGAAATCACTCAGAAAAAGTTCTTTATTCTTTAACAGTAATTGAGAGTATTTTTTTTCCAATACCAACAGATATTTTTATGATGCCAATACAATTGGTAAAAAGAAATCGAGCTATTCAAATTGGTTTATGGGTAACTTTATCATCTGTTATCGGCGGTGTCATTGGGTATTATATAGGATATTTTTTTTTTGACGTATTTGGTAACAAAATAATAAGTTTTTATGGTTATCAAGACAAGTTTGTTAAACTCACAGAGTCAATTAGCAAAGAATTTGAATTTTGGATAATTTTTACAGCTGGGTTAACACCTTTACCATATAAATTATTCACCCTGAGCAGTGGTTTTGTTAAATTTGATATTTTTATATTCGTAATAGCCAGTTTTATCTCAAGAGGCCTAAGGTTTTTAACAATCAGTTTTTTAATTTGGAAATTTGGTGAAAAAATTAAGTTTTTTGTAGATAAATATTTTAATATTTTGTCTGTTTTATTCTTAATTATTTTAGTATTTGGTTTTTTATTAGTAAAATATTTAATTTAACTTAATGAATTTTAAAAATATTAATTGTTTAATTGACCTATTTGATCAAGCAAAACAACAAAATCTTGACAAAAATTTTTTATTTAAAATTAATAAGGATAAAAAAATTGAATCATTTCAGCTGGAGAGAGGCTGATGAACATATAAAAAATATATCAAATTTTTTATTAGAAAATAAAGTTGTTAAAGGAGATAGAATTTTATTAGTTTCTGAAAATAGGCCAGAATGGCTTTTGAGTGATTTGGCAATTTTAAAATCGGGTGCGATTACAGTTCCTAACTACACGACTTATACGGTTAAAGATTTTGAATTTATTTTAAATGACTGTTTGCCCAAAGGATTAATAGTATCGAACGCTAAACTATTAAACACTATTCAAAAAGCATGTGAGAATATTAATTATAAACTGCAATTTATTATCTTGTTTGATAAAGAAAATACAAATTCTGATGTCACTTATTTTTATGACATTAAAAATAATAAAATTAATAATCATTGTGAAATTAAACGAACAGATCCTGCTTGTATAATTTATACTTCAGGAACACAAGGAACGCCAAAGGGAGTATTGTTAAGTCACGGGGGAATTTTGTGTAATGTTGAAGGTGCAATTGAAATTATTAATGAGATAAAAATTAATAAATTTAGATTTTTAACCTGGCTACCTTTATCTCATTCATATGAGCATACCGTACAGTTTGTGCAAATCGCATTATTTGCAGAAATTTTTTATTGTGCAAATTTAGAAAGATTAATGGAGACTATAAAAATATCTCAACCACATATTATGACTGCAGTTCCTAGATTTTATAATAATCTTTATAACAAAATGCAGCCTAAGTTAAAAGAATCGTATATTTTTTCAAAAACTGTGGACCTGGGTAGTAAAATTTTTTTAGGTCAGAAGGTAAATATTTTAGAACGATTGTTTAATAAAATTCTGAATTATGTTGTTAGAAAAAAAGTTGTAAAAAATTTTGGAGGTAATTTAAAAGCGTTTATATCTGGAGGCGGACCTTTAGATAAAAATATTGGAGTTTTTTTAAACTCCGTTGGTCTTAGAACATTGCAAGGTTACGGATTAACAGAATTTTCTCCGGTTGTTTCTTGTAATCCTATTAATAAAATTAAAATTGAAACCGTTGGAGTTCCTTTTAAAAATATTAAAGTAAAAATTAATCAAGATGGAGAAATTCTTGTTCAAGGAGAAAGTTTAATGATGAGATATTGGAATAATGAAAAAGCTACCAATGATGCTATTCAAAATGGCTGGTTGCATACGGGAGACATTGGTGAAATTGATCATGAAGGATACTTGAAAATTACTGATAGAAAAAAAGACATCATCGTTAATTCCGGGGGAGATAATATTTCTCCTGCTAAAATTGAAAATTTACTTTGTATTAATCCGGAAATTGAGCAATCTTTTGTCTATGGAGATAATAAAAATTATTTAGTTGCACTTTTAGTTTTGAACAAAGAATTTAATTTAACTAGAGCAGATATTCAAATAGTAGTTGATAAAGTAAACAAAGAGCTTACTGCAATTGAGAAAATTAAAAATTTTGCAATAATTAATCAACCATTTTCTATTGAAAACAACATGTTAACTCCAACAATGAAAATCAAACGACATGTTATTAAAAATTATTTTAAAGAACTATTAAATAGTTTTTATGCTCCAAAAAATTAAAAAAAACATCATTTTAGTATTATAAATCAACATTAATTTAATTTTTTTTTAATTAAACTTTCAATTGAATAAAAAAATATTTTTGAAAAATTTTTTTTAAAAATTTCTAAATTATTTAGCAATTGACATTGATACGTAATTATTTTTATATGAATTAATAACGAATCACTTAAAAATTTTTTTAAGTGAAACTCCAAACTAACAAGGAGAATAAAGATGGCTAAAAAAAAGAAAAAAGCAGCAAAGAAAAAAGCAACTAAGAAAAAAGCTGCTCCTAAAAAGAAAAAGAAAGCTAAAGCTAAGAAAAGAAAAAAATAGTTTTATAAGTATTTTTCAAAAAAAACGCTCTCTAATTGGAGGGCGTTTTTTTTTATTCTACTAAATTTTTTTCAGGTGTTTTGCCAAGAGCTTTATTCAGCTTTTCTTTAGCCTCATCTTCAGTCACTGCAAGAACGACAGTTACTTCTCCCAAAAGTCTTTCAAATGCTTTTTCGAAAAGTTGCCTTTCACTATATGACTGATCAACTGGCATATCAGTATTTTTATTTAAATCTCTTACTACTTCTGCGATTTGGTATATTTCTCCAGAATTAATTTTTTGCTCGTATTCTTGAGCTCTTCTGCTCCACATTGTTCTTTTTACTTTTGCTTTACCTTTTAAAATAGATATAGCTTTATTTATTTGATTAATACTTGATAAAGGTCTTAAGTGAGATTGCTGATTTGTAGGAATTGTTAAAATTAATTTATCTTTAGTAATTTCAATTTTATAAAAATTTATATCTATTCCTGCAATCGTGTCTTTTTCCACAGACACTATTTGGCCTATTCCGTGCTTAGGGTAAATAACAAAGTCTTTAATTTTATAAATTCTTTTTTCATTATCTTGTTTTTTTACTTTA